>CAZJUY010000022.1:0-62402 GCA_964549315.1 uncultured Chitinophaga sp. | reverse complement strand
GTGGTACCTCGCGGGATCGAACCGCGGACACAAGGATTTTCAGTCCTTTGCTCTACCATCTGAGCTAAGGTACCAGCTCATTTAATTTGGGTTGCAAATGTAAACATATTTTTTATTTATCAAAAAAAATATTTCTTTTTCAAAGGCTTATTTTGGTAGCTTTGTGATATGCAATTGGTTATAGATATTGGTAATACAAGAATAAAAACAGCTTTGTTCGAAAAAGATGAATTAAAGCACTTTTTTGTGTTTAATTCATTTCAAGAGCTCAATGCTTCTGATATTTTTGAAAAACACCAAATAAATAACTGTATTCTTGGTTCTGTTGTTAATGGGCTTGAAAGTGACATTGAGGAACTAAAGAAAAAAGTAGATGTTTTATTGTTTACTTCAGAAACGCCCGTTCCTATCCAAAATTTATACAAATCAGCTCACACCCTTGGTAGTGATAGATTGGCTGCTGCTATTGGTGCTAATGTAATTACTCCTAATCAAAACATGTTGGTTATTGATGCAGGAACATGTATTAAATACAATTTTGTAAATAACAAAAATCAATACATTGGAGGGGCTATTTCGCCTGGCTTGCAAATGCGTTTTAAAGCTTTACATACTTTTACTTCGCGTTTGCCGTTATTGTCTATCGACAATGATTTTAATGAGTTGATAGGAAATGATTCAAATTCGAGCATATTATCAGGTGTTCAAGCAGCTGTAATTGCCGAAGTAGATGGCATGATAGCTCAGTACAAAAAGGAATTTAATGACCTAAAAGTGTATATTACAGGTGGAGATGTTAATTTTTTTGAGAAACGGCTAAAAAACAGCATCTTTGCAGACCAAAATTTAATTTTAAAAGGGTTGAATGCTATTTTAAATTTCAACTCGGTAAAATAAGTATGACAAAAAAAGAGTTTAGAAAGAATAAAGTAAATAATGTAGTATTTTTTGTACTTACTGTTATTAGTTTAATAAGTTTTTCAGCACAGGCACAATTAACAAATAGCTCCCCTTATTCTAGATATGGTTTAGGAGACATTTACAACAAAGGTTTTGCTCAAGGATTTGCATTAGCGGGAAGTTCAATTGCTCTTCAAAATGATACCACTCCTATTTTTTTTATTAATCCAGCAAATCCTGCTTCTTATTCAAATATTCGATTAACAACAGCTGAGTTAGGTTTAAATTATACACGTTTACAATTAAAAAATCAAAATACCAGTACCATTACTAATAGTGCTTCGTTTGGCTATGTTTCTTTAGCTTTCCCAATTCGCAAATGGTGGTGGGGAGCTAGTATTGGTTTGCTTCCTTATAGTTCTGTTGGATATAAAGTTTCTGACCAACAAAATATTACCAATGTAGGAACCGTAGATTTTTTATACGAAGGTTCAGGTGGTTTTAATCAAGCGTATTTTGGCAATGCAATCAAACCGTTTTATGGCATGCCTAAAATGTTTTTAAAATCGAATAAGTTTAAATTGCTTTCATCTAAAAGCAAGGCTGATGGAACTTTAAAAACGAAAGAAGAAATAAATGCAGATAAATATACAATCAATAAAATTTTAAAACAAAAAAAACGTTGGCAAGATTTATCTTTAGGAGTAAATGCTTCTTATTTATTTGGAAGTATTGATAATTCTGGAAGAACTATTTTTCCTGGAAGTTTTTTAGGTTTTAATACAAGAACTGCAACTATAAAAAGAGTAAATGATTTTTATTTAGATTATGGTGCACAATATGCATTCACTATTGATTCTTTAAAGGGTAGAGATTTAAAAGAAAATGTAAAAATCATGCTGGGAGCAACATTCGCTGCTCAAACAAATCTAAATGCAAAAATTGATAGTTTGTCTTACAGTTATTTTGTAAGTGCTTCTGGGTTTGAAGTTGGGAAAGATACGGTTGTGAATGTTGAAGGAACAAAAGGCAAAATATCATTACCTCTTTCATTTGGGTTTGGAATTGGATTTAAAAAAGGAGAACGTTGGTTAATTGCAACTGATTTTGCTATTCAAAATTGGAGTAGCTACCAAGCATTTAATCAAACTCGTGAATTAAAAAATAGTATGCGTGCTTCATTAGGTTTTCAATATGTTCCTGATGCAAAAGCATTGGGTTTAAATAATTATTATAAACGTGTTAATTACAGATGGGGCTTTAGATATTATCAAACAGCAATTGAATTAAAAAGCACACAATTACAGGAATATGCATTGAGTATTGGAGTTGGTTTTCCTGTAGGAAGAAACTATATTTTACAAACTTTTTCGATGGTAAATATTGGCGTTGAGTTTGGTCAAAGAGGAACAACATCCAATGGATTGATTCAAGAAAATTTTATGCGCGCCACACTTGGATTTACAATCAACGACCGATGGTTTGTTAAACCAAAATTTGATTAAATTTACTCAATGGTAAATCTGTTTTTTAAAAACATACACTTCTGTTCTATTTTTTTATTCCTTATTGCATTATCCTCTTGCGAAAATAGCATTGATGAAGTAAATCAGCTTGCCGCTTTAAATCAACTAAATTTACCAAACGAATCGGTAAAAAATGTAGAAATAATTTACAGCGATTCTGCCCGAGTAAGAGCAAAGTTGAAAAGCAAAGAGTTAAATAGATATAGCACAGTAAAAAAGCCTTACATGGAAATGCCTAAAGGTTTAGAAGTGATTTTTTTTAATGAACAGCGCAAACAGCAAACAAAACTAACTGCAAATTATGGAATAGGTTACGAAAATGGGAATAATATTCAAACAATGGAAGTTAGAAACAAAGTTGTTGTTATAAATGAAAAAGGGGATATGCTAGAAACAGAACACTTAATTTGGAATGCACTAACAAAAAAAATATATACCGATGAGTTTGTAAAAATAACTACAAAAGACGAAATTATTATGGGAAATGGTTTAGAAGCAGAACAAGATTTTTCGGAATATGAAATTAGAAATGTAAAAGGTAGAATAGCTATTAAAGACGAGGAGATTAAATAAAAACAAAAAAAGAAAGTATCATGAATAAAATGTTTAGAATGTTAGAAATAATTTGGCTCATAATGGGAATCATCGGAATTTTTATGATTGCTTATTTTATATTGGCAAAAGATAATGAAGGAGCCATTTATTTTTTAGTTTTTACCTTTGCATGTGGTATTATGTATTCGGTTCGTAAGCGCCAACGTAAAAAGTTTGAAGCAGCAGCCGAACAAAATAAATCACAACAAAAAAAATAAATTGGAAACATCTGTATTAATAATTTTATTAACCCTTCTTGCTTCAGCATTTTTTTCTGGATTAGAAATAGCATTTATTACTTCTAATAAAATGCGGATTGAGCTTGAAAGTAAACAAGGCAACTTGTCTGCAAAAATACTTTCGCACTTTAATAAATATCCTTCCCGTTATTTAGGAACAATGTTGCTTGGGAATAATATTGCGCTTGTAATTTTTGGTATTTATATGGATGAAGAGCTTAAGTCTTTATTTGGGCATCTAATCTCATCTAAAATAGTAATACTATTGCTTTCTACTTTTTGCTCAACCATGCTAATTTTGGTTACAGCAGAATATTTACCCAAAAATTTATTTAGAATAAATCCTAACCGCACCTTAAATATTTTTGTTTTCCCGCTTACAATTGTTTATGGAGTTTTATATCCTGTGGTAATGGTTACTATCGGTCTGTCGGAATTTATTTTGAAAAAAATATTTAGAGTAAAAATCGAAAATGAAAAAACAGCTTTTACAATGATTGATTTGGATAATTATATAAAAGAGGGGACATCCGCAGTAGAAAAGAAAAGTGAAATGGATCATGAAATTCAAATTTTTCAAAACGCACTTGATTTTTCTGAAGTAAAAGCAAGAGAATGTATGATTCCAAGAACAGAAATTATTGGACTAGAAATTAACGCATCAACAGAAGAATTAAAACAAAAGTTTATCGAAACAAGATTGTCAAAAATTTTAATTTACGATAAAACTATTGATAATATTATTGGTTACGTATATTCAAAAGAGTTATTTAAAAAACCTGAAAGCATAAGAAATGTTTTGTTGCCAGTTAGTATAGTTCCTGAATCAATGCCAGCAAATGAAATTTTAACAGTTTTTATTCAGCAAAATAAAAGTATAGCCATTGTTGTAGATGAGTTCGGTGGTACGTCTGGTATGTTAACAATGGAAGATGTTATAGAAGAAATATTTGGTGAAATTGAAGATGAACATGATAAAGAAGAGTTGATAGACAGAAAAATAAATGATTCAGAATATTTATTTTCTGCTCGATTAGAAACAGATTATATAAATAGCAAATACAATTTAGAATTACCCATATTAGATACTTTTGAAACAATAAGTGGCTTAATTATGCACTATCACGAAAGTATCCCAGAAAAGAACGAACAAATAAAAATTAAAAATTATTTGTTTAAAATAGTTGCGGTTTCAAAAACTAAAATTGAAACAGTACACTTAACCATTTTATAATACTTTTCAATAGGTATTTTCGTATTTTTGCTTTCCTTTTAAGAACGCCTGTGACGAAAGAAGATATTTTACGAAAGTACAGCGAATCAAACAACAATTCATTATTAATACAAGAATTGAGTGGGGATGCTACGCGCGTTCAGTTAAAAAACATAGTTGGTTCTGGTGCTTCTTTTATTGCTGCTACTGCTTTTCAGCATGTATACAAAACGCAGCTTTTTATATTGCCCGATAAAGAAGAAGCTGCTTATTTTTTAAATGATTTAGAAAATTTATTAGGAGAAGAACATGTTTTGTTTTTCCCTGCATCCTATCGAATGCCTTACGAGCACGAAGAGATTGATAATGCAAATATTTTATTGCGTGCAGAAGTCTTAAATAAACTTACTACATCAAAAAAGCATATTTGCATAGTTACATTCCCAGAAGCACTCACTGAAAAAGTGGTTACGCAAGCGCATTTAAGTAAAAACACATTAGAATTAAAACAAGGAGAAAAAATATCAATCGATTTTATAACGGATGTTTTAATTGAGTATGATTTTGAAAGAGTCGATTATGTCGTAGAACCAGGCCAGTTTTCTATTCGTGGTGGAATAGTAGATATTTTTTCTTTTTCAAATGACAATCCTTATCGTGTAGAGTTTTTAGGAAATGAAGTAGATTCAATTCGTTCGTTTGATGCCACAAGCCAATTATCTATTGCAAACCATCAATTTTGTAATATCATTCCGAATATTCAAGCAAAAATATTACAGGAAAGTCGTCAAACCTTTTTTGAGTTTTTAGGAGAAAAAACAGTTGTATGGTTCAAACATTTTCAATTAACATTGGATAGAATCGGTAAGGCTTATTCAATTGCAGAAGAAGCCTATTCTAAATTGGATAATGTTATTAAACAATTGGAGCCATCGGAACTTTATATTGATAAAGACACGTTTTCAAAACAAGCATTATCAGTTTCAATTGTAGAGTTTGGAAATCATTTTTCTTTTACTCCAACTAAAACAATTGCATATAATTTTAATCCTCAACCTAGTTTTAATAAGAATTTTAGTTTTTTGTTAGACAACCTAAATTCCAATATTCGTAATGGTTTTGAAAACATAATTTTTGCAGAAAACCACAAACAGATTGAACGATTGTATAAAATATTTGAAGATATTTCTTCAAATAATAAATCTTCTAAACCTATACCATTTATTGAAGGTTGGGCTGGTGGATTACACGAAGGATTTATTGATAATGATTTAAAAATAGCTTTTTATACCGACCATCAAATATTTGATAGGTACCATCGCTTTAGATTAAAAAATTCATACAATAAAAAAAACGAAGCACTTACTTTAAAAGAGTTAAAAGGATTAAATCCTGGTGATTACATCACCCATATTGATTATGGCGTAGGTAGGTATGGAGGATTAGAAACAATAGAAATAAATGGTAAACTTCAAGAAACAATTCGGCTAGTTTATAAAGATTATGATATTGTTAACATAAGCATACATTCATTGCACCGAATAGCAAAGTATAGTGGGAAAGAAGGAACAGAACCTAAAATTAATAAGCTAGGAACAAATGCATGGGCAACATTAAAACAAAAAACAAAAAAACGTGTAAAAGAAATTGCTTTTGATTTAATTAAACTTTACGCAAAACGAAAAGCATTAAAGGGGTTTCAATTTAGTCCCGATAATTATTTGCAAAATGAATTGGAGGCTTCATTTATTTATGAAGATACGCCTGACCAAATAAAAGCAACAGCAGATGTCAAGCGTGATATGGAAAAGGAATATCCAATGGATAGGCTTATTTGTGGAGATGTTGGATTTGGGAAAACAGAAATTGCCATTCGTGCTGCGTTTAAAGCTGTGTGTGATAGTAAGCAAGTAGCTGTGCTAGTTCCTACAACAATTTTGGCAATGCAACACTATAAAACATTTGGTGAACGATTAAAAGATTTGCCATGTAATGTTGATTATATAAATCGTTTTAAAAGTGCTAAACAACAAAAAGAAACATTAGAAAAAGTAGAAAGAGGAGAAGTGGATATTTTAATTGGTACTCATGGCATTGTGGGAAAAAACGTTAAATGGAAAGATTTAGGTTTAATGATTATTGATGAAGAACAAAAATTTGGAGTAGGAGTAAAAGATAAATTAAAAACACTAAAAACAAGTGTTGACTCTCTTACACTCACTGCAACACCAATCCCAAGAACACTTCAGTTTTCGATGATGGGAGCAAGGGATTTATCGATTATTAGTACACCACCTCCCAACCGTTATCCTGTTCAAACAGAGTTGCATACATTTAATGAAGAAATTATTCGCGATGCTGTTTCGTTTGAAGTTTCTCGTGGTGGGCAGGTGTTTTTTGTTCATAATAGAGTGCAAGACATTATTCAAGTTGCAGGAATGATTAATCGTTTGTGCCCAGATGTAAGGGTAGGAATTGGTCATGGGCAATTGGATGGAGATAAACTGGAAGAGGTAATGCTGAAATTTGTGGAAGGAGAATATGATGTATTGGTTGCAACTACGATTATTGAAGCAGGTTTAGATATTTCAAATGCAAATACAATTATCATAAATCAAGCACACATGTTTGGTTTAAGCGATTTGCACCAGATGAGAGGACGAGTGGGGCGCTCCAACAAAAAAGCATTTTGCTATTTATTAACTACTCCTGTTTCTTTATTAACTAATGAAGCAAGAAAGCGATTAAAAGCAATTGAAGAGTTTTCTGATTTAGGAAGTGGATTTAATATTGCCATGCGCGATTTGGATATTAGAGGTGCTGGTGATTTGTTGGGTGGCGAACAAAGTGGATTTATTAATGAAATTGGTTTTGAGATGTATCAAAAAATACTGGATGAAGCTATTCAGGAATTAAGAATTGAAAACGAAGAATTAGAAATTGGAGATTCATATAATCAAAAAGTAAAAAACAATACCAAAAAATTATATGTAACCGACTGCAATATTGATACGGACATGGAAATTTTAATCCCTGTTGAATATGTTACTAATATTACAGAGCGTTTAACATTGTACCGTGAGTTAGATAATTCGAATAACGAAGAAGATTTGCAAAAATTTGAGATGCAATTAAAAGATAGATTCGGTCCAGTTCCTAATCAAACAATAGAATTAATTCATACAATACGTTTACGTTGGTTAGCAATGGAAATTGGATTCGAAAAATTATTGTTGAAAAACAATAAAATGGTTGGTTATTTTATTCCTAAGCAAGATTCAGCTTACTACCAAACAGAAACATTTACAAAGGTGCTTAAGTTTGTTCAACAAAATCAAAGGATTTGTAAAATGAAAGAGAACAACGGAAAATTAACGCTTTCATTTGACAATATTAAATCTATTGATGATGCAATTGCAGTTTTGAAGCCAGTATTAGCTTAAATTATCTTGTTTAAACTGCAAACTGAAAACCAAACCATTTTCATTTTTAAAAGAATAGGTCCCATTTATTTGCTCAGAAAGGGATTTTATTAATTCAATACCTAATGTATTAGGTTTTCCGATCGCTTCATTTGATAACCCAGGTCCATTATCTTTTAGCTTTAATTCAATAGTTTCATTGATTTTGTTTAATAGAATACTGATTTCTAAATTTTTATTTTCAGTTTGAGCATATTTATAGGAATTTGTAACAAATTCATTTATGATTAATCCACAAGGAATAGCATTTGATAGTTCAATAAATATGTCATCGGCCTTTATGTTAAGTTCAGTCGAGTTATCTTTTCCAATAGAATTAAGAAGCTCTTTTGTTAAGTTTTGAATGTAATCTTTAAAATTTAGATTGTTTACATTTCCTTTTTCAAATATTTTTTGGTGAACCAATGCCATTGAATATACTCTGTTTTTACATTCATCTAAAGCATTTTTTACTTCAATAGAATCAGACATGTTTTTTTTTAGACTCAATAAACTTGTTACAATATTCATGTTGTTTTTTACTCTATGGAATATTTCAGAGAGAAGAATATCTTTTTCAGTCAGCATTTTTTTAATTAATCGTTCTTGGCTTATACTTTCAACTGTAATTACTATAATAAATGAAATGGCCGTAATTACACTTAAAATTATATTAAATATCATTATCTTATTAAGCACAGCTGGTTCTATATTTATAATTACCCATTTATTAATAAACCCAGCCGCTATAATTATTATTGATGCAACACAAAGAATACAAATGCCAATTAAATGTTTTATAGTTTCTTTTCTTCCGAGCATTTGTACTAGGCTTATTATCATTGGGAAATAAAAAAGAAGCATGTATGAATCTTTTCCCATTTTCAAATTAATTGAAATAAAAAAAAGAAAGCCAATTAAATAAAACACATAAGAAGCCCAAATGTAATTTTTGATTTTATTCATCAATAAAACTAATGGTGCTAATAAAAATGCTAATAAACAATCAAGTATCAAATTATGGAAATCTATTATAAGGAAAAAGCTAATTCCTAACAACATATTTAACATTGCAACTAAGGTGATTGTGTTAATCTTTCTGGTTAAAAATAATTCCCAATGGTTGTATTCTTTTTTTATGCCTGCATTAACTATTTTATTAATAAAGGATGTTTTAAATGATTTGGAACTCATTTTATTCAGGGGTATTTTTGCTTTTTAGTTTAGTGAAAACAAAAGTAGCTGATTTTTAGTTTATTTAAGCTCAAAATATCAGAAATAAAAGAATATTATGTGGCAATTTAATACATTTCATTTTTGAAAAATCTATATCTTTATTCTGTATAATAAAAAAGGAATTGAAATTAAACTATAAAATATTTTTCTTCTTACTACTTTTTGTAAATGCAAAGTTTGTAAAATCTCAAACATTTGATTTTCGCAATTTTAATGTAGAAGATGGACTTGCACAATCGCAGGTTCTATCCATGTACCAGGATCACAATGGAAATATTTGGTTTGGTACAAATAGTGGTGGAATTAGTAAATACGATGGGAATAAATTCACAACATTTACCGAAAATGATAGTTTAATTAATAATGTAGTTTTTTCAATTACCGAAATAAATAACAACCGTATTCTTTTTGGAACAAATGGCGGTTTGAGTGTTTTAAATGGTAAAAAATTTAAAAACTATACCGACAAAGATGGTTTAACACATAACCGTGTATTTAAAGTATTGCAGGATAATAATGGCGTTGTTTGGTTAGGAACAAGCAAAGGAGTTTGTTTGTTTGAAAATAATAAAATTAAACCATTTGATGCTGATACTTTATTAAACAAAGCAAGTGTTTTTACAATTTATGTTGATAATTCAAATAATATTTGGTTTGGAACAATTCAATATGGCTTAATAAAATATAACACTTCTACAAAGCGATTTACCTATTTTACTAAAGAGATGGGTTTGCGACAAAATTTTGTACGTTCGATAGGAGAAGATATGCAGGGAAATATTTATGTCGGAACTGTTGCTGGTATCAATAAAATTAGCGGACCTGGCGTAATTCAAAAAGTAAACATTCCTGGAGAGGAAAACATTGGTTTTACTGCCATTATACCTGATAATAGAAATAATCTTTGGTTTGCAACAAACGAGGGGATATATAAGTACAATGGCTATACGTATCGTAAGTATAAAGACAAAAACGGATTAGCAAGTAATAAACTATTGTGTGGATTTAAAGATAGAGAAGGGAATTTTTGGTTTGGAACAGACGGGTTTGGAGTTTCAAAATTTGCTTCTGAGGCATTTACTTCTTATACAAGCAAAGATAGTTTGCCTGGTGATTATGTTACGTGCATTTTTCAAGACATGGATAAAAACATATGGCTTGGGGTTAAAAATTTTGGAGTTGTAAAGTTTCAGAACAATAAAATAATTAATTATAAACTCGATGTAAAAAATTTAAAAACTTCAATATCTGATAATGATGTTCAAGTAATTGCTCAAGATGAAAGTGGTAATCTATATTTTGGAACAAAAGCTGGACTTAGTGTATTTAATGGTAAAACATTTTCAAATTATAAAATTAAAGATGGTGTTTCTGATGATGACAATATTTATTCTATTATTATTGATAATAAAAAAAACATATGGATTGGAAGTGGCAATGGCGTTTATAATTTTAAAAATGGGAAATTTAATCCTGTTGAAGAAATCAATAAGACAAAAACAGATAGAGGGAACCTGCCAATCTATTCAATGCTTCAGGACAGAAGTGGTAATATCTGGATAGCCTCAGAAATAGGAGCAATAAAGTACAATGGAAAAACAGTAGAACGTTTTAATAAATCAAATGGTTTTATTGACAAACGTGTAACGGCTATTTTGCAAGATGCTAAAGGTCATTTATGGTTTGGTACGGATGAAGGCTTATTCGAATATAATTATACATCTTTTCAAAATATTGGCGAAAATAAAGGACTAGCTTCTAATAAAGTGTATTTACTTCTTTTGGATGGGGATGATCTTTGGGTAGGTACCAACAAAGGTTTAGATAAAATTAATCTACAAAAATATTATGCCGAAAATAAAGTAGAAGTTAAGCATTATGGAAAAGAAGAAGGATTAAAAGGAGTAGAATGTAATTCTAATGCTGAATTTAAAGATGCGGATGGCAACTTATGGTTTGGAACAATAAAAGGAGTTACAGTTTACAATCCACGATTTGATAAATTAAATAAAGAGGAAGCTCTCACAAGAATTACTGGAATAAGATTGTTTTTTCAAAATGCAGAAAGTGATTTAAAAGCAAATTCAAAAGGCATTGATAGTCTGAGTCATTTGCCAATTAATTTAGTTTTGCCTTACGATAAAAACCATATTACATTTGATTTTATCGGTGTGTGTATTACCAACCCAAATAAAGTAAAATACCAATTTAAATTAGAAGGAGCAGATGCAGATTGGTTTCCGCCAACATCTAAAACGGAGGCCACCTACTCTTCTTTGTCTCCAGGTGAATATACATTTCATTTAAAAGCAATGAATAATGATGGTTTGTGGAATGCAAAACCAATTACTTTTCATTTTACAATTTTATCTCCTTGGTGGAGGACTTGGTGGTTCTATACTATATGTGCTATTCTTGCTTTTGCTGGTGTGTATTTTTTTATAACTATTAGAACGAGAAATTTAGAAAAAGCAAAAGTAGAACTGGAGCAGGAAGTGGAATTACGTACTTATCAGTTGCGTAAAGAGAAAGAGAAAGTTGAAATAATAAATCAAGAAGTAGTTTCACAAAAGGCAATTATTGAGGCTAAAAATCATGATATTACTGATAGTATAAAATACGCTAAAAACATTCAAGAAGCCTTGTTACCACCTTTGCAAAATATATATAAAGAGTTTACTGATTCATTTGTTTTGTATTTGCCTAAAGATATTGTGAGTGGAGATTTTTATTGGTTTGCCAATAGGAATAATAAACGATTTATTGCTTCTGTAGATTGTACAGGACATGGTGTGCCTGGAGCATTTATGAGTATTGTTGGAAATACATTGCTAAACGAGATTGTTACAGAAAAAAACATAACAGAGCCAGCAGAAATTTTAAATGAATTACATGTTGGTGTTAAAACCGCTTTAAAACAAAGCGGGAATGGCGAAAATGAAAGACGAGATGGGATGGATATAGCACTTTGCTCGTTAAATGAAGAAGGAACTATTTTAGAATATGCTGGAGCGAATAGACCTCTTTGGATTTTTAGAAAAAATAAAAATGCGGAAGAAGGGTTTGAAATGATTAAAGCAAACAAGTTTCCTATTGGTGGTTTAGAAATGGAAAATGAAACAAAACGAACTTTCACTAATCATTCGGTTTCAGTTCAAAAAGGTGATTTAATATATATATTCTCTGATGGTTATGCCGATCAATTTGGTGGAGAAAAAGGAAAAAAATTCATGTTAGGTAACATGCAAAAATTTGTTGCTAGTATTAGCGATAAACCTATAAAAGAACAAGAAAATTTACTTCTCAATAAATTTCTAAACTGGAAAGGCGAACTCGAACAAATTGATGATGTTCTAGTGATTGCTTTTAGAGTTTAATGTCCGTTAATAACTTGATCTTTACTCTTTTAAAATTTGGCTAAATATTTGTTATTTTTGTAAGTAACGGATAGATAGAAGAAGATTTATGTTAAGACAAATTCAAAGTCAAAAATTATTACAAAAACTTTCACCGCAACAAATTCAGTTGATGAAATTGTTGCAACTTCCAACTGTTGCATTAGAACAAAGAATAAAAGAAGAGATGGAAATTAATCCAGCTTTAGAGGAAGGAAATGAAACAGATGATGAACCAGTAGATGAATTTGAAAATGATGAGTTTGATGATGTTCAAACGGAAGACGAAAATCAGCGTGATGATTTTAGCTTGAGCGATTACATGGATGATGATGAAGGCGCATCGTATAAATTAAAAGCAAACAATACTAGCCCTGATGAAGAAAGAAAAGAAATTCCTTTTTCAGTAGGGCTTTCTTTTCAGGATATGCTCGAAAGTCAATTGGGAATGAAAAACCTTGACGATAGAGAATACCAAATAGCACTTTATTTACTAGGAAATTTAGACGATGATGGATATCTAAGAAGAGATTTAAATTCTATCGTTGATGACATAGCTTTTTCACAAAATATCACTACTACCGAAAAAGAATTGGGAGAAATGTTAAGCGTTATTCAAGATTTTGAACCTGCTGGTATTGGTGCTCGCGATTTACAAGAATGTTTACTAATACAATTACGTAAAAAAGAAGTTCAAACAATGACTGTTGAACTTGCCACAGAAGTTGTAGAAAAACAAATGGATGAATTTTCGAAAAAACATTATGATAAAATTCAGAAAAAACTAGAAATTGATGATGAGCTGTTGAAAGATGTTATTCAAGAAATTTTAAAACTGAATCCGCGCCCTGGTAATTCAATGGCGGACGGTAAAAAAAGCTTTCAACAAGTAATACCTGATTTTATTATTACTAGTGAAGATGGAAAATTAGACTTGTCTTTAAATTCTAGAAACTCTCCAGATTTGAAAGTAAGCAAGGCATACAGCCAAATGTTAGAAGAATACTCAAAAAGTAAAGATAAAAGCAGTAAAGAAGCAACTCAGTTTGTAAAACAAAAACTTGACGGAGCAAGGTGGTTCATTGATGCTATACAGCAAAGAAGCCATACATTGTTATTTACAATGAATGCAATAATGGAATATCAAAAAGAATATTTTTTAGAGGGTGACGAAACAAAATTAAAACCAATGATTTTGAAAGATATTGCAGAAAGAGTTGGTTTGGATATTTCAACAGTTTCCCGTGTGGCAAATAGTAAATATGTTCAAACACCATTTGGGACTTTTTTATTGAAAACATTTTTTAGTGAATCACTTTCAACAGATTCTGGAGAAGAAGTTTCTACACGTGAAGTAAAAAAAATATTAGAAGAATGTATTGCAGCCGAAAGTAAAAAGAAACCCTTAACTGATGATAAATTAGCAAAAATACTGAAAGAAAAAGGCTACAATATTGCAAGAAGAACAATTGCAAAATACCGCGAACAGCTTGATATTCCTGTTGCACGCTTACGTAAAGAATTATAAAATCATTTCTGTGCAAACAAAATTAGCTCAATTCATTTCTTACCTGTTTCATCCTTTGTTAATGTGTTTTTATGGAATGACCTTGTTATTTTATTCCAATAATTACATTTCAATGTTTGTTACAACGTCACTAAAGCTGTTAATCTTATCCATTACATTTGTATTTACTATTTTTTTGCCTGCTTTAAATGCATTCATCCTTTTAAAAATGAAACGTATTGAAAGCTTGCAAATGCACACTCAATCCGAAAGAGTTGTTCCATATTTTAGCACCGCTTTATATTATTTTGCATTATTTTATTTGTTTTATTCAATAGGTTTTTCATCCATTATTACATTATTAATATTAGGAGGAGGCGTTAGTATTCTTCTTACTTTATTAATTAATTATAAATGGAAAATCAGCGCACATATGATAGGTGTGGGTGGTTTGTGTGGAGCATTACTTGCAATAATTTTTAAACACAGTATAGAATCTGTTTGGATTTTTTATTTGGCAATTTTTGCTGCTGGATTAATTGGTTTTTCTCGCCTTAAATTAAATGCGCATACACCATCACAAGTTTATTCTGGTTTTGTTTTAGGGTTTGTAGTTGAATTTATTCTTCTGATTCTGTTTTAAATCAATAAGCCCATTTTAGATACATTCCTCCCCAAGTGAAGCCCGCTCCAAAGGTGGTTAAAATAAGATTATCACCTTTATTTAATTGATTTTCCCATTCTGCCAAACATAACGGAATTGTTGCAGAAGTGGTATTGCCATATTTATGAATATTAAGCATTACTTTATTCATTGAAATTCCCATTCGATTCGCTGTGGCTTCAATAATTCTTTTATTTGCTTGATGTGGAGTTAAAAAAGCAATGTCATCAGAAGATAAATTATTTCTTTCCATCATTTCTGCCGCTACATCAGCCATTTTAACTACGGCTACTTTAAAAACAGATTGTCCATCCATGTGAACAAAATGTTGTTTATTCACAACTGAATCTAAAGAAGCAGGAATAATACTACCTCCAGCTGGTTGATATAAATAATTTTTTCCACTACCATCGGCATATAATTTCGTATCTATAATTCCTGTTTCATCTACTGACGGTTCCAATAGTACTGCGCCAGCAGCATCTCCAAACAAAATAGATGTTTTTCTGCAGGTGTAATCAACAATACTACTCATTTTATCAGAACCTATAACAAGTACTTTTTTATGTGTTCCCGATTCAATAAATTTAGTCGCAATTTGCAATGCTGATAAAAAACTACTACATGCTGCTTGAACATCAAAGCCCCAAGCGTTTTTTGCTCCAATTATATCGGAAACAATGTTTGCGGTTGCTGGGTATGGATGATCTGGAGTAACAGTAGCTACAATAATTAAATCAATATCAAGAGCAGAAATTCCGTTTTTATTTAAAATTTTTTGTGCTGCTTCTGCAGCCATGAAAGCACTTCCTTTGGTTTTATCTTTTAAAATTCTTCGTTCACTTACCCCGCATCTTGTCATTATCCATTCATTGGTTGTTTCTACAGAATTTTCAAGTTCTTCATTTGTTAGAATATAATCAGGCAAATATGCCGATACTCCTGTTATTTTTGCTTTCATACTACGAAAGTAATTTTTGTGGTTCTAATTGCTTATAAAAATTAAAATTATTATACGATATATAAAATAATAATTATATCAATATATTTGTTTTAAATATTGTTAAATATGAATTATATTATATTATAAATACGATGTCTAAAGTTAAATCAGACCAACTTTTTAATTTAATTAAAACTCTTTCGAAAGGGGAGAAACGTTTTTTTAAAATATATTCATCTCGATTAAATTCGGTTGAGAATAAAAAATTTGTCGTTTTGTTTGACGCTATTGAAAAACAAAAGGTATATAATGAATTAGAGATATTGAATAAAGAAAAACTATTAAAACCCCAACAATTACCAAATTTGAAATTGCATTTATATTATCAAGTATTAAAAAGCTTAAAACTTTGTAATGCTACAAATCAAGATGAAATTAAAATTGTTGAATTAATCGATTATGCTAGAATTTTATATAATAAGTGCTTATATAAAGAGTGTATTAAAATGATTGATAAAGCAAAAGAAAAAGCACTTCACTGCGACTATTCAATTTTGTTGTTGGAATTATTAGAATTGGAAAAATTAGTTGTTCCTAAAACATTGGATGCAAGAAATGAATTTCGAGTTGAAAAATTAATTGCCAATACTAATCAAGTATCTGAAAGTATAAAAAATATTAACATGTTTTCAAATCTTTCTTTAAAGTTGAAGGCGCATTATAATCAAATTGGATCTGTAAGAAATAAAAATGATTTGGATAAAGTATCTCGTTTTTTTAAAAATAATTTACCTGTTTATAAAGAATCAGAATTATCATTTCAAGAAAAACTGTATCTATATAGCTCTTATGTAGGATATTATTTATTTATTCAAGATTTTGAAAAGGGCTATTCTTTGGCAGTTAAGTGGGTTGATTTATTTGAGAAGCGACCAGAAATGATAAATAGAAAATTGGAACAGTATATTAAAGCTTTAAATAGTTTGTTGTCACTTCAAAACAAACTTTATAAATACAAAGAGTTTGTTGCGACACAAAAAAAATTAATTTCGATAAAACGGAACAAAAAATTAAAACTTACCGAAAATATTAATTTGAATTTATTTAAAGCTATTTATATCCATGAAATTAATCGACATTTTCTTTTAGGAGAATTTAAATCTGGAACTAGGATTGTTACTGCTTTAGAGGACGAACTAAACAAATTTATCCCAAAGCTCGACAAGCATTCTTTAATTCTTTTTTATTACAAAATTGCCTGTTTATATATTGGAAATGGAAATTACAAAACAGCTATTAAATGGTTAAATAAAATTTATAATAAACATGATGATTTACGTGAGGATATAAACTCTTTTGTAAGAATACTTTTATTAGTTTGTAATTATGAGTTAGGTAATGAAAGTCTTTTAGAATATCATTTACGTTCTACTTATCGTTATTTTATTAAAATAAAATCTCTAGGAAGATATCAAAAAAATATTTTAGATTTTTTAAAAGTGTTATTTGAAAACCCTTCAAATAAAAAATTGGAACAACAATTTGTTTTGTTGAAAACGCAAATGTTATTATTGCAAAAAAATAAATATGAAAAACGAGCATTCTTGTATTTTGATATAATCTCATGGTTAGAGAGTAAAATTGAAAACAAGTCAGTTCAAGAAATTATTAAAGAAAAAGCAAAATTAAAAATACTGTGATTACTACCTCAATATTTGTAGTCGATGCGAATCAAGTTTAATAAAAATAAATAGTAGAATCGTAAATGACCAAAGAGAAGATCCTCCATAACTGAAGAAAGGAAGAGGTATGCCAATTACTGGTGCTAATCCAATTGTCATCCCAATATTAATTGTTAAATGAAAAAATAAAACAGAAGCAACTCCATAGCCATAAATTCTACTGAAGGGAGAGCGTTGTCGTTCCGCCATGAATACAATACGAATGATTAAGAATAACTGAAGTATAATTACGATGGAGCTTCCTAAAAACCCCCATTCTTCACCAACAGTACAAAAAATAAAATCAGTGTCTTGCTCAGGAACAAAATCATATTTTGTTTGTGTTCCATTTAAAAAACCTTTTCCTGTTAGCCCACCTGAGCCTATTGCAATTTTTGCTTGATTAACATTGTATCCTTCTTTTTTTAAATCTACATCACCTCTTCCAAGCAAAACATCAATACGAACTTTTTGGTGTGGAGCTAAATGATCGTAAACATAACTTGTGCCTTTAACCATTGAACAGGCTAATAAACCAACTGTTGCAATTATAAATAAATTTTTAGCATTCCGTCTAACAAAAAAAACAGCAATTACACTTAAGCTTCCGATAACAGCAAAAAGATATAAGTTGTTAATCAATAGTGCTAAAATGAATAATAATATTGCAAAAAAACCAAGTAATAAATAGTTGATGGATAATCCTTCTCTGTATAATGTTATTATAAATGCAACAAACACAATTGCTAATCCTGTTTCATCTTGTAGTACTTTAATAATTATTAATGGAAATCCAATTAAAAATAGTGAGATTAAAGTGTTTTTATAGTCAGCTATTTTAATATTTTGGTTACTTAAAAATTTTGCAAGTGCAAGGTTGGTAGCAAATTTCATAAATTCAGCAGGCTGTATCCCAAAATCACCAAATCTAAACCAAGACCTACTTCCTTTTACTTCCCTTCCTAAAAAGGGTACAGCCAGATTTGCAAGTAATACTGCACCAAAAATAAAATATGCAAATGCCGTGTAAAAGTTTTCATCAATAATTAAAATGATGAGTGCAATCAAAAGAGATGTTCCAATCCAAATCATTTGTTTGCCATATTTTTGGGTAATATCCGTAATTACATAATGGTCTTCATTATATACAGCAGCATAAATATTCATCCAACCCATAATAACAAGCAACAGGTATATCAATACTGTTATCCAGTCGATATTAAAAAAAATACTAGTGTTAGTTTGTTGTCTCAATTATCTAAAAATATTAATGAGATTGTTTTTCTTCTGTAATTTTTCTTTTGTGAATCAGGTCGGCCTCCAACATTCTTTTTTCTAAATCGGGGCGGGTGATTTCACCTTTCAAATATTTTTCCATCATCAATCGTGCAATTGGCCCTGCCCAAGTAGCACCAAATCCAGCATTCTCAATTAAAATTCCAACAGCAATTTTTGGATTGTCTTTTGGAGCAAAACAAACAAAAACGGAATGATCTTTACCATGTGGATTTTGTGCAGTACCAGTTTTAGCACAATAAGGAATACCTTCTATTTTTAATGAAGCCGCAGTTCCACTTTCTACAACTTTTGCCATACCTCTAATTACTTCATTATAATTAGCAGTGTCTGTAATCATCGTATAGTTTTTGATTTTAAACTTATCTAGCAAAGTATCATTTTCATTTCCGTTAATAGCTTTTACAATGTGTGGAGTATAATACCAGCCTTTGTTTGCAATAATAGCAACAAGATTTGCATTTTGTAAAGGTGTAATTCCCATTTCAGCTTGCCCAATTCCTAATGATATTACGGTGCTTGCTTTCCAAACTCCTTTGCCAAAAACCTTATCGTAATATTTAATGCTAGGAACATTTCCTCTTAACTCATTTGCTAAATCGGAACCCGTTTTAACTCCTAAAGAAAAACTCATTGCAATGTCTCTCCAATTTTGATAAGCTTTATATGTGTCGTTGAATTTTTTATCATCAATTACACTTTTAAAAACGTAAGAAAAATAAGAGTTACAAGATGTTCCAATTGCTCCATGCAAATCTTGTGGGGCTGCATGAGGATGACATTTTGGTCTGCCTCCTAAGGGAGGATAACCCCTCGCACAAGGATAGCGGGTGTCTTTGGTTAAAACATTTTGATGTAAACCAATTAAACTCATAATTAATTTAAATGTTGAACCAGGAGGATAAGAAGCCATTGTAGAACGATTAAACAAAGGATTTCCAATCGTATCCTGTAGAAGAAGACCAAAATTTTTATTACGTGTTCTACCAACGAGTAAGTTGGGATCATATGTAGGACTGGTTACAATTGCAAGTATTTCACCCGTTTGCGGATCGATTGCAACCAAACTGCCAATTTTGTTTTGCATTAATTTTTCACCATACTCTTGTAAGTCCGCATCAATAGTAGTAGTTAATGGCAAACCTGGGACTGATGCTGTGTCATAAATTCCGTCCATATAGCTACCTTTTTCACGATTGTGTACATCAACCATCATTATGCGCATCCCCTTTTTTCCTCGCAAAACTTTTTCATATGTTTTTTCGATACCGCTTATACCTATGTAATCTCCATCTTTATAATAAGGATTTTTGTCAGTTATGTTTTTATCAACCTCACCAATATATCCCATAGTGTGTGCGGCAATTTTTCTTGGATACTTTCTTAGAGTTCTAGCTTGTACCCAAAATCCTTTGAAACGATAGAGTCGTTCTTGCAGGGAAGCGTATTCTTTTGGTGAAAGTTGTTTTTCAAATATGGATTCTCTTCTAGGTGAATTAGGAGCTTGTACCGCTTTTTTCATTTTTTTTAAGAATACATCTTTTGTAATCCCAAGTAACTCACAAAAATCTGCTGTGTCAATCTCTTTTACATCTTTTGGCAAAACCATTAAATCATATGCAGCTTCATTATATACAAGCAATTTGCCTTTTCTGTCATAAATATATCCTCTTATTGCATACTCTGTTTTATATCTGAAAGCTTGATTTCGAGCATCTAATTTATAGGTATCATCAATAACTTGAATATAAAATAAACGAGCAATATAAATCAACCCAATGAGTATAAATACTCCAATAATAAACCATTTTCTATCGCTTAGTTGATTCATTATTATTGATCTGCTTTTTTGTTAAATAAATACTGAATGATTGTGACAAGAATAATTGTTACGATAGAACTTATGATTACTCTAAAAAAAGTGGAAAAAAATTCAGAGAACCTAAAAATTTCAGTATAAAATAAAACCAGATGATGAAGAGAAATTAGAATCCCTGAGTAAGATAAAAACCATGGAACACCCAAATATTGTACAGTTGGTTGCGTTCCAAATTCATAACCATCGCGTGGCGAAAATAATTTTAAAACGCCTGGTCGAATGTACGCCATAAATACTGTAGCAGCAGCATGCATGCCAGCTGTATCGTAAAACATATCAATCGAAATTCCTAAAATAAATGCGCTTAAAAGTAAAAGCCATTTAGGTGTTTCGAATGGCAAAACAATAATAAATAGCACATAAATAAATGGATTAATAAATCTACCTAGTTCAATGTTTTTAATAATAAGAACTTGTACTAATATTAGTAGAATAAAGCGTATGATATTTTTAATGATTTCGTTTAGCACACTATTCTTTATTTGCTTTTGCTGTTATTTCTTCCAACGTTTCTTGTTCCTCTCTGTAAATATTTGTTACAATATATACATGGGTTAATTTTTTAAAATCGGTTGACAATTTCACTTTTACAGTATAAAAATATTTTCCAGATTCTCTTTCATAACTTTCTACTTTACCAATCATAATATTTTCAGGAAATGTAAGAGAGTAAGGGCTAGTAACAATTGAATCCCCTTCTGTTAATTTAACATGTGTAGGAATATCATTTAATGTAGCATAATCAAAACTTTCTCCGTTCCAAACTAAAGGACCATACGAACCATCTTTTTTTATTTTAGCACTGATAGTTGTTTTGCTGTGTAGCAAAGACATAACAGTGCAAAAATTATCTGATACCTCTTGTACTTGCCCTACCACACCCGTACTTGAAATTACAGCCATGTTCCTTTTTACTCCTTGTAGTGAACCTTTGTTTAGTGTCAAATAATTATTCCTTCTACTTGTGGAATTATTTACAACTTTCGCTTCGGTATAAATATATTTTTGATGTAATTGCTTTTTATTTACAATATGTGTGGCAGTATCAATTACTAATTGTGAAACCAGCAGTTGTGAGCGTAATTCAGCATTTTCTTTTGCTAAATTTTCGTTTACGGATTTCAAATAAAAATAATCTTCAATGGACTGTGAAGTTTGTGTAATATTTGCAGATACAGCATTTGAGGAATTAATAAAACTTGCACGTTGATAAAAATTATTTTGAATAATTAAGGAGATGCAAATTGCTTCTATTATTAGGAACATAAAAAAGAAATTGTGTTTCCAAATAAAAACAATCAGATTTCGCATTTAATTACTAGTTGAATTTTAGAATAATAATTGTTTTTTTAAGTAATAAACCTGAATAGTAATTCTTAATTTTACTTCATCAAGAATGGGAATTTGTCTACATTTTTAAGCGCAATTCCAGTTCCACGAGCAACAGCACGAAGTGGATCTTCTGCAATGTGTACTGGCAATTTTGTTTTTAATGAGATACGTTTATCTAAGCCTCTAAGCATTGAACCACCACCTGCTAAATAAATTCCAGTACGATAAATATCTGCTGATAATTCTGGTGGTGTCATCTCCAATGCATTTAAAATTGCTTCTTCTACTTTTGAAATGGATTTATCTAAAGCATGCGCAATCTCTACATAAGATACATAAATTTCTTTTGGAATACCTGTCATTAAATCTCTTCCATGTACAGCATAATCTGGTGGAGGATTATCAATTTCTGTCATAGCAGCACCTACTTCAATTTTTACACGTTCTGCAGAACGTTCCCCAATTAAAATATTATGTTGCCTACGCATATATTCTTCAATGTTTGCAGTAAATTCATCTCCAGCTATACGAATAGATTTATCACAAACAATACCTCCCAAAGCAATTACGGCAATTTCAGATGTACCTCCACCAATATCAATAATCATATTTCCCATTGGCTCTTCCACATCAATACCAATACCAATCGCTGCTGCCATCGGCTCGTGAATTAAATAAACTTCTTTTCCTCCAGCATGTTCTGCACTATCACGTACGGCACGTTTTTCAACTTCTGTGATACCAGACGGAATGCAAATAACCATTTTTAGAGAAGGTTGAAAAAGTTTTCTCCCAGGATTAATCATCTTAATCATTCCGCGTATCATGTGTTCAGCAGCATGGAAATCTGCAATTACACCATCTTTCAGCGGACGAATTGTTTTTATGTTTTCGTGAGTTTTTCCATGCATTTGCATTGCTTGTTTTCCCACTGCAATAACTTTACCTGTCATTCTATCTACAGCAACAATAGATGGCTCATCTACAACTACCTTGTCGTTATGAATAATTAGCGTGTTGGCTGTTCCTAAGTCAATCGCAATTTCTTGTGTTAAAAAGTTAAATAAACCCATAGTCGAATTTTGAATGTTGATTGATAGTTCTTTTTAAAAATGTACGTTCTAAATAAATTCAATCAACGTATTTAATTTTTATTTAATTATTTTGTTCTACAATCATCTATCGACAATTGTCAATCTTTTTAGTGTTTAAAATGTCTTGTTCCTGTCATTACCATTGACACGCCATTATTATCGCAATAAGCAATAGAATCTTTATCTTTTATACTTCCTCCCGGTTGTATAACCGCTGTAATTCCAGCCTTGTGTGCTATTTCAACACAATCAGGAAATGGGAAAAAAGCATCCGATGCCATTACAGCACCTTTTAAATCAAAACCAAAATTTTCTGCTTTGATAATCGCTTGTTTTAATGCATCAACTCTTGATGTTTGTCCAACGCCACTTGCAAGCAATTGATTGTTTTTTGCAAGAACAATTGTGTTTGATTTTGTATGTTTTACTAATTTGTTTGCAAACTCTAAGTCTTTTAACTCTTCTTTTGAAGGATTAGTTTTAGTTACAGTTTGCATTTCATTAATTGTTTCAGTTTTTAAATCTTTATCTTGCTCAATTACTCCATTCAGTAGTGTTCTAAACGATTTGTTAGATAATTTTGTATTTTTTTGTTGTAGAATAATTCTGTTTGGTTTTGATTTTAAAAGTTCAATTGCTTTTGCATCGTATGACGGAGCAATCACAACTTCAAAAAATAATTTATTAATTTCCTCTGCTGTAGGCAAATCAATTTCTTTGTTTGTAATAAGTACACCGCCAAATGCGCTTGTTGGATCACCAGCTAATGCATCTTTGTAAGCATCAACTAATTTGTCCCTTGATGCCAATCCACAAGCATTGTTATGCTTCAGAATAGCAAATGTGGTATCTGAAAATTCTGAAATTAAATTTACAGCAGCATCTACATCCAATAAGTTATTATACGACAATTCTTTTCCACTCCATTTAGTAAACATTTCATCTAAGTTACCATAAAAAACTCCTTTTTGATGAGGGTTTTCACCGTATCTTAAAATATTTGCATTTTGCAAACTTTGTTTAAATGCTATTGTTTCTTCACCATTAAAATAATTAAAAATAGCAGTATCGTAATGCGATGAAACGTTGAAAGCCTTTCCTGAAAGTGATTTTCGGTCGGCTAATGTTGATTCTCCTTTTTGAGAAACAAGAATCGTATCGTGTAAAAATGTGTATTCATTTTTTGATGGAACAATTATTACATCCTTAAAATTTTTTGCTGCTGCACGAATTAATGAAATACCTCCGATATCTATTTTCTCAATAATAGCTTGTTCTGTAGCGCCAGAAGCAACTGTTTCTTCAAAAGGATATAAATCAACAATTACTAAATCTATTTCTGGTATTTCAAATTCTTCTAACTGCGCAATGTCGCTTTGTAGTTCACGTCTGCTAAGTATTCCACCAAATATTTTTGGATGTAAAGTTTTTACCCGGCCTCCTAAAATAGAAGGATATGATGTAAGTGATTCAACAGGAGTAACGGAAACGCCAAGGCTTTCAATAAATTCTTGTGTGCCACCAGTGCTAAATATTTTTACCCCTAATGTATTTAATTGATGAATAACAGGCTCTAAATTATCTTTGTAATAAACCGAAATCAGTGCATTCTTAATTTTTTTCAATCCGCTCATAAATGTGTGAAATTTCTCTTACAAAAGTATTAAATTTTATGGGCGTAAATGCAGTAAAATCAATTTGTTGATAAAAGTTTTTTTTGTTAATAACGGTAATTGAAAAATGTATCCAAAATTTTTTATTCTACATTTTTGTTTTAAAAAACGGTACATTTGTTTTCTGTCATCACAAAAAAACAGCAATGATTTTTTTAGGTCTTTTTAAAGAAAGTATTTTGTTTGCATTTCATGCTTTGATTGCAAATAAATTGCGTACTATCCTTTCTCTTTTGGGCATTACCATTGGTATTTTTGCAATTATAATGGTTTTTACTTTGCTTGATTCATTAGAAAAAAATTTAAGAAAAAGTGTTAAAAGTTTAGGCGATGATGTAGTGTTTATTCAAAAATGGCCATGGACATTCGGACCCAATTATCCTTGGTGGAAATATATGAACCGCCCATTGCCAGACTATACTGAGTTAGATGAAGTTCTCCGAAAATGCGATGGAGCACAATCTGCTGCATTTGTTGCCACATCAAGAATTACCGTTAAATATCAAAGTAGTAGTATTGAAAACGTAACTATTGTTATGGCTTCTCATCAATACGATTTGGTGAAAAATTTTGAAATAGCAGAAGGAAGATATTTTACAGACATTGAATCTTCTGCTGGCAGACCAGTTGCAGTTATTGGTGATGTGCTTGCAAAAGTTTTATTCCCTAATCAAAATGGTATTGGACAAACCATAAAAGTAAATGGAGCAAAAGTTACTGTTATTGGTATTTTTAAAAAAGAAGGAGAAAGTATTTTGGGTGGTAGTCCAGATACGCAAGTTTTGGTCCCCGTTAATTATGCTCGAAGTTTGGTAGATATTCGAGACGAAAGTCTAGATCCACAAATTATGGTGAGAGCAAAACCAGGAATTACGAATGATGATTTAATTAGCGAGTTAACTGGCTTAATGAGATCTGTAAGGCAAATACGACCTTTGCAAGATGAAGATTTTGCTTTGAACCAAACCAGTTTAATCTCCAATCAATTTGATAGCTTGTTTGATATTGTGGGTATTGCGGGTTGGATAATAGGAGGCTTTTCAATTTTAGTTGGAGGCTTTGGTATTGCAAACATTATGTTTGTTTCAGTAAAAGAAAGAACCAATATTATCGGAATACAAAAATCATTAGGAGCAAAAAACTATTTTATTCTTTTGCAATTTATGTTTGAATCTGTTTTTTTGTCTTTAATAGGAGGTTTAATTGGGTTGTTAATTGTGTTTTTGATTACTTTATTAGTTGGAGATTCGTTTGGAATGGAAATAATATTATCAAAATCGAATGTAATTTTAGGTCTTACAATTTCAATATTAATAGGAGTAGTATCTGGTTTTGTGCCTGCATACACAGCATCACAACTAGATCCTGTTGAAGCAATCAGAAGCAGTTAAAAAGAGATATGCAAGGAGTTCAAATAAAACGGTCAAAACTACTTACAGTAATATGTATTATTGGTTTTATCTGGGTAATTATTAGCTTACCTGGAGTGTTTGCGCCTTCTGTTAAAAAAATAAATGATTGGATGCCTGCACTTTTAGGAGCAATTAGGGCTAGTATGTTTATTTCTTTAATAGGAGTTTGGTATATGAAGCAATGGGGAGTAAGATTATTTACCATCACATTTTTTTTGAAAGAAATCATTTTCATTTTTATTAATGATACAAACTATTTTAGCATAGTACTTTCTGTCTTTTTTATTTCTTCAATGTTGTTTTTTTACAAACGAATGGATCCTAATTTATAACCATCAAATGCTAAGGTTAGTCGAATAGAACAATAAAATGTCGTTTTTTTTGATTAATATTGCCTACCTAATAAAAGAATATGAAACCCAAGATAAAATTCATTAATAAAGATAAAACACAGTTTTTCAATGTGTTAAAGCAGCGTGTTGATGATTATTTTATTGAAAACAAGATTTCACAACATGCCAATGGAATGATGATTTTTAAGAGTGTATTTATGCTCTCATTGTATTTTGTTCCTTATGCATTTTTTGTTTCTGGAGTGGCAGTAGGAGCTTGGTTTTGGCTCTGTTGGTCATTAATGGGGCTAGGTTTAGCTGGAATTGGAATGAGTGTGATGCATGATGCCAATCATGGCGCATATTCATCAAGTAATTTTGTGAACAAAATGATGGGATATACTGTTAGTCTTGTTGGTGCAGATGTTAATAATTGGAAAACTCAACACAATATCCTTCATCATACATATACAAACATATATGACCATGATGAAGATATTGATGATAAAGCAGGAATGCGTTTTTCTCCCCATGGGAAACACCATAAAGCTCAGCGTTTTCAGATTGTTTATGCTTTTTTCTTTTATTCTCTGATGACACTATATTGGATAGTTGCAAAAGATTTTTTACAATATGAAAGATATATACGTGAGGGGCAAAACAAAGACATTAAACGAGATAGAATCAAAAAATTTTTAATAATGATTCAGCTAAAGGTTGTCTATTATATATATATATTGGTTTTACCAATAATGTTTTTAGATATTCCATGGTGGCATATAATAGTAGGTTTTGTATTGATGCATGCAATTGCTGGTATTATTTTAAGTATTACTTTTCAATTGGCACATGTAGTAGAAGGAACATCTTTTCCTATGCCAGATGATAAAGGAAACATAGAATCGGAATGGGCTATTCATCAGTTAAATACTACAGCCGATTTTGCAGCTAATAATTTTTTAGTAACGTTCTATGTTGGAGGTCTTAATTATCAGGCTATTCATCATCTTTTCCCAAGAATTTGTCATGTGCATTATCCTAAAATAGCTCCTATTGTGGCTGCAACAGCAAAAGAATTTGGTATTCCATACTTATATTATCCAACCGTATGGCAAGCCTTTAAATCTCATTTACGTCTTTTGAAAAAATTAGGGCGAAATGAAATCAGGCAATTAGCTAACGAAATGGGGTAAAAAAACCATTTTTGCTTAAAAAATGTCGTAAAAAAATCGGTTTTTGTCTAAATTCACTAAAATTTAGCTTAAAAGCATTCAAATAGTACTCTTTAGATTTTGTAGTAATCCAAAAATTTTTACCTTTGCAGGCTTTCAAAAAAATTGTGAAACAATGCACGGAGGGAAAGATTTTATAATACAATTTGTGGGATTGAGCCTTGGAGAACACGAGTATGAGTTTTTTGTAAACGATAAGTTCTTTGAGAACCTTGATTATTCTGAAATAAAACAAGGTGAAATAAAAATAGATTTGGTATTGTTAAAACAATCAACAATGATGGTTTTACAATTTAAAATCAGTGGAACAGTAAAAGTAAATTGCGACTTATGTTCAGAGGAATTTGATTTACCAATAGAAGGACAAAATAAATTGATTGTAAAGGTTGGTGGACATGAGGTTGGAGATGAAGATGATGATATTATAAGTATTGCAGCAAATGAACACGAATTAGATTTGAGTCAATTTATTTACGAATATATTATGCTTTCTGTGCCATTAAAACGTTTGCATCCACTAAATAAAAAAGGCGAGCGAGTATGCGACAAAGAAATGCTAAAAAAAGTAAGTAAATTTTTAGTTGAAAAACAAGACAAAGAAACAAAAGACCCACGTTGGGACGGATTAAAAAACATAAAATTAAATTAGAATACTAACAATTAAATAAATAATAAAATGCCACATCCTAAGCGAAAATTATCAAGAGCAAGAAGAGATAGCCGAAGAGGTCATGATAAAGCTACTGCTTCAACTTTAGCTATTTGCCCTACAACAGGTCAACCTCATTTGTACCATAGAGCTCATTGGTTCGAAGGAAAACTTTACTACAAAGGAAAAGTAGTAATGGAAAAAGCTACAGCTTAATTCCAAAGTTGAATTATAGTTAATAGAGTTAAAAAAGAATTAGAATTTATTTCTAAAGCCTTATTTGGCTTGTTTAGCATATAAACCTTAATTTCCCATTTATGAAAATAGGAATAGATATTATGGGCGGAGATTTTGCACCTGAAGCAACAATATCAGGGGCAATTCTGGCTTATAATGAGTTGCCAAAAGATGTTCGAATTGTTTTAATAGGCGATGAAGAATTAATATTGGCAGGTCTTTCAAAACAAAATGTAGATGCATCATGTTTTGATATCGTACACGCTCCTGATGTTATAGGAATGGGAGAACATCCAACAAAAGCATTTGCTCAAAAACCCAATTCTAGTATTAGTTTTGGGTTTCATCTTTTAAAAGAAGGCAAATTAGATGCTTTTGCAAGTAATGGAAACACAGGCGCAATGCTTGTTGGTTCTATGTTTACTGTAAAAGCTGTAGCAGGCGTAATACGTCCTTGCATTACATCCGTTATGCCAAAACCCAATGGCAGCGTTGGTTTAATACTTGATGTTGGAACCAATGCTGACTGCAAACCAGATGTACTTTATCAATTTGCTGTCCTAGGTTCGCTTTATGCTGAACATGTTTATGGCATAAAAAATCCAAAAGTTGGTTTGTTGAATATTGGAGAAGAACCCGAAAAAGGAAATCTTGTTTCTCAAGCCACACATGCTTTGATGAAAGATACAAAAGATTTTAATTTTATAGGAAATGTTGAAGGGCGCGACTTATTCAGTGAATCGGTAGATGTAATTGTGTGCGATGGATTTACAGGAAATGTTGTTTTAAAAGAAGCAGAAGCATTTTATACAATGATTAAAAAACGCGGAATAAAAGACGAGTTTTTTGATAGATTTAATTATGAAAATTATGGCGGAACGCCAGTTTTAGGAATAAATTCAACTGTGATGATTGGTCATGGAATATCAAATGATATTGCTGTGAAAAATATGATTAAACTTTCTAAAGATGTGGTAGAAGCCAAACTTGCAGAAAAAATTAAAAACGTATTTAACTAATGACTAAAATAACCGCTGCTATAACTGCTGTTGCTGGATATGTACCAGATTATATTTTATCTAATTCTGAATTAGAAAAATTGGTTCCAACTACTAGTGATTGGATTGAAACTAGAACGGGAATAAAAGAAAGAAGAATATTAAAAGGAGAAGGATTAGGAACATCTGATATGTGTGTAAAAGCGATTGAAGATTTGCTAAAAAAACGTGGTATTTCTGCACTTGACATTGATATGATAATTGTTGGAACAGTTACTCCTGATTATGTATTTCCTTCAACATCAAATGTTGTATGTGATAAAGTTGGAGCAACAAATGCTTGGGGTTATGATGTAAACGCAGCATGCTCAGGATTTGTTTATTCATTAGTTACAGGTGCTCAATTTATTGAAACAGGAAAATATAAAAAAGTAATTGTAGTTGGTGCTGATAAAATGTCTGCAATACTTGATTATACTGACCGTTCAACATGTATTATTTTTGGTGATGGTGCGGGTGCGGTTCTATTAGAACCTACAACTGATGGAATGGGAATTCAAGATTCTATTTTAAAAGCAGATGGTTCTGGTCGTCAGTATTTACATCAAAAAGCGGGAGGTTCAGTAAAACCTCCTACACATGAAACTGTTGATGCGCGCGAACATTATGTGTATCAAGATGGACAACCAGTATTTAAAAGAGCTGTGGTTGGTATGGCTGATGTTTCTGCCGAAATAATGGAACGCAATAATTTAAAATCAGATGATGTAGCATGGCTTGTTCCTCATCAAGCAAATAAGAGAATCATAGATGCTACTGCAGATAGAATGGGGTTATCTTCAGAAAAAGTAATGCTGAACATTCAAAAATATGGCAACACAACAGCGGGAACTATTCCTCTTTGTTTGTGGGATTATGAAAAACAAATGAAAAAAGGAGATAATATTATTATTTCTACATTTGGCGCTGGGTTTACTTGGGGTAGTATATATTTAAAATGGGCTTACGATACAAAATAATAAACAAACAAATACAATAAAATAAATTTAAAACTTATAGCAGATGAAACTGAACGAAATTCAAGATTTAATAAAGTTTGTAGCAAAATCTGGCGTTAGCGAGGTAGAGCTTGAAACAAAAGACGTTAAAATTGTTATAAAAACTCCTGCTGGAAAAAGCAAAGAACAAGTGGTTGTTCAAACAGTAGCTGCTGCTCCCGTAGCTCAACCTGTTGTTCAAGCCCCTGTTGTTCAACAACAAACAGCACCTCCAGCAGAAATAAAAACTCCTGAATCAAAAGGAGGAGTTGATGAATCTAAATATGTAACAATTAAATCCCCAATGATTGGAACATTCTATCGTTCTTCATCGCCAGATAAACCAGCATTTGTGAATGTAGGTGATGAAATTACAGCAGGAAAACCAGTTTGTATTATTGAAGCAATGAAACTATTCAATGAAATTGAATCTGAAATTAAAGGTAAAATTGTGAAAGTATTGGCAAATGATGCTTCTCCTGTGGAGTATGATCAACCTTTATTTCTTGTAGATCCTTCATAATAATCAGTTTAAAATTTAAAGTATGGAAGTTTTGTATAATCAAAACCTAAACTTTCAAACTTTGGACTTTCAAACTTTAAACTTGTTCTAAAATGTTTAAAAAAATACTAATAGCAAATAGAGGAGAAATTGCATTGCGTGTAATTCGTACCTGCAAAGAAATGGGAATAAAAACAGTTGCAGTTTATTCTACTGCGGATAAAGACTCTCTTCACGTAAAATTTGCGGATGAAGCAGTTTGTATTGGACCGCCTCCCAGCAAAGACTCCTATTTAAATATTCCAAATATTATTTCTGCTGCTGAAATTACAAATGCAGATGCAATACATCCTGGGTATGGCTTTTTATCTGAAAATGCAAAATTTTCAAAAATATGTCAAGAACATAATATAAAATTTATTGGCGCCTCTCCAGAAATGATAAATTCAATGGGAGATAAAGCATCTGCAAAAGCAACAATGATTGCTGCTGGAGTGCCTTGTATTCCTGGATCTGAAGGTTTATTGGAAAGTGTTGAGCAAGCATTGGAACTAGCTCCCAAGGTAGGGTATCCAGTAATTATTAAAGCAACTGCAGGTGGTGGCGGAAAAGGGATGCGTATTATCTGGAAAGAAGAGGATATGGTTGCAAATTATGAATCAGCCTTTAAGGAAGCAGAAGCAGCTTTTGGAAATGGTGCAATGTATATGGAAAAATACATCGAAGAACCAAGACATATAGAAATACAAGTGGTAGGTGATCAATACGGGAAAGCTTGCCATTTATCTGAACGTGATTGTTCTATACAAAGACGTCATCAAAAATTAATGGAAGAAACTCCTTCTCCTTTTATGACTGATGAATTGCGTGAACGTATGGGTGAAGCAGCCATAAAAGCAGCTCTTGCAGTGAAATACGAAGGGGTTGGTACTGTTGAATTTTTAGTTGATAAACACCGCAATTTTTATTTTATGGAGATGAACACTCGTATTCAAGTGGAACATCCTATTACAGAAGAGGTGATTGATTATGATTTGATACGTGAACAAATATTGGTTGCAGCTGGAGTTCCTATTTCTGGGAAAAATTATTTTCCACAATTACATGCAATAGAATGTAGAATAAACGCAGAAGACCCTTTCAATAATTTCCGTCCTTCACCAGGAAAAATTACTAATTTACATACACCAGGCGGGCATGGTATTCGTGTAGATTCACATATTTACGCAGGTTATACTATTCCTCCTAATTATGATAGTATGGTTGCAAAGTTGATTACAGTGGCTCAAACTCGTGAAGAAGCAATCGCTAAAATGCATCGTGCTTTAAGTGAATATGTTATTGAAGGAGTTAAAACTACAATTCCATTTCATTTACGTTTAATGAAAGAAGAACGTTTTATCAAAGGAGATTATACTACCAAGTTTTTAGAAGATTTTGATTTGACAGAATAAAAATGGGCGATTCCTGAAAAGAGAATCGCCTTTTTGTTTAAATTTGTTTATGTCTTATCGATTAATTTTCCGTGGATATATTTTTATTGTGTTTTTAAGTTCATTTACTAAAATGAATGTGAATGCACAATGCGTGAGCGCAGGAGATTCGACTCTTTTTTATTACGTTGATTTAAACCCTGATACTACTGTAATCGGCTATGGTCCGTATAATCCTCCAGATACTTGTTATATTGATGTAAATAACGATCATGTTGTTGATTTTCAAATAGTCGCTTGGGGTAGAATGAATGCTATGACAAGCTATGCTTATTCGTTTATAAAAGGAGCTGGAAATAATCTAGTATTACAAAATACTATTAACCCTACATTTCCAGATACACTAATATACGGTGATACCATTTGTAATGCTGGTATGTGGACTAATAAATCATATCTCATTGATAGATATACAGTATTCGGCAGTCCATTTAATTCATATGACTATGGTTATTGGAATGGGAAGAACTATTTTGTTGGATTAAAAGTAGTCAATCCAGTTGATAGCGCTTTTGGCTGGATAGAATTATTTTGTAATGGTTCTGGTGGATACAATTATATTGTAGTTAAGCGATTTGGAATGGGTTTTTTTAACACACCTCCTATATCTAATAATGCAGAAAATTTTTTAATTTTTCCTAACCCATCTATTGATTATATTGAGATGAATTTGGAAGTAGGCAAAAATTATGATGTTAGTATTATTAATATTATTGGACAAGTTGTTTACAAGGGGAAATGCAATCCAACAGATAAAAATATTCACATTTCGACAAAGGAAATTAACCCTGGCTTGTATTTTTTAAAATTAATAGCTTCAGATGAAACAATAACAAAAACGTTTATAGTTGGTAAAAACATTCAATAAAAAACGCAAAACGATTAATTGTTTTGCGTTTTTCATTTTAAATTTTATATGCTACTTAATTTTTGCTACTGGATTAGCTAAACCAGAATAGCTTTTTAATTCTGCTTTTATTGACCCAACAAATACATCTGCTTGACCTAAAACGGGAATGTGGTTTTTATCATCTGTAATCCAAATATTTAAGTCTTCCTCATCTTTAAATACGCGCCCTTTTTGTACAATTGGTCTAAATTTTAAACATTTAAACGTTCCTAGCTCAGTTGTAATATTTTCTCTTCCAATAAATTTTATTTTAAGAGGCCAGACTTCTTTGTCCATAAAACAATTTAAAGAATAGGTTTCTCCAGGCTTAGCATTGGATAAATCTAGGTTACGGGCATGATAAAATGCTGAAAGCATATCTTGCATGTTTGTTTCAATATCATACATTTCTCCGTTTCCTACATTTACTTTTTTATTGTAATGGTTAAAAATATAATCTTGATTTATTTTGTATCCACCTTCATTTACACGTCTAACAAACAACCAAGGAACCATTGCTTCTTCGTCAATGTAGGTTTCGTAACGGTCTCGTACTTTATAAAAAAAGTCAAATGCTCCACGAGAAGATCCCAAACCAACCACATGTAATGTTTTTCTTCCTCCAATCTCCTTTGCATCTTCAGTAACACCTAATGATGCAATACCTGCATCTATAATTCCGTAGTGCATTCTAAAGGTTAATATTTCACCTCGTTTAAATGCATTGTTATTCATCATTGGTAGTTCTTTTGGAGAAACATCTGTACTTTCAATTTGTGGTAAAGATTGTTCACCTTTAAATGAAAAAACAGAAATAGCAATTAAAATTGCTGCTGATGGTATTAAAATGATTTTTTTCATATTCTATTTTTTTATTAAACTATAGTATTCAAACGTTATGCCAAAGGATTTATTGTGCTTTTACGTTATTGATTATGAATAAGTTATGAAAATATGAAAAACACAAAAAAATTATTTAAGGACTAAGTTTTTATAAATCACTACTTTTACCCTAATTACTATAATCCCATTTTTGCTTTAAACAATTGAATTTAATTAATGAAAAATTAATGTTTGATTAACGTAAAAGCTATATTATAAGAAGAAATTTACCATATAAAAATATTCGAATATTTATGGATAACAATAATTACAAAATACTGCTAGTAGATGATGAGCAAGATATTTTGGAATTTTTAGGTTATAATCTAAAAAAAGAAGGATTTGTTGTTTTTACTGCTAGCAATGGCTTGGAAGCAATTAAAGTTGCAAAAAAAGAATTACCTAATGTAATAATTTTAGATGTTATGATGCCAGACATGGATGGTATAGAGACATGTAGAGAAATAAGAGAAACTCCAGGGTTGAAAGACGTTATGATTGCTTTTTTAACAGCAAGAAACGAAGATTATTCTCAAATAGCAGGTTTTGAAGTAGGCGCAGATGACTATATCAATAAGCCAATTAAACCAAGGGTTTTGGTTAGTAGGATAAAAGCACTCTTAAGAAGAACAAAAATAGGGCAGAATGAAATGGAGGAAAAAGTAGAGATGGGGGGGATAAAAATTGATAGAGAACGTTATTTAATAGTAAAAAATGATGAAGAAATAAATTTACCTAAGAAAGAATTTGAACTTTTAGCACTGTTGGCATCTAAACCAGGAAAGGTTTTTACTAGAGAAATAATATTAGAGCGCGTTTGGGGAGGAGAGGTAGTAGTTGGAGATAGAACAATTGATGTGCACATTCGCAAACTTAGAGAAAAACTAGGTGATGATTATATTAAAACTGTAAAAGGCATAGGTTACAAATTTGAATTTTAGTAATTTAGGGCTTTCATGAAAAATATATCCACAAGGATAACTTTAACCATAATTGCTTTTTTTGTCGCATTCGCGATTTCTATTTTGCTATTTTATTTATCGGATAATCAAGATTGGTTCTCAAACTTACTATTTCCTTTTATTGCAATTTTTTCTAGCCTAATAATACTTCTTGTATTTGTAGAATATTATATCTTAAAAAAAATCAATCAAATTATTGAAACGGTAAAATACTACAGGGCGCAGAATAATGATAACATTAATAATGTTAAAGTTTCGGCAAATGAAATTGAAAACTTAAATAACGAAATTATTGCCTGGGCAGAAGAGCGTAAGAATGAAATTGAACGATTAAAAAAGCTAGAAGTATATCGAAAAGAATTTTTAGGAAATGTTTCTCATGAATTAAAAACACCAATTTTTAATATTCAAGGCTATGTTTTAACGCTTTTGGATGGTGGCTTAGAAGACCAATCAATTAATCGTAATTTTTTGCAGCGTACCGAAAAAAGCATTGATAGAATGATTACAATTATTGATGATTTAGAAGCAATTTCTCAATTAGAAACTGGAGAATTGCAAATTGAACCTGAAAAATTTGATATAGTTACGTTGGTAAAAGATGCGGTAGAAGCTCAAGACATGAAAGCAACTAATAAAGGAATTATTATTACTGTAGAGGAAGAAAAACAAATTTTTGTGTTAGCCGATAGATTTAGAATTCGTCAAGTAATTGTTAATCTTATTGTAAATTCTATTAAGTATGGAAAAGAATATGGCGAAACAAAAATTCGTTTTTATGATGTTGGTGAAAATATTTCAATTGAAATAGCAGACAATGGAATAGGAATAGCGAAAGAACATTTGCCTCGTTTATTTGAAAGGTTTTATAGAGTAGACAAAAGTAGATCGAGAGATATTGGTGGCACAGGGCTTGGGCTTGCCATCGTGAAACATATTATAGAAGCTCATAACCAAACAATAAACGTGATGAGCACAGAGGATGTAGGAACAGTGTTTTCATTTACGCTTCCTAAAGGGTAGGCCATTAAATAAATAGAAATAATAATAGTCCTTCCAAAATCATTAATCCATCAATTGTACCCACAAAGTAATATTCACTTCTTTTACTATTGCTAAAAAGTAGTAGTGATAATGAAATAGCAAAGGTTGATTCTAAACATAGGAAAGTATTGAAATCAAAGTTGAAAAAGCGATAAAGAAGAAAATTAAGCAATCCATAAATTAAAATAAAAATGATAGATAAAGTTTTTGTTCTTTTTTCTCCAATAAAGTGTGGTATCGTTTTAATGGCTTGTGATTGATCAATTTCAATGTCTCTTAAATCAAAAGGCAAACATATTGCCATCATAAAACAAAATCTAGACAAAATATGAACTATATGTATTGTTGAAAATTTGGTTTGGTCCAATAAAATTGGAATAAGTGATGTTGCCAAGGTCCATACTAATACTAAGGTAAATAGTTTTAGTAGTGCATTTTTTCTAAAATTAAGTATTGGAACAAAATATGCTAATGATAAAACAGACAATGGTAGTAAATAAAAAATCACTTCAAATTTATTTATGAATAAGGTTATAGCAATTCCAATAATTCCAATAATAGAAAGAAGTTTTACAGAAAATTGATTATTGAAAATCCAATCTCGTCTTACAGAATTTAAAGAATTGTTTTTACTTGTTTTATAAAAGACCCTTTGGATATTATAAATAAAAAGTGTAGAAAAAAAAGTGAGTAATACATAGCTAAATTCTTGCTTTAGTTTTAACTGGATGATTGTGCTGTAAGTTAAGGAAGCACAGCCCAGTGAAACAACAAAATTTCCGAATAATAGAAAGTCGAAAAATTTTTTCATTAAAAATATGTAAGTTATACTCGATAAAGTATAATTATTTTATTTCGTTCCCAGTAGCTTTTAAAACTCCAAAGGCACCTAAGCCAGCTACCAAACCAATGCCGCCTCCCATTAGGGAACGTAATTTTCTTTTTTTGCGTGCTACGCGCTCATATCCCATCAAGTAAGGATCTTGTTTTAAATCGTTTAAATCGCGAACGGTAGAATGTTTTATCTTAATCTTAGGAATGCCAACTAAAGCAGCAAAAACAAAGGGTACTATAGGCGATAGAAAACTTCCCGTTACTCCAGCTGCTGCGCTTAAAGCCATATTCCCATACATGCCTCCTCTTGCTTTAAACCCTTTCTGTGCATCTTGTTCGCCTTTCATAAAATAGCGCATTTCATCTATTGTAAATTCATTACCTATAACAGAATCATAAACATACACCATTACTTCTCCGGTATCGTTTTTTATTGAAAAAATTCTGTCGTTATCAATCATCAGTTTTTTACCAGGTTTAGCAGGGTTTTGCATAACTGTAACTCCATTGGTGGTATCTACTATTGTAGTAATAATTGTATTTCCATTTAATAACAATACGGTGTCTTTGTATTGCAACTTGGTTTGGGCAATGGATAACGCAGAAAGCACTATAAAAATGAGAAACAAATGAAACTTTTGCATAATTTTTAAAATTTTACCAAACCTACACAAAAAAAATATTTTTTGTTTAATAAATTATCCAAAATCGTAATTAAAATTCAAAAATAGATGTTTGTTCTATGTTGATAAATTGGGTTAAACAAAAGCCTATATTGATTATATTTGCATTCCTTTAAAAATTCTTTTAAAATGATTACTACCGACAAATTTGTGAATCGTCATAATGGTCCACGAGCTAAAGATGTTACAGAAATGCTTTCAAAAATTGGAGCAAATTCTGTTGATGAATTAATTGATCAAACAATTCCTTCTCCTATTCGACTGAAAAAGCCTCTTAACCTAGCTAAAGGGATGACGGAATATGAGTACCATCAGCATTTACGTTTATTAGCATCTAAAAATAAAGTTTATAAAACGTATTTAGGTTTGGGATATTATAATACAATAGTTCCTCCTGTAATCCAACGTAATATTTTGGAAAACCCAGGTTGGTATACGGCTTATACCCCTTATCAAGCAGAAATTGCCCAAGGTAGATTAGAAGCTTTATTGAATTTTCAAACAATGGTTATGGATTTAACTGGGATGGAAATCGCAAATGCATCTTTACTTGATGAGGCCACTGCTGCTGCAGAAGCGATGTCTATGCTTTACAATAATAGAAATCGTGATCAAATAAAAAACGGAGCAAATAAATTTTTTGTTTCGAATGAATGTTATCCTCAGACGATTGATTTGTTAAAAACACGCTCAGCACCAATGGGGATTGAACTCATAATTGGAGATTGGAAAACTGCTGAATTAGATGCTTCTGTTTATGGTACATTATTACAATATCCAACAGTTGATGGAATAATAAATAATTATAATGATTTTGTAAGTAAAGCAAAAGTAAAGGGAATTGCAATTGCTGTTGCTGCAGATATTTTAAGTTTAGTACTATTAACACCTCCTGGAGAGTGGGGTGCTGATGTAGTTGTAGGAAATACACAACGATTTGGCGTTCCGATGGGATATGGTGGACCGCACGCAGCTTTTTTTGCGTGCAGAGAAGAATACAAAAGAATTATTCCTGGACGTATAATTGGCGTTTCTGTGGATGCAGATGGCAATCCTGCATTACGTATGGCATTACAAACACGTGAACAACATATTAGAAGAGATAAAGCAACATCAAATATTTGTACTGCCCAAGCTTTGCTTGCAATTATGGCAAGTATGTATGCAGTGTATCATGGGCCTGATGGAATGAAAGGCATTGCAATGCAAACTCATTTATCAGCTGTTACTTTAGCTAGTGAATTACAGAAATTAGGTTACAAAATAGAAAGCGAAAATTATTTCGACACAATTAAACTTGTTGGAACAGACAATGCAAAAATAAAATCATTAGCTGAAGCTGCTGAAATCAATTTCAGATACATTGATAATGGAATTACAATTTCTGTTGACCAAACAACGAGTGTTAATGATATAAATGCGATTATTGAAGTTTTTGCAAAAGCAGCAAATAAATCTGAAACTAAAACTACGCAAGAAAATATTTTTAATGCAAAATCAACAATAACAAATCGTAAATCTGAAATTTTAACTCACCCGATTTTTAATTCATTTCATTCTGAATCGGAAATGATGCGTTATATCAAACGCCTAGAAAATAAAGATTTATCATTAACTCATTCAATGATTTCTTTGGGTTCTTGCACAATGAAATTAAATGCAGCATCTGAGTTAATACCATTAACTTGGAATGAGTTTGCAAATATTCATCCTTTTGTACCTGTGGAACAAGCAGCTGGATATCAGGAAATAATAGATGATTTAGATAAATCATTGAGTGAAATAACAGGGTTTGCTAAAATGAGTTTTCAGCCAAATTCTGGAGCTCAAGGAGAGTATGCTGGATTATTAGTTATTCAAGCATATCATCAATCGCGTGGAGAAGGGCATAGAAATATTGCGTTAATTCCAACATCAGCTCATGGAACAAATCCAGCAAGTGCTGCAATGTGTGGGTTAAGAATAGTGTTGGTGAAATGCGATGAAAAAGGAAATATTGACGTGAACGATATGCGCGAAAAAGCAACTTTACACAAAGCTAATTTAGCGTGTTTAATGGTTACTTATCCGAGTACGCATGGTGTTTACGAAGAAAGCATTATTGAGATAACAAACATTATCCATGAAAATGGAGGGCAGGTTTATATGGATGGTGCTAACATGAATGCTCAAGTTGGTTTAACAAGTCCAGGAAATATTGGTGCTGATGTTTGTCATTTAAATTTGCACAAAACATTTGCTATTCCTCATGGTGGAGGTGGGCCTGGCATGGGACCAATTGGGGTAGCCAAACAATTAGTTCCTTTTTTACCTTCACACAGTCTTGTGAAAACAGGTGGCGAAAAAGCAATAACAGCAGTTTCAGCTGCACCTTATGGTAGCGCTCTAATTTTACTTATCTCTTACGGTTATATAAAGATGCTAGGAGGAGAAGGAGTAACAGAGGCGACAAGAATGGCAATCTTAAATGCTAATTATATCAAAGAAACATTAAAAGGACACTACAAAACTCTGTACAGTGGTAAAAATGGAAGATGTGCACATGAAATGATTTTGGATTGCGTATCGTTTAAACGTGAAGCTGGAGTAGAAGTGGGAGATATTGCAAAAAGATTAATGGATTATGGTTTTCATGCGCCAACAGTTGCATTTCCTGTACATGATACATTAATGGTTGAACCAACAGAGAGTGAAGGGAAAGAAGAGTTAGATAAATTTTGTTCTGCAATGATTTCTATCAAGCATGAAATTGATGAAATTGTTTCTGGCAAAGCAGATAAGTTGGATAATGTAATTAAAAATGCACCACATACCGCAAAATCTGTAATTACTTCAAATTGGAAACACTCTTATTCAAGAGAAAAAGCAGTTTATCCATTAAAATGGGTAAAAGATTCAAAATTTTGGCCAAGTGTAGCAAGAGTGGATAACGCACACGGAGACAGGAACTTAATTTGCGCTTGCCCTCCAATTGAGAGTTATGTGGAGGCGGAAATGGTTTAATTTTTTGTAATTAACAGATGATTTTATTAACTTCGTGGCTTATAGAATAGAAAAGTAAAATAATTAATAATTAAAAACCAAAAAAATGAAAAAAATTTACTCAGTTATTACAATGGTAGTTTTTACCTTTTCGGTAAATGCTCAAAACAAAGCTGTTGGCACAGCTCCTATATTAGTTAATAAAGCGAACAAACAAATAAAAGCTTTTCCAATGCCTACTGATAGAGCGGCAGGTGATACATTGATGTGGTTCCCGGCTCCAGGAGTTTACTTGGCAAGCACAGCTGACCAAGCTTCATTTGATGTTGTGTCTGAAGATATTGATGGTTTAACAACAACAAATTCTGGAATTCCTCAAGATTTGGGCTTAGTTTATTCTGACAATAACGATGTTAATGGAATGGGTAATCCAACTGCTGATAATTTTTATTTTCCTTGGGAAAATCCAGTAAATGCAGGAGGGGCCGACTCAGCATTTTTCTGGTATGGTAGTTCATGGTTTAATCCAGCTGGTACTGCTGACAATTGGTTAATGATGGGACCTATAACTTTAAGTGGTTTAGGTCATACTTTGAAATGGTACGATAGAACTAATCCAGCCTACAGAGATGGTTATAAAGTATATATTCAAAATGCCACAACAGTATCTAACCCAGCAACTTTTGCTGATTTTACTGGAACAGCAGTTTATACAAAAACAGATGCTTATCCTTCTCCTACATATACAACAGATACTACTTGGGTTTTAAGAAGTGTAACTATTCCTGTAACTTTTACTGGTCAATCTATTTATATTGCATTTAATCATAATGCAAATGACATGGATGTGTTGTATTTAGATAATTTTACTGTTGTTGAAGCACCAGTTTCTGTTGAAGAAAATGGATTTGTTAATGGTGTTAAAATTGACCAAAACATGCCTAATCCTTTTGCATTAAACACAACTATAAACTACTCATTAAAAGAAAAAGCTGCAGTTAGCTTATCTGTTTATGATGTAACAGGTAAATTAGTTGCTGAGCAATTTGAAGGGTCAAAAACAGCTGGTAATCACGCAATTAGATTTAATTCTGATAATTTGAACTCAGGAGTTTACTATTATTCATTAAAAGTTGGAGATAATACTTCTGCTTCTATGAAAATGGTAATTGTGAAATAAAATTAAAATTAGCTTAAAATAAGAAAGCCGTTCCAATTGGAACGGCTTTCTTATTTTAAATGTTTTATGAACTATTGTTTTTGAATAAATAATAGTCTAATTTTGGAAAGTTAAATAAAAATAATACTAACCCAATTTTATTAATACACAAAATGAAAAAAATCTACTTATTAGCAAGTGCAGCATTGTTATCATTTGTTGCAAATGCTCAAAATTCAGAGTTTGGTAAAGCACATCCAGTAAAAACCAAACCTTTTAACTATGTAACTTCTCCTGATAGAGTAACTTGTCCTGATACTGCAGGTTTAGTAAACTTTACTGACTTTTTACCAGAATTTGCTGGAATCAGTGGCCAAGCAGTAATATTTGGTTATACTGGTGGTGGTTATGTTTTTGGTAACAACGTTAGTGTTAACCAATTAAGAATTGTTGGTCAAGGCTATTCAAATTTAAATGGTATTCCAGTTAGAGTTGATGGAGCATTATTATGGTTTGGCGGTAAAGAAAGCGATGCTGGTAGTTCAGCTACATCAAAAGTAGTAGTTACTGGTTATGATGTTGTAGCAAACAGATCTCGTAACACAAATGGTAGTGGAACATTTAATTCATCTACAAACAACTGGCCTGGTCCAGCATCTGGAGCTCCAAAATGTACCGCTGATTTGTTGTTTTCGGATATAGACACAGTAGGAATGAACTATGTTCCATTTGCTTCTCCTGCAACTTTTACGAGTGATTTGGCATTAGTTATGGATGTTACTTCTTTAACAGCTGGCGATACAGTTGGTTTAGTAAGCGACCAAATTGGTGATGCGCAAGAATTAGATTTTACTTGGCATAAAATAGGTGCTAACTGGTATGTATCTGATCAGTTGTTTTCTCCTGCTGCTGCTCCAGATTTAGGTACAGGCGGTTTAAACTTAGATATTGCTATGTGGCCAGTATTATGTGATGCTACAGGAGTTAATGAGTTTTTTAATGGAATGAAATTGACTACTTATCCTAATCCTGCGGCTGACAAAGCTACTATTGAATATACTTTAGAAAAAGATTCTAAAGATGTTGCTTTAACTGTGTTTGATCAAACAGGACGTAAAGTATTAGAGAAAAAATACGATAACCAATCTGCTGGTACTTACAAAGAGAAAGTTGAAACTATTAATTTAGCTTCTGGTGTTTATTTCTACCAATTAAAAGCTAACGGACACATGTTTACTAAAAAACTTGCTGTTACAAAATAATATTAATAATTTTTTTCACAAAAAAGCATCAGCCAATTGGCTGATGCTTTTTTGTTTTTATATAAAGATTTTTTTTTGATTACATTTGCAATCCTTTTTTAATCGGAGACTTGTCAGAGTGGTCGAATGAGCAAGCCTGGAAAGTTTGTATACGCGCAAGTGTATCGAGGGTTCGAATCCCTCAGTCTCCGCAGAAAGGGACTGACCTGATAAAAAAAGGTTCAGTCCCTTTGTCTTTAAAAGCAAATCGCCCGACAGACGGGCGATTTCAGCGATTACAGAATTTATTTTTGGAGTTCGAAATGCCCCGTTTTGTCGATCATAAACAATCCCTTCAGGAAAGACCATTTTTTGTAATTTTTCCTTGAGATTTATGCTTCCTTTTAGCCACAATCTCGTGATTTTCAGGCACAATTGCGCTACCTCATGTAGGCTTTCACATAGGTTCGAAATCTGAATGGCTGAAGCGGTCAATAATCGAACGTTTTCCTGCTTATCTCCAAGCAGCTTATTCATCAAACGATCAAAAACCTCACGGGTCATTTCTGAATGAACGTAATATTTCTCTTCCAAACTTTGAATTCCGTTGTTCACTTCCTCAAGCCTTTTATTTAGGGCTAATTCACGTTCTGTTGCCTCTTTGGTTGATTCGTGGTAATCATGTTCCAATTGCCAAACCAAAGGCTCTATAAGGGTTTCTTTTATCTGATATTGTCCTAATACGTCAAGGAAAAGTTTGTGCATTTCCTTTGCGCTCTTATTGCACCTGCATCCAACCCTTCGGCATTTGTAATAATAAAGGTTCTTTTGCTTTATGATGTAGCCTGTAAATGGTTCGCCACAGTCACCGCATTCAATAAATACCTTTAATGGCACACCTTCATTTTGCGTTTTGTGCGAAACTCCATATTTGGTTGAAGCCAATCTGATTTCATTGATCTTAAAAAAATCTTCCTTACTGACCATCGGTTCATGTTTCCCTTGGACAACCTTGCCGTCAAGAATTCCATGCGAAATCAGTCCGCAATAAAATGGGTTTTTGAAAATTTTGAAAATGCGCTGCTTGTAGGTTTTAATTCCAATCTTTTCGAGCATTACAATTATTTGCTCGTTGGAATAACCTTGCAATTTCCACTCCCATGCTTTCCTGAATTTTTTCCCGTAGTCATTAAGAATAATTTTGGATTCGCCATTAATCTTTACTTTATCGTAACCGATAGGTGCAGCTATGCACCATTCACCTTGTTCGTATTTTGATTTCAATCCGGCATGAGTTACTTGTTGCCTTTGCACATTATCCCATTTCGCAAAAATCAATTGCATCTCCTGAAATAGAACTCCGTTGCTGTTGGAAGTATCAATCGGTTCAGTAACCGCAATAATATGAATGCCGTATTTAGTTCGCAATTCATCTGCGATTGAAATTGCTTTCCCTCCGGTTCTGCTGAAACGAGTCATTTTGTAAACAAGGATGGTACTTATCCTTCCTCTGCTTCTTTTGCAGAATTCAATCATGCGCTTAAATTCTTTTCGCTCATCGGTTTTTGCGCTTTCATAAGTGTCACCAAACGAAGCAACAATTTCTAAGTTGTAACGATTAGCGAATTCGTTGATTGTTTTATTTTGGTTATCAATCGACTCGTTGGTATCAAATTGTTTTTTACCTGAAACCCGAGTGTACTTGATAACCATTTTGGAATCAACCTTTTTAATTTTGGTTTTACTCGTTCGACCAAACTTGTGGTTTAGTTCTGCTTGTAGTTGCGTGTTCATGCTGCCTGTTTTATTTCGTTTGACTTTGATTCCTGATTCTCCTTCAGGAATTCAATTAGCAAAGTGGAAAGTGTTTTTATTCCGAGTAAGGTCTCTTCAGCTTCCGCATCACTCAAACACTCCAGTCCTTTAAATTTTTTCAGCCGTTCAATTGTAAGTGGCTCTTTCTTTGGATTAATAAACGCTTTCATTTTCCTAATTGCAATGGAAGTACCGTACTTCATTTGGAATAAAGAAGTAATACCTGCCTTAGTTTTTCACTTGGGTAATTATTATAAAATAGACTTGCACATTTCAAAAAGAAGTGGCATACACATAGCAAGGGCTGCTATGAATCATCAATAGCCCTGTGTACCGCCACCACAGCGGAGTATTTAAAATTAGTTGCTTTTTCCCTCATCATCGAAGCAAAGTTAGATGAGGGCTTTGGGAAGGAAGTTGATTTTGGTTAGAGGATGTCCAACAAGTGATTCGTTATGAACTCAAATGCCAATAAAAGAAAAGCCCCTGCATTCGCAGAGGCTTCACCAAACGAACTATGAAAAAATTAGTCTTTGTCTTCTTCCCCGGTTTCAGGAGTTGATTTCTTTACAAAGTTACCTTTATCATCGAATAAAGCATCAAAATGTTCTTTGCCTTTACTCATTTCAGCTTCATACATTACTTTACCAGTTGAATCCGTGATCTTTGCAGCTTCTGTTAATTTATATCCTGCGTAGTTCTTTGTGCAATAATCAGTAACTGCTTTTGGAAGTTCAGATGTTTTAATTTCCTGCTCTACTTCTTTGAAGTTGCCGCTTGCATCAAATACAGCAGAAGTTTCAACTTTATTCAGATCGAATTCTGCTTCATAATCTGTGCCTTCTTTTTCCCATTTTTCAACTTTGGCTCCGGGATATTTTTTGGCAAAACCACTTTTTACATTTGCTGGAACATCTGTTTCATTCATCTTTTGAGCGTTGGCACAGCTAAATGTTAGCACGCTTGCCACCATAATTAACGTTGTTTTCATTTTTCTTCTGTTTTTAAATTTATATTTCAAAGTAACAACACAAATCTTAAGCAATTCTTTAGTAATGAATTAAAACTTATAATTATAACCCACTCTTATTACTTGTGTTTCATAATAATCTGTACTTACATATCTGAATCCGCTGCCCTGAATGGATTTTTTCACCTGCATCGTATTTAAAAGATCGGTTGCGTTCACAAATAGCTCTCCCTTACCTTTCTGAATTTGCTTTTTCACCCCAAGATCAAGTGAGAAACGTGAGGCAATTTTACCTTGAGGAATTAAATCTGGAGCAAGATAAATAGCTGTTAGCTGTATATCTGTATTTTTCTTTAAATGAAATAAAGAATTCAGCTTTGAGTTCCATGAAATAAGTGATTGCTTGTCCGATGAGTAAGTATTTGGTAAAGGATACTTGTTGTAAACAGTAAATGCTTCTATGGTATTTTGATAACCATTGAAATTTATGTTTAATGTCATCCACTTTTTGAAATCCTGCGAAACCAATAACTCAATTCCGGTATTATAACTTCTTCCCGCATTCTGCATGATTGAATAAATAAGGGTACTTCCCGGAACTACACTTGCAATGCGTGTAATTGTACCATCTGCAATTTTATGATAAGCTGCTGAGTAAAAATAACCTGTTTTCCAGTTTCCTTTGTAGCCTAATTCAAATATGTTAGTGAATTGAGGACTTAAAGCAGGATTACCAACCTTAATAATTTCTGCATCATCGTATTTCGGGAAAATACGAATGTCCACTTCATTTGGTCTATCAACTCTTCTATTGTAGAAAAGAGAAATTTTATTGTTGTCATTGAACTTGTATGCAAACCGAACATTCGGGAATGGCTGTGTGTAATTATAGCCATTGCTTTTGTACGTTGGGTGATTTGGATTTACCAAATAATTCACCTTGACGTATTCAACTCTCAGTCCTGCCTCTAATTCATATTTTTTATTTTCAAGAACATAGTTGCCATATAGTGCAGGTATTGTTTCTTTATAGGTAGCCCAGCCACCCGCTGCTGAATCAATCGGAGAATTAAGTCCGGGAAAGAAAAGCATGTTGGTTGGTATGTTTCTATATCTGAATTTCGCTCCTGTTTCAAGTCTTCCGAATTTTAATGGTTTAATATAATCCAAATTAAAATCTGCCACATGTTCATCTGAAATTAATTTAAAAGCATCCTGCCCTGTAAAAGTTGGCATAACGTTGGTAAAGTAGTATTTCTCATCTTCCCTGTGGAATGTATAATTGAGACCAATGTTTAAGGTGTGTCCTACTTGTTTAAATTTATGAAGAAATGATGATGATGCGGTAGCTGTGGTTTTTAACTCATCTTCTAAAAATTGCCACAAACGTTTTCTGTCGCTAAGATCTGAGTTAAAGAACGGTTCTTCTCCATGATCCAATATGCGCTCGGAACTAAACAAACCTGACAAGCTAAACTGGTTGTATTCATTTGGATTGTAGTCAAAACCCATTCTGCCTGTGGCAATGGTAGTATTTCTGTTTCTTCGTGTCTGTTGACGGATAATATCTCCGTTGTCATAATAACGTTCAACAAATTCATTTTTGTTAAGCGTGTTTGTTAGAAGGTAATCTCCTTGTAAGAATAAATTGATTTTCTTTTTTTTGTAGTTAAGCGACAGTGAAGGATTTAGTTTTGGGGTGTTTTGATATTGCGGTGCAATGGATGGCAGATTATCTTTCTTGATCCATAACGCACCTAAACCTGCTGCCAATCCAACTTTTCCATTAAATCCTTCCTGTTTGTTCTTTTTGTAAATAATATTGATGATCCCTGCGTTACCATTGGCATCATATTTTGCCGAGGGATTATTGATGATCTCGATTTTTTCTATTGCTGAAGCAGGAATGTTGTCCAAACTTGCCTGATTGCCAAAGCCAGTGAGTGCAGTTTGTTTTCCGTCAATCAACACAACAACTTTATCGCTACCCCTTATCTGAACTTTTCCATCCTGAACTGTTACCCCCGGTAAATTTTGTACGGCCTGTAAAACTGTACCGCCATTTTGAGTGATGTTGTTTTCAAGCGTATAAGATTTCTTATCCATCTTACCAGTAACTTCATCTTGTTTGGCTGTAACTTCCACCACATCTAATAATTTGGCATCTTCGGATAATTCAATCGTCCCCGCATCTAAAAAAGAATTTAAACTACCTACAAAAAGTGATTGCCGATGAGTGGCATACCCTATGAATGAAACTTCAAGGTAATAGCGGCCTTGCTTGACATTGTTTAATGTAAACCTTCCTTCTTCATTGGTTATAGTACCGACAATTAATGAACTGTCTTTTTCTGCCTTAACGGTTATACTTACATAAGGCAAGGGACTTGCTGTTGTTTTCTCCTTTACTATTCCTGACACTGATGCGTTTTGAGCGTAAGAATGAAAACTAATGAATAGAATTAGAAAAAACTGTATAACAATTTTTGAACGGGAAGAGATAATATCATCGATTGCTTTCATAACACAAACCTACCTCACAATTCTAAAGTAAATCTTTAGTAAACTATTTGAAAACAAGCACGAGTGTGCCTGCTGTAATTAATCCCGCACCAATTAAAACCTTGGGTGTAAGAGGCTCTTTTAAAAAGAAAAAGGCGAGAATGATCGTAATCACAAGGCTTGCTTTGTCAATACTCGCAACAACAGATACATCACCAATTTTAATGGCTCTATAATAAAATATCCATGAAAGAGTGGTGGTTATTCCCGAAATGCAAAGAAAGATAATGTCCCTTTTTGTAAAGTTATTTAGCTGGCTCGTATGCTTAAAAGCTATTGCATTGATCCAAATCAAAACAAAAACCATTGTAGTTCTTATGGCTAAACCTAAATCGCCACTTACGTTTTTAAGTCCGAATTTTGCAATCACTGACGTTAGTCCTGCAAAAAACATTGAGGCCAATGCGTATAAAATCCATGTAGGCATAGTTAAAAATTAAGTGTAAATATGTGAAAATTGTTTAGAAAAGAGTATCCAATGTTAATGTTATTTGATTTGCAAATACTTTTAACAATAGCTAAGCCCAGACCCAATGACTCTTTTGAAGCATCGTTCTTTTTAAAGCGCATGAATAGTTGTTCTTCAGGAATGTTAAGAGGCATCCCTGTATTAGAAATAATTAATTGATTTCTTTTCAATTCGATTGAGATTTCTCCGTTCTCTTTATTATGCCTGATCGCATTTTGCAATAGGTTTGTAATAAGTATCTCTGCCAAGGTAGTGTTCATTTTAACTGAAACATCATCGTCCAACTTCAAGTTCAGGTTTATGTTTTTGGATTGGATTACTTCAGCAAAATTATCGGTTATCCTTTTAGTGGTAACATTTAGACTTACTGTTTCGCCTTCATCAAATTGGTTGTTTTCTATTTTTGAAAGCAGAATTAATGCTTTGTTTAAGGAAGACAGTTTTTTGATTGTGTTCTCGATTGTTTGCAGACGATTCATTTCATCCTCTTTCAAATTTGGCGATTGCATCAATAAACTCAAGTTTGCTTTTACCACAGCTAAAGGCGTTTGCATTTCGTGGGATGCATTCTCAGTAAATTCTTTTTGTTGAACATAATCTGAATAGATCTTATCCATCATTTTGTTGAGTGCATCATTCAATTGATTAAACTCAATTGTTTTTTCAGAGTTGAAATGATGATGCTCGTGATTCTTGATCTCATATTTATTGAGTTGTGAAAGCGTGCTGTAAAAAGGCTTCCATAGAGTTTTTGAGAGCAACCAGTTTACAATAACAAAAGCGACAATCAAGAACCCAACAATCAAAGCAAAAGTTGCTAAAATCCCTTCCAATAATTCATCTTCCTCCATTGTTGTTTTAACAAGAGTTATTTGATAGTTACTTTCATTTAAGGAATAGTAACTTCTTAGCATTCGAGCACTGATGTTTTCATTTTCTTCCTGAATGAAAACGAGTGTATCAATAAAGCCTTCTCTGAGTTTAGAACCTTTATAAAGTTTAATGTTCGAAAGGCTGTCAGAACTCAGATAAATTGTATTAGGGGCTTTTACAGATCGTATTAGTTTCTCAGCGTTTGCCCTTTCACTTAATAAAGTTTCATCAGTCCCATCCCGCAGTTCAGCCTTAATCAAAAAAAAGGATAATAATCCGGCAATCACCAATAAAGGAAGGCTTATAAGCAAGTAATAAAGAAGAGTTTTACTGATTAATTTCATTAGTTTATTTTAAAATTATATCCAATGCCATAAATTGTTTGTACGTAGTCAGCACAACCTTTATCCATTAATTTTTTTCTAAGATTTCTGAGATGAACATAAATAAAATCGTGGCTGTCCATCTGATCTGAATCATCGCCCCACAAATGTTCTGCAATAGAGTTTTTTGAAACAACTCTGTTTTTATTGGAAATAAAAAACATCAACAGATCGTATTCTTTAGCCGTTAGAGTAACTGATTCTCCATTAACAGAAACCTGTCTTTGTTCAGGAATAATGGTTATCTCGTTTACGATTATGGATTTGTTCCCATCGAAATTTCTTCTTCGGATTAGTGCCTTTATTCTTGAATTTAACTCCGCTAAATCAAAAGGTTTTGCTAAATAATCATCAGCGCCCAAATCAAGCCCTTTTATTTTATCGCTCAAAGAATTCTTTGCTGAAATAATGATAATCCCTGCTTTAGAGCCCTTATCTTTCAATTGCTTTACAATCTCCAGCCCACTACCTTTCGGCAAAGTAATATCCACTAAAATGCAGTCGTAGTCATATACCCCTGCCTTTTCGGAGGCTTTAATGAAATCCGCAGCAGATTCCACCACATATCCTTCCTGATGAAGATACAGTTTTATTGATTTCCGAAGATCGGGTTCGTCCTCTATGAGAAGAATTTTCATAGAGTAAATATACGGGTATAAATCTAAAGAGATTCTTAAGTCAAATGTGTCCTAAAAATAACTGCTCACTCCAAACTGAATAGCTCCTGTTCTTGCAGCAGGGTTTCCTAAAAGATCTTTTTGCCATTCGTAGCGATAATTTAATCGTATTACAGTTTGTGGTGACGTTCTGAAACTAATTGCAGGAACAATAGCAAAAATTTCATCCGCTATGTTGCCTCCGGTTTCTTTGAATGTTCCAACGTTCCAATCAACGTACTCAGCACGAACTGCTGCATTAAAACTTGCCTTTTCAAAACCAAACATTTTCTTTTTTATTATAGGTTGCACAATGTCTATAAAGCCTCCGTGCTGCTTTTTACCGAATTGTTGGGTATAAGTATCCGGCACGTCAACAAAAGTCCAGGCGAATTCAGTGGTGATAACTGTATTCGCTTTCGGAATTGTAGTATTGAAATCAATAGCTACAACATCGGCTCTTCTTTTCTTATCTAATACTAATCCATCTTCCTGAAATTTATTGTAAATCCCTCCCATATAGGATAAACCAAGCTCACCAATTTTTCTCACTTTCAACGAAGTCTTTGCGCTTGTGAGCGGTTCGTTATTAAAACTCTCTTCAAACCTTTCAGGGTTTAATTTGGTTGCCGGAAGGAAAGTTTTATTTTCTGCATTGCCAATGATATTGTCGTTTAATCCATTGGTTAAGTATATCTCATAAGCCCACACATAATTTGGTTTATAAACCTTTCCATAAAACCCAAATCCAACATTACTGAAGGTTGATGGCAATAGTTGTGTTGCTGAGATTGGTCTGTCAATAAACTCCCAACGTGGGCCATCGTGGTTTTGGTTAAACGCACCAATGGGATTCATGATAATTCCTCCTCTGAAATTTAGCAAATGGTGGAATTGAAAATCCAAAGCAGCAAACTCAATGTTGATCTCTTTTGTTCCATCTTCAAATTCAATCTCAGTCAGAAATTTAATTTTTCTATGGATGGATGAAGATAAAAACAAAGTCATTCTACGCATCTGAAATGAAAACCCTTCTGTTACGCCATCCGTTACCGCATATTGTGTATTGGCTTCAGCATAACCACCAATTGCAACAGGTATTTTTCCGTATTGTAAAAACGGACGATTATAAACCGCATCTAAGTTCAATTGCATTTTCGATGTGTCAGTCGGAGTTCTCTTAACCTTACTGGTGTCTATCTGAGAAAAAGAGATGTGGGCGGAAAGGACAAAAAAAGTAACAGTAATTAAATGCTTCATAAGATTAAAGTTGGATATAAATGTTTTCATTATCTATTGAGGTCAAAAATGATTTTAAATTGGTTTCAGCAGGGCCATTTGTTACTTCTCCTTTAGTATTGAATTCTGCTCCGTGACAAGGGCAAACCATCATTGTTTCATGAGGAGAAAGTTCACAGCCTTGGTGTGTACATTGCAAATAGCATGCTTTGTATTCATTGTTGCTTATCTTATAAAGTGCAATTGGAAATGATAAACTTTCAGGTTTTATGATGAGAAATTTTTGTTCTATCGTTTTCTCCTTCTTTAATAAAATAAATTCAGAGCGTTTAACTACTAATTTGTTATCCTTGACAACAACATTAGTGAGATACTTATGGCTACTACAACCCTGAAGCAACCATGCAGCACCTATGCTCCCTGCACAAGTCAAACATGCCGATTTAATAAAATTTCGTCTATCCATTAAAGGCTTTCTAAAAACTTAATTAATTTTTGTTTATCACTTTCGCTTAAATTCTGAAAGTTAGTATTGCTTTGTTGGCCTTCTATACCATGCATTTGAATTGCAGTTTCAATTGATTGCGCTCTACCATCATGCATTAAAAAATAACTTCCCCCTTGTGAATTCTTTGATAGCCCTAATCCCCACAAAGCAGGTGTTTTCCATTCGTAAGTTTTAGCTGATCCTTCAGTATAATTGTCATCCAAGCCACTACCCATGTTGTGTAATAACAAATCAGTATAAGGCGAGAAGGTTTTATTTGAAAGTGCTGCAATACTTGATGTGCCTGTTTTTAATTCTGCTTTATGGCATTTCTCACAACCAATTGAAATAAAAATTTGTTTCCCTGTCTGAACCTCACCATCATTTTGATTTCGCTGAACTGGTGTTTTTAAGGTCTTCAAATAGAATACAACATCGTGAACTGTGGCGTTGCTTACTTCGGGATCAACTTCAAGTTTTGAATAAGTATCGTAAGGTTCAAAAGCGGTGTTAATGCCCATATCCTGATTGTAGGCATTTGCTGTTTGTTGAAGTAAGTCATATGCTGCACCTTTCTTTCCAAATCTTCCGATATATTTTCCGCTTTGTGAAATCGCATTTGATCTCAACTGGCAATAAGACGGAACATTTACCCAATTTGGAACGCCTGAAATACCATCGGAATTAGCATCAGATGGATCAGACATAGCAATAATATCAGCATCACTTACAGCGTCTAAGAAACCTAATCCGGTATTTGCAGGGGGTAATATTTTTGAAAAGCCTACACCGCTTGGTAGAGTTTCAGGAGTATAACCAGGAATTGCTCTGTTTTGTAATTGAGGTGCGCCAAAAGAAAGCCATTGATTTCCGGTACTATCTATTTGCCCGAAACGAGTTAAAGTCGTAAATGGATGTCCCTTACCATCTCCTGCATGACATGACCCGCAGGAATTAGCTACGAATATTGGCCCGAGTCCGTTTTGTGGGGTAAAAATATCATCATTGAAGGCAATATCACCTTTTAAGAATTGTTGGGTTTCAGCCGTTGTTAAGCCTTCCACAGGCCCATCCAATAGCTCGTCATCCTTTGGACTTGGCGGCATTATTTTCTTGCAACCGATAATCACCAATAGCAAAATTGCCATTGTAAAAAGCGTCTTTTTCATCTTTTAAATGTTTTGGCAAAGCTGAGTATAATTTAGAAGATTAAAATTATTATTTTTGGTATACCAAAAAGATAATTTATGAGACAAGAAACTATTGAGAATTATTTAAAGACGATATACAACCTATCCTCCAACAATACCGCTGTTGTGAACAATCAAAAAATTGCAGCCAGACTTAGCTTAAACCCTGCAACGGTTACTGAAGGATTAAGAAAACTACACGAACTAAAATATATCGTTTATGAAAAATCTTATGGCTCAAGACTAACAGCATCGGGCTCGAAACTGGCATTGGATATTGTTAGGCGACATCGAATTTGGGAGACTTATCTTGCTAAAGAGTTGGGATTTGGTTGGGATGAGGTACATGCCATTGCTGAAGAATTGGAGCATGTAAACAATGTAAAGCTGATTAATAAACTCGCCTCCATACTTGGTAATCCAACTTACGATCCTCATGGCGATCCTATTCCGGATGCTAAAGGTAAAATTCATAAGAGCAACTTTATTAAACTATCCGAAACTAAAGTAAAAGGGAACTACAAGGTAATGGGTGTAACAGACCATTCGCCAACATTTCTAAAATATTTGGAGAAACATCAATTAATTATAGGTGCAGGAATAAGCATAAAAACGATTGAGGATTTTGACAACTCAATTATCCTTGTGTGTCAAAAAAAAGAAGTTAGCATTAGTCCTAAAGCAGCAGAATGCATAATAGTTGAATCGTTGCAGTAGTCTTAATAATTTATCACTTTGTCGCTCTGTACAATCCAATCAGTAAGTGTTTTTAGGTTCGACCATTCAACTCCTTCCGCAAGTTTGGTTTCTTTAATGCCTCGTGCCTCTCCACAAGAAGTACACATTTTGATTATACCTCCATGTTGAATAATACTTTCCACCATTTTTTCGATATTGTAATAACCATTAGGTGTTTTTTCGTTTGCTAATGAACAAAATACTCCATCAGCTATCAGATATATCCAAATTTGACCATCAGGATAATCCTTTTGTAATTGCATCGCAATTCTAAGAGCATTATAAGCATTTTCATTGCCGTATGGAGCTCCGTTTAGTATAATAAGTGTTTTCATATTTTATGTATTTGCTAACCATTCAAATGTACCATCTTCTAAGAAATAAACCTCATTCTTGTTATGTTCACGAAGATATTTTGCAGCTCTTTCTGAACGACCACCACCTTTACCACAGGCAGTAATAATTATTTTACCCGGTTCAGGGATAAAGTTTCCTGCTTCGATAATTTCTATAGGTAAGTTTCCTGCAAAGGGAATATGTTTCTCGTTGTATTCCTCCTTATCCCTTACATCAATAACCATGATGTTATTTTTATTATTAAGTAATTGATTCAGCTCTGCACGAGTTATAGTTGTTTTCATGTTCTTTAGTTTGTTTAGTTCCTTTAAAAATCCAGTCAGTTAATTTAGGTGAAGTAGTTTTGCAACGCATTCTGTTTTGTATAATTAATGAAGATGCTACTGTCAAAACTCCGATTACAATAACTGAAGCATTTATTCCAAAAGCATCTGCAATTATTCCAGTAAGTATTGCTCCAATAGCATAACCTAAATCTCTCCACAAACGGAATACTCCTAAACTCTTCGGGCGATCATGTGGATTGGTATTTTCTGCAACTGTAGCAAGGAAAGTTGGATAAACCATTGCTGTTCCCCATCCGAGAATAGAAGCTAAAATAATGTAGTGAGTAAACGATGATGCGAATACAAAAAGTAATAATGCAACGCCTTGTAAAAACATTCCCCAAAACAACATGCTTTTTTTACAGAAGTGATCGGACATTTTTCCGGTGAATAACTGTCCAACACCCCAAACAGCTGGATAAACAGCGGTTACAATTGCTATTTCGGAAATACTAAAATGCTTCTCAGCTAATAGTATAGGAAATAAACCCCAAGCCATTCCATCATTAAGGTTATTTATTAAACCTGCCTGAGTAACAGAACCGAGATTACGATCAAACAAAGTGGTATCCCAAAACACATTTTTTAATTTAGCAACGCTGCTGCTTGATGCTTCCTTTGCCACATGATGCTTGGTGTCTTTTACAAGAAACCATGAAGTTAATAGACCCGCAAAGGACAAAACTATTCCGATATAGAATGGATATGGTCTTAATCCAAATTCACTTGCTACCATTCCTGTTGCAAATGCAACAACTGCAACTGCCAAGTATCCAGCAAATTCATTTAAGCCCATTGCAAACCCACGATCTTTTTCTCCAACCAAATCAATCTTCATTACAACGGTGCTGCTCCACGTTAAACCTTGATTTATTCCTAACAAAACATTTGCTGCAATGATCCAATTCCAATTGGGAGCAATCATTAGTATAAACGGAACGGGAATAGCAAATAGCCAACCAATGGTAAGTAAGTTTTTTCTACCAAATTTGTTTGCCAATGCTCCGGTGTAATAATTTGTAATTGCCTTTACTATACCAAATACAATGATGAATGAGAGAACCGCAGTTTTAGCTGCGATGTGAAACTCCGCCTCAGCTATTTGCGGTAAGATTGAACGCTCAAGTCCAACCATGCCACCCACAAAAGAGTTTACAATAATCAATAAGACAAATTGATTGATGTTTTCTTTTAATCCGAGTTTTACATTCTCCATTACAAAGTAATTTTATTTTACAAAATTACTGTAACAGAAAATGAAAACACTTTACATATGATAAGAAATTACTTTTGCCCTCTGATACGGCTAAGACTTACAGGAGTGATGCCAAGATAGGAAGCAATGTACTTTAAAGGCACTCGTTTAAGTACATTAGGGGCTTCTTTAATCAATGACTTGTAACGCTCTTCGGCTGTGTGGAATTGCAAACTTTCTGTTCTGTTTATTTGTTCAACCAAAGCTTCTTCAAATAGCTTTCTGAATAAGCGTTCTGTATCAGGGTACTTGTTATATAGCTTAAAAAGTTCGGATGAGTTTATTGCAATAAATTCAGAATCTTCTAATACCTGAATTGCTTTTTTAGATGGTCTTCCCGTGAACAAGCTTTCATACCGAACAACAATGCTATTTTCGAATGAAAAACTTTCCGTAATATCAATATCCGCTTTGAAATAGTAAATGCGGGCAACGCCTTGTTTAAGAAAATAAATTGTTTTACAGGTATGATCAATTGATTGGAGATCTGTGTTCTTTTTTATGAATACCGTTTTTGAAATAGCAGAAATAGATTTCTCTGCTTCTTTTGAAAGCGAAGTATAACTTTTAAAAAATTTAAAAAGTGTGTTCATCTGCTATTTCTTGTAATGCTCCAAAATTAACGATAAATCTTCTGGTATTTCCATTGGCTTTAAAGGTGGCACGTTCGCACCTCCCGAATTACCAAGAGGTATTTCGCCAACAAATGATTTAACTCCACCAACTAATAAACGTGGTATTTGACCAAATATCTCCTTCGTGTTTTTTATCCTGAAAGCAAACAATAACATTTGCCAATGCGCCTGTGAGTGTTCAATAGGATAAGCCTGTCCAAGAATGTGCGCTCTTTCGAGGTGTCGCCATGATGTTTGCAATTCTCCCTTTTTGAAGGTTTCCTTTGATTTTTCCAACTCATCCACCACATGCTCTTTTAAACCTTGTGGTATTTTAAAATGCAGTTTCATGATAATTATTCTACAACAGCAATATCTGAAGTAATAGACTCTTTACTTCTCAATTTTATTGGCAAACCGCCAAACACATTTTCTGAAATATTTGGATCGTACCCAACTCCGTATAAATAATAATCGCCCTTTTGTAAATCCTTAATTTCATAATAACCATTTGCATCAGCGGGAACATTTGAATCATAAGCTGAAACATCTGATCCCGGAAAATCCTTTGCCCCGTATTTAATATATACCCTTGCATTGGGAATAAGTACCGAATGGTGCTTCACATATCCTTTAACTGATGATTTTCCACCAGTTCCTTCTTTTTTACAGGCTGTCGTAATCAGTAATATCAGGAATGATAGAATAAATAGTATTTGTTTTGTTTTCATGTTATTTGAGTTTTAATTATTTGATCTATTTTTTAATTCAAGTTGCGTTTTAATAATAACCAATTGCGTTACAGAAAGTAATTCCAAATTCTTTCTATCAGCGGAAGAATCATTTTTAAGAATAAATTTTATTATACTTTCCTTTAAAGTCTCCATTAATGAAATTTAATGTTTTGTATTCTAACTGCATTCAAAATTGCGACCAATGCAACTCCTACATCGGCAAATACAGCTTCCCACAGGGTAGCTATTCCTCCTGCACCCAATGCAAGTACAATAATTTTAACCACCATTGCCATCGTAATATTTTGCCAAACAATTTTTCGTGTAATTTTTCCGATTTTAATTGCTGTAACAATTTTTGAAGGCATATCATTTTGAATAACAATGTCGGCTGTTTCAATAGTTGCATCGCTGCCTAAACCACCCATCGCAATTCCTGCATCGGCTAAAGCAATTACTGGCGCATCGTTTACGCCATCACCTACAAAAGCAATGGCTCTGTTTTCATTTTTTAATGCTTGAACCTTATTGACTTTATCTTCAGGCAGCAAGTTCCCAAAGGCATTTACAATGTTGAGTTCCTTTGCTACTTTGTCAACTACACTTTGTTTATCGCCCGAAAGCATTACTATTTTTTGGTTAAGTAAATGCAAGTCGGCAATGGCTTGTTTTGCATCCTCTTTTATTTCATCGGCTATCGTGATGTATCCTGCATACTTACCATTAACAGCAATAACTACAATTGTTTCAACAATGTTTTCAATAGTGACATCATAAGAAATATTAAATCTTTTAAGCAACTTTAAGTTCCCTGCCAACACTTCTTTGCCATCAATATTACCTTTTAATCCGTGACCTGATATCTCTTCTATGTTTTGTACTGAAACGCCTTTTATTAAATCTCTAGCATGTTTAGTGATTGCAGTTGCTATGGGATGAGTCGATTTTTCTTCGATCGCAGCGGTGAGTTTTAACAATTCATTTTCATTCATCCCTACAGGAACAATCTGCTGCACTTTGAAAACACCTTTGGTAAGTGTTCCGGTTTTATCCATTACAACGGTATTTACTTTTGTCATTACATCTAAGTAATTAGAGCCTTTAAATAAAATACCGTTGCGAGATGCTAAACCAATGCCACCAAAATACCCTAACGGAATTGAAATAACTAAAGCACACGGACAAGAGATCACAAGGAAAACTAACGACCTGTAAAGCCAATCATTAAAAACATAATTGCCGACAAATAATGCAGGAACTAAGCAAATGCCTAGTGCCAAGAACACAACAATGGGAGTATAAAATTTAGCGAACTTAGAAATGAATAATTGTGTTGGTGCTTTTCGTGCAGTAGCTTCCTGTACCAATTCTAAAATTCTCGAAAGTTTACTGTCTTTAAAAAGTGCAGTCACTTTTATTTCGGATACTGTATTCAGATTTATCATTCCTGCTAATACTTGTTCTCCCTTTCGTTTTGTATCGGGGTTGCTTTCGCCTGTAAGAGCAGCTGTATTGAAGGATGATGTATCAGAAATTAATTCGCCATCCAAGGCTACTTTTTCTCCCGATTTTACTTGTATGGTTTCTCCAATTTTCACTTCGCTTGGTGAAATTGTTGTTATTGATCCGTTTCGAACTACGTTAACTGTATCAGGTCGAACATCCAGTAATGCTTTGATACTTCGTTTTGCACGTTTAACCGCTGCCGATTGAAATAACTCGCCAACTGCATAAAACAGCATTACAGCAACACCTTCAGAATATTCGCCAATAAAGAATGCGCCTAATGTGGCAATGCTCATTAGGAAGAACTCCGAAAAGAACGAACCTTTTGCAATAGAATTAACAGCATCTTTAATTACAGGAATCCCAACAGGAATATATGCTACGATATACCAAGCGAGACGGATATAGTTTTTAAAAAATTCCGGTTTCACAAAATTATCAAGCACAATTCCCGACATCAAAACAATAAAGCTAATAATGGCAGGTAGATATTCCTTCCATGCAGATTCTTCTTCATGGTCGTGATCATGTCCTTCATGCGAATGTTCTTCTGCTTTCGCATAGATTTTATCCTCTAATGAGCAACAAGTCATTTTGCCTTGCGCATCGTAAGTGTGTTTATGGTTTGGATCGGTGTTAATCATTATCAGAGTTTTTTAATTTGGTGGGCGAGAGAACCTGGCTATGAAAAAAGTTTATTATCATAAACCAAAAGAAACCAAGCCTCCGCCCATAATATTTTAATGTGCGTGTCCTCCTTCTTCCTCGCTATTCTTTATTTTAGCAAGTATGTCGTAGGCTCCGCTTATTACAATTAAAGATTCATTATTCAAGCCTTCTTTCATTTCTACTTCTGTAAATCCTAATTCACTTATACCTTTTGTTACTTCTATCATTTTAAAATGATTCGCTTCTTTTTCTGCAACAAAAATAAAATCTTTCCCTTCAAAATTTACAATGGCTTCATTTGGAATAGCAGGTAAACTTTGAGTTCCTGCTTCAACATAAGCCTTTAAGTACATTCCCGGTAATAAATCCAAATCCTCTTTATCTAAATGGCAATGAATACGAACTGTTCTATCTTCACTAATTTCCCTTCCAATTAAATAAACCGTTGCTGTACGCTCGTCTGTTTCGTTGGCTAAAGTAAAACGTACTTTTTGTCCTATTTTTATTTTAGGAACATCTTTTTCAAAAACGGTTAATTCAGCATGAAGATGTTCGGTGTCAACAATTTTAAACATTACATCTGTTGGATTCACATACATACCAATGTTTACGTTTACATGTGTAACATATCCGCTAATAGGAGAATTAATTGAAATCGTGTTTTGAATTGTTTGGCTTGTAAGTTTATCTCCATTTATTCCCAACATCATTAACTTGGCTTTTAATCCCGCATTTTTAGCAAGCATGCTTTCGTATTGTGACTTTGCTTGCTGCAATGTTTTTTGAGAGTTCACATTATCTTTCGATAATTCCTGTTGTCTTTTATACTCTAATTCCAAATAATCCAACTGGCTTTTTGACTCCAAAAAATCCTGCTGCATTTGAATGTAATCAGGATGCTGCATTACTACTATGGCTTGTCCCTTGCTTACTTTCATGCCCTGTAGCAATTCTGTGCTTTTTACAAATCCGCCCATTGGGGCAGATATACTCACTAAATTTTGCGGTGGCACATCTAACATACCGTTTACTTTGATAGCACCACTTAGGTCTTTCATTTCTATTTTACCTAATTTCAGGTTAATGATTTTTACCTGTTCAGGCGTTAATTCCACCACGCTTGCTTCTTCCTCGTGATGTTCTTCTTGTTTTGTTTCTTCTGTTTTGCTTCCGCATGATGCAAATAGAATAGCGATGAAGAGAAGCGCAAGAGTTTTATTTATGATTGTCTTTTTCATATTTCTTAGTTTAATATTATTTTTTACCTAACAAAAATTCAAGTTTTATAATGCTTTGGTTATATTGATTTAAGCTTAACAAGTGGTTGGATTTAATTGTCAAAGCAGTTCTGATGCTTTGCAAATATTCCACATAACCAATCTCTCCGTTTTTAAACCCTTTGTCCGCCTGCTTAATGATTAGTTCAGCATTGGGGATTGCACTTTTTTCATAATACTCCAACGTGTTTTTATCCTGCATATATTCCTGCAAGTATTGAGAATATTGATTTTGCACATTGGTTTGGTATTGCTCAAAATTACTCTCCATTACTTTTTGATTTAATCCGGCAGCTTTTACTTTAGCTGTTTGAGGAACGATCCAAAGCGGAATTGAAACACCAACCTGAAATCCTGTAAAGCGTTTTGAAGCACCGTAGTATGTATCCGTTCCATTGGTGTTCTGATAACCAATTAAAGACTGATTGAAATACCCTAAAGTAAATTCAGGAAGCACTTTTGCTGTCTCAACTTTCTTTTGCTTGTTGCTGATCTCAATTTGTTGTTTCATATACAGCAAATAAGGATTTTGAGCATAAGCCGTGCTATCTGAAGGGAGGTTCAGTTCCAGTTTAGCAATTTGCTTTTGTTCAATTTGCACAGGGGCTTTACTATTCATTAAAGCTTGCAACTGCGATTGGTAAATCAAAACATTGAATTGGTTTTGCGTCAACTGATTCTTTATTTCCATTAACTGTGTTTCCGCAGTTGTTTTTTCGAGCAATGTATTTTCACCTGCTTTAAAACGACTGTTAGATGCATTAGCAAAGGAAGTATAAATACTGTCCTGACTCAACAACAAATTTCTCTCTCCTTGCAGATACTCCAAATAATGATAAACCGATTTTACCTGATTGACCAATTCGTTTTGAGTTAATTGCAACTTTAATTCACTTCCCTTAATATTGGCTTTGTTCAATTGACTTTGACTACTAAACAAAGTTGGAAAAGGAATGCTTTGAGAAACGGAAATATTGTTGTCGGTATTAATTGAATTGTATTGACCGTACATTAAGGACACATTGGTTTTACCAATATCCG
>CAZJUY010000021.1:0-62548 GCA_964549315.1 uncultured Chitinophaga sp. | reverse complement strand
AATTTAATACAATATTACCTCCGTAACAGATTGTATCATCTACACCTGCGTTGACAGGTAGGTTAGCATTAACAGTAATTGTATAAGTATTAGGTGTTCCCACACAACCCGCTACCGTTGGAGTAACGGTTATTGTTCCAGATATTTGACTTCCAGTTCCATTTGTTGCACTGAATGTTGGCACATTACCTACCCCACTAGCTCCCACTCCTATTCCTGTGTTAGAGTTTGTCCAAGTAAAAGTACCACCAGCTGGCGTACTTGTAAAGTTAGTTGCTGCAACATTATTTCCAGTACATACTGTAATATTCGCAGGTACCGTAACTGTAGGTGTTGGATTTACAGTAATTGTATATGTATTAGGCGTTCCTGGACAACCTGCTACTGTTGGTGTTACAGTAATAGTAGCTGTTATTGCCGTTGCACCTACATTTGTTGCTGTAAAAGTGGGCACATTTCCTGCTCCACTAGCTGCCAATCCAATTGCTGTATTTGAATTTGTCCAAGCAAAAGTTCCTCCTGCTGGTGTACTAGTAAAGTTTGTAGCAGCCACATTCCCTCCGTTACAAACAGTAATGTTTGCTGGAACTGTAACAGTAGGTGTTGGGTTTACGGTAATTGTATATGTATTTGTTGGTCCAGTACATCCAGCCAAAGTGGGTGTTACAGTTATTGTTGCTGTAATTGCTGCAGCACCTGCATTTGTTGCTGTAAAAGCAGGTACATTTCCTACTCCACTGGCCGCTAGTCCAATAGCTATATTTGAATTGGTCCAAGTATAAGTGGCACCTACGGGTGTACTTGTAAAATTTGTAACAGGAACATTCGCACCTGCACAAACAGTAATATTTGCAGGAACAGTAACCGTTGGTTGAGGATTAATAGTAACTGTAACAGTAGAGGTATTTGAGCATCCGGCAGAAGTTGCAGTAACTGTATATGTTCCTGCTGCAGCTGCCGTGACACCAACTATACTTGGGTTTTGCAAGGCAGACGAAAATGAATTTGGTCCAGCCCAAGAATAAGTTGCACCTCCAACAGTGTTTGCTGCTGTTAAATTTAATGTTCCACCAACACAAACAGGGCTATTACTACCTGCTGTTGGAACAGGAATTGATCCTCCGCCACCAACCGTAACTGTATTTGTAACAGTACAGTTTATGGCAGTATAGTTTAATGAAACGGTATATGTTCCAGGAGCTAAACCTGTGGCAGTTTGAGTAGTTTGGCCACCTGGGGCCCAAGAATATGTTACAGCACCAGCACCAACAGGTGTAGCCGTTGCAGTTCCATTATTACCAACACAAGTTGCTGCCGTTGATGACATAGTAGGCGGACAACAAGAACCCACTGCATTAAATACTGTAGCAGGATCATCTAAACATCCTGCATTATTCCAAGAACCAGTTTCTCCATCACCACTTGTATTAATAGTTACTGATAGATTAGATCCGGGACTACATGCAGCAGCTGTTGTAATACTAAAACAAAAATTCCAATTCGCAGCAGTAATAGCGCCAGAGCAATTATCTCCGAAATTATTTCCAGGATTTGCATCTGCTGGAGTAGTGTAATTAAAATAAAAGCCAGGTCCAAAAGGAACACCAGTTGCTGTTCCAGTACAACCTCCTGGATAGTATGCCCAATTTCCATTGCCAGCACATGAAGGAGGAGGTGTTGTTGTTAAGCTAGCCAAATTCCAACCAGACCCAAAGGACAACTGCACACCATGTAACCAGTTAGTATTAACTTGAGTATATTGATTTATTTTATAACAAAAATTTACTGTTTGTCCTGGAAGATACATTCCATTTACGGGCAATGGATTCACAGTTAATACAGAAGCATTCATGCAATCTTGACAATCTCTGTTATTTCTTATCGACATATTAAATGTTCCTGTTTGCCCTGTATTTCCACTTACTTGAACATAATACTGAGTACCAGGAACCATTTGTTCTACTGTTAAAGTAACTGTTCCTCCTGTTCCTACCGCACATCCTCCAACACCTCCACCTAAAGCACCACAAGTACCTGAATAAAAAGCCACATTGGGATTAGCAAAAGTTGCACCTGTAATGGATATTACGCATTGATAAGCACTTGCTGTAAATGTGTACCAAACATCATTAGCTGGAACTCCCATATTTGGGCCCCCAGCACCAGAACAACCTGGTTGATATAAATAGGGATTTGCAGGGGTTGCTCCAACCAAGGTACCGGCTACGTTCACTGTTGCTCCTGTTCCTGCTCCAGGGCAAGCTGGGGCTGCAGGCAATGTTCCCAAATTTTGTGCGGTTGTACAATCATCACCTTGAGCAATAATGGTATTTGTGCTAATAAAAAATATCAGACTAAATATTAATAAGATTTTTGTTTTCATTTGAGAGAGAGGTGATATTTACTAATAATGTTTTCCAGTTGATGTATGCTGTTCTAAAATAAAGTTATTTGAACCCAACACAAACAAAGGTACTTCCCTATTGCTCGGAAATGATTCTGGATAATCGGTTGCAGTTATGTTGCGTCCATTTGCAATTAATTCATTTGCAGAATACAATTCAACTTTTAGTCCTGTATCAAAAGTTATAAGATTTCTGGAATTTCTTAATCTATGGTATTTAAAATTGGCAGCATTTAATGCATCAATATACGGTTGTATATTTGTAACACTTCCATTATCAACAATTTTATATGTTACATTATTTTGCTCTTGAGAAATTGCTATGGTCGCAACAACCATAAAAGCTAGCAAAAACAATGATTTTAAAATAAGTCTATTCATTTTTTTATTTTTTCTGTGTTAAAAGATTTGTAAAGTTAGCTTTTGAATTAAAAAAAACAAACATTTTTTAAAAAATCAGATGCAAACAATTTGGGAATAGTTGCATTTAGCTTTAAATTAAATAAATAAAAAAAGGGAGCAATGCTCCCTTTTTTTATTTATTTAACTAGTGTCACATGACCTATGTATTCATGATTATTTCCTTTATGATCTTTAGTTTTAAGTTTCCAAACGTAAACATCGATTTGAGCCACTTTATTTCCACCATTTGCTTTTCCATCCCAACCTTTATTTATATCTGTTGTCTTGAAAATTTGATTTCCCCAACGGTCGTAAATAGTCATCTCAAAATTATTCGGATCTATGCCAATACCTTTAGGCATAAAGTAATCGTTATTACCATCATTGTTAAGAGGGGTAAATGCATTTGGAGCATAAATAACATATTCTGGTTGTATTTCTACAATTTGATATGCTGTATCTCTACAAGCAAAAGCATTTGCTATAATCAACTGAACATTATAGAATCCGCTATCAGCATACGTGTATGTTGGATTTTGTAAAGTAGATACATCTGTTGAATTAAATGGCACTCCAAAATCCCAGTCCCATGAAGTTGCACCAAGTGATTGGTCTGTAAAATCAACTACAGGGTTTGTAGTAGTTGCAGGGTTCGGATTTGAAGTAAATGCAGCCACGGGAGTTGGGTAAACATCAATATAACTTGTATTAGTTATAGTCGATGAACATCCCTGTGCTGTAGTTGTTGTTAATGTCACATTATAGCTACCTGGCGTTACATAAGTATGCGAAACTGGAGTTCCAGTTTGTGTAGCTGAACCATCACCAAAATCCCAAACATAACTTGTTCCAATGTTGCTAAGTGCAGTGAACACTACTGTAAAATCTTCACAACCTGCAGTGTCAGGAACGGACATGAATGATACAGCTAATGGATAAATTGTAACTGTAGCAGTGTCTGTTACTGGAGGCGAACAATTATCACTTGCCGTAACAATATAATTCATTGGGTTTTGGTTGATAGTAGGTGAAACGGTTTGCGACTGACCTGTAAATGCATTACTCCAAGTATAAGTGTATGGCCCTCCATTCCCACCAGTTGCGTTTGCAGATATTACCACACTGCTACCATCACAAACTGTAACATCAGTTGCTGTAACATTCATTGGAGGGTGGACAAATACGGTAGTAGTTGTTGTTGGTGATAAGCATCCATTTTGATCAACTGCATAAACGGTGTATGTGCTTGTTGTTATTGGGTTTACAGTATGAGGACCAGCCGTATTAGTTATAGTTCCTGGTGTCCAAGTATAAGTGTAACCAGGAGTTCCACCGTATCCTGCAGCATATATTTGAGTAAGTTGTCCAATACAAATAGTATCGGTTGGACTTGCAATAATTGATACGGGAGCTGGTTGTGTAATTGTTACAGTTCCTGTTGCAGTACAGTTGTTTGCATCTCGAATAATTACTTGATATGTACCAGCTGGCAATGCGGATGCAGTTTGTGTTGTTTGCGCACCTGGATCATTCCATAAATATGAATAAGCAGGTTGGCCACCAAAAGGAATCGCAGTAGCAGTTCCTAAAGATGTTCCATAACAAGTAGGTGGGGTAAACGTAATTGAGCTTACACTCGGACCTGCAATATTTGAAATGGTAACGGATGCATTTGCAGTACATCCTGCATTATCCGTAACTACAACCGTATAACTTCCTGCAGCAACGCTATTAATAACTGATGAAGGCGTACTTGTTGGGGTCCAGAAGTAGGTATAGTTAGGCGTTCCTCCAGAAACCACTACACTTGCTCCACCGTTAGATAAACCACATGTACTAGAAACTGTATTTGTAACTAAATTTAAAGCTGAAGGCTGGAAAATGTCAATTGTTGTAGTTCTAGTACATCCGTTTGCATCTGTAACTAATACTTGGTATGCTCCCGCTACTAAATTTGTAACTGATGGCCCAGAACCTACATTTGGAGTCCATTGGTAAGTATAGCCCGGAGTTCCACCTGAAGCACTAATTGTGATAGCACCATTATTTCCTCCATTACATGTAACATTGGTAGATGATACCAATGCAATATTTATTACTGTTGGCGCAGTAACTGTGGTGGTACTTTGTGTTGTACATCCGTTTGCATCTGTTATTGTTACGGTATATCCTTGAGCGCACAATCCAGTTGCATTTGGTGTTGATTGAGTTCCTGGGTCATTCCACAAATATGTGTATGGAGTTGTTCCTCCACCAGCTAAAACGGTTGCACTTCCATTACAAGACAAGGCACAACTTGCATTTGTAGTTCCTGTAATTGCAGAAACAAATGGAGTTGGTTCATTTATAGTAACTGAAGCCGAACCAGTACATCCAACTCCATCAGTAACAACTAATGAATAAATACCTCCTGATAAGTTATTAGCAAATAAAGTAGTTTGGCTACTTGGCGTCCAATTTAAACTATAAGGTAAAGTTCCACCAGAGATATTTCCTTGTGCACTTCCATTTGCAGCTCCTGCACAGGTTACGTTTGTACTTGTAGGGATTGTAACCACTGGTGCTCCATTATCATTTACGTTAGCTACGTTTGTAACACTACATCCGTTTGCGTCTGTAATTGAAATAGTATATGCACCTGCGTTTAAGCCATTTGCACAACTTGAAGTTTGTGTTGATGGATCGTTCCATGAATACGTGAACGGAGGAACACCACCAGTAATTTGAGCACAAGCACTTCCATTTGCAACTCCACAGTTTGAGTTAGTTGTTGTAGTTGTTACCCCTAAAACAGTTGGTTCTGTTACCACAACCGAGGCATTTGCAGAACAACCATTATTATCTGTTACAACTAAATTTTGTATTCCCGCACAAAGATTCAATGCAGTAGGTGTAGTTTGTAAAGATGGCGTCCATAAGAAAGTATAAGGCCCTGTTCCGCCTGTATAAACAGCTGTTGCTTGGGCATTACACATTCCATTACAAGTAACATTTGTATTAGAAATAGTAGCCACTAAAGCAGCTGGTTGTGTTATGTTTACTGTTGTAGTAGCCGTACATCCATTTGCATCTGTTACAGTAACAGTATAAGTAGCAGCACATAAATTATTTACGTTTGAACCAGCTGTATTACCTGGCATCCAGTTATAAGAGAATGGTGCAGTTCCACCAGTTACAGTTGCTTGAGCAAATCCATCACAAGCTCCGAAACAACTCACGTTTCCTGATGTAACTATTGACGCTAACATTGAAGATGGGGCACTAACTGTTGTTTGTGCTGTTGTAGTACACCCTCCTGCGTCTGTTACTGTCACAGTAAATGTTCCTCCACACAAACCAGTAGCGGTTTGTGTAGTTTGTGCATTTATATCTGACCAAATATATGTGAACGGACCTGTTCCTGAAGAAACATTGGCTGTTGCTGTTCCATTACACAAACCACTGCAAGTAACACCAGTGTTTATTGCAGAAGCTGTAACAGGTGGTGGTTGAGTTAATATAATTGGTTTAAAAACAGTACATCCATTTGCATCAGTTACTAAAAGCGTGTAAGTACCTGCACATAAATTTGTAATATTTGGAGTTGTTGCTCCACCAGGGCTCCATGTATACGTGTAAGGAGAAGTACCACCAACTGGTATTCCATTTATACTTCCATTACAAGAACCATTACATGTTGGATTTGTTCCTATTAAACTAACATCAAGTAATAAAGGTTCTGTAATAGTTGCTGAAATACTTGCTGTACAACCATTCATATCTGTAGCTGTTACTGTATATGTTCCAGCAACTAGGTTTGTAGCTGTAGGTAATGTTTGCCCGTTTGTCCATAAGAACGTATATGGTGATGTTCCACCACTAACTGTAACAGTAGCAGAACCATTATTTCCTCCGTTACAACTTACGTTATTTGTACTAAATATAGTAGCAACGGGTCCTGACAAATTCGATACTGTTGATGAAACCGTTTGTGAACAACCATTAGCATCTGTTACAGTACAAGCATAAGTGTTAGCTGCTAAGCCTGTAGCAGTTGCAGTTGTTTGAACTGGTGTTGTATTCCAAGCATAAGTATATGGGCCTGTCCCACCTGCAACGTTTACAGTTGCACTACCATTTGATTGATTACAAGTAGCATCCACATGTACTTCACTCAAAGCCATACCTGTAGGTTGTGTTACGGTTGTAAATGCAGTACGGGTACACCCATTTGCATCAGTAATAACAACTGTATAGGTTCCTGCTGTTAAATTATTAATTGATTGAGTAGTAAACCCTCCAGGTGTCCATAAGTAAGAATAACCTGGTGTTCCGCCAGAAGGATTAACTGTAATGATTCCATTATTCCCATTAAAGCAAGATACTGGAGTAGTTGTAAACGTGTTTGCTAGTATGGTTGGTTGCGTAATTACAGCTGTTGCTGATGAAATACATCCATTTCCATCTGTTACAGTTACAGTAAATGAACCTGCAGATAAGTTACTAGCTGTTACTGTAGTTTGAGAAGTTGGGTTCCAAGCATAAGTAAATGGAGGTGTTGAACCAGCACCCATAGATACTGTTGCAGAACCATCATTTCCACCCACACACGAAACATTCTGAGTAGATGATATTGTTGCTGTTCCTCCAGGATTTGAACCAACACTGACTAATGCTGTTTGAGAACATCCATTTGCATCTGTTACCAAAACGGAATAATTTGCTGCAGGAATGTTATTAGCTGTAGCTCCTGTTTGTCCGCTTGGTGTCCATAAATAAGTATAGTTTGGTGTTGCTCCACTAGCTGTTACAGTAGCCGAACCATTTGAAGCTGTACATATTGCATTAACTGAAGAAGTTGCCAAAACCAAAGCTGTAGGTTGAGTAATAGTTACAGCAACGGTTACTGTACAGTTATTTGCATCTCTAATTGTAACAGTATGAGGGCCTGCTGTTAAAGTATTAAATGTTGCGCTTCCACCAAAAGGTCCTCCATCAATAGAATAAGTGTATGCGGTTGTTCCACCCGAAGCAGAAACTGTAACACTTCCGTTATTGCCACCAAAGCAACTAACATTTGTCTGTGATGTGATAACGCCTGCTAATAATGTAGGTTGAGTAATTGTAACAGGAACTGCAATAGTACATCCATTCGCATCTCTAGCTGTTACAGTATATGTTCCAGCAGTTAATGAACCAAAAGTTCCACTCCCTCCAAATGCTCCACCATTAAATGAATAGCTGTATGGTGCTGTTGAACCACTTGCTGTAACAGTAACACTTCCATTATTTCCTCCATTACAACTTACATTTGTTTGTGCTGTAATATTTGCTACTAACCCACTTAAATCTGTAACAACAGCAGTAGTTGTAAACTGACAACCATTTGCATCTTGAACAATCACTGTATACGTATTTGCTACTAAACCTGTGTAACTTGTTGTTGATGTAAATGGGCTACCACCTACAGAGTAGGTATATGGGGCAGTCCCACCTGTTACAGCACCTAAAGTAATGGAACCATTTGCACCTCCACAAGTAGAACTTGTGGTATTTCTAACAATTGCCGTTGGACCTGCAACATTTGTAATTACAGGGTTTACAGTAAAAGTACAATTATTTGCATCTTGAACAGTAATAGTATATGTTCCAGCCGATAAATTTGTATAGTTAGTTGTTGAAGTAAAACCTCCTCCATTAAATGAATATGTATATGGGCTTGTTCCACCTGTTGTTGCTCCAACATTTATTGATCCATTTGCATTTCCGCAAGTTGATGCAACAGGAGTAGTCGCCAATGCCGTTGGCCCTGGAGTATTTACAACTATTGGGTTTACAGTAAATGTACAATTGTTTGCATCTCTTACCGTAACGGTATAAGTTCCTGCTGTTAATCCAGTATAACTGGTAGTAGAACCAAAAGCTCCACCGTTAAAGGAATATACATAAGGAGATGTTCCTCCTGTTGTTGCTCCAATCGTTACTGTTCCATTTGCATTTCCACAAGTAGAATTTGTTGTAGCTGTTGCTTGTGCTGTAGGACCAGGAGTATTAACAACTGTGCCAGATGTAGTAAATGTACAGTTATTAGCATCTCTTACAATTACTGTATATGTTCCAGCACCAAAACCAGTATAACTTGTAGTTGCTGTAAAAGGGCTTCCATTTACAGAATATGTATATGCTGGCGCGCCACCAGTTACTGCTCCAATAGTAATTGTTCCATTGTTATTTCCACAAGTTGAGTTTACTGTATTTACAACTAGTGCGGTTGGCCCTGGAATATTACTTACAGTCACAGTAGTTGTATAAGTACAGCCGTTGTTATCTCTGACAGCAACATTGTATGTTCCAGCTGCAACTCCTGTATAATTTGTTGTTCCAGAAAACGCACCACCATTAAATGAATAAGTATAAGGTGCTGTTCCGCCTGTTACTGCTCCAATTGTAACTGTTCCATTACTTGCACCACAGCTTGCATTGGTAGAGTTTACAACTAAGTTTGTAGGTGCAGTATTATTATTTACAGTTGCTGATGTTGTGTATTGACAGCCATTCACATCTCTTACAATAACAGTATATGTTCCTGCTGCAAATCCAGTATAGCTTGTAGTGCTAGTAAAAGGACTTCCATTTACAGAATATGTATAAGCTGGAACACCACCAGTTACAGCCCCTAAAGTAATTGTTCCATTACTAGAACCACAACTTGAGTTTGTTGTATTTACAACTAATGCAGTTGGTCCTGCTGAATTTACAACTGTTGCTGATGTTGTAAACTGACAACCATTTGCATCTCTTACAATTACAGTATAAGTTCCTGCTGCATATCCTGTATAAGCTGTTGTAGAGGTAAAAGGACTACCTGCAACAGAATACGTATAAGGTGCAGTACCACCTGTTGTTGCTCCAATATTTATATTTCCATTACTAGCACCACACGTTGAATTTGTTGTATTCACAACTAATGCAGTTGGTCCTGCAGAGTTAACAACCGTTGCTGATGTAGTAAATTGACAACCATTAGCATCTCTTACAATTACAGTATAAGTTCCTGCTGCAAAACCTGTATAATTTGTTGTTGATGTAAATGGGCTACCATTTACTGAATAAGTGTATGGTGCTGTCCCCCCTGTTGTAGCTCCTATATTTATTTGTCCATTACTAGCTCCGCATGTCGAATTTACTGTTGTTGTAGCTTGAGCTGTTGGACCAGGAGTATTAACCACTGTTGCAGATGTTGTAAATTGACAACCATTTGCATCTCTCACTATTACAGTATACGTTCCTGCTGCAAAGCCAGAATAGCTTGTTGTTGCAGTAAAAGGACTTCCATTTACAGAATATGTATAAGGAGCTGAACCACCTGTAGTTACTCCAATATTAATTACACCATTACTTGCACCGCAAGTTGAATTAATTGTAGTAGTAGCCAAAGCTGTTGGGCCAGGGGATGCAGCAATATTCACGGTTGTTGTATATGTACAACCATTTGCATCTCGCACAATTATGGTATGTGAACCAGAAGATAAACCTGTGTAACTCGTTGTTCCAGAGAAAGCGCTCCCATCAACAGAATAGGTATATCCTGGTGTTCCACCAGTTGGACCACTCAATGTAATTGAACCATTATTTGCACCACAAGTAGTAGCAACTGGAGTTGCTGTAATACCTGTTGGCATCGGAAAGACAATAACATTTGAAGTTGTTGTAGAAGTACAACCACCTGTTGCAGTAGTTGTATGACTAATGCTATACGTTCCTGCTGCTGCAAATGTAACACCTGAAACAGTTCCCGCAGTTGATGAGGCAGGAGTTCCACCTGTTATAGTCCATGTTTGAGAAGCCACATTTACTCCCGTATTTGTAAATGTAAACGAGTTGCCTGTTAAACACTGATTTGCAGATTGTGTAAATGTTGAAGTTGGTTGTGGATTAATCGTAATTGTAAAGGTAATTGCTGGTCCTGTACATGGTCCTAAAGTTGGCGTAACTGTTATTGTAGATGTTATAGGAGAAGCTGTTGCATTAGTTCCTGTGAAAGCAGGAATGCTTCCAGTACCACTGGCAGCCAAACCGATAGCTGTATTTGAATTTGTCCAAGCAAATGTTGCACCTGCTGGTGTAGATACAAAAGAGTTTAAAGGAATTCCTACTCCTGCACAAACTGCAATGTTCGCCTCAGGAGTTACAACAGGACGAGGATTAACAGTAACAGTAGTTGTGCTTGTACAATTAGTTGCTCCAACAGTTGCAGTAACGGTATAAGTATAAGTTCCAGCTGCTAAAGCTGCTCCAACACCCGTTGGATTTTGCGCTGTTGATGAAAAACTACTAGGCCCCGACCAAGAATAGGTTGCACCAGCAACATTTGTAGCCGTTAAATTAAATGCTGTACCTTGACAGACTGGTCCGCTGTTTCCAGCTGTAACAGTACAAGCATTACAAGGAGCTGGAGATGTGTAGTTTTGAGTTAATGTACAAGTGGGATCTGCAGAATAAGTAGCCGTAATACTACAAGCTCCTCCAGTAGAATTAATTCCAGCCATGCTATAATTGTAAGGACTTGAAAAAGGAGGATTAATTGTTTGGCTTCCACCACAAGAGTTTGTAATTGTGAGGGTTCCCGTTGTTGGTAAATTTGTAGCTGTAATTGTTCCGGTTACAGTATATTGATTTGTTGCTGGATTACAAGCACCTGGTGTTGCGGTTAAACCTGTCATATTACATAAAATAGCACAGTTGGTTGTTCCATCAGGATTACCAGGTGCGTTTCCAGCAGTAGCAGAAATATTTGTTGGCACATTTGAAAAATTTGTAATCAAAAGCATGTACCATTGTCCAGCCACTGCATTATTAATATCAACTTGCTCATTTGCTGCAGTAGAATAACTACAATCAATTCCAGATGTTCCTCCTCCCATAATTGCACCACACATAGCTCCTTGGCTTGCAAATGGTCCCCAAATAATAAAATCAATATCAACATTAGCACTATTCGAAAGGTTAATCATAATGTTTCCTGGAGTGGCAATATTCAAATAGTACCAAGCTGGGTTTGGCTGTGACCCCAAACAACCATAATTCGGTCCAGCAGGAGCTGTAGTATTTGTTGAGGCAGGGAAAGAAACACCTGTTGAAGTACAAAAAGGTTGAGCAGCAGCACAAGTTGCTTGAGAATAAATTTCAGTAGTTGCTAAAATAGCAAACAATAATGTGAGTAATACTTTTTTCATGCGTTTAGTTTAGTTTAGCTGTAGAGCAGTCCAATATATAATATATTTTTTATTTCACAATGGTCACATGACCAATAATTTTCTTTTTTCTGTTCATTAAATCTTTATAATTAACACGGTAAACATATACATCTTGCTGTACGATATTTCCATTATTATTTACAGCGCCTTTCCAACCTTCATTTATATCTCGAGTAGCAAAGATTTTATTGCCCCAACGGTCAAAAATTAATAATTCAAAATTTTCTGGGGAGATTCCATAACCATGAATTTGGAAAACATCGTTTACTCCATCACCATTAGGACTGAATGAATTTGGAATATAAATCGTTAAAATATCATTAATAATAATATTATATGTAACTGAGTCTATACACCCATTTGCGTTACTTGCGTAAAGCGTAACTGGATAGGTTCCTACATCAGGAAATGTATGCGATGGGTTTTGTAATATTGATGAAGTAGAATCTCCAAAATTCCAAAACCAGATTGAAGAATATGTTGACGCATCAATAAAGTTAATTGTGGGATTTAATATATCAACTTCATTTGATGACATATAAAAATTTGCATCCGGTTGAGGATAAACAGTTATCATACAAGAAATAGAATCAGTTGTAGAGCACCCCGAACTAAAACTTACGGTAAGTATTACAGTATGACATCCTACAGTATTATAAAAGTGTGTTGGATTGTAACCAACATTTGTACCTGTAGTTCCATCACCATAATTCCAAGTATATGTTGCCCCAGCATTACCTACAGTATCTGCTGTAAAAGTTACTAATAAAGGGTTACATCCACTAGTTACATTTGCAGAAATATTAACTACTGGAGGAGGAAAAGTTGTTACGGTTGCTATTGCAGAGGATGAACATCCATTTGTTGTTCCTGTAACGGTATAAGTAGCTGATGTTCCAGGAACTGCAATTGTATTTGTAATTTGACCACCTGGCGCCCAAGAATAGGAGGAAGCACCATTAGCAGTTAAATTAACTCCAACACCAGCACATGTAGTTGGTGAATTAACGGTTACCAACGGCAAAGGATTTATTGTTACAGTAGTAGTAGATGTGTTTGTACAAAAAGCAGGAGTATTTACTGTTATTGTAACAGTATATGTTCCGCTCATAGCAACTGTAGCTCCTGGAATTGTTGGATTTTGTAAAGCAGAAGCAAACCCTCCTGGACCAGCCCAAGAGTAAGTAGCCCCAGCTAAATTAGTAGCCGTTAAATTAAGTGTTTGTCCTGCGCAAATTGGTCCATTATTACCAGCAGTGACAGGGCAAGGTACACAAGATGTTGGTGCTGTATAATTTTGAGTTAAGGTACAACCTGCAGCTGCTGAGAATACTGCAGTAACAGTACAAGCAGCACCATTAGAAGCAATTCCATTTAAAGCGTACGCTAACGGACTAGCAAAAGGGGCATTAAACACCTGTGGTGTTCCACCGCATAAACTAGAAACAGTTAATGTTCCAGATGCTGGTGCATTTGTAAAAGAAACAGATCCAGTAACCGAATAATTATTAGAAGCAGGATCGCAAGCAGAAGGACTTGCCGTTAAACTTGTTATAGAACAAGTAGTGGGACAAGCTGGTGGTGCCGTATAATTTTGGGTAAAAGTACAAGCTGCATCAGCAGAAAAAACAGCAGTAATATTACAAGGATTGCCATTTGCTGGCAGGCCTGTAAAGTTATAAGCAGCGGGACTTGCAAAAGGAGCATTCAAAACAATTGGTGCACCACCACAAGAATTTGAAATAGTTAAAGTACCAGATGCCGGAGCATTTGCGAATGTGACATTACCACTAACATCATATTGCTGGGTTGTGCTATTACAAGGTGTTAAGTTGGTAGAAATAGCCGAAATATTACAAACTACAGCGCAAGGTGGTGGGGCAGTGAAGTTTGTCGTAAATGTACATGTTGGATCTCCAGAAAAAGTGGCAGTAACAGAACACCCAGCTCCATTCGCAGGTAATCCAGCTAAAGAATAGTTTACTGACGTAGCTGCGAAAGGAGAATTAAATACTTGGGTTGCTCCACTACATGTATTTGTAACAGTTAATGTCCCTGAAGAAGGCGGGTCAGTATAAGTAATAGTTCCTGATACACCATAAGTGTTTGTTGCTGGTGCGCAAGCTCCTACAACTGCGGTCAAGCCAGTCATATTACATAAAATATTACAGTTGGTAGTTCCATCCACTCCAGGAGCGTTTCCTGCAGCTGCAGAAATATTTGTCGGTTGATTGGAATAATTTGTGATTAATAACATATACCATTGACCAGCAACAGCACCATTAATATCTACCTGCTCATTAGCTGCTGTTGAGTAGCTACAATCTACTACCGTTCCTCCTCCCCCCATAATTGCACCACACATCGCACCTTGAGTTGCAAAAGGACCCCAAATAATAAAATCAATGTCCACGCTAGAGCTATTAGACAAATTAATCATAATATTACCTGAAGTAGCAATGTTTAAATAATACCAAGCAGGATTCGGCTGAGAACCCAAACAGTCGTAGTTAGGTCCAGTAGGAGCAGTAGTACCCGTAGAAGCTGGGAAAGTGTAAGTAGATCCGGTACAAAAGGGATCAGCTGTCGCACAAGTAGCCCCTTGCGAAAAAAGTTTAAAATTTACTAAAAAACCAAATAGTAAAAAAACGAGTATTTTTTTCTTCATAATATATTAAAAACGGGGTGAATAAAATCCAGTCCTATGGACTGATGCTTAAAGTTACAATTTAGTTGCATGAATTTTCAAAAATGTTAAAAAAAATAAAACTGTTGAAAAAATCATATTACAATACGTTTATCTTTTCTATTTTAGCGCTCAGAATATTAAAATAACCCTTAAAATTATATAAAATGAAAGTTACAATAGTAGGAGCTGGAAATGTAGGTGCTACATCGGCTGATGTTCTTGCGTTTCGTAGAATCGCTTCGGAAGTAGTATTGCTTGATATTAGAGAAAATTTTGCTGAAGGAAAAGCATTAGATATGATGCAAACAGCAACCTTAAATGGTTTTGAAACTCGTGTTAGCGGTAGTACTAATGATTATACAAAAACCGCAAATAGTAATGTAGTTGTTATCACAAGCGGAATCCCGCGCAAGCCAGGAATGACAAGAGAAGAATTAATAGGGATAAATGCTGGAATCGTAAAAACAGTTACTGAGAGTTTACTAAAACATTCTCCAGATGCAATTGTGGTAGTAGTTAGTAATCCTATGGATACGATGACTTACTTAGCTTTGAAAGAAAGTAAATTACCAAAAAATAGAATTATTGGAATGGGTGGAATTTTGGATAGCGCTCGTTTCAAATGTTATTTATCATTAGCATTAAATAATGCATCTGCAAATGATATTGAAGGAATGGTAATTGGCGGACATGGAGATACTACTATGATTCCATTAACACGTATGGCTTCTTACAAAGGAGTTCCTGTTTCGCAAATTTTAAGTGCTGATGAATTAAAAAAAGTAGCTGCTGATACAATGGTTGGTGGTGCTACATTAACTGGAATGCTTGGTACTTCTGCTTGGTATGCTCCAGGAGCTGCTGTAGCTGCTTTAGTTGATTCTATTTTAAATGACCAGAAAAAATTGTTCCCATGCTGTGTTTACCTAGACGGAGAGTACGGACAAAAAGATATTTGCCTTGGAGTTCCAGTAATCATTGGGAAAAATGGATGGGAAAAAATTATTGATGTTAAATTAAATGATGAAGAAAAAGCTGCTTTTGCAAAATCAGCGGATGCTGTAAGAAACATGAATAATGTATTAAGCACTATTACTGCTTAATTAATATTAAACCATTTAAAAGGCGGCATTAATTATTTAATTGTCGCCTTTTTTTATAAAAACAAGCTAAACATGATTTCAACTATTCCATTTAAGGTATTAAAAATTGATGCTGATGGCTTTCACTTAATGATAAAATTAAAAATCAATGGGAAGCCTGCAAACCTAATAATAGATACGGGTGCATCAAAAACAGTTTTTGACATTAAACGAATTGAAAAGTTTGTTGGCACAAAAAAATTTGATACACATGATAAATTATCGAGTGGATTGGGAACAAATACAATGCAAAGCCAACTGACAAAACTTGATAAAATAAATATCGGGAAAATAGAAATTAAAAATTATGATACCATTCTATTAGATTTGTCTCATGTAAACAATTCTTACGAACAAGCTGGGTTAAAACCTATAGAAGGAGTATTAGGAAGTGATATTCTTTTAAAATATAAAGCTGTAATAGATTACGAAAAAAAGGAGATGAAACTAAAATCTATTTCGGTTAAAACAAAAAAGAAAAAATAATTTAATCAATAGCTAACAAGATTAACAATTGTATCTGAATACTGTTTAAGCTTTTCTTTTCCCTTTAAAAATTCTAATTCTACTACAAAGGCAAAACCCGCAACATTTCCTCCTTGCATTTTTACCAATTGAGCTGCAGCCTCTGCTGTTCCTCCAGTTGCAAGCAAATCATCATGAATTAAAACATTCCAATTTTTTTTTATTTCATCTACCTGCATTTCTACTTTTGCGGTTCCATATTCCAAGCTATATTCATAAGAAATTGTTTTATACGGAAGCTTTCCTGCTTTACGAACCAATACAAAAGGAATATTTAATTTATTTGCTAAAGCAAAACCAAACAAAAAACCTCTGCTTTCAACACCCACAATTGCATCTATTTTTTTCCCAGAAAGTTGTTTTGCAAATTCATCAACAATCTCGTTACACAAAGATTGATTATGCAGTATGGGTGTTATGTCTTTAAACAAAATTCCTGGCTTAGGAAAATCAGCTACATCACGAATGGTGTTTTTTATTTTTTCTTGAATCATTTTAATCGACCGTTAAATACGGTGCAATTTTACGCAATGTTTCATCATCCACCAAGTCGGTACGTTTGATTTCATCAACAGTTTTGTATTTCCCATGTTTTTCTCTGTAATTTACAATAGCATTTATCTGATTCCATTTTAAATAAGGATGTTTTAATTCCTGAATAGTGCAACTATTTATGTTTATCTTTTTTACTTTTGAAGCATCTATTGTCACATATTCTTGAACCTCATTGTATTTTTCTCTGTCAAAATTCCATACTTCCATCAATTGCTCTTTCTCAAAAAAACCACCCAATAAATTTCTGTATTTAATTATTTTATTAGCAAAATACCCTCCAATTCCTTTTAATTTAACAAGTTGAATTGAATCAGCAGAATTTAATTCTAATATAGAAACCACTCCTTTATTAGTAAATACACTTTTATTCAACTGTACATCTGTTTGTTCTTTGATTACTGTTTTAATTTTAATGTAGTCCTCTAGCTGCGCATATTGTTTTGCGGAAATACAATACATTTTTTTAAAATCTTCTTTTACTTTAAACTTCCCTCCTTTGTTTTCATAATTTCTTATTGTTAGGATTTGCTTGTTACTCAAACCAAGTTTTTTCCAATTCTCATCAGAAAGATTGTTTGGATCAAATTCAAATAGTTCTATTTCGGGTTTTGTTTTTTCAAGTTTTGTTTTTTCAAAATTTGCATGAATATTTTTTTGATTCGAAACTGCTGAATCTGTGTTTGATTGAATAGCTAAATTAAATTTTTCAATTTCGGATTCGAATTTTGAAAAATCAGTTTGCTCTGATTTAATAAATTTGTTGGAGATAGAAAGCAAAACGATAAGTATTGTTATTATTGATAGAAGTACGAATACCCCATTTCGTTCACGTTTGTTAAACGTAAAATAATCCCTGATAAAATTTTTCATAAAAAATTACAACACTCTATCTTTTTCGTTATTATTTTCAAAGAATGAATCGGGCTCATCTTTTGGGGGCGTTTTTAATACTTTCCAAAAAAAGTAGAATGTAATTGCTGTAACTGTAATTTCAGTAACAAGCATCATAGTTAGTGCTGTTGAATTCATTAGTTAAACCTCCCTTCTCTAGTGCGTTTTTTATATGCTAAATAAACTAAGTAAGCAACTCCTGCCCAAACTAACAACAATCCAATACGTGAAATATTTACGTAAATCAATTGGGTTTTTAGTTGTTCTATTATTGTGGGGTCAGTTGCCGCTAAAATTTGTTTGTCAATAGCTTCATTTTTAATTTGACTCCAAATATTTGGCAAACTGCTAATAAATACCCAACCTAAAAATAATGGAGTAATAAATTTGATAATAAATTTAAAAAGTACTGGAATTTTTATATCCGCTCCTTCTGTGATTTCTTTCCATCCTTTATCCATGCCAAATATCCATGCAAATAAAATTATTTCAAACAAAGCAAAGACGACTAAGGAGACTGTTCCTGCCCAATAATCGTATTCGTCAAACACACCATAATTAAAAAACAAGACAGTTGGCAAACCGAGTAAGAAAACTGCAAAACCAAATGTCCAAGCAGATTTTTCTCTTTTCCAACCAAACTCATCTTGTAAGAATCCCATGCATGGCGTACCCATTGCCAAAGAAGATGTTATTCCCGCAAAAAATAGTAACCCAAACCAAGCTACTCCACAAACAATAGCCATAGTTCCACCCCATTGCTGAAACAAATAAGGCAAGGTTTTAAAGCCTAAACCAAGTCCTCCATTTTTTGTCATTTCTACAACTGTATCAATACCTAAATAACCAACTGATATAGGAATAATGATAGCTGAACCAAGAACAATTTCTACAAAACCATTCATCCATCCTGCACTCATCGCATTTAATGCAATATCGTCTTTTGAACGAACGTAAGATGCATAACATTGAATAGATCCCATCCCTATTGAAAGCGTAAAAAATATTTGCCCAGCAGCAGCAAGCCAGACTTTCATATTCCATATAGAACTAAAATCGGGTGTCCATAAAAAATTCAAACCCATTGTTCCATCGAATTTTGCACCATGGTCGCCAGCTTTCATTGTTACTGCTAAATACGCTAGTATAGCACCAAATATTAACAAAAGCGGCATTCCAATTTTTGCAACTTTCTCAACTCCACCACTTAATCCACGAGATAAAATCCAAGTATTTAGTGCCAAACAAATTACCCAAAAAATAATTGGTTCCATTGTTTCTAGAGAAACATAGTTTCCAAAAAAGGAAGCCACTTCTGCTTGTGATTGTCCAACAAAACTTCCTTTTACAGAATGCCAAACCCACGATAATGTCCATGATTCTAAATAACAGTAATAGGCTGCTACAGCAAGATTTGTAAAAATTCCGAATACACCAATGTATTTCCAAAACTTTCGCTTGTCCATTGAATCCAAAATAAATGGTGTGCTATGATGTCCTTTTTTCCCACCAAAACGGCCCATACTCCACTCTACAAACAAAAGAGGAATGCCCATCAATAAAAAGCAAACCAAATAAGGTATAATAAAAGCTCCACCACCATTTTGGATAGCTTGAACAGGGAAGCGTAAAAAATTTCCCAAGCCAACAGCATTTCCTGCCATTGCTAAAATCAGCCCTACTCGTGAGCCCCATGCTTCTTTATTTCCACTCATAATTTATTATTTATTTAGTGATTTCAAATATATACAAGTTTTTATAACTATAAAACTATTAGGTTCTTATTTTATAAAATTAATCACACAATCAAAAAACTCTTTTGGTTTTTCAGCATGAACCCAATGCCCTGCATTAGGAATTGTTTCAAGCATACTTCTTGGAAAAGTGTCTTGTATCAAATTTATATCTGTATCTAAAATATAATTTGATTTTTCTCCTCTAATAAATAATGTAGGTGTATCACAACTTTTTTCTGTTGGAGTTGCTTCACCCACGTTTTCAATATTTTTGACTATTACAGATAAATTAAACCTCCAAGCCAATTGACCATCTTCTTTCCAATAAATATTTTTTAAAAGAAATTGTTTTGTGCCAAAATCAGATATATATTTATTTAATACTTCTTCTGCTTCTCTTCTTGTTTTAATAAAATTAAAATCAATTGCTTGTAATGCTTCTAAAACAGATTGATGATGCAGAGGATAATATTTAGGAGAAATATCAACCACAATTAATTTATCTAAAATGCTTGCATTATCTATTGCAAATTGCATGGCTACTTTTCCACCCATTGAATGACCGAGCAACACAACATTTTGTAAATTATTTTCACTCATTAATTCCAAAACATCTTCGCTCATTACTTTATAATTCCAATCATTACTATGCGGAGAAAGTCCATGATTACGCAAATCAACTATAAAAACTTCAAATCCGTTTTCTGAAAATTGTTTTGAAAGAGTATTCCAATTATCACTTTGCCCAAACAAGCCATGAAGAATAATCAAAGGTTGACCACTGCCATATTTTCTATAAAATAATTTCATATTAACTGTTTTTCAACTGTCGTAAATAAAGTTGAATTGTATTTTCTAATCCAAAATAAATTGCGTCAGAAACTAATGCATGACCAATTGAAACTTCTAATAAGTTTGGAATACATTCTGAAAAATATTTTAAGTTCTCTAAACTTAGATCATGGCCTGCATTAACACCAATATTTAATTCTTGTGCTTTTTTTGCTGCTTCAATAAAATTTTTAATTGCTTTTTTTTTATCCGCTGAAAATTCTCTAGCGTAGCTTTCTGTATAAAGTTCAATCCTATCGGTTCCTGTTTCTAAAGACCCTTCCACCATTTTAGCATCTGCATCTACAAAAATACTTGTGCGTATTCCAGCCGATTTAAACTGAGCAATAATGTCTTTTAAATATTCTTTATTTTTTATAGTATCCCAACCATGGTCAGAAGTCAGCTGCCCTTGAACATCAGGCACTAAAGTAACTTGCGCTGGTTTGACTTCCATTACTAAATCAACAAATTTTTTCTCGGTTGAGTTACCTTCAATGTTAAACTCGGTAGCCAGCAATGGTTTTAAATCATAAACATCCTTGTATCTAATATGTCTTTCATCTGGTCGTGGGTGAACAGTAATGCCCTGTGCACCAAATCGCTCACAATCCAAAGCCACTTTTAGTAAGTCGGGGTTATTACCTCCACGCGAATTACGTAATGTTGCAATTTTATTAATATTTACACTTAACTTTGCTCCCATATTTACAAATTAAAGTGTAAAGCTAAAAATTTGTAAGTTTGTATAATAAGTTTCAGTGATTTTTGTTGATTAATTAATTATTGAACAGAAACTTTAGATAATAATGCTAGCAAAAGATTTAATAACAGACGAAATACCTCCTCTTAAAACTACTGACACCGGATTAATGGCTATTAACTGGATGGATGAGTTTAAAGTATCTCATTTACCTATCGTAAAGAATCATGAATATCTGGGTTTAATATCTGATACTGATATTTTAGATTTGAATATTACGGATGATGAATTAGGAAAAAGCAAACTTGCGTTGCTTCGCCCTTTTGTTTTTGAAACACAGCATGAATATGAAGTAATCAAACTTATTTCTAGTTTGAAATTAACTGTATTGCCTGTTTTAAATGAACAGCAGCAATATGTTGGATTAATTCCATTGACTGCTCTTATTCATCAATTTTCTACTCTTGCAGCTACACGTGAACCAGGCGGAATTATTGTTCTTGAAATGGGATTACATGATTATTCATTAACTCAAATTTCTCAAATAATTGAAGGTAATGATGCAAAAATATTAGGGCTTTATGTTAATCCAATGGATGACTCTACAAAGATTGAAGTTACTCTAAAACTCAACAAAGAAGACCTTTCTGCTATACTCCAAACTTTTTACAGATACAACTACAATGTAAAGCAATCGTTTCATCAAAGTGAATTCAATGATGATATGAAAAATCGATTTGATTCATTTATGAATTATATAAACATATAGATGAAAATAGCTATATACGCTCGTAATACAAACGATAATATTTCGGAACACATTCAATTTTTATTTCACAAACTGAATGAGCACAAAACTGAAATTTATATTCATGAAACGTATTACAAATTTGCAAAGCAAAAACTTAATATTTCGGGTGACATAAAAACATTTAATTCTCACAACGATTTAAAAGGCAAAGTAGATTGTCTTTTGAGTTTAGGTGGCGATGGAACATTTCTAGAAACTATTTCTTATATACGCGATTCAAACATTCCGATACTAGGTATAAACACAGGGCGTTTAGGCTTTTTAGCAAATGTTGCAAAAACAGAAATTGGAAATGCTATCGATGATTTAGTAAATAAAAAATTCAGTCTAGAAAAGCGTGCCTTATTAAGTGTTACTCAACCAAAAAATTTATTTGGCGAAGTAAATTATGGTTTAAATGAATTAACCATTTTGAAAAAAGATTCATCATCCATGATTACCATTCACGCTTATATCAATGATGAATATTTGAATTCTTATTTCGCAGATGGATTAATAGTAGCTACACCTACTGGCTCAACGGCATATTCTTTAAGCTGTGGAGGGCCATTGGTAATGCCTGGCTCACAAAATTTTGTTATTACGCCCATTGCACCGCATAATTTAAATGTACGTCCGCTTGTAATTTCAGACAACAATAAAATCACATTAAAAGTAGAAGGAAGAAGTCCAAACTATCTACTATCACTTGATTCTAGAAGCGAAGTAATTGATGCCTCTATAGAAATTACAATTCAAAAAGCTGATTTTTATGTTCAATTAATCAAACTTGAAAATCAAAATTTCTTTAATACAATCCGCAACAAATTAATGTGGGGATTGGATAAAAGAAACTAATCTATTTCTTCAAAACAATATTCAACTCATCCAACTGCGCTTGAGCAATTGGTGATGGACTATCAATCATCACATCTCGTCCTGAATTATTTTTTGGGAAGGCAATAAAATCACGAATTACTTCTACACCACCAAAAAGAGAACACAAACGGTCGAAACCAAATGCTATACCTCCATGTGGTGGCGCACCAAATTCAAATGCATTCATTAAAAAACCAAACTGTGCTTGTGCTTCTTCTTTTGTAAATCCAAGTAATTCAAACATTTTTGATTGAAGCCCTTTATTAAAAATACGAATTGAACCGCCTCCTACTTCTACACCATTAATAACCATATCATAAGCATTGGCTCTTACAGCTCCAGGATTAGAATCCAACAAATCTATATCTTCTGGCTTTGGAGATGTAAAAGGATGGTGCATTGCATGCCAACGAGAAGTTTCTTCGCTCCACTCTAAAAGAGGGAAATCAATCACCCAATGACAAGCAAAAGTATTTTTATCACGTAAGCCTAAACGGGTTCCCATTTCTAAGCGCAATTCAGACAATGCTTTACGTGTTTTGTTTTCGTCTCCTGCTAATATCAAAATTAAATCTCCAGATTGAGCGCTGAATTCAGCAGCCCATTTTTTTAATTCATCTTCATTAAAAAATTTATCTACTGATGATTTTATTGTTCCATCTGCATTGTAACGAGCATACACCAAACCAGTAGCACCAATTTGTGGGCGTTTAACAAACTCGGTTAATTCATCCAATTGTTTACGTGTATATTCTGCTGCTCCTTTTGCACAGATTCCAACTACTAGTTGTGCTTCATCAAACACCTTAAAATTTTTACCTTTTACAATTGTATTCAATTCAACAAACTTCATTTCAAAACGAATATCTGGTTTGTCATTTCCATAATATTTCATTGCATCAGCATAAGTCATACGAGTTAAAGGTGGAATATCAATTCCTTTAACCGTTTTAAATAGATGACGTGTCAAGCCTTCAAACGTATTTAAAATATCTTCTTGCTCTACAAATGCCATTTCACAATCTATCTGAGTAAACTCAGGTTGGCGGTCGGCACGCAAATCTTCATCTCTGAAACATTTTACAATTTGATAATACCTATCAAAACCACCCACCATTAGTAATTGTTTAAATGTTTGTGGCGATTGTGGCAAGGCGTAAAATTCTCCTTGATTCATGCGAGAAGGGACAATAAAATCACGCGCTCCTTCGGGAGTAGATTTTATTAAAACAGGTGTTTCTACTTCTAAAAAATTTAATTTATCTAAATAATTACGAGTTTCAATTGCTATGCGATGACGCAATTCTAAATTTTTACGAACCGGATTTCTGCGCAAATCTAGGTAACGGTATTTCATACGAATATCATCACCACCATCTGTTTCATCCTCAATTGTAAAAGGTGGAACAATAGCAGAATTTAAAACTGTAATTTTTTCTGGATTTATTTCAATATCACCCGTTGGCAATTTATCAGATTTTGAATAACGCTCAGCTACTTTACCTGTAACGCTAATAACAAATTCTCTACCTAATGTATGTGCAACATCAACAATTGATTTATCTACTTTTTCTGATTCAATCGTAATTTGTGTAATACCATATCTATCACGCAAATCAACCCAAATCAAGGACCCTTTATCTCTAACACCTTGCACCCAACCGCTGAGTGTAACAGTTTGTCCAACATGTGATAATCTTAATTCTCCGCAGGTATGTGTTCGTAACATTTTATTGAAATTATAAATAGTAAATGATGAATTATAAACGCTCTAAAGCGTTGCGAATTTACTAAAAATAATGATTGTAATTATAGGAATATAAAGCCTTTGAATTAAAGAGCAGTATTCGATTCCTTTTTCTTTCCCGCGACAAAATCTTTAAGATAAAAAGGTTCAAAATAAGCTAAGTCTTCAAACTGTTTATTACTAAAAGCTTGTTCGCTTAACGAAACCATATTTTTTGCAGAAGGAAAAACATTATCTACAAAAATTGCATTTTGATTTTTTGATAATACATCTTTGCATTTTGTTGCTCCATCACCAATAAAAATTGTTTTGTGCTCTCTTAATATATCAGAAAAAGAGTTTTCATCAATAATTTCTGCTGAAGTTTTTCTAATCTCTTTTCCATTAGAATCAAAAACTGCACAATACACTTCCATCCTTCTAGCATCAATCATTGGACAAATTAACTCGCCCTCTTTTGGTGAGATTGATGTGGAGAGGTGCTCCAATGTATTAACTGCAATCAAAGATTTTTCTAATGAATAACACAAACCTTTTGCTGTGCTCACTCCAATTCTCAATCCTGTGTAGGAACCTGGACCTTTGCTCACTGCAATAGCATCCAACTGAGATAATTTAATATTTGCCTCTTTTATTACTTCTTGAATAAATACGGTTAGATTTTCGGCATGGGAATAATCTCCATCTTGTTCCTTAAAAGCCAACAATTTTCCATCTTGTGCAACAGAAACACTGCAAACAGTTGTGGCTGTTTCTATGTTTAATATTAATGCCATAATTTTACAAAGTTAAGTATTAACTACGTACTTTAAATTTTTAACACAAATTAAAACTGATAATTAACAGAAAAATTGCAACCATAGGAATAAGGTTGCTCATGAATTTTTGTTTGATAGGTACCTACTGGTAAATATTGTTTGGAATAATATTTAAATATCGGCTCAATTCCAAAGATAAAAGATTTATTAAACTTAAAATAGAAAGGTAATCCCGCTGTGTACCCAAAATATAAAAGAGTAAATTTTTCTACTTGATCTTTACGATAACTACTTTCTAAATTATTTTGATTATAAACAATCATCCATCTTCTTGACTCATATTCATGTTTATTAAAATTCGTACAAATTGTACCTCCTAAATTAAATCCAAAGTTTATTTTTTTAAATTTCGAAGGCATTAATAAAACTTGAAGAGTTAAAGGAATCTCCATAAAAAGAAATCTAGATTTTTTATATTCATTCGATTGAAATATATTATATCCTGCAACAATGCCATTTCCATATACAAACCCTTTTGACTTCAAGCCTTTATCCGAGCAAAAAATGCCCGTTTTTAAACTAAAATATTTATTAAACCTATAAAAAACAGACAATCCAAAAGTATATTTAATGCTTGAAAATTCAACTAAATCTAATGAGTCTGCATAACTTTTATTATCTTCTTCTATCCATTTGGATGATTGGTTTTTAATAGGAATTATTTTTCTGAAGTTATAATCTGGAGAAATTGAAACACCAATGTTCCATCTTTTAAATTTAGGAACTAGAATAGTGTCGTTTGCTAAAACTGAAGATGAAAATAATAAAAACAAAAAGTAAATTTTCCTCATTAATATTTTGATTTCTAAACTTCAAGACGAGCAAAATAAAATTAAGTTGCCTTTCTTTTATTATTTTTGAATATTAAACAACTCTTCTTTGGCCACTTTTTTTACTTTCATTTCATCCTTCAGTTGTTTTGCAATAGCACTATAAGGAGCACTAACAACTTCATCGCCTAAATTTATTCCTGATTTTATTTCAATATAATTATTGTCTTGAATGCCTGTTTTTACTTTTACCAATTTTACTTTACCATCATTGTAAACAAAAACACATTCTTCTACTTTCAATAAACTCTTATCAATTTCTTCTGATTTATTTTTAGCATCATTCACTACAATATCATCCTCTCCTGTTTCTTGCTTTTGCATTTTATTTATTTTTAAAGCACTACTATCAGTTCGAGTAGTTACAGCTTGTATAGGAAGCGTAATCACATTCGATACCTTTTTAGTTTGAATATCTACGGTAGCACTCATACCCGGTCGAAATGGTGCACGGCTATTATTTTCTGCTAACAAATCTTGATACGACTCTTGCAATATTCTAATTTTCACCACAAAGTTTGTTACTTGCTCAGCTGTTACTCCTGTTGTATTGGCAGAGTTTGCAATTTCTGTTACCACACCTTTAAATTTTCTTCCTAAATACGCATCTACCTCTATTAATGAAGTATCATTATGATGCACTCTCACAATATCATTTTCATTTACATCTACGCTTACTTCCATTTCATTTAAATTAGCAAGACGCATAATTTCTGTTCCTTCCATTTGTGCAGTACCAACTACACGCTCACCTTTTTCTTTATTTAATTTTGAAACTGTTCCGTTTACTGGCGAGTAAATATTTGTTTTCGCTAAATTATCATTTGCTTCTTTCAAAGATGCTTCACTACTTTTTACACTGTAATCAGAGGCATTTACATTTTCATCTGCTGCCTTTACATCTGCTTTTGCTCCTTCAAATGCGGCTTTTGCAGCATCAAAATCGGCTTGTGAAATTGCTCCTTGTTCAAATAATTTTTTATTACGATTAAATGAAGCTTCGGCATTGTTGTATGTTGCTTTAATTTGCTCTAGCCTTGCTTTAGAATTTGCCAAATTTGCTTTCGCACCATTTAAAGTAGCCAACATTCTATTAGTTGTTGACTCATAAATCAAAGGATTTATTTTACAAAGTAAATCTCCTTTCTTCACTTGATCGCCTTCTTTAACATATAATTCAACTATTTCACCAGAAACATCTGAACTGATTTTAACTTCTACTTCTGGTTGAATTTTTCCATTTGCTGAAACCAGCTCGGTAATACTTCTTTTCTCAGCTACTTCAGTAGAAACATTAATTACATCTGTGCTGCTGCATTTTTTCAAAGTAATAGCCAAAATCAAAACAGCTAAACCTCCTACTATTATCCAAATTATTTTTTTCATTTTTTGTTTTTTTATTACACAGAGTTATACTGAGATTACACAGTGAAACACTGAGATTGTTTTTTTAATACTTTTTAAAAATATTTTTTTCTATTACACAGAGTTACACCGAGATTACACGGAGTTACACTGAGATTATTTTCTATATCTTTTTATTCCGTTTTTTAACATTGTTACATTGAAATTAATCAACAAACCAATTGGTTTATTAGCAAACTTCATATAAGTTAAAATTTGAGCTTCATGAACAATATTGAAAGCATCTGCGGTTTTAAGTTCCACAATAACAATATTTTCAACTAACAAATCTATTCTATAACCACACTCAAGTTTTATCTCTTTATAAACAACAGGAACAGCAATTTGTCTTTCAACTTTTAATCCTGCTTTTTTTATTTCAAAAAACAAACATTCTTCGTATGCCGACTCAAGCAATCCTGGTCCCAAATCTTTATGAACTTCAATTGCACAACCTATAATAGCTTCTGTAATCTTATTTATTTCCATATTGTAGCCCCTATCTACAAATTGACATTTCATTCTCTAAATTTTATTACTCATCTCTGTGCAACTCTGTGTCTCCTCTTTTTTTCTCTGTGTAACCTTCTAAAACTTAAGCGGTTTACCTTGATAAAAATCAAGCACTTTAACTTTAAATATATAATCAAATTTTGCTTGCAATAAATCGCTTTGAGATTTTATCAATTTATTTTTTGCATCATTATAATCATTAGAATTCATCATCCCTACATCAAAGCGTTGCTGTGTATATTTAAATGATTCTTGCATTGCAGTTAATGCTTTTAATGAAGCATTATATTTTTTTAAAGCAGCGTTAGCATCTGAATAAGCTTGTTGAATATTTTTTTGAACTTGAAGTTTTGTTGATTCTACAGTAAGTTCAGCATTCATTTTTTGAATACGTGCTCTATCAATTGCTGTTTTTGTTTGTAAACGATTAAAAAGTGGAACTGTTAAAAAGAAACCAAACGATTTATTTACATTGTCTTTATACTGGTCGAAATATGGAATTTGTTCCGTTGCTGGATTTGAAAAATAAGGAGTATAAACAGTATCACCACTTGAAGTAATATCTCCGTTTGGAACATACGCCTGAAATGCTGGAGCACCTGTAACTCGCCTACTCAAGCCAGAATAACCCGTACCATACGAAGCACTGAAAGATAAACGAGGAGAAACTCCTCCCCATGCAACCTTCACAGCTTTTTCTGCACTCATTAATTTAAACTCTGCGCTCTTTATTTCAGGTAGTTTAGTAACGGCTGTATTATAAACTTGAGTAGTCGTTACATCTAAAATTTGTTGATTTGCAATATTCAAATCCGGTTTCACTATTGTAAATCCTTCTGTTGAAGGTAAATTTAACAATTGAGCTAAAGACAAATAAGTAATATCAACCTGATTTTGTGCATTGGTATAATTTAATTCTTCGGTCGCTAATTGCGCTTCCACATCTAACAATGTTCCTTTTGCTGCAGTACCTATCTCAACTAATTTTTTTGTTCTCTCCACTAATGCAGCAGTAATTCCCATTTGATTTTTTGCATTTTCTTCAGATTCCATTGCAAACAAAACTTGTAGATAAGCTGTTGCAATGTTTAATGAAATATCATTTTTCATTTTATCAACATCATATTTGTTTGCCAAATAGGTATATCTGTTTTGTTGAATAGTATTAATATTTTGCAACCCACTAAATAAAGTTACATCAGTACTTAATGAAAAATTTTGTGATAAGACTTGTGCATCAGCAAATTGGTTGGTAAACCTATCAATTGTACGACCAATATTATAACTGTGAGAGGCATTCGCATTTAAAGAAGGCAATAAGTTTGCTTGGCTTTGCGTTAAATTAACTTTTGCTAAATCTGCATTTAGCTCGGATTGTTTAATTTGAATATTATTTTTTAAAGCATAATCTATACATTGATCAAGTGTCCATACTTGATTTTTTTCTTGCGCCAACATCAATGTAGGTGCAAAAAGAACAAGGAGGATTAAACAAATATGTCTGACTGAAATCATAAAACAAATTTAAGAATAGTAAGCAATTGCAAAGGTAGTTTTTTAATAATAGAAACATAAAATTATTGCATATTCAAAATACACTTATTTACCTAACTTTGCAGGAAACTAATTAAAATGGATTCTACAACCCTTATAGGTCTTTTAGCGGCTTTGTGCACTACTGTTTCTTTTATTCCACAAGTTATACAAATATTAAAAACCAAAGAAACAAAAGGAATTTCTTTAGGTATGTATATCATCTTTACAACTGGAATTACTTGTTGGCTTATTTATGGAATTTGCTTAAATGATTTACCAATAATTGCAGCAAATAGTATCACTTTAGTTTTAGCGGGAACAATTTTGATATTTAAAATCAAACATGGCTAAGTAATAAATTCCCAAGCACTTTTATACGCCCCTATTTTTTCTACATAATCTAAAAACGATTTATAAAAAGGATGATTTCCAAAGGTGGAACTATCTCCAACTACAACCAATTTCTTCTTTGCTCGTGTTAAGGCAACATTCATTCTTCTGGTGTCACTCAAAAAACCAATTTCCTGATTATCATTTGAACGCACCAAACTAATATATATAACATCACGCTCTTGTCCCTGAAAACCATCTATTGTTTTAACAGAAATGGGAGGTGATTGTTTTTTCAAAAAATCATCTTCGAGAATTTGAGTAGTTAATAACTGTACTTGCTCTTTGTAAGGAGAAATAATTCCAATAGAAATTTTTCGGTTTTGTTTATTTGATTGCTCGTATTGTTCAATCAGCGACTTTAAATGTCTTAAAAGCAAATTAGCTTCTTCAGGATTAGATGTACTTAAACTTTCGGTGTTTAAAATTTCATTGTAACCGCAACCTGCAGTATCAATAAAATCAAATGCAGTATTTAATAAAATTTCATTTTCATCATAACTCAGAACTACGTCTTTTACCGATACATCTGCTTTTAATTTTTCTTGATAAAACTGTTTGTTTGAAAAATTCATAATATTTTCATGCATTCGGTATTGCGTATTCAACATTATGGAAACATTATCAATACTCATCGTCCTTTCCATCAATGTTTCTTTAAAACCTCTTGCTTCCGCAGTTTTTGATTTTACTGTTGGAGGTAATTGAAAATGGTCTCCTGCAAAAATCACTCTATTGCTTCGGCTTATTGGAATCCAACACATTGGTTCTAATGCTTGTGCTGCCTCATCAATAAAAACAGTGGTAAATTGCTTATCTCTCATCATTCGTCCAGCGGAAACCACAGGGGTGCATGCAATCACCTGAGCTTTATCAAACTGTTCGTGCAAAATAAAATCCTCTAATTGTTTAGCATCTTTCAAAATTTTTCGCGCTTCGATATAAAGCAGTTGACGTTGTTCTCTTTCAGCTTTTCCAAAATTTCGTTTATACTTGCCTGCCATTTTAAAATATTCGTCTGCAGTTTTTCGATAGCTTTTTAAATCTTTATATGATTCATGCATTGCAATTTTTGCATCCAATGTATTTATTATTACATCTTCAGAAATTCTGGCAGGATTACCTAACCGCAATACCTTTATCCCTTCTCGATGTAATTTTTCTGTAAGTAAATCAACGGCAGTATTGCTAGGGCTACAGACTAAAACTTGTTTTTCAGAATTTAATGTTTGACGAATTGCTTGAACCAAAGTTGTTGTTTTTCCTGTTCCTGGAGGACCATGAATAATTGCTACGTCCTTTGCTGAAATTATTTTTTTTACTGCTTCATTTTGTGATTGATTTAATCCAGTAATTTGTAACTCATCATTTTGTTTTTCAAATTCTGGAGACTTTATTCCGTACATCACATCTCTTAAATGTGCTAAACGGCTGTTGCTTGCAGTAATTACTTTTTCCAAAGCAATGTCCATTTCTTTATAACTATTTTCATCAAAAAGTAAATTAATTCCCAACTTACCATCATCACACCAATCAGGTAAATCATCAACAGTTAAGGATAATCTTAATTTGTTTTGATTAATAACTTTTATTGTTCCATTTAATGGATTTGCTTCGGAGTGATTATTCGAAAAAAGAGAAGCTATCTTGCCACCAGAAAACTGATGTGGTTCATTATGGTTAGTAGTTCTTTCAATATCTATAATTAAATATTCTCCTAAACCAATTTCAATATTTGTGATAACAACGGGATACCATGTTACGCCATTTTGCTTCCTATAGCTTAAATTATTTCTAGAAAAATGTTCTTTGTATAATTTAAAATCTTCGTCACGCTCAATTTTCAATAAATCACGCAAATCATGTAAACGCTGTAACTTATCTTGCATATTTAATCAACAATCATTTTTTTAACTTCTTCCAATAAATCTTGAGTTAAAACTGGCTTAAGTAAATAGGTGGTATTCGTAATATCTTTAATTTGTTCTAAAGTTTTATTGTCCGAGTTGCCAGTAATAAAAATGACAGGAATATCATTTTTTTTGCGAATTTGTTCAACTGTTTCTATCCCGGATATTCTTCCTTTTAGTTTAATGTCCATTAGAATTAAATCAGGAATAACTTCATCTATTTTATAAAGTGCATCTTCTCCAGAGGATACACTTGCAACAACAGAATATCCAGCCATAGACAAATTCATTTTGTTTTCCATCGCAACGATGGCTTCGTCTTCAACTATAAGTATTTTTTTTTGTATCATACTTCAAATGAAATGTAATAAGCCGTTCCGCTATGATGAGTTGTATTTAATTTTCCTCCTACTTGTTCTACAAGAGCATTTATTAATGTCAAACCTAATGAATTTGATTTCTTTAAAGCTGCTTCTGCATTATAACCTACGCCATCATCCGCAACCATCATGGTAAATTTATCCCCCATTTTAGTGCACACAATTTTTATTTCTCCTTCTTCTCTCTCTCTAAATGCGTGTTTATAGGCATTTGAAATTAATTCATTTAAAATTAATCCGCATGGCACAGCATTTTTAATATCCAAAAGAATATCATTACAAATTATTTCGAACTTAATTTTTGTATCTGAATAGTTATAGGATGTTTTTATATGATTAACCAAATCATTTATGTATGCACAAAAGTCGATCTTTGCAAAAGTTTCGTGTTGATAAAGTTTATCATGAATTAAAGCCATAGAATGAATTCTATTTCGGCTTTCTTCGAACAATTCTTTGGCCTTTTCATCTTCTACATAATTTGATTGCAATCCAATTAAGCCACTTATTACAGCCATATTGTTTTTCACTCGATGGTGAATTTCTGCAAGTAATATTTCTTTTTCTTGCAAAGTTGCTTTTGTATATTGTTCTGCCTTTTTCTGTTGCGTAATATCTGTAACACGAACAGATTGATAAGGTTGACCACCTATATAAATGACCTGAATTGCCAATGCTCCCCAAAACTCGTTTCCTAAATTTGTACGATATAAAATTTCCGTTTCAAATGTTTTTTTCGAAATAAGTTCTTCCCGCATTTGTTTTACTTCCTCTGGGCTTAATTCATTTTTGTGCAAATCTAGTCCATACAAATCGAAAAAGTCTGATTCCTTTTCCATTTCAAAAAGTTCGACAGCTCGTTTATTTGCTTTAATTATTTTGCGCTCTTTCCAATCCACCAGAAATAAAGCATCAAAAGAATTATCAAACATAGTTTGAAATTGATATTGTAGCAATTCATTTTTCTTGTCTAATTTTTTTTCGCTATTATCATAATTACTAATGATAGCGTAAATAACAATAAAATAACAAAACAATGCTGTAATATTAAAGATGAATCTAAGAGCAAATAGATATTCAGGATTTATACGAATTAAAAAATAATCGTTAAAATCTACAAAATATATAGTTGAAAATAAAACAACTGTATATAATGATAGCGTAACTATCGTTCTGATATTTTTAAGTCTAAAAAGAACAACTGGTAATGCTGCAACTGGTAAAAACAAAACTTGTATTTGAGTTTGAATTCCAAAGCTTAATGCTAAAACAAATATTTGTAGATTAAGAATTAGCACAAACAAAACGCGGGACAGCCTGAAGTATTTAAAATAGTTTAATACTAAAAAACTTGTGTATAAAACAATTGAGGTAACTTCTACCCCAATAATTTTGTATAGTTCAAAGTACGAGTAAATACAAATAAAAATTACTGACAGTATAATTGCAAGGGCCAACAATTGGTTCGACAATCTAATTCGTTTATGATTTAAACGATTAACGGTATTATCAATACCAAAATCACTAATTTTTTGCCAAAAATCTACAAACACTTTAATTGGAGTATATTATCTACAATGGTAATAAATTTTAGTGAATTTTCACAGATAAAAATCAATTTACACTCCAAAGAATTTCATTTGCAAAAAATGATTTTTCTCATGTGATAATTTCAAAAACTGTAAGTATCTTCGGTAAAATTTATTTTACATGGATAAAGATATTTTAAAAGCAATTGAAGATAAATACAAAAATGCAGGGCAAGACCCGAACACTTATTTAAAAGGTTTGTTGCATAATAAATATTTGAACTACTGGGATTATATTGAAGTTGATACGCTTTTATCTCTTCAAAAACCAAGAACAGATTTTTCTGATGAACCGATTTTTATTATGTATCATCAAGTAACTGAATTATTATTAAAACTAATTACTCATGAAGTAAAACAAATTGTAGATAATGAGAATATTGAAATTTCAGTTTTTGCAAATAAAATTGAAAGGGTAAATAGATATGCTGGTGTTTTAACGCAATCATTCTCTGTTATGAGAGAAGGAATGGATTATGAGCAGTATAATCAATTTAGACTGAGCCTTGCTCCTGCTAGTGGATTTCAATCGGCACAATTTCGTTTTTTAGAAATTTATTTTACTGATATTCATTTATTAGTAAACAGTAGAATAAAACAAGAAGTAAATAATGATTCCGACATGGATTATCTATTTGATAATTTATACTGGAAGGATGCAGGACTTGACCGTAAAACAGGAAAAAAATCGCTATTGCTTCAGCACTTTGAAGATAAATATATCAACTCATTAAAAGCAACTGCCCATAATTACAAAGGAAAAAATGTTTATCAACGTTTTTTAAAACTAAACCAAGCAGACAATGATGTTCAAAATTTAAAAACTGCTCTTCGTAATTTTGATAACACTTATAATGTTGTATGGCCTCTTGCTCATCTAAAAACAGCAGAATATTATTTAAATTCTAAAGGTGAAAACAAAGCTGCAACAGGTGGTAGCGAGTGGCAAAAATATTTGCACCCTTCTTATCAAAAGAGAATATTTTTTCCAGAATTATGGACAAAAGAAGAAGTTGAGAATTGGGGAAAATAATTTTATTCTACTCTTTGCCCTTGGCGATTCATAAAATAAGGCTTACCATCAACTAGTACTTTTGCTTTATCACCCTCAAAATCATAAATCCAATCAAAAGTTGGCTTTACAATTACATTTCCATTCGTATCTACCATACCCCATTTTTCATTCACCCTTACCTTTGCTAATCCATCACTAAAAGTTGTTACTTCGTGATAAATAATTGGCACTACTTCCACGCCAAGTGTATCAATAAAACCCCACTTTTTATTAAACTTCACTTTGGCTAAACCATTATTAAATGAACCTACATAATCATATTTAGGAAATTTTGAATTTTTCTTTTCTTTTTGGGAAAAACAAAATACAGATGAAATTAAAAAGAAAAATAAGATAGAAAATTTGATTGTTTTTTTCATATTGTAAAAATACATTATTTGAAATTCATAATATTTTAAAGAAATATTAATTTATAATAACATTTTAATATATTGAATATCAATTATTTATGATTTTTGAATAATACATAATTTGCATATACATAATATTCTTATGTATATTTGCGTTATACAATTATAAAAACAAAAATATGTACTCATCAGAACTAATAAAAGGCACGTTAAAAACAATAGTATTAAAACTTTTGTCAGAAAAAAAGCAAATGTATGGTTATGAGATAACACAACTAGTAAAAGAATTAACCAGTGATAAAATACAAATTACAGAAGGAGCGTTATACCCAACTCTTCATGCATTAGAAAAAGATGGGATTGTAACAACAGAAATTGTAAACATTGGAAAACGAGTAAGAAAATATTACACTTTAACTCCAAAAGGAAAAAAGAATGCAAATGAAAAAGTAAATGAATTTATTGACTATATAAATACAATGAGATTTTTACTTGATATTAAACCACAAGTAGGATAATGTACGTTTTAAGTGAAAAACAAATAGATTTTATTCTCAACGATATCAAAATTCGCGGTGTTGAGATGGAGGACCTGCAGTTAAACCTCTTAGATCATATTTGTTGTGTAATAGAAAACGAACTTGAACCAGATGGTGATTTTGAAAACTTCTACCTAAAAACAATTCCTCGTTTTTTTAAAAAGGAATTAAAAGAAATAGAAGAAGAGACCATCTTATTATTAACCTTTAAAAATTATTATGCCATGAAAAAATCAATGACAATAAGCGGAGCAACGTCTGTTGCGATGCTAATAATGGGCTCATTATTTAAAATAATGCATTGGCCAGGAGCAGGTATATTATTAGTGCTAGGAATAGCATTATCAAGTCTTGTGTTCTTACCACTTTTAACTATTTTAAAAACAAAAGAAGTAAGTGTAATTCAAGACAAATTAGTCTTAATACTTGGTACGGTTGTCGGAATATTATTCTGCAATTTTGTATTATTCAAAGTAATGCATTGGCCAGGAGCAAACATTCTTTTGTTTTCTTCTCTTTCTATTGCTTTTTTTATTTTTTTGCCCATTTATTTTTTTACTGGAATCAGAAAACCAGAAACCAAGGTCAATACAATTACATCTTCAATTATTTTAGTATTGGTTATTGGTTTATTATTCACGCTAGTAAATACAAGACCAGCTAAAAATCAATTACAAATAAAAATGTATAATTATATACAAAGTGAAGAGCTATTGAGAACATTGCAAAAACAAAAAAATGATTCAAGTACTGTTCAAATAGAAAAGCTGATAACCGATATCAATAATAAATGCCAAGAAATAAAAAATAGAATTCTAGAAAATTCAATTGGCTTAACTTCTATCCCTAAAGATTTTGAGAAACGAAACATTTTAATGGAAGAAGGGAATTTGGGAGGCAGTTTTTTTGATGAAGGAGAAGGGTTGAAATTATTTTCAGAATTAAAATCTGATTTTATTAATTATAATTCCTTATCAAAAACTTTCGTTCCGATTGAACAATCAATACTTAATATTGATGTAGATAAAATTGGATTGTACAGTAACTACTCTGTTTTGAATAGTATTACACAATTACAATTGTTTTTGGCAATCTCTGAAAATAAATAAACCCTAAAGAACACTCACTAAAAATAGTGAGTGTTCTTTAATATGCCAAGTTTGCTCCTAGCCAACGTTCTGCTTTTTCAAATGCCATTCCTTTGCGTTTTGCATAATCCTCTACTTGATCTTTTTGTATTTTTCCAATACCAAAGTAGTGTGATTGCTCATGAGAAAAATATAATCCACTTACAGCAGCAGTAGGAAACATTGCCATACTTTCTGTTAATTTTAATCCGATGTTCTTTTCAACGTCTAACAATTTCCATATCGTTAATTTTTCAGTATGGTCTGGCTGTGCCGGATAACCTGGTGCTGGTCTTATCCCTGCATATTCTTCTTTAATTAATTCTTCATTTTGTAAATTTTCATCTACTGCATATCCCCAAATTTCTTTACGAATTTTTTTATGCATCAATTCTGCAAATGCTTCTGCCAATCTATCAGCCAATGCTTTTAGCATAATAGCAGAATAGTCGTCATGGTCTTTTTCAAATCTCGCTACATGTTCATCAATACCAATTCCTGTTGTTAACGCAAAAGAACCTATATAATCTGTTTTCTCAGCAGTTTTTGGCGCTATAAAATCAGAAAGCGCAACATTAAATTGACCAGCAGGTTTCTTCGTTTGTTGTCGAATAGTATGAAAAACTGTTTTTATTTTTTTGTCCGTGTCGTACACTTCAATATCATCTTCTATTGCATTTGCTGGATAAATTCCAATTACAGCATTTGCAACTAACCATTTTTCTGAAATAATTTTGTCCAACATTTTTTGTGCATCCTCAAATAATTTTGTTGCTTCCACTCCTCTTGTCGCATCTTTTAATATTTTTGGATAAGAACCTTTCATTTCCCAACTGTGAAAAAATGGTGTCCAGTCAATATGCTCAGCTATTTCAGATAAATCATAATTAGTAAATATTTTATTACCAATAAATGCAGGCTTATGAATTTTTTCTTTACTCCAATCAATAGGAAATTTATTTTTACGAGCCTCCTCAATTGAAATAAATTTATTTTGTGATTGAGCATTTTTATTTTGTTCACGAACTCGCTCGTAGTCTTTATTCACCTCTACCATAAAATCAGCACGTAATTCATCTGAAATTAAGCTACTAGCAACAGGAACTGATTTGCTTGCATCATTCACATGCACTACTGGGCCAGAATAATTTTGTGCAATTTTTACTGCAGTATGAACTTTTGATGTAGTTGCTCCTCCAATTAATAATGGAGTTTTAAAATTCAATCGTTCCATTTCTTTAGCAACATGAACCATTTCATCAAGAGAAGGAGTTATCAATCCACTCAAACCAATAACATCTACATTGTGTTTTTGGGCTTCTTCTAATATTTTATCGCAAGAAACCATTACACCTAAATCAACAATTTCATAATTATTACATGCCAATACAACTCCAACAATATTTTTCCCAATGTCATGTACATCACCCTTAACCGTTGCTAGAAGAATTTTTCCTGCATTAGTCCTTCCATTTCCAACTATTCCAGCTTTTTTATTTGCTTCTTTTTCCTCTAAAAGAAATGGTTCTAAATATGCAACAGCCTTTTTCATTACGCGCGCACTTTTTACAACTTGTGGTAAAAACATTTTTCCTGCTCCGAACAAATCGCCTACAACATTCATCCCATCCATCAAAGGGCCTTCTATCACATGAAGCGGGCGTCCTAATTTTTTTCTTGCTTCTTCTGTATCTATATCAATATAATCTGCAATTCCTTTTACTAAAGCATAGCTTAATCTTTCTTCTACTGTTTTTCTTCTCCACTCTTCATCTTTCTCCGCTTTTTCTTTTGTAATTCCTTTTAATGATTCAGCATGTTCCACCAATCTCTCTGTTGCATCTTCTCTCCTATCTAACAAAACGTCTTCTATAAGTTCTAATAATTTTTTATCGATATCATCATATACTACTAATTGTGCTGGATTTACAATTCCCATATCCATCCCATTTTTAATAGCATGATATAAAAAAGAAGAGTGAATGGCTTCACGAACATGATCATTGCCTCTAAATGAAAAAGAAACATTACTAACACCTCCGCTAACTTTTGCATAGGGCAAATTTTCTTTTATCCATTTTGTTGCATTAAAAAAATCGAGTGCATTCAATCGGTGCTCATCCATCCCTGTTGCTACAGGAAAAATATTAGGATCAAATATGATGTCTTGAGGAGGAAATTTTACTTTATCAACCAATATATCATAAGCCCGTTTACAAATATCTATTCTTCTTTGTAAAGTATCTGCTTGCCCAACTTCATCAAAAGCCATTACAATAACAGCAGCTCCATATTGTTTTACTTTTTCTGCTTGCTCAATAAATTTTTCTTCTCCTTCTTTTAATGAAATGGAATTTACAATTGCTTTTCCTTGAACACATTTTAGTCCAGCTTCAATTACACTCCATTTACTAGAATCTATCATTATTGGAACACGAGCAATATCTGGCTCAGAAGCAATTAGATTTAAGAAACGAGTCATACATGCTTCGCTATCCAACATTCCTTCATCCATATTTACATCAATTACTTGAGCTCCACCTTCTACCTGCTCACGAGCAATAGATAATGCTTCTTCGTAATTTTCATCTTTTATTAATCTTAAGAATTTTTTTGATCCTGTCACATTTGTTCGTTCTCCAACATTCATAAAATTACTTTCAGGGCGAAGAGTCACTGGCTCCAAACCACTCAAATGCATCAATGAATCTGCATCTGGTTTTTTTCTGGGAGTTGATTTTTTTGCCAACTCAGCAATACGTTGAATATGAGCAGGCGTTGTTCCACAACAACCACCAACAATATTTAAAAATCCTGCTTGTAAAAATTCTTCTATTTGATGTCCCATTTCATGAGCATCTTGATCATACTCACCAAATTGATTAGGTAATCCTGCGTTCGGATAAGCACTCACATAAAATGGTGCTTTAGTAGAAAGTTCTTCTAAATAAGGACGCATGTCTTTTGCTCCCAATGCACAATTTAATCCTACACTTAATAAATCTACATGTGAAACTGAATTTAAAAACGCTTCAGTTGTTTGCCCACTTAAGGTTCTGCCGCTCGCATCTGTAATTGTTCCTGAAACCATTACAGGCATTTTTTTATCAATTGATTTACAATAATTTTGAATGGCAAACAAAGCAGCTTTTGCATTCAGCGTATCAAAAATTGTTTCTATCAAAAGAATATCTGCCCCTCCATCAATCAATCCTTTTACCTGCTCTGTATAAGACTCTACTAATTCATCAAAATTTATTGCTCTGTATCCTGGATCATTAACATTTGGTGATAGTGATAAAGTTCTATTTGTAGGTCCAATAGCGCCAGCTACAAACTTCGGGATATGTGATTGTTCTGGAAGTTCCTTGTAAAATTCTTGTATTGCTTCTTTCGCAATTTTTGCTGATTCATAATTTAATTCATACACAAATTCTTGCATATCATAATCTGCCATCGCAATACTTGTATCACTAAATGTATTTGTTTCTATAATATCAGCACCTGCTTTTAAATATTCTTTGTGAATGGTTTTAATAATCTGCGGCTGTGTGATAGAAAGTAAATCGTTATTCCCTTTTAAATCTTTATGCCAATCAGCAAAACGTTTTCCTCTGTAATCTTTTTCTTCAAGCTTGTATTGCTGAATCATAGTACCCATAGCACCATCAATAACCAAAATGCGTTTTTCTAATTCTTTTTTAATATCGTTCATACTATCTAAAATCAACTTTAATTCAATTTACCATAATAAATTTTTGTATCGTATTCAATTGTAACTTTTCCTTTTTCCTGAAAACGAGTAAATATTTTTTTTAAGACGCTCATCATAAAGTTAAAATCTTGATGTTCTTCAGATGGCATGTAGGATGATGACAATATTCTTCCTTTCAAGCCTTCAAAATCAAAATACTGAAAGTTTAAAAATGATTCCATTTTATAATTGCTCTCACCAAAAAAGTTGTTAAATATTTTTTCATCTATATTTTTATGATTTACTTGTAAATAATCTGTCGCAAACATTTTAATAAAATCTTCATACGCTTGTAAAAAATGTGTTGAATCCGTCTTTCTATCGTTCCACATTAATACCACTGTTCCATTTGGTTTTAAAATTCGTTTAAACTCCGCTTTACATTTTTCTTTATCAAACCAATGAAATGCTTGACCAGCAATAATCAAATTAATACTATTGTCTTCAAGCAATGTGTTTTCTGCTGTTGCATCAAGGCTTTCAAAACTGGAACAACCTTTTAATAATCGATTAGACGCCTCCCTCATCTCTTTATTAGGTTCTACCCCAAAAACTTTGTTCCCTTGTTTTAAAAACAATTCAGAAGAAATTCCAGTTCCAGAACCAATATCCGCAATCACACTTTGTTGATTCAATATTCCATTTTTACTCAAAAATGAAATAATTTCTGCTGGGTAGTTTGGTCGAAACTTAATGTAGTTATCTACACGATTACTAAATCTGTTTAATGAGTCCATAAAAAAACTCCTCTAATTTTTAGGTCAGAGGAGTTATATCGTTTTGTAATTATTTTATTAAAATACTCTGACTTATCTATTCTTGCAATTAAGCAAGACAGGAATTAGCACCGTTTCGTTTCCGAAGGTTGCTAAGGTATCAAAGGGTCTGTCCCTCCACCTTTCTTGATAAGTATTTAAAGAACTGTAGCAAAGATAATTAAAAAAATTGCTGGTTAACATTTAATTTATATTTTTAGGACTGTGAAACAAAAATTAGTCATATTTTCTGGAGCAGGAATTAGTGCCGAAAGCGGAATTAAAACATTTCGTGATAGTTGTGGATTATGGGAAGAATATGATATAAATGAAGTAGCAACACCCCAAGCTTGGGATAAAAATCAAACTCTTGTCTTAGATTTTTATAATAAAAGAAGAAAACAAATATTAGAAGCCAAACCCAATAAGGCTCATGAAATATTAGTAGAGTTTGAAAAAAAATACGATGTTCATATTATCACACAAAATATTGATGATTTACATGAACGAGCAGGTTCAAAAAATGTATTACACCTACATGGAGAGATAAATAAAAGTAGAAGCACTGTTGATTCTAATTTAATTTATCCTATAAAAAGTGCTGAGCTCAAGATAGGAGACGTATGCGAAAAGGGGTCTCAACTTCGTCCACATATTGTATGGTTTGGAGAGATGGTTCCAATGATGGAAAAAGCCTATTTGCTAGCAGAAAAAGCAGATATTTTTATTGTTGTTGGAACATCCATGAATGTCTATCCTGCTGCTGGAATTATAGATTATACTCACGATAAAATTGCTAAGTATTTAATTGACCCGTCTAGCGTAAAAGTGAATGGGATTAGTAACTTAAAAATAATCCAAGAAAAAGCCAGTATAGGATTAACTATACTGGCCAAAGAATTACTTTAATACATTATTTTGTACCTACAACAATTTTTTTAGTTGAAATTGCTTTGTTGTTCACAACAAAAGAATAGAAATAAACTCCAGCATTTAAATCTTCAACATTTACTTTTAAAACCCCTTGTTTGTCATTAACTGCAACATCTTTTACAACTTTTCCAAGCATATCAAACATTACCAATTTAGCTGTTTGTACATACTCATTTAAATCGTACTTAATAGAATAAAAATTTGCAGATGGGTTTGGGTAAGCAGCAGATAATACTGCATTTGCTTTTGCTTCATTTATACCAACAGTAATATTAAAGTTAACTGTAAAAAAAGCAGAGTCGTTGGGGTTGTTTTGGTCAAAAAACACAAACTTATAAGTTGATGTACCATCAAATTCTTCTCCATGTGTGTAATGCGTAACAAAGTTAGTATCAGTAGCCCCTGCTGGAACTGCAATTCCAAAAGGAGAAACATTAGTACTTGGATCATAACAGGATGTCCAACAGAAATCATTTACAGCAAAAATTGCTTCTGTGATTTTTATTCTTTTTACCTTAACTGTTTTTGAAGTAGAAGATATATTCTGCAGTTTTGCATGGTATTCAACCTGACTCATTGTAACAGAAGAATTAAAACTTACTGTTTGGCCAGAAATATCTGTCCCGTTTTCATCTTTAACAATAAATGACTGAGCATCTATTTGGGTTGCTCCAATTAATAAAGCTAATGATAGTATTATTTTTTTCATATTCTTGGTGTATTAATGTTTTGCTTATACAATTATAGTTGTTTTTTATGTTCAATCCTACTATTGAATGTTTTATTTTTATTATTCGACAATCATTTTTTTTCTATCTATTATTTCATCTGATTTTATCTCAACAATATAAATTCCTTTACTTAACAACAGATTCAAGCTTATTTGAGAATTACTTAATTCTATCTTTTTTTCTAAAATTAATTTGCCTTCGATGCTATAAATCATAATTTCAATAGGCATGTCTTTTACGGTAGATTTTATATAAAAGTTACCATTATTTGGATTCGGATATACTAACAAATCCAATGATTTTCCAAAACGATCACTAATGCCTGTAACTGAACCACTATCTTTATCAATATGTAATAAATAATATTGGTCATCCGAAAATTCTACGTCAAAATATTTTCCTGTTATATAAAAACCATTGTCTAGTGATGGTATTATTTGGTAGCCAATATCAACTCCTAAGCCACCATAGCTTCTTCCCCACAATTGATTTCCAGAACTATCAATTTTAATAACCGCCAAATCAATTGGAGCTCCCCCATTGAATGAATTTGAATATCCAGTTAACATATATCCCAAATCAAACGTTTCGGCTATTGAAAAACACGCGTCAGTAGTTGATATATTACCATAATACTGTTTCCAAATACTAACTCCGTTTGTATCCAATTTTTCAACAAACATATCATATGGGGAAGCCGGATACAATTCTGTTTCACCAAAGGAAATCAAGTAATTATCTGAAGTAACGTATATCCCTTGGCACCCATTATTTAAAGAATCGCCATAAGTGTATTGCCAAATAATATTGCCATTCGCATCCATCTTTGTTAATTCTACATCATACTCGCCTGCTCCATAACTTTTTGTATCAGCTGTTAAAATCAAATTTCCACCCGGAATTTGTTTTATGGCAGATGCATAATCATTATCCGAACCGCCTAAAGATTTATCCCAAACAAAATTTCCATTCGCATCAATTTTAAAGACTAATGAATTATTAAAGCCAAAAGTATCCGTTTGAAATCCTGCTGCAACATATCCTCCATCAGTTGTTTCCTCTATATATTGAGCTGATTCATTTAGTGGTGTTGAATATAAATACTGCCAAATAATTCCTCCCAATGTATCTACTTTGTAAATTAAAATATCTTTATCACTAGATGAAATAAGAGCATCTGCTACAAAAATTAAATTTCCGTCAGCACACTTGTTTATACAATAACCATTATTGAAATTTTCATCTCCATAATATTCTGTCCATTCCTCATTACCATACTTATCCAATCTAATTAATGAAACATCCGTATTTCCTAAATTCCCTGAAGCAGAATTTCCAAGCAAATAAACAGTCCCAGAAGGAAGCTGAACAATCGAGCGTGAATAGTCTGGCAATGCTGTACCAAATTTTTTTTCAAAAAATAAAGGCTGAGAAAAAATTTTCAGACTCAAAAAAAATAAAATTATTGTAGTTGTTTTGATCATCTTTTTTCTGTTTGAATCTTTATTTGAGGTAAATTTTTTGTTACAATTTCCTGAAATGGCTTGTTAGTTACTTTGCTTTCTAACCAACTCATAATATCAAAATATTGTAAAAATTTTTGCTCCAATGGATCTTTAACAATTGGAGTTAAAGCTTTTTGAAGCTGTTTAAAAAATGTAATTGTTTCGGTTTTTGAATTAACATTTATTAGTTTTCTAATCGATGTTAATATTACTTTTTCCAATTGATACAATTTTTGTTTACTTGCTAAAAAACGATATGTTGATTTAATCCGATATTCCATAATATCAAACTTCCCTAATTCGTAATGAAGTACTATTTCCATAATTCTACCAATACATTCTAAGTCTTGTCGAATAGTTGAATCAGAAGCAATATTTGCTTTTACCAGCCATTTTAAAGCTAACTTATAGTTTTCTGCAATCATTAAAAGAGAAGTAACCTGCCAATAAATTATTTCTTTTAAAAGTTTATCAGAATCTTTATTGTTCTCTAATATATTTTCAATATCTGGGATAATTTGTAAGCACTTTTTTATATTCCCCATTCTGAAATAAACATTCAGCTTTGTATTATATGCTTTTAGTAAAATGTTTAATTTTTGTGCTTCACTTTTAGGTTTTAATAATTCCATTTTAGAAATATATTCTAAAGCTTCGTGGTATTTTCCAATATTATAACACTGAATGCTATGTCGGTACAAAAACTGAGTTGGAAAATTTACATTTGTTTCAATAACCTGAGGATATTGCTCTATAAGTTTTATCAACCTTAATGAGTATTCGTAACATTTTTGTGAGTCTTCAATATAGTTGTAATAACTTGCATACAATTCATAAAATAAAACTTTTGCATTTATTGATAGTGCTTGTTTCTCATTTTTCACCAAGGATGATTTTAAAAACCAATCATATGCTTTTACTTCTTGTTCATTTCTTAATACACCCATTTCAATTCGCTGAACATATAATCTGTTTTTCAAACTTTCATACTCCGCAATATTCTTAATTTTCATTGCACACTGCTCAATCTCTTCTATAAGATTATCGGAATTATCTTTTAAAACACCTACACTATACTGCATTCTATAAATGCTTTGTTCCATTAAGTTAATTTCTGGAATATAGGTCAACTTCTCATTAAGAATAGCCATATCTTTCGCCTTTTTAAGAAGCTTTTTGGCCTGAGTATGCAATCCCTTATCTACAAGAATTTCAATGCGATTTAATAAACTTCTTATCTCTGTAGTTGAGTTTTTATGATAAGCTTCTAAACTTTCAAGAACCATATCATATAAATAATTTTTTGCTACTGCAAACTGATTAATAAATCTTTCATTGCGAAATTTGTGAGTTAGTTTTTTCTCATTGTACTCCTTTTGGTTATCAATAGCATCAAATATCTTTGTGTAATTATTCTGTTCATTTCGAACATGAAAGTTCGCATGTTTTTTGAAATATCCTTTTTCCGATTTACTTAATGATTTTATTAGCTTAAATAAAGTATCTGTCGTCTTCATGTTACAAAATTAATGTGTAAAACTATACATGTTGGATTTAGTTTAGAATTAAAAATGACCATTCGAATACTAAAAATAATTATCTTCAAAAATACTAATTTTATTAACAACTGAAACAAATATAAGACCTCGAATACTAATAATAAATTTAAATATAGTTGAATTTGGCGCTGAGTGGATATACATTTGACAAAGGAAGTTGAACTGATATATTTGTTTTAATAAGAAAAAAATAATATATTCGTTACTTACTCTTAGAGATTAAAACTAAATAAAATATTATTAATTAAAATCCAACGAAAATGAAAAAAATTACACTTTTAGCTTCTGCGATGATTTGTGCAGCTACATTTAGTCAAGCACAATCACAACGCCTAGTGCTGGTAGAAGCCTTTTCTCAAGCTTCTTGTGGACCATGTGCAGCACAAAATCCTGCAATGAATGCTGCAATTGCTGCTGCAACTAGCGATACTGTTATTTCTGTGAAATACCAGACAAGCTGGCCTGGAGTGGACCCGATGAATGCACAAAACCCTTCGGAGGTTGCAAATCGTGTTTCTTATTATGGTATAACAGGAGTTCCTGACAGAAGATTAGATGGAAACAATGGATCTACTATTACAAATACTACTATTAGAAACCGCTATTCTGTTACTTCTCCTTTCACAATAGGATTAAGTCATACTTTTTCATCTGATTATGATTCAGTATTTGTAACAATGGTAATCACTTGTACTCAAAATGATTCAGGTCCATTGAAAGCACATGTTGCTATCGTTGAAAAAGACATCACTTTTTCTTCGGCTCCTGGTAGTAATGGAGAAACAGTGTTTTACAGTGTAATGCGTAAAATGTTGCCTGATGCTAATGGAACAAATTTAGCTACTTCTTGGACTGTTGGTCAAACTCAAACGCTTAATTTTGCAGTTCCAATTCCATCTGAATATGGCCTTCCAATACCGGGATATATCTACAATCTGAACAAATTAGCTGTTGTTGCTTTTATCCAAGATAATACTTCTAAAAATGTAAGACAAGCTGGTTATAGTGCACCACTTACACTTCCTGCTTCTACTCAGGATGCTGGTGTTAGCGCTATCACATCTCCAGCTACAATATCTTGTACTACATCAATAACTCCTACTGTTACTATTAAAAATTTCTCGTCAACTACATTAACAACATGTAATGTTAATTATCAGATTGACGGAGGTGCTGTAGTTACTATGCCATGGACAGGATCTTTAGCGCCAAATGCTACTGGAACATTTACCTTCCCTGCTGCTACAGTTAGTGTTGGAAGCCATTCTTTTATTTCTTATACATCAGAACCTAATGGAAATTATGATTGGTTTTTAAACAACAGCAGAAAGGCTAAAAACTTCAACATCATTGGAACACCAATTGGAACACCAATAGTTGAAGGGTTTCAAGGTACAACATTTCCTCCTACTAATTGGGTAATTGACAACCCTGATGGAGCTTATGCTTGGGAGTCTTGGACTACAGGATTTAGTTCTACTAAATCTACTCGCATTAATTTCTTTAATAGCCCTAATGGACAAATTGATGATTTATTTGTGCCAGCGTTTGACCTAACTACAACAAATAACTCTGCAAGCTTAGTTTTTGATGTGGCTTATGCTCAATACACATCTGAAAATGACAGATTACAAGTACATGTTTCGACAAATTGTGGTGGAACATGGACTCAAGTATACTCTAAACAAGGTTCTGCACTTTCAACTGCTCCTGCTCAAACTACATCATTTACTCCATCAGCATCACAGTGGAGAAACGAAACAGTATCTCTAACTAGTTATATTGGAAATACAAACGTTTTAGTACGTTTTAGAGGAGTTAGTAATTATGGAAACAATTTGTTTATTGACAATGTTAACATCAATACTACAATGGTAGGAATTGAAGAAGAAGCAATCTCTAGTTCATTAGATGTTTACCCTAATCCATTTGCTACTACCACAACACTTGCTGTTAATTTAACTTCAACACAAAAAGTTAGAATTGATGTATATAATGTTGTAGGTGAAAATGTATATAGCATTGACAAAGGTCAATTATCAACTGGAGAACACAAAGTTGTAATCTCTGCCGATGAATTACCTTCAGGTATTTATTTTGTTACATTAACAACAAACGAAGGAAGAATTTCTAAGCGTGTTGTTGTAAACAAATAATACTGCACAACTTTAATACAAATCAGCAGTTTGGCTTGTTATTTGACACAACCTAACTGCTGATTTGTATTTAAACACTTTATTAAACTAAATTTATTATGATTAAAAAAATATTTTTTTCAGTAATAACAATTTCATTGTTTATTGTAACCGTTGGATTTATCCAAAATTCTGGACGTGCAATTCCTTCTGTAGATGTAAAAACAATTGATGGAAAACAATTCAACACATCAAAAATTAGTAATGATGGGAAACCTATTATTATTAGTTTTTGGGCAACCTGGTGCAAACCATGCAAAAAAGAATTAGATGCCATTGCTGAAGAATATAGCACTTGGCAAAAAGAAACTGGAGTAAAATTAATTGCTATTTCAATTGATGATGCTCGTAGTTCTTCAAAAGTTTCTACTGATGTAAAAAGCAAAGGTTGGGAATATGAAGTATATTTGGACGAAAACCAAGATTTTAAACGTGCTATGAACGTAAATAATGTTCCTCACACGTTTGTAGTAAATGGGAAAGGAGAAATTGTTTGGCAACATAATGCCTATGCAGAAGGTGATGAAGATCATTTACTTGAAGTAGTGAAAAAAGTAGCAAAAGGAGAAAAAGTAGATTAATAAATTATTAGATATTTTTTGTGATACATACCAATTTTTACATCTCGAAAATAAAAATAGTAAGTCTTTTTTTATTAGGATTTACCATATTCAATCCACAATTAATAGCACAACAGATTGACTTATCAAAACTAGGTGAAGTGCATGGCAACATCCAAACGGATGCTCAATATTACAATGCAGATACTGCAATTGGAGCAGCAACCGTTCCTGAAAAAATGGGATTCAATGGTTTTGCTAATATTATTTATACAAAAGGGAATTTTTCTGCCGGCATTCGTTACGAAAGCTATTTAAGTAGGCTTCAAGGATTTGATTCACGCTATAACGGAAGTGGAATAACATACAGATATGCAACATATAATAATGAAAAATTAGAATTTACAGTTGGTAATTTTTATGAACAGTTTGGAAGTGGTATTACATTGAGAACCTATGAAGAACGCAATTTAGGTTACGACAATGCACTTGATGGTGTTCGCTTAAAATATAGACCTATAAAAGGAATTTTATTTAAAGGTTTAATTGGAAAACAAAGATTGTATTTTACGCAAGGCCCAGGAATTATACGTGGGTTTGACGGGGAAATAGATATTAATGAAACTTTTACAAAATTAAACGAAAAAAAACTACGCTTTGTTTTCGGGGGAAGTTTTGTAAGCAAATACCAAAAAGACGATGATCAAACTCTTGTATTACCTGAAAATGTTGGTAATTCAGCAGGCAGAATAAGAGTAAATTACGGGGGATTTAATTTGTTTGCAGAATATGCTTATAAAATAAACGACCCAATTAATTCACACCTAATTAATAACAAACCTGTTTACAAGCCTGGTGAAGCCATAATTTTAAATGCAAGTTATGCTCAAAAAGGACTAGCAATAAATTTAGGATTGAATCGAATAGAAAACATGAACTTCCGATCTGATAGAAATGCAAAAGTAAATGATTTGTTTATAAACTTTACTCCTCCTTTATGCAAGCAACAAACATATGCATTATTGACCATTCGCCCTTATGCATCTCAACCTAATGGAGAAATAGAATACACAGCTCAATTAGATTATAAGATAAAAAAAGAAACCATGCTTGGAGGAAAATATGGTTGGGATATTTCAATAAATTTTTCTGGAGCTAATTCTTTAGATACAACTCATTTTAATAGTTCAAATGTCAACAGTCCAAACTATAACGCTGATAGTACATTACAAGGATACAAAGTAAATTCATTTGGCTTAGGTAAAGAAGTTTTTTTTAAAGACTTATATATTGAAATAGGTAAAAAATTCTCAAAAAAATTTAAAACAACAATCATTTATGATTACCAAATGTTTAATTACAATGTTATAAATAATGGAATTTCTGGAGATGATTTTATACATGCTCATACTGCAATTGTTGATGCAACAATGAGAGTAAAATCTGAGAGCTCATTAAGAGTTGAACTTCAACATTTGTATACAGATCAAACAGTTGGAAAACAAAGAGGAAATTGGGCTTCTGCAACATTAGAATATACTTTTAACTCAAGTTGGTTTGCTGCAGTGCAAGATCAATGGAATTATGGCAATGATGACAAAAAAAAACAATTACATTATTATGTGTTTAATGTGGGTTATATAAAAGATGCTACAAGAATTACGGTTGGTTATGGCCGTCAAAGGGATGGAGTATTTTGTGTAGGCGGTGTTTGTCGTCAGGTACCGGCTTCTAATGGTGTTTCATTAACTATAACAAGTAGTTTTTAATTTATTTTATCATGAAAAAAATATTTTATTTGTCATTTATAATAATTACAACTGTATGCGCTTGTGATTATGTAGAAAATCCTTACCCTGCAGTTAATCAAAATATTGGAGATGCTTCTTCATGCGACACTCCAAGTTTTCCTGTTATTTCAACTCACGTTAGAAAAATATTACTAGAAGATTACACAGGACACACTTGTGGCAATTGTCCAAGAGCTGCTGTTCAATTAAATTATTGCGATTCATTATATCCTGGTCAAATTATTCCTCTTGCGGTTCATGTTGGTTATTTTGCGGAACCATGTCCTCCTCACCCTATTCCTTCTGGAGCTCCAGCGGGCTCTTTTTCTGCAGATTACAGAACCACAGTAGGAGATCAATATGATAATATTTTTAAAGCTGCTGCATCAGGATTACCACTGGGAATGATTAACAGAAGAGATTTTGATGCTACCAATCTTACCCATTTAAAACTTTATCAATCAAATGGATGGGCAAATTACATTAGCACTTTTGTTTCTACTCCACCAGCTGCAGAAATTCAGATTATAACTAGTTTTAACTCATCTACTAGAAAATTATGTACTGCCATTAAATCTGAATTTTTAAACAATGCTAACGGCCAATACAATTTAGTAGTATTGCTAACTCAGGATAGCATTGTAAGTTGGCAAGTGGACTACCGCTATATCCCAGATGTAATTCCAAACTACAAGCACAAACATATGCTACGCGATGCGATTAATTCAACTTGGGGAGATGAAATTGCAAATGGTGCTGTTACTACTGGCCAAACTTTAATAAGCAGATATGCATATAATATTCCTGCTGATTTTAATAATATACCAACTGATGTAAACCACATGCATGTGGTAGCATTTATTTATGATGTTGCTACTTATGAAGTTTTACAAGCAGCAGAAGCAAAAGTAATTGAGTAAAATTTATTTATGAATTTCCGTATTCCATTAAATACGTTTTAATAAAATCATTTAAATCTCCATCCATCACAGCCTGAACATTTGATGTTTCGTAGTCTGTTCTTAAATCTTTTACCAATTTATAAGGATGAAAAACGTAATTACGAATTTGTGAACCCCATTCAATCTTCTTTTTATTTCCTTCAATAGCTGCAATAGACTCTCTGCGTTTACGCATTTCTATTTCAAACAATTGTGATTTTAATAATTTAATAGCATTCTCTTTATTTTGCAATTGCGAACGAGACTCTTGATTTTTAATAATAATTCCAGAAGGTTTGTGATACAATCGTACTGCCGTTTCTACTTTATTTACATTCTGTCCTCCTGCTCCTCCTGCGCGAAAAGTTTCAAACTCCACATCAGCCATATTCACATCTATTTCAATTGTATCATCAATTAAAGGATAAACATAAACGGATGCAAAGGAAGTATGCCGTTTTGCATTTGCATCAAACGGAGAAATACGAACCAAGCGATGAACACCATTCTCACCTTTTAAATATCCAAAAGCATAATCTCCTTCAATTTCAATAGTTGCTGATTTTATTCCAGCAACATCTCCATCTTGAATATCTACTTCTTTTATTTTATAACCATTTTTTTCTGCCCACATTTTATACATACGCAAAAGCATATTTGCCCAATCACAACTTTCCGTTCCTCCTGCTCCTGCATTTACCTGCAATACTGCACTAAAAACATCCTCTTTGCGACTAAGCATATTTTTAAATTCAGTTTCTTCTAACTTTTTTACAGTTATCTGAAATTGATTTTCTAAATCACTCTCGGATGCTTCTTCTTGCTTAAAAAAATCATACGTCAATTCTAAATCATCCATATTACGAACGATTTCATTGAATGCAAGTATCCAATTTTTTTTTGTTTTTGTTTGCTTGAGTTGTTCTTCAGCTTTTTTAGGATCGTCCCAAAAATTGGGAGCTAAAGCTTTTTCTTCTTCTTCGGCAATCTCTTTTATCTTTCTATCGATGTCAAAGATGCCCCCTTAACGCATCAGTACGCTCTCTAAGATTTTTTATTTGGTCGGTTGTAATCATAAGGCACAAAGATATAAAAACAATTCTATTCGGAAATTACTTTTACCATTTTAGCAATATCAATTGCTCTTTGTTTTACAGCATCTACATCACTACCTAACTTATCATAAGTCAATGCAACTGCCATTCTTCTGTAAGGGCGTGTTGTTGGTTTTCCAAATATTTTTAAATCACTTTTTTTATTATCCATGGCTTTTTCAAGTCCTGCATAAGTTGGATTTTTTCCTTCTTTATCTGCTAGTATAACAGCGCTTGCTCCTACTCTTTCTAAAATAATTTCAGGAATAGGAAATCCTAAAACAGCACGCGCATGCAATTCAAATTCAGAAAAATTTTGTGTCCCTGCAAGCGTTACCATTCCTGTGTCATGCGGACGAGGAGATAGTTCAGAAAAATAAACCCCTTCAGGTGCAAGAAAAAATTCCACACCCCAAATACCTGCTCCTGTTAATGCATTTGTAACTTTTGCTGCCATATCTTGTGCTTCTTTTAAATGCTCTGGTTTTATTTCAGCAGGTTGCCAACTTTCTTGATAGTCCCCACGTTCTTGTCGGTGACCAATAGGTGGGCAAAATAAAGTATTCCCATTTTTTTGTGTAACCGTTAGTAGAGTTATTTCCGAATCAAATTTTACAAACGCTTCAGCAATTACTTCGGTATAATCTCCGCGTTTACCTGATTGAGCATAATCCCATGCCTTTTGAATATCTACTTCTGATTTGATAACACTTTGTCCTTTACCAGAAGAACTCATCAGTGGCTTTACAACACATGGGATACCAACAAGTTTCACAGCAGCAACTAATTCTTCGTAACTGTTTGCATATTCATATTTCGCAGTTCTTAATCCTAAATCTTTTGCAGCTAAATCACGAATTGCTTTTCTATTCATCGTAAAATTCGCAGCCTTAGCACTTGGCACAACTTGAATGTTTTGTTTTTCATAATCATAAAAACGTTCTGTGCGTATCGCTTCTATTTCAGGAACGATAATGTCAGGCTTGTGCTTTGCTACTATTCTGTCTAGCTCTAATCCATCCAACATATTTATAACTTCTCGCTCATCGGCTACTTGCTGTGCAGGAGCATCATTATATGAATCAACTGCAATTACATATTGCCCTAATCGCTTTGCAGCAATTACAAATTCTTTTCCTAATTCTCCTGAGCCTAACAACATTATTTTTTTCATGATTTTTCTTTAAAATTTCGATACAAATTAAAACAAAAAATCAATACTTTTACCTTATTATCATAATACATTATACTTACATCTTAATACTTTAACATATGTACGGAAATTTTCAAAATCATCTTCAAGCAGAATTAAAAAATATTGATGATTCAGGTTTATTTAAACGCGAAAGAATTATTACAACAGAACAAGGAGCTGTTGTAAAAGTTAATGGTAAAGATGTAATTATTTTTTGCGCAAATAATTATTTGGGCTTATCCTCACATCCAAAAGTAATTGAGGCTGCGCACAAAACATTAGACCGTCATGGTTACGGAATGAGTAGTGTTCGTTTTATTTGTGGCACACAAGATATTCATAAAGAGTTAGAACAAAAACTTTCCAAATTTGTAGGACAAGAAGATACCATTTTATACGCAGCTTGCTTTGACGCCAATGGCGGAGTGTTTGAGCCTTTGTTGGGCGAAGAAGATGCAATAATTTCTGATGAATTAAATCATGCTTCTATTATAGATGGGGTTCGTTTGTGTAAAGCGCAACGTTATCGTTATAAAAATTGCGATATGGCAGATTTAGAAGAACAATTAAAAGCTGCACAAAAACAACGCTTCAGATTAATTGTAACAGATGGTGTTTTTTCAATGGATGGTTTTGTTGCTCCTTTGGATAAAATTTGTGATTTAGCAGATAAATATAATGCAATGGTAATGGTGGATGAAAGTCATGCAAGTGGTTTTATAGGAAAAACAGGAAGAGGAACTATTGAATTAAAAAATGTAATGCACCGTGTTGATATTGTTACCGGAACTTTAGGAAAAGCATTAGGAGGGGCAATGGGAGGATTTACTTCGGGAAAAAAAGAAATTATTGAAATGTTGCGTCAGCGTTCCCGTCCGTATTTATTCAGCAACTCATTAGCTCCACATATAGTTGGAGCTTCAATTGCTGTATTAGATATGCTAAATAAAACAACTTCTTTGCGCGACAAATTAGAATCAAATGTAAATTACTTTAAGCAAGGAATAAAAAAAGTAGGTTTAGAAATTAAAGATGGAGACTCTGCAATTGTTCCTGTTATGTTATACGATGCAAAGCTTGCACAAGAATTTGCTGCTAAATTATTAGATGAAGGAATTTATGTAATTGGATTCTTTTTCCCTGTTGTACCAAAAGGACAAGCACGCATCCGTGTTCAACTTTCTGCAGCACACGAAAAAGAACATTTAGATAAAGCTTTATCAGCTTTTGAAAAAATTGGGAAAGAGCTTAAAGTAATAAAGTAGAACCTGAGTTGATTATATTAATTCATCATTATTATTGCGTAAATGGATAAAAGCGGCTATTTTTGTCGTGAATATTATAAAATTTATCATGAAAAAACTATTATTCATCTTATTGTCATCTGTTGCTTTATTTTCCTGTAAGGACCAGAAAATGACAAGCATTGAACTTCCCGAAATTACATTGACAGCTGAAGGACCTTATTTTGAAGGCCCAAACTCCTTTCAAGCAACAATTGTAAATACATTAAAAAATAATAATATTAATCCCGAAAACGTAGATAAAATTGTATTAACATCTGCGGTTCTTATACTGCCTGATAGTATCGAAGATGGATTGATTCAAAATTTTTCGTTACTACTTGTTAGCGATGCATCCGAAATGCAAAAAGTGGCATTTATTAACCCTCTGCCAGCCGGCAAAAAAGAAATTATCTTTACAGTTGCAGAAGAACAAGAAGATATTCATGCTATTTTTTCAAAAGAAGAATTTATTACTCTTTTAGATGCTAATCTTTCAAAAGATACCGAAGAAACTATTTCATTTAAAGCAAAATTAAAATTTAACATTACAACCAATAATTAAAATCCATAGTCATATGAAAGCAATTATAAAATTATTTTCCGTTTTATTTATTTTGGCGATAAGTTTTTCATTCATCTCTGATGATGAAGGAGATAAGCTTATTGGGGTTTGGGAACCAAGCAGCGGAAAAGCAAGAGTTAAAATAGAAAAAATTGGAGCTAAATATTATGGGAAAATAGTGTGGCTAAAAGAACCAATTGATGCTGTAACACAAAAACCAAAAGTAGATAAAAATAATCCTGATGCTTCCATGCAAAATGTACCATTGAAGGGATATCGATTATTGAAAGATTTTGTTTACGCTACAAAAAATGAATGGAACGAAGGTACAATCTACGACCCAGAAAATGGCAGCACTTACAGTTGTGTAATAAGCATGAAAGACGAAAACACGCTGGAAATTCGAGGATATATAGGCGTAAAAGCTCTTGGACGAACTGATGTATGGAAACGATTGGTAGTAAAAAAATAATTTATGAAACATTACATTCTTCTATTATTTTCATTCTCATTTGTAAGCTATTCTTTAGTCGCACAAACGGATTCAACTACCACCGAAGAGGAAGATTATTCCGTTTATGAAAATGCTACGTTTTCGGGAAGTCAAAATAAAACGTACTGCAGCCCAAAAATTTTTGATATAAGTCCTGCCAGATTTATTTCTATAGCATGGGATCACCAGCTACCATATGACATGAAATTATCACAAGTAGGATTTTACCCAGTAGATACAACTAGTTTATCGAATTACGAAACGGGGAATGTAAGTAGTACATCTGGAATTAGGTTATTTGCGAATATCCCAATTATATCTAGCAATAAATTTTTATGGCAATTAGGAATAAATTATTGGGATGTAAACTATGCTTTTTCAAAAATACAAACACCAGTATCTAATGATAGTAGTGTAATTCATCAAATTAAAAAAAATGGATTAACTACAACAGGCATACACACTACACTGTTTAAACCACTAAATGAAAAATATTTTATTTTAGCACAATTTTCGGCCGATATGAATGGCAATTATACTTTCGCTTCATTTCCTGCTTTAAAATATTTGAAATACTCTGGAGCCATAATATGGGGAAAGCGACCTAATGACAGAAAACAATGGGGAATAGGTCTATCAAGAACATACCGCGCAGGAGAGCCGAATATTGTCCCTGTTATTTTATACAACTGGACTGCTCCAAACAGAAAGTGGGGAACTGAAATTTTATTTCCAGCACGTGCACATTTAAGAAAGAATTTTAGTGCAAGAAGCTTAATCGTTGCAGGATATGAATTGGAAGGACAAAGCTATAGAATAAATGGAGTACCAATGCTTCCAATGGATAAAAATCTTGACCTAAGACGAGGAGAATTAAGGTTCCGCATAGAGTTTCAGCGACAAATATGGGGATTTATATGGGGAACAATTCAAGCTGGCTATCGTTATGATTATTCTTTTAATGCAGATTATACTGGAAAAGATGGCTCAGATTTTTTTAGAGGATTTACAGGTTCACAAAAATATGCCATGATGAATCAGCTTAGTGGAGCTGCCTACTTTAATATAGGAATTCATTTGGTGAGCCCATAATCATAAAAGATTAACCTCTTTTTAAAAGTTGGAAGAGAATTAGGGATTATAAAATAAGAGAGAAAAGGAAAAAGAGAGTAAGTCAAAATTTTTTTTTAAAAAACCCCTATGTTCTTTGCTTTGTGTCCCTTTCTGCCGACAGGCAGAGCCAGATAATATCACTAAAACACCTTACTCGCCACTCTTCTTGTAACTTCTGATGTTCCCATTGTATAATAATGCAAACAAGGCACTTTCGCTTTTATCAATTCTTTTGATTGGTTGATACACCATTCAATTCCAACTTCTTTCACTTCAGCATCCGTTTTACATTTTTCAATTTCTTCTAGCAATGCTTGAGGAACATCTATCTTAAATATTTTTGGTAATAGCGTTGCTTGTTTTTTTGTTGTAATAATTTTTAGACCAGGTATTATCGGCACTTCAATATTTAGCTCTTTACATTTTTTTACATAATCAAAATATTGTGCATTATCAAAAAACATTTGTGTAACAATATATTCAGAACCAGCATCAATCTTTGCTTTTAAATATTTCATATCCGAAATCATGTTGGGAGCTTCAAAATGTTTTTCGGGATAGCCCGCTACACCAATACAAAAATTTGTAGGTGCCACATCTGCCAAATCATTTTCTAAATATGTTCCATTATTCATCTGCTTTACTTGCTTTACCAAATCAATAGCATAAGCATGTCCATTAGGCTCAGGTATAAATTCTGGTTCGCTTTTTATAGAATCTCCACGAAGAGCAAGTACATTATCAATTCCTAAAAAGTGTAAATCTATTAACGCATTCTCTGTTTCTTCTTTACTAAATCCACCGCAAATTATATGAGGCACTGCATCAATTTTATATTTATTCATAATTGCCGCACAAATACCAACCGTCCCTGGTCGTTTACGAATACTTACTTTTTCTAAATATCCACCTTCGCGTTTTTTATACAAATATTCTTCACGATGATAAGTAACATCTACAAAGGATGGTTTAAACTCCATCAATGGGTCAATGCCGTCAAAAATAGATTGAATACTTTTTCCTTTTAAAGGCGGTAAAATTTCGATTGAAAAAAGCGTTGATTTTGCTTGATTAATGTGATCAATAACTTTCATAAAGTTTAAACTTACAGGTTTAAATAATTAAAATAAGGTTGCAAAGTAAAGGCTTGCTACCCTAAAAAACAAATTTAAGTATTGAATAAGTTTATCAGTGAATTGAAGGGATGAAGGAATTAGGAAACGAGAATTTACTTAATGACCTAATAAACCAATAACCTATAAGCAATTACCGAAAAAAACAGTAAATTCGCAATCCAATAAAATTGAAGTATTTAAGAAGAAATGGAAAACATCCGAAATTTTTGCATCATTGCCCATATCGATCATGGTAAAAGTACACTTGCCGACCGATTATTAGAATATACCAATACAATCAGTAAACGTGAAATGCAAGCTCAAGTGCTTGATGATATGGACTTAGAGAAAGAGCGTGGAATTACAATTAAAAGCCATGCTATTCAAATGGATTATGAGCTGAATGGAAAAAAATATGTTTTTAATTTAATTGACACTCCAGGTCACGTTGATTTTTCTTATGAAGTTTCCCGCTCTATTGCAGCATGCGAAGGTGCTTTGCTAATTGTAGATGCCGCTCAAGGAATTCAAGCGCAAACAATTTCAAATTTATATTTAGCACTCGAAAATGATTTAGAAATTATTCCTGTTTTAAATAAAATTGATTTACCAAGTGCAGAGCCAGAGGTTGTAAAAGACCAAATTGTAGATTTATTGGGTTGCAAACGCGAAGAAATTATTCCTGCATCCGGCAAAACAGGCATGGGTGTACACGATATTTTAGCAGCAATTGTTGAACGCGTTCCGGCACCAAAAGGTGATGCTAATGCACCATTACAAGCTTTAATATTTGATTCGGTTTACAATTCATTTAGAGGAATTATCGCTTATTATAAAATTGTTAGCGGTACAATAAAAAAAGGAGACAAAGTAAAATTTGTTAATACAGGAGCCGAATACAATGCGGATGAAATTGGTGTATTGCGTTTAAAACAAGAACCAAGAAACGAAGTAAAAACAGGCGATGTAGGATATATTATTTCCGGAATTAAAGATGCGCGTGAAGTAAAAGTGGGTGATACTATTACCAATTTTGCGAACCCTTGTAAAGAAGGGATTCAAGGTTTTGAAGATGTAAAACCAATGGTGTTCGCTGGTATTTATCCTGTGGATACAGAAGATTTTGAAGAGTTGCGTTTTTCAATGGAAAAACTTCAATTGAATGATGCTTCTTTAACCTGGGAGCCAGAATCATCTGCTGCTCTTGGTTTTGGTTTTCGTTGCGGATTCCTTGGAATGCTTCACATGGAAATTATCCAAGAACGTTTGGAACGTGAATTCGGAATGACTGTTATTACAACTGTTCCTAACGTGTCGTATTATGCTTATACAACAAGAGGTGAAAAAGTTATAGTAAACAACCCATCTGATTTACCAGAACCTAGTATTTTAGATTATGTAGAAGAACCTTACATAAAAGCACAAGTAATTACAAAATCTGAATTTGTTGGTTCTATAATGGGCTTGTGTATTGGTAAACGAGGAATCATCATCAACCAAAATTATTTAACTACTGATAGGGTTGAATTAATTTTTGAAATGCCATTAGGCGAAATTGTATTTGATTTTTATGATCGATTAAAAACCATTTCAAAAGGATATGCTTCATTCGACTATTCTCCTTTGGATTACCGCCAAAGTGATTTGGTTAAAATGGACATTTTATTAAATGCCGAAACAGTAGATGCTTTATCTTCATTAATTCACAGAGACAATGCATACGATTTTGGAAAAAAAATGTGCGAAAAATTAAAAGAATTAATCCCACGCCAACAATTTGAAATACCTATACAAGCTGCAATTGGAGCAAAAATTATTGCCCGAGAAACCATAAGAGCATTACGTAAAGATGTAACTGCAAAATGTTATGGTGGTGATATTTCTCGTAAACGTAAATTGCTTGAAAAACAAAAAGAAGGTAAAAAACGTATGCGACAAGTAGGTAATGTCGAGATTCCACAAAGCGCGTTTATGGCGGTGCTGAAGTTGAATGATTAAATATTAAAATCCCTCCAAAAGAGGGATTTTTTACTATAATAATTATTTTCAAAATACCTGTAACTTTAAGGTAACTTAATCGTCTTACTCACAGAATTTGCACAAAAAAGCTATAAATGACAGTAGAAGAGTTCAATAATTGCGTTGATTTACATGCTGATAACCTGTACAGGTTTATCCTTAAGAATATTAAGGACAGCGAAAAAGCACGAGATATTGTACAAGATACTTACGAAAAATTATGGTTAAAAGTGTCGGATGTAGAAAGCAAAAATGCAAAATCCTACATGTTTACCACCGCTTACCGCACCATGATTGATAAAATTAGGCGAGATAAAAAACAAGGTGATATGACGGAGGCAAACATGAAAAGCCTAAATCATAGCAAACAGTACAGCGATTTAAAAGAAATATTAAACGAAGCATTAAATAAATTACCTGAAATACAACGTTCTGTTATTTTACTACGTGATTATGAAGGTTATAATTATGCTGAAATAGGAGAAATTACAGGATTAAATGAATCACAAGTGAAGGTTTACATATTTAGAGCAAGAGGGTTTTTGAAAAATTATATTGGCGCGATGGAGAATGTGATTTGAAAGTATTAAGTAAAAAGTATTAAGTATTAAGATAAGAATGAATATTAATAAAAATAACTACGAAGCTTTTTTCCTTGATTATTATGAAGGAAATTTAACACCTAATGAGGTGGCTGAATTGTTATTGTTTATTGAACAACACCCAGAAGTAAAAGATGAATTTGAGTCGTATGAAAACATTACGCTTGAAAACATTGAATTGCAATTTGAAAACAAAGCGGATTTAAAAAAAGAAATAACTCTTAAGAACAAAGATTCTTATTTTATCAAAGCTGTTGAATCTGATTTAACAAAAGCAGAAAAAGATTTACTCGATAAATTTTTACGACAACATCCCCAATTATTTTCGGAATTAGAATTATACAAAAAAACAAAGCTACAAGCCGATTATAACCTTGTATTTGAAAACAAAGATGTTTTAAAACAAACCTATTCACCAATTGATGAATTAATAATTGCTGCAATTGAAAACAGATTAAGCATTCCAGAATTAAATTTATTGGAGCAACAATTACTAGCCGATGCGCAACTAAAAAGTGACTACGATTTGTTCAAAAAAACAAAATTAGTTGCAGATACTTCTATTATTTTCGAAAATAAAAACGCTCTAAAACGCAAAGAGAAAAAAATTATTCCTTTATACTATCGTATTGCTGCTGCTGCCGCAATTCTGATTTTGTTTGGTTTGTTATTTATATTCAATAACTCAAATAAAAAACAAGAGTTTGCAAACAATGGAAACAAAACACAATCAGAAAAAACTAATTCTGTGAACCCGGTTGTTTTACCTTATAAAAACAGTAGCATAAAGACAGTTAATGAAAGTAGTGGAAATGTAGCAGTGAAAAACTTTGAAAAAGTTGTTCAAAAAAACAACACCAAAAAAGTAAATAATACGCCTAAAGAAGTTGTAAACGAATTAGAAAATTCTGTTGCTGTTAAACAAGAAAACATTCCATTACCAACAGAATCAATAGAACCTGTAATCATTAAAAAAGAAGAACCAACTTTGCTTGCCGACAACAACATGAAACAAAAAGTAGAAAGTAAAAATGATTTTTTATCATTGAAAGAAATGGCGGCTGCAAAAATTAAAGAAAAAACCTTGAATGATGCTACTATTGATAATCAGAAAAAAAATGGAAGATTAAAAAAATTCAACCTGTGGGATGCTGCACAAGTTGTTGCTAATGGAATAAGCAAAATTGCAGGAAAAGAAGTTATCAAAGTAAATCCTGAATACAACGAGCAAGGAAATGTAACTGCTTACGCTCTTGGAGCTGGAGGATTTGAGATTAGTAAAGGGAAATAGATAATAGTTAATTAAGTTATTAGGAGAATTGGGAAATTAGGCGAAACGATTCTTCAATCATCAA
>CAZJUY010000020.1:0-63856 GCA_964549315.1 uncultured Chitinophaga sp. | reverse complement strand
CAATTGTATTTGAATAGGCAGTGAAATCGCATGTACCCTGAACGTATTCCCAATTGTGGTCTTGTAGGGATCCGAACCCGAAACCTACCTTTTGCTCTCCGTTTTTCCGCTTTTTCGGAGAGAAAACCTACGGTGTATCGAAGGTATTAATTTTTTTTATTTTTTACACATATTTGTACATTGAATACATTTTGCACATTTATTATTATTTATTCTTATCATTTTAGCTCTTTCTAATCTATATTTAACATTAAACCCAAGTGATTTTTCAAAATACACCTCATAAGGCGTTTTCGGTCTATGCCTGTAGTGTGGTCTTAAAATATTATAATCATCCACAGCCCATTTAATAAACAATTTTAATTCCTTAATTGAATCAAATTTTTTGTTTTTCAAATACCTCCCTTTTAAAGTTCTGTGAACAGCTTCAATTGGTGAATTAGAAAATTTAATGTCTTTCAATGATCTAATTTTTGTGATTTTATAATTACTCAATTTTGCAATAAATTCTTCAATGTTTTTATTATGGTTTTCCCTTCCACCATCAGCAACTAAAAAAGTGTGATTAATATTGGGATGCAATTTTACATTTTGTAAGGCTCTTTTGATGGTATGTTTAACATTTTTAAAATTATTTGAGTAAGAAATATGATAACCTAAAATCATTTTTGAATAGTTATCCATTAAAATTGTTAAGCAAGCTTTTGTTCCATTTGTTAAAGGATAAAAAGTAGTATCCACATGCCAATATTCATTTGGGTAGGTTGCCACAAGCCCAACAGTTTTTAATTGCTTTTTTACCAATTTTCTTTTAACCCCAAATAAATTAGCATACTTATACCATGAATCAAGACTTGCAACAATTCTTTTTTTTCTGAATGCAAATGATTGAATAGAAACAATTGGCCAATGTTCAAATTTTGGGTCTGCTAATGCCTTTTTTATTTTATTAATTTCTTTTAATTGCAGTTGATGAGGGTGTCTTTTCACACAAATAGCATTGAATGAATCAAAACAGGTAAACTTTGATTCCAAAACCCATTGATCATATAAAGCTTTTGAAATTCCAAAAAGTTTTAAAACTTGTTTTAAACTCATGTAAGAATTTAAATAATAAATTGCACTTAAAATTTTTGTTTGTAGTTTTTTATCATTCCGTGCTTTTAAAAGAGTAGGAATTATAGTAGAGGAAAGTGTAATCCATGAACGAGCAAGAGCAAAAAGTGTTTGCCTGAGCTGTTTATTTTGTTCTATCAAATGAGCTATTTTAAATGCTTCATCAAAATAACTCCTGAATTCATTACCAATATATTTTGATAAATCAATTTTTCTCCAAGTAGAAATTGTTGAATAGGGAATTGTTTTTCTAAATGCTTCTGGCAATAAATTTTCATTACCACTAGCATACAAAAACACTACTGAGGTATCGTATTTGTTTTTCATATCTAGTTTTACTTCTTAATACGATAGTAAAATAGATTGTTCTAAATTTTATAGAATATGTTTTCAACACACAAATATTAATATTATTTGAAGAAAATAATAAGGTGTTTTAAAACTAAAAAGAAGATTTTACTTTTTTAGTGCCACCATTTTAATAGCAGTTATAGCAGCTTCATCTCCTTTGTTTCCGTGCTTTCCTCCTGCTCTATCTATGGCTTGTTGTTGGGTATCGGGTGTGAGTACACCAAAAATTACTGGTTTATTGTATTTAATATTTAAGTTAGTAATGCCATTTGCTACTGCATCACAAATAAAATCGAAATGGCGCGTTTCACCTTGTATCACGCAACCCAATGCAATTACTGCATCTAATGTTTTATTTTCACATAATAATTGGGCGCCTAATGTTAATTCAAAACTACCGGGTACGTATGTTACAATAATATCTTTTTCGGCAACACCATTTTGCAAAAGTGTTTTTATGGCTCCATCTCTTAATGCTCCAGTTATTTCAATATTCCATTCGGCTACTACTATTCCTATTTTCATTCCAGTAGCATTAGGAATTTGTGTATGTGCAAAATCTGATAAATTTTTATTAGCTGAAGACATTTTAAAAAAATTGTAAAATTAGTATTGAAAATAAAAAGGTGATTTTAAATATAAAATCACCTTTTAAAAAAATTAAATCATCTGTTTATATATTACCTAATGCTTTAGCACGAGCAATGTATTTTTCCATTTCTTTACCGTCAGATGTTTCTGAATATTCTGTTTTAATACGTTCGTATAATTTTACTGCATCTGCATAATTTCCTTTTTCTTCGTTAGCCATTGCAGCTTTTTTCAAAAATATAGGTGTAGTAAATTTATTAGCATTTTGTTCTGCTGCTTTTAAATAATAAGCAATTGCTTCTTCCACATTGTTCAATTCCATATACGCATCACCTATTGCTCCTGTAGCCATTGCTGGAGAGATTAAATCATCGCCATCAAATGCTTTTAAATGTTCAATTGCATCTTCAAATTGTCCTTTTTTCAAATAACAAACGCCTAAATAATATTCAGCTAAGTTACCAGAAGGTGTAATACCATAGTTATCTACTATTTGTAAAAAACCATCGTATGTTCCATCTCCATTTATTGCTTTGTCTAATGAATCTTTTTCAAAATACTGTTCTGCTCTAAACATTGCTTTTTGTGCAGTTTCTTCTTCACCTGCAACATACCAAAATTTATAAGCAAAATATCCACCCACCAATACTACGATAGCAGTTGTAATAAGCATCAAACTTTTTTTGTTTTGTTCAATAAACAATTCCGTTTTTGAGAATGCTTGTTCTACATCAACTATTGGTTCGTCTTTAATTTCTTTTGACATAATTTTTATTATTTCTTTTAATGGACTGCAAAAATAAGTTTTTTTTGCAAAATCGGTAATTTAAATGCAAAAATATACCATTAAAACTCATTTTTTAGGTACTTTTATAGCAGAAATTGAGGCATGTATCTAAAAAAACTATCCCTAATAAACTTTAAAAATTATGCTGAGGCCGATTTGGCTTTTAGCAAGCATATCAATTGCTTTAGTGGTAATAATGGGGAAGGAAAAACCAATGTTTTGGATGCCATACATTACCTCTCTTTTTGTAAAAGCTTTTTTAATGCAATTGATAGCCAAAATATACAGCACGAAGCTCCTTTTTTTGTTATTCAGGGCTTATTTGAGATAAATGAAAACGAAGAAGAGGTTTATTGTGGTCAAAAAAGAAACCAAAAAAAGCAGTTTAAACGTAATAAAAAAGAATATTCTCGCCTTGCAGATCATATTGGATTAATTCCATTGGTTATGGTTTCGCCAGCAGATTCTGAATTGATTACAGAAGGCAGCGAAAGCAGAAGAAAATTTATTGATAGCGTAATAGCCCAATACAATAGAGATTATTTAGATAGTTTAATAAAATACAACAAAGTATTATCTCATCGTAATGCATTGTTAAAACAGTTTGGCGATAGCGGTAACTTTGATGTGGAATCGCTTGAAATATGGAATATTCAATTGATTGAATACGGACAAAAAGTTTTTGAAATCCGCAATAACTTTATCAATGAGTTCATGCCTATTTTTCAAAAATATTATGATTTAATTTCCAGCGGTAAGGAAAAAGTAGATATACACTATTTATCGCATTTAAACAATAGTTCGTTTACTGAAGTGCTGGAAAAAGCATTAAATAAGGATAGGATTTTGGAATACACCACAGTTGGTATTCACAAAGATGATTTGGATTTTACAATCAATCACTATCCAATAAAAAAATACGCTTCGCAAGGGCAACAAAAATCGTTTTTGATTGCTTTAAAACTGGCACAATTTGATTTTATAAAAAACATAAAACAAACCACACCAATACTTTTATTGGATGATATTTATGATAAACTGGATGATTCAAGAGTTCAACAATTAATGGAATTGGTAAGCAACAAAAATTTTGGACAACTATTTATTACCGATACACACCCCACTCGATTGGCAGAATTATTTAACAAAACAAATGCTGATTATAAATTGTTTAAAATTGAAAATGGGAATGCAAATGAAAAAGATGGAAAATCAATTAGTGTAAAAGACAGTTTAGTGGCAAATAGTTAAGTAAACAGAAATGAGTAAAAACAATGAATATACAATCAAAGATGCCATAAATGCGTTATTAAAAACGTATAAACTGGATGATAAAATGGCTGAAAGCAAACTTTTAAGCTCTTGGGATAGTATAATGGGAACAATGATTTCGAAACACACAAAAGATATTTTTATTAAAAACAAACAACTTTTTATTACACTTGATTCTTCTGCTTTGCGCAATGAACTTTCGATGGCAAAAACTAAAATCATTAAAATGTTAAATGATAGTGCAGGAAGAGAAATTGTAAATGATATTGTATTTAAATAAACAACTATGAAAAAAATTATTCTATCACTTTCTTTTATTTTTATTGGTATTACTGCATTTTCACAAAATGATTCTGCTATCATCAGAAAAATATATACGGATGCTTTAACAAATGGTAAAAGCTATTCAAACCTTGAAACACTTTGTAAAAAAATTGGAGGCAGACTATCTGGTTCACCACAAGCTCAAAAAGCAGTTGAATGGGCATTTAAAGCAATGAAAGATGCGGGTGCAGATACTGTGTATATGCAAGAGTGTATGGTACCACATTGGGTGAGAGGAGAGAAAGAAGTAGGAAAAGTAATTACATCTAATTCAAAAGGAATAAAACCTGTTCCTATTTGTGCGCTTGGTGGTTCAGTTGCCACACCAGCAGAAGGACTTACTGCAGGAATAGTAGAAGCCAAAGGAATAGCTGATTTAAAACGTTTAGGAAAAGGAGCTATTGAAGGAAAAATTGTTTTTTTTAATGACCCAATGGATCCAACATTAATTAGAACTTTTGGTGCTTATGGGAAAGCAGTAATGCAACGTTGGGCTGGTGCAAAAGAAGCAGCAAAATACGGGGCTGTGGGTGTTGTGGTTCGTTCTGCAACTTTAGCACAAGATGACAATCCACACACAGGTGTAATGAGTTACAATGATAGCATTACAAAAATACCTGCTTGTGCTATTAGTACAAATGCAGCAAATTGGTTAAGCAATTATTTGCTAACAGATAAAGACGCTAAATTTTATTTGAAAATGAGTTGCCAAACGTTACCTGATGAAAAATCATACAACGTAGTAGGCGAAATTTATGGTAGTACAAAAAAAGATGAAATAATTACTGTTGGTGGACACTTAGATGCTTGGGACAATGGAGAAGGCGCACATGATGATGGAGCGGGTGTGGTACAAAGTATTGACGTATTAAGAATTTATAAATCACTAGGATTAAAACCAAAATGCACCATACGCGCTGTTGCATTTATGAACGAGGAAAACGGAGGACGAGGAGGAAAAAAATATGCTGAGCTTGCAAAACTAAAAAACGAAAAACACATTGCTGCGATTGAATCGGATGCAGGTGGATTTTCGCCAAGAGGTTTTAGTAGCACAATGGGAGAAAAAGAAAAAGCAAAATTATTATCATGGAAAAAATTATTTGAACCTTATGAAGTGTATGACTTTACACACAATGGTGGTGGTTCAGATATTGAACCATTAAATGAAGAACTAGGAGTTCCTATGTTAGAATTAATTCCAGATTCGCAACGCTATTTTGATTACCACCATACTGCTATTGATACTTTTGAAGCAGTAAACAAAAGGGAATTAGAACTTGGAAGTGCTGCTATGGCCGCACTTATTTGGTTAATTTCAGAAAACGGATTATGATTTTTTTGAAATAATTGCTAATCCAATATAGGTTAGTAATCCATTTAAAATTATCATTTCAAAACCAAATTTGTAACCGTTAAATAGTTCTTTTGAATACTCATTTAAAACGATGCAAATGATGGGTGATAGAATACAAATCAAAGGAACAAATTTATCTTTTATCTGTTTTTGGGTGAACAAGCCGTACGCATACAAACCAAGCAATGGGCCGTATGTATAACCAGCCCAAGTAAATAAATTATTAATTACTGCATCATTATTTATTACTTTAAAAAGTACAATTACAAATAATAATATTCCTGCAAAAGCGATATGTACTTTTTGCCGAATTTTTGTTTTTTGTTCTTCTGTTTTTGTAGTATCGTTTTTTAATCCTAAAAAATCCAAACAAAACACACTTGTAAGTGCTGTAAGTGCGCCATCTGCACTTGGATAAGCTGCAGAAATTAATCCTATAATAAAAAAGATAGCAGATACTGTTCCAAAATTATGTAAGGCGATATTTGGAAAAACATTATCTGTAATTATTTTTCCAGTGGATGAATCAACCAATAAAGGAACACTTGTTTCACTAGCATAGATATACAGCAATGCACCTAAAACTAAAAACATAATATTTACAATAAATAAAATTCCGGTGAATGTCATTACATTTTTTTGGGCATCACCTAATGTTTTGCAACTAATATTTTTTTGCATCATTTCTTGATCCAAGCCTGTCATAGCAATAGCTATAAACATACCACCAAAAAATTGTTTTGGAAAAAATGATTTTAAATGCCAATCGCCAAAAAATATTTTTGAATGTTCACTCGTAGCTATTTTATCATACAAATCACCAAAGTTTAAATTCAACTCTTGCATAATAAACACGATTGACAATACTACTGAGAGCAACATAAATGTAGTTTGCAATGTATCAGTGTAAACAATTGTTTTTACCCCACCTTGATATGTATAAAGTAAAATTAAAATTATAAATACGGTTACTGTAACAATAAATGGAACTCCCATGCTATTAAAAACAAACTCCTGCAAGGCATTTACAACAATATACATTCTAAATGCTGCACCCACCACACGCGAAATAATAAAAAAGAAAGCTCCGGTTTTGTATGATGAATTACCAAAACGTTGTTGTAAATAACTATAAATAGAGGTGAGATTTAGTCTATAATAAACAGGTAACAACACATACGCTATAACTACATAGCCAACCAAATATCCAAGCACCACTTGCAAATAACCAAATTGGGAGGTACCAACTGCACCTGGGACAGAAATAAATGTAACACCAGATAGAGATGCTCCTATCATTCCATAAGCCACCAAATACCATTTCGAAGAACGATTACCAACATAATAACTTTCATTATTTGCACCTTTGGCAGTCCACCAAGTGAAAGCAAAAAGCAGTATGGAATAGGCTACTACACTTAATAAAATAATAGTTGACGACATTTAATCAGAGTTTATAGGCTTTACTATACAAATAAAACGAATAAAACGCCTAACTTTACAACAAGCATTTTTAGTATATTAACAAAGTTTTTCACAGCTACTCAATATGAATTTGAAAAAAATAATTTCTTTCTTCTTTTTTCTCAGCTGCACTATCATTATTGCCTTTCACTTTTATAGCTTTAAATCTAAATCAGCAGTAAATAACGGTTTAGAAATAGAAACAAAAAAAACGAAGTCAGGTTACAATTACACCATTTTTTATAAAAACAATTTAGTAATTGATGTTTCTTTGATGCGACCAAGCAAAACAGATAAAAATATTTTGCTATGTGTTGCAGGAGCTTACACAAATTTGCAGACTTATTCTGTTGATGGTTTATACATTGATAATGGGAAAGTTTACAATAAAGACAAAATAAATCATACGCTTGGAGGAGCAATAAAAATAATAAATGGGGAATGTGAAATATTTCCCACGCAAAAAAGCAAATTATTAAATGATTCTCTCATAAATTTGATTGTTGCAAAAAAAGGTTCTTTATTTCAACAAATTCAAATGATTGAAAAAGGTGTAGGCGCAAAATATAAAGACACAAAACTTTTTCAGCGAAGAGCAATTGTAAAATTCAAAAACAATAAAACTGCAATCATTGAATCGTATGAACACATCACGCTCGCATCATTTACAACAGACTTAATAGAATTGGGAGCAAAGGATGCCCTTTATACAGATATGGGTGCATGGGACGAAGGTTGGTATAAAAATCCTGCGGATAATAAATTAATGACAATAGGCAGAATGAAAAGCCAAACAGATAAACAATGTAATTGGGTTGTTTTTAAATTGAAGTAAGCAAAGTATGTGCGGCATTACAGGAATATTAGCATTTAACGAAGAAGGGAAAAAACATTTATCAAAAATAAGTGCGGCTACTTATTCTTTATTAAAACGTGGGCCTGACGGAGAAGGGCTTTATTTTGATAGAAACTGCGCATTAGGCCATCGTAGGCTTTCTATTATAGATACTAGCAATGCCGCAGCTCAACCTTTTTCAGATAACTCTAGCAGATACACAATAGTATTTAATGGCGAAATTTTTAATTACAAAGAGTTAAGAAAATTACAAGAGCAAAAAGGCATCCAGTTTAAATCTCAAAGTGATACCGAAGTACTACTTAATTTATATATTTCTGAAAAAGAAAAATGTTTAGACAAATTAGATGGCGAATTTGCTTTTGCGATTTATGATAAAGAAACGGAAGAATTATTTTTAGCACGCGATAGATTTGGAATTAAACCTCTTTATTATTTCTATTCCGAAAATTATTTTGCTTTTGCTTCAGAAATGAAAGCGATGATGGAATTTGATATTCCTAAAGAAATTGATTTTACATCCCTACAAATGTATTTTCATTTGAATTACATACCAAGCCCCTACTCTATTTTTAAAAATGTTTTGAAACTTGATGCTGGGAATTATTTAACAATTGATTTGAAGGGGAAACAAAACAAAAAATCGTTTTATACAGTTCCTGCAATTGAAAAATCAAATTATATTACAGACTACGAAAGTGCTAAAAAGCAATTAAAAAAAATACTGCAAGAATCTGTTAAAAACAGAATGATAGCAGATGTTCCACTAGGAACATTTTTAAGTGGAGGCATTGATTCTTCTATCATCACAGCCATTGCTGCACAACACACAAAACAATTAAATACTTTTTCAATTGGTTATAAAGATGAGCCATTATTTGATGAAACTAATTTTGCACAACTCGTTGCAAAAAAACACAAAACCAATCACACTGTTTTTGAATTAACAAACAATGATTTGTATGCTAACTTACATCAGGTATTAGATTATATTGATGAACCTTTTGCTGATTCATCTGCACTTGCAGTAAATATTTTAAGTATGCACACTCGAAAGCATGTAACTGTTTCGCTTTCTGGCGATGGTGCTGATGAGCTATTTGCGGGGTATAACAAACATGCTGCTGAATTAAAAGTACGCAATGGAGGAGTTTCCGCTCAACTTGTAAAAAATAGCCATTCAATTTTAAAGCAATTGCCAAAATCTAGAAATACAAAAACAGGAAATAAAATTCGCCAACTTGAAAAATTTGCGGAAGGAATGAGATTAGATTCAACAGAGCGTTACTGGCAATGGGCTAAATGGTCAGGATTCAAAGCTTCAGACATATTTAATGAAAAAACAAAATGCGATGAACGTGAATTTGAAAAAAGAAAAAAACAAATTTTAAGTCAAATAAATTCGGATTATAATTCTGTTTTAAAAACAGATATGTCGTTGGTACTTGAAAACGATATGCTAGTAAAAGTCGATAGAATGAGTATGAGTCAAAGCTTAGAAGTGAGAGTTCCATTTTTAGACAGCAAAGTTGTTGATTTTGCATTTTCTATTCCTTCTGATTTTAAAATTGATAAAAATCAACGCAAAAAAATACTAATTGATGCATTTAAAAATGATTTGCCAATTGAACTTTTAAATAGAGGCAAAAAAGGCTTTGAGGTTCCTTTATTAAAATGGTTTAAAACAGATTTAAAATCAATGATAACGAATGAATTATTAGAGGATAGATTTATTTCTGAACAAAACATCTTTAATTTAGAAACAATAAAAGATTTAAAATCACAGTTGTTTAGCTCAAACCCAAATGATGCAGTTGAAAAAGTTTGGGCATTAATTGTATTTCAATACTGGTGGAAAAAAAATATCGCATAACAATTTTATGATAAAAGTTTTACGCATAATCAATCGTTTTAATCTTGGCGGGCCAACCTATAATGTTGCTTATTTAAGCAAATACATGTCAGATGATTTTGAAACATTATTGTTAGGTGGAGCAAAAGACGAAACAGAAGAAAGTTCAGATTTTATTATAAATAATCTTGGTCTAAAGCCAATTATTATTGAAGAAATGAAACGAGAAATAGATTTAAAAAATGATTATGCAGCATATAAAAAAATAAAAAAAATAATTCAAGAATACAGGCCAGACATTGTTCATACACATGCTTCAAAAGCAGGAACATTAGGTCGTCTAGCGGCAGCCTCATGTAATGTTCCAATTATTATTCACACCTTTCACGGACATGTATTTCATTCCTATTTTGGAAAATTTAAAACATCTTTTTACAAAAATATTGAACGTTATTTAGCAAAGAAATCTACTGCCATTATTGCAATTAGTGATTTACAAAAACAAGAATTAGTGGATGTTCACAAAATTTGCAAAGCAGAAAAAGTGCAAATTATTCCACTCGGATTTGATTTGACTAAATTTCAGGAAAACCAAAGTGAAAAAAGAAATCAATTTAGAGATCAATACAATGTTGCTGATGATGAGCTTGTAATTTCAATAATCGGGCGATTAGTGCCCGTAAAAAATCACGCATTATTTTTAGAAGGAGTAAAATTTGTTTCACAAAATACTTCAAAAAAAATACGCGCGTTTATCATTGGAGACGGTGAATCGAGGAATACAATTGAAGGAAAAGCCAAAGAACTAGAAATACCATTTATTGATGGAACAAAATCAAATAAACAAACGCTTTTAACTTTCACTTCTTGGATAAAAGATATTGATATTGCATTGGCAGGCAGTGATGTAGTTACATTAACTTCTTTTAATGAAGGTACACCCGTAAGTTTAATTGAAGCACAAGCAGCAAATAAAGCTATAGTATCCACCAATGTTGGTGGAATAGAAAATGTAGTTATTCCTAACAAAACAGCTTTACTTTGCGAAAACGACAGTATTAACCAATTCTGCAACCAACTGTTAAACGTAATTTCTGACGACAACTTAAGGAAGTCCTTATCTCAAAATGGTTGGCAACATGTAAAAGAAAAGTTTCATTTTACGCGTTTAGTTTCAGATATGGAAAATTTGTATGAAAAACTCCTCAAAAAGTAGTTACAATATTAATTTTAGGGCATTTGAGTTATTTTTTTAACTTTGTTTGTTACAATTTACAATAATCTATGCGCAAACTATTATTATTAGCAACTATATCCATTGCTTTGTCCAGTTGTGGCTGGTTAAATTCAAGCATAATGTTCAAATCAAGCAAAAAGTTTAAAAACTATGTTTCTCTGGACTCAATCAAAACTAAAGAATACAAAATTTCTCCAAACGACATTGTTGAGTTCAATATATACTCGAATGATGGTTTTAAACTTGTGGATTTAACGTCTCTGAACAATACCAATACAGGGTATCGCTTTGAATCAAATTTACAATATAAAGTTGAACCAGATGGCACTATAAAACTACCAATTATTGGAAAAACGCCTATTACAGGGCTAACAGTTATAGAGGCAGAAACATTTTTGGAACAAAAATATTCAGAATTTTACATTAGACCTTATATTTTAATGAAAGTAACTAATAAAAGAGTTATTGTTTTTCCTGGCAGCGCAGGTGATGCTAAAGTAATTCCTTTGGCTAACAATAATACCACATTAATTGAAGCAATAGCACTAGCTGGAGGAATTGCAGATGACGGAAAAGCAAGAGTGATAAAAGTATTTAGAAAAAATGGAGAAAAAGATGATATTTTTTTAATTGACCTTTCTAAAATTGAAGGTCTTAAACAAGCTAATATGGTTCTGCAAGCAAACGATATAATTTATATAGAACCTAGAAGAAAATACGCAAGTAGAGTATTAGCAGAAATTGCTCCTATTATAAGTTTAATTACAAGTACCGTAGTTTTAATTACCTATACAGGAAGACTCACAAAATAAAATTATCTGTTGAGGAAAACATGCTACAAGAAGATATATCCAAAACGAACGATAGCTTTGAACGTTACAAAGAAAGAATTTCAAACTTTAGTGGAGAGTTTGAATTAGGCTTGTTTTTGTTCATCGCTCGAAAATGTTTATATTGGGTAATCCTATTTTTTATTACTGCATTAGTAGCTTCCTACCTTTACCTTAGATATACGCCTCCCACTTTTGAATCGCATAGTATTATTCAAATACAAACAAGCAATCAAGCAAACAAAGTACTTAACGTTGAGAATATTTATGAAACCAGAAATGAATTACCTGAAGCAATTGAATTATTAAGATCGAAAGTTTTTTTGAAAAGAGTAATAGCAAAATTACCCTTGAAAATTTCCTATTATAATGAAGGTACGTTTAAAGCAAACGAGCAGTATAAAAATGCACCCTATTTAGTAGAAATAAAAAATCAAAATGAAAATATATTAGGCAGGAAAATTTATGTGGATTTTGAATCTCAATACAAAGGGATAATTGAAATAAAACAACAAGGAAAAGAATACATTCAAAATTTTATTACTGGAAATTGGATAAAAATTCCTGATGCGGAAATAAAAATAACCGTTTTAGACTACAATTATATTTTAAACCAAGAAAATCAGGTAAAGCACAATAATTATTTTTTTATTATCAATAACGAAGAAGCAATTGTTAATGATTGTTCTCAAAATTTAGATGTAAAACTCCTAAACGAAGGTGCAAAAACAATTTTAATATCATTTAAAGACTACAACGCACTAAAAACAACCGACATAATTAATGCTATAACAGAAGAATACACAAATTTTGATGTGGAAAGAAAAAGTGAAAGTTCTAAAAGTATTATTGGATTTATTGATGAACAACTAGATATAGTATATAACCGCCTTAAAGATTCTGAAAATTCAATACAGCGTTTTAAAAAAGACAACAATGTTAACGAAAATCAAGATATAACAACAACAAATGTAACTCGCCTAAACGCTCTAGAAGATCAAATAATAGCATTAGAATTAGAAGAAAATGTTTTGACAAAAATTGAGCAAAATATTTCTACATCAAGAAGCAATGACACATATACTCTTTTGGCTATGCTTGCTGGATCGAGTTTAGAAAGCAGCATATCTAACGCTGTTAACAGTCTTCATAAATTATTAATTCAAAAAGAAGAGATGCTTTATGAAGTTACGCCAAATAGCGAAGCAGTTAAAGCCATAGATTATCAAATTAATATTCAAAAAAGCTTACTTAGAGAAAGTATCAAAAATGTAAAAAACAACCTTTCTCAAAGAAAAAACGATTTAAAAAGCAAAACAAATCAATTTCAAGATAAATTTACTGAATTACCAGAAAATGAAGTTGAATATGCACGTTTACAGAGACTTTACTCTATAAATGAAAAATATTATACCCTTTTATTAGAGAAAAAAACTGAGTATTCTATTTCCAAAGCCGGTTTTGTATCTCAAAATTTAATTTTAGAAAAGGCCAGCTATCCTTCCTCTCCTGTATCTCCCAATAGAAAAGTTACATTTATTGCTTTCGTTTTAGTTGCTATTCTGTTTAGTTTAGTATTAATTCTGGTAAGATACCTAGCTCATAATGATATCACTTCATTAAATGAAATAACCAAGCATACTCAAGCTTCTGTTAGTATTCTAGGCATTGTCCCTAAGACCAAACAAGAAATTCCCGTTTCTCAATTAATTGTTGATAAAAGCCCAAAATCATTAATTGCTGAGGCTTTTAGATCTATTAGAACTAACCTTCAATTTATTTCAAATGAACCGGGAGCAAAAACAATCGCACTAACTTCAACAATTTCTGGAGAAGGGAAAACTTTTGTCGCAATAAATTTAGCTGGTATTATTGCTTTTTCTGGAAAAAAAGTAATCATAATAGATTTAGATATGCGAAAACCTAAAATACACTTAGGTTTTAACGAAGACAATTCAATTGGAATGAGTACATTACTTATAGGAAAGGATTCTTTAGAAAGTGCAATAAAACATAGTAGTTTAGAATATTTGGATTTTATTACTGCGGGACCCATCCCTCCTAACCCGTCAGAGCTAATTATAAGCAAAAAAATGGACGAGATTATAAATCAGCTAAAAACAATGTATGATATAGTAATTATTGATAATCCTCCCGTTGGTTTGGTAAGTGATGGTATTAGCATGATACAAAAAGCGGATTACCCTATATATATTTTTAGAGCTGATTATTCAAAACGTAATTTCATTCAAAATGTGGATAGGTTATTTAATGAGGCTAATATTAAAAAGCTATCTATAATCCTTAATGGAATAGATATCGAAAGAAAATCATACGGTTATAATTATGGATATGGTTATGGTTATGGATACGGCTATGGATATGGGTATTATGAAGATGGAGCAAAATCAAGTAAACGAAAAAAATAGATAGAATACTTATTTGTATATGCAAACAATTTATACTCCTATTGAAGGACTAATAGTTATAAAACCGAAAATTTTTGAAGACGAGAGAGGTTACTTTTTTGAGCCTTTTAACCAAAATATTTTTAATAAAACTATCAAAGAAATTACTTTTGTTCAAGACAATGAATCGTTGTCTCAAAAAGGAGTGTTGAGGGGTTTGCATTTTCAAAATCCACCATATGCACAAGGAAAATTGGTGCGTGTAATCAAAGGTTCTGTGCTTGATGTTGTTGTTGATATTCGTAAAAATTCAAGCACCTACGGAAAGTCCTATTCAATAGAATTAAATGAAATAAATAAAATACAATTATGGATACCCGAGGGCTTTGCTCATGGTTTTTTAACACTTGAAGACAATACTATTTTTTCCTATAAATGTACTAACCTTTATAATAAAGAATCAGAAGATTGTATTCTTTGGAATGATTCTGATTTAGGAATCGGGTGGGGTATTGAAAATCCAACGCTTTCAGAAAAAGATAAATTAGGCAAAAAGTTCAAACATTTCATTAGTCCTTTTTAATAAAAAAAGTAACTATTAGTACTAAAAGAAAGTAGAAGCAACTATTATATATACCAAAAATGGGTGAAAAATACTACTTAATACTTATTTATAGCTCTTACTTTTTAAGTGCTACACTTCTTTCATTTTTAATAAACGGCTTATTTTTAAAATTCTCTTCCTCTTTAGGTATTAGAGATACCGAAAATATAATAATTAGATGGAATCCTTTATCTAAACCTTCATTTGGAGGAATTTCATTTTATCTAATTTTTCTTCTTTCAATTGCAAGCTATCCGATATTTTTTGAGCAAACTGGTATTTTGTTTAATAAACACCTTTTAGGAATATTAGCTGCATGCACACTTGCATTCTTAATGGGACTATCAGATGATGCATACAACACAAAACCAATTTTAAAATTACTTGTTCAAATTGCATGCGGTATAATATTAATTTCTACTGGAACTTATATTTCAATATTTGAAAATATTTATTTCAATTATTGTATAACAATCTTTTGGGTTGTGGCACTTATGAATTCTATAAATATGCTTGATAATATGGATGCTATTACTACTGTTGTTTCTATTACTATATTACTGAACGCTTTATTAATTTTATTCTTAAATAAAAATTATTCAAATATTTTTGTTTTAATATTAATTGGAGTTTTAGCGGCATTAATAGGTTTCTTATTTTTTAATTGGCATCCCTCAAAAATGTTTATGGGTGATACTGGCAGCCAATTTATTGGTCTGTTTTTGGCAGTTATTGGGATTATGTATTTTTGGAATACTCCTGATGTTCATGGAAAGCTAATTCAGTCCAAACAATTTTTTGCTACCATTTTAACTTTTTCCATTCCAATAATAGACACCACAACTGTTATTATTAATAGATTAAGGAAAAAAAAATCTCCTTTTATTGGCGGTAAAGATCATACAACTCATCACTTTTTTTACAAAGGATTAACGGAGAAAAGAATAGCAATCCTATTTACAATGATTGCATTTGTTTCTATGTTTTTTAACCTATTAATTATTAAATATATTAATCATTGGAGCTATATACATATTATTCTATTTTCAGTCTATTTTGTTGTATTATTTTGGTTTATGTATGCTCCAACATATATCCCAAAAAAGAATGAAAAATAAATTTTTAAATAAATTTCTTTTTTTTCTAAATAAAAATAATCGATACTTTTTTTCGCTTGTTTTTGTCGTAATAATAATTAGTATTATTAAAATTTTCTCATTCTCAACAAATAAAGCCATAACTGATGATGCCTATGAAGACTATTTTAATAATAGCTACAAAAATTTTAGCATACGAATACCTAAAAATTTAAATTTTGCTGGAGAAAAAGTACCAATAAAAGATTTTACTGTTCGAGAAGCAATTGAAAGAGAATTAATCGTGAATACCTATTGGCAATCACAAACACTTTTACTTCATAAAAGAGCAAATAGATGGTTTCCAATCATAGAACCAATACTTGCAAAAAATAATATTCCAGAAGATTTTAAGTACATTGCTTTAATAGAAAGTCAATTAACGAATGTGGTTTCACCGCAGGGAGCTGCAGGTTTTTGGCAAATCATTGAATCTACAGCAAATTCTTACGGACTAGAAATATCCGATGATGTGGACGAAAGGTACAATGTAACAAAGGCTACCGAAGCAGCCTGTAAATATTTTAAAGAATCATACAAGCAATTTAATAATTGGACATTGGTTGCTGCTTCCTATAACCGAGGAATGGGAGGAATACAAACACAACTAGAAAAACAAAAAGTAAATAATTATTTTGATTTAATGCTGAATGATGAAACATCTCGATATGTTTACAGGTTATTAGCAATGAAGGAAATTATTAGTCGACCAAAAGTATACGGATTCATTCTAAGAAAAAAGGACTTATACCCATCCATCTCTACAAAAAAACTAATAATAGATTCCACCATTAATGATTTAAATAGTTTTGCAATAAATCAAAAAATAACTGACGAAATTTTAAAAAAATTTAATCCTTGGCTGAAAACTAATTCACTTCCAAATCCTTCAAAAAAGAAGTACATTATTGAAATCCCTAAAGGCAGCGTAAATATTTTTGATTTGGATGGAAATTATGAGAGAAATAATATTTTAAATAAAAAAGATTCTACAAGCCTCTTAATAAATCACAAGGATAGTATAACTAGTGCAAATAATTAAAAATTATTTCGATAAAAAAGAATTTTCATAAGGCGTACGATTTATTATTGATCGAGCTAATGTAACTTCATCAGCAAATTCCAACTCATCACCAATAGCAATTCCTCTTGCAATAGTAGAAACTGCAACATCAAATTCTTTAACTCTTTTATAAATATAAAAATTTGTTGTATCCCCTTCCATTGTTGTGCTCAAAGCCATTATGATTTCTTTCACTCCTCCTTGTGATACTTTTTGAACCAATGTTTCTAAATTCAAATCATTAGGTCCAATGCCATCCATAGGAGAAATTATTCCACCCAACACGTGATATACGCCCCTAAATTGCTGCGTGTGCTCAATTGCCATTACATCGCGGATATCTTCTACGACACAAATAAGTGAAGTATCTCTATGCGGATTTGAACAAATATCACAATTACCTTTATCTGAGATATTATGGCAACTTTGGCAATATTTCAAATCATTTCTAAGTTTAATAAACGAATTGCCAAATTGCGCAACCTCAGTGTCTTTTAATTTTAAAAGATGCAGAACAAAACGCAAAGCAGTTCTCTTCCCAACTCCAGGTAATTTGGAAAACTCATTTACTGCATCTTCAATTAATTTTGAGGAAAAGTTCATTTCTCAAATTTAGAAATAATTTGGCTATACTTTTATGCCAATTACTAACACATCATCAATTTGCTCCAGCTTTCCAATCCATTGATGAAATGCTGATTCCAATATCAATTTTTGTTCTTGAGGCATTTTTGATATGTTTTGCAAAAGAATATCTTGCATTTGTTTGTACTTAAATTTTTTTCCATTAGGCCCACCAAACTGGTCGGCATAACCATCAGTAAACAAATAAAATAAATCACCTTGTTCCAATTGTATAGTATTATTTGAAAATTTATTCATCTTTTCACCTACAAAAGCTCCAATAGGAAATTTGTCAGCTTTAATTTCAGAAAAAACACCTTTTTTAATAATCCATAAAGGATTATATGCTCCAGCATATTGAAGTTCTAGTGTATCTTTATTTAATACACACAATGCTATATCCATTCCATCTTTAACAGCAGAATCTAATTCATACTGACGCAACGTGTTAGTAATTCCAATATTCACTTCATTTAAAATTTCCGAAGGTTTAGTTATATTATGCTCATTTACTGCCTGATTCAATAAATTATGACCAACAATACTCATAAACGCCCCAGGAACACCGTGACCTGTACAATCCACAGCAGCTAAAAATATTTTATCCCCTTTTACCGACATCCAATAAAAATCACCGCTTACTATATCTTTTGGTTTATAAAAAACAAATCCATTGTCTTTAAATACATTTCTAAATTCCGCTCTTGGTAAAATAGCCTCTTGTATACGTTTTGCATACTTAATACTATCTGTAATATCTTTATTTTTTGTTTCAATCTGCCCATAAGCAGTATTTAATTCTTTGTGCTGTCTTACAATTTCTTGCTTTTGCAATTCAAGTTTAGCGTTTGCCCTTTGTTTTACCTGATAGCGGTTATATATCACAAAAGCAATTAACAATAGTAAAACAAAACCAACTATAAAGCCATTTTTAATAAGTTTAGTTTTCGCAACATCAAGCGCCTGTATCTCTTTTTCTTGCTTTAAAATTTGTATTTCTTTTTCCTGCTTTTCAAAATCAAATTTTGATTGCATCTCTTGCATAGACTTTGTTGACTCCAAGCTTAAAATACTATCTTTTAAGTCAAAAACTTTTTTATAGTACTCAATTGAATTTTCATAGTCTTTAATTTTATAAAAAGACTCTGCAATATTTTGGTAAAAACTAAGTTTAATGTCTTTTGCTTCCGCCCTTTCCGCTTCATCCACACCCATTAAAAAATATTTTAAGGCATTTTTATAATCTTCAGTAAAATAATATGTAGAGCCTACGTTACTAAGGGCTCCAGACATCCCCCTATGGTCAAACAATTCTTTTTTAATTTCATAAGATTTCAAATAATATTCACGAGCTTTTATATGATTTTCTTGGGCAGAATAAATCGTCCCAAACCCATTCAAAATATAGGATATTCCTCTTTTATTACCGCATTTTGTCTTAATTTCAAGAGCCTTGTCTAGATAGGAAAGAGCTTGCTTGTAGTCTTCCTTGTCAATAAAAATATTAGCCAAATTGTTATAACAGGTTCCTACTCCATCTAAATCATTGATATCTTTTTTTATAGATAATGCCTTTAGATAATACTCTTTTGCTTTTTCTAAATTTTTTAGATTATAATATATACGCCCTATATTTATTAACGAGGAAGATGCTCCTGGTAAATCGTTGATTTCTTCTCTTATTTTTAATGCTTTTAAATTGTAGCTTAATGCTTGTTCATAATTGCCCATATCAACATATAAATTAGCAAATACATTGTAGGTATTTGCTAAAAAATTTTTATTGCTACTTGTTTCAAATATGATTAACGACTTATTTAAAAAAGACAATGCTTTTGCGTTATCTGATTTTGCATAATATGCTTTTGCAACACTCAAATATGAATTGCCCAATCTAAGTCCGTTTTTACTATTTTTAGATAAGTCTAACGCTTGAAAAGCATATGCAATTGATTTATCAATATTTATGACAGTATATTTTTCTGACAATGCATTAAGAATGTCAATTTTGGTAGTATCAGTTGTCTGCTTAAGCAGCATTACTAAACTATCTATCTCTGTCTTCTTAATAGATTCTGAAAACAAATTAGATAAAATAAAAAATAAAAAAAATGAGGCTACTAATTTCAGCTTTATTGTGGACATTTTCTTTCCAAAAAAACAATTTACCTAATGTAAATTATTTTATTAAGTTATACAAAAAAATAAAGCGGGATTGCTCCCGCCTATTAATAAAAGAATAAGATTTTTTACTTCTCAGCAGTTAATTTAACGTAAACTGCAGTTGGGATTTTCCCATTCATAACAATTTCGTATTTTACTTCTGCCCCATCAAAAAGCCCTTGTTCTTTAGGGAAAGGTGCTGAAAATGGTATCTGACCGAAATTAGGATCTACTAATTCTCCTGCCGTATCTTTAATAATAATAATTTTCCCTTTCTTTTGCAATTCAACATTATATGCTGTTTTGTCTTTTGGATTGTCAGGATTTTGATAGACATCAAATTTAACAATTCTACCAACTTCTAAAAAAAGTTCTGGCATATTTGTTTGAATGAATGGAATTTGAACCCCATTATCGTTTTCAATCAAACCATTTGCCGTGTCTTTAATAATAATAATTTTACCTTTTCCCATAATGTTTTTTGTTTTTAGTTAATACCCTGATTATTTTTGTTTTGTAAATATATACTTGAAAAAGTAAAAAACAAATTTTATTTATTGTTTTTTAAAAAATTATAAATATTATTTTCTATCCTGTCCAAAATATTTGCACCATCTGCTTTAATAAATTTTTCTCCAACAATTTTTTCATACAACTCAATATACCTTTCAGAAATAGAATTCACTATTTCATTTGTCATTTCAGGAATTATTTGTCCTTCCTTTCCTTGAAATCCATTCGCCATTAACCATTCACGCACAAATTCTTTCGACAGTTGTTTTTGAGGTTCATTTTTTTCTAACCTTTCATCATATCCTTCTTTATAAAAATAACGTGAAGAATCAGGTGTATGAATTTCATCTATCAAATATATTTTGCCCTCTTTTTTACCAAATTCATACTTCGTATCCACTAAAATTAATCCCATTGTTGCAGAAATTTCTGTTCCTCTTTGAAAAACAGCTTGTGTATATTTCTCCAACTGCTCATAATCTTCTTTTGAGACAATCCCTTTCCTTAATATCTCTTCTTTAGAGATGTCCTCATCATGCCCTACTGAAGCTTTTGTAGTAGGAGTGATAATAGGTTTATCAAATTTTTGATTTTCTTTCATCCCATCAGGCATTGCTACACCACAAATCATACGTTTACCTGCTTTATATTCCCTCCATGCATGACCCGACAAATAACCTCTTATAACCATTTCCACTTTAAATGGCTCACAAACATGGCCTATTGTAACCATTGGATCAGGAATAGCAACTACCCAATTAGGCAATATATCTTCTGTTGCTTTTAAAAATTTTGAAGCAATTTGATTTAACACCTGACCTTTATATGGAATACCTTTGGGAAGAACAACATCGAATGCAGAAATTCTATCACTCACAACCATTACCAAATATTTGTCATCTATGTTATAGACATCTCTTACTTTACCTTTGTAATAAGACTTTTGATTTGGAAAATTAAATTTCGTTTCAGTTATAGCTTCCATTTTTATTTTTTATCGTAAAGTTCAACAATTCGTTTTACAAGTTTATGCCTTATAACATCTGTTCCATCCAACTGTATAACATCAATTCCTTCTACATCAGACAATAGTTTAATTGCTTGTGGCAATCCGGATGGCTGATGCTTAGGTAAATCTATTTGTGTAATATCTCCTGTAACAATAAACTTTGCAGATGAACCCATTCTTGTTAAAAACATTTTTAGTTGTCCTTCTGTAGCATTTTGAGCTTCATCTAGTATTACAAAAGCATGATCTAAGGTTCTTCCCCTCATAAAGGCAAGTGGTGCAATTTGTATAACCCTATTTTCTAAGTAATAAGCAAGCTTTTCTGGTGCAATCATATCGTATAATGCATCATATAATGGTTGCAAATATGGATCTAATTTATCTTTTAAATCTCCAGGTAAAAATCCAAGATTTTCGCCAGCTTCAACTGCAGGGCGCGTTAAAATTATTTTTTTTACTTCTCTATTTTTTAATGCTCTCACAGCAAGAGCAACTGCAGTATAGGTTTTTCCTGTACCTGCTGGACCAACGGCAAAAATCATATCATTTGTTGCAATACTAGAAACAATTTTTCTTTGATTATTGGTACGCGCCTTTACTACCAAACCTCCGTTCCCAAAAACGATAACATCATCACTAGCTTCTTCTTCTTTAGCTTTTGAAGCTCTTGCTCCTCCCAATATTTGCTCCACAGCATTATCAGTTAGATTTCCGTATCTATTTCTGTATGCAGCTAAAACATTTACAATCATTTCTAGTTGATTCAAATCATCCTCATCTCCATTCGCTTTAATTGTTTCTCCTCGAGCAACAATTTTAAGTTTTGGAAACCGTTTTTTGATTAAGTCAAGCTTTGAATCATTTATGCCATATAAATCAATAGGTGTAATATCTTCTAGTATGATTTTTTTCTCGCTCAATTATATTTTGCTTTATTATTTTATAAAGCACGAAAATAACATATTTTTGTGTATTGAAAAGCAATATAGCTGATCAAGTTTTTATACATTTTCAACTAAATGGCAATCATTACACTTACAACTGACTTTGGTTTAAAAGACTATTATGTAAGTGCTGTAAAAGGCACCATTTTGAGCCTATCACCACAAAGCCAAATAGTTGATATTACACACTTACTAGATGCGAATGATACACTAGCCGCAGCGTATATTGTAAAAAATGCCTACAAAAATTTTCCAAAAGGCAGTATTCATATAATTGGTGTAGATTCGAACTCAAATGCAGAAATGCCTTATACTGTTGCTTTTACCAACGAACATTATTTTATAGCTACTGACAATGGTATCTTTTCTTTGCTATTTGATTCGGTACCAGAAAAAATGGTAGCATTGGATTCAGGAAGGAGACAATTTACTTTTCCAACGCGTGATGTTTTTGCAAAAGCAGCTTGTTTTTTAGCTAATGGTGGCAGTATTGATGATATGGGAATTGTAAAAACAACAATTTTACAAAGAGGTTTGTTAAATGCAGCCTCCATGGGTGATTTAATAAAAGGCATTGTAGTGCATATCGATAATTATGGGAACGCTATTACTAATATTTCAAAAACGTTGTTTGACCAAAATATAAAAAACAGAAGAATAGAAATGAGTTTTGGTAAATACAGAATTCAAAAACTAAGTGCAAGTTATTTTGATGTAGTAGAGGGAGAAGTTGTTGCCTTTTTTAATGCCGAAAATTTTTTAGAATTGGCAATTAGAAATGGAAGTGCGAGTGAATTAAATGGAATTAAAATTAATGATTCTGTTACAATCAATTTTTTATGATGATACGCATTGTTAAAATGACTTTTGAGCCATCGAAAGTAAATGAATTCCTAAAAATTTTTAATGAGTCGAAACAGTTAATCAGAAATATGGAGGGCTGCAATCATTTAGAATTATTGAATGATATAAATGCTACCAATATTTATTTTACTTACAGCTACTGGGATTCAGAAAATGATTTGAACAACTATAGAAATTCAAAAATTTTTGAACAAGTTTGGACCAAAACAAAAAAACTTTTTATTGAAAAACCAGAAGCCTGGAGTGTGGAACAAAAAGTGAAATTATAATCTATATAAACTCACTCAACTCTAACCAACGTAATCCTTTTTCATCAAGCGCTGAAATTACTTCTCCTATCTGTTTACTATATATTGCCAATTCTTCGGATGGAGTATCATTAGAACTTAGCAGCTCTGTTAATTTATTTTTTTCTAGTTCAAGTGCTGCTATATCCTTTTCTAACTGCTCAAATTCAAACTTCTCTTTAAAACTCAATTTCCGCTTCGCAGTGTCATTTTGTTGCGAAGGAGAATTATTTATTTCTTTTACTTCTTGCTTAAAAGTGATTGAATCTACTGATACAGACTTCTCTTCTAAATCTTTTTTATCTCTGTACTCTGTATAATTACCAGGAAAATCACGCACTACTCCTTCTCCTTCAAATACAAATAAATGATCAACCATTTTATCCATAAAATATCTATCATGTGTTACAATTAAAACACAACCTTGAAAGGCAGTTAAAAAATCTTCTAATACACTAAGGGTAACAATATCCAAATCATTTGTAGGTTCATCTAAAATTAAAAAATTAGGGTTTTTAATAAGTATTGTCATTAAATACAAACGTCTTCTTTCTCCTCCACTTAACTTAGAAACCATACTGTATTGGACATCTGGAGGGAATAAAAATTTTGTAAGCAAACCCGAAGCAGATAATTTACTTCCATCAGCTAATGGAATAAACTCAGCAATATCTTTTACTACTTCTATAACTCTCTTATCATTATTTAATTTTAATCCTTCTTGTGAATAATAACCAAAAACAATTGTTTCACCAGCTTGTATTTCTCCTGAATCTGGTTTTTCTAAGCCCATTATCATATTCAAAAAGGTTGATTTTCCAACACCATTCTTACCAATCACACCAATTTTTTCCCCTTTTTTAAATATGTATGAAAAATCATTCACAATTTTTGTTTCTCCAAATGCCTTCTTGATTTTTATAAATTCTAAAATTTTTCCACCTATTCGGTTCATCTTAACACCAAGTTCAAGCTTAGTTTCAGTCTTACCACTAAAAGCTTTTTCCTTTGTATCCTCAAAAGCATTTAATCTTGATTTGGATTTTGTTCCTCTTGCTTTTGGCATTCGCCTCACCCATTCTAATTCTCTTCTAAATAAATTTTTTGCTTTATCAATTTCTGAACTCTCTATGGACTCTCGTTCTGCCTTTTTTTCTACATAGTATTGAAAATTACCTTTATAGGTATATAGCTTTGTATTATCAATTTCAATAATTTCAGTACACACGCTATCTAAAAAATAACGATCATGTGTAACTAAAAGCAAAGTAAGATTTAATGAAATCAAATAATTTTCTAACCATTCAATCATCTCTACATCCAAATGATTTGTAGGCTCATCAAGAATCAACAGATGTGGCTCATCAATTAAAACTTTTGCTAAAGCAACTCTCTTTTTTTGTCCACCAGAAAGCATTGAAATTTTTTTATCAAGAAAAGCGATTTTTAGTTTTTGTAATACTTCTTTTACTTTGCTATCTGTCCCCCAAGCATTTAATTCATCAATTTTTGCAGAACATTTTTCAAGCTTAGCTTGCGTTTCATCATTATAGTTTTTTTCAAACTCTTCTAATGCTAATTCATAATCACGAACCGCATTTAGGGCAGGATTTCCTGTATTGTAAATAGCTTCAATTACAGTGCTATTTTCATCAAACAAAGGATTTTGATCCAAATAAGTAACTGTTATATCTTTTCTAAAAACAACACTTCCAGAATCAGCAATTTCTTTTCCAGTAATTATTTTCAACAAAGTAGATTTACCAGCACCATTTTTTGCAATAAGCGCAGTTCGTTGACCTTGATTTAGACCAAAACTGATAGTATCAAATAATTTTTTAGCACCATAGGATTTGGAAAGAGTTTCAACAGATAGATAATTCACGATTCAATTTTTTAGGGCGCAAATATAAGTAATAAAAACAGAAGCGCTCATTTACCAAATGGCAAATGAGCGCTTCAAAATTCCAATATAGATTTATTTAACTACAATAACTTTTTGTGAAGTTTCAGATAATTGTGTTTTTATTTTGAAAAAATATGTTCCATTCGGAAACTCACTCATATCAATAGACAAATTGTGACTGCCCTTTGACTTTTTTTCGTTAAATACTGAAACAACAAGCTTTCCACTTATATCAAATAAGTCTAAAGATACTTGCTCTTCACCTTGTAATTCAAACTTAATTTCCGCTTTTGATGAAATAAAAGATGGTATTACGCTAAATAAGAATTCATTATTCGCATTATCAGCAATACCCGTTGTGCTACCAAAATAATAATATGCGGTATTATTTCCAGAACCAGAGTTTGGAACACCAAGGGTATCTGTTAATACATTATAAAAAATATCCGCAGGATTACTTAATCCAGTTGAAACAACTGTTGTAGGACTTGCAAGAGTATTCGAATAACGTGTAATTCTTTGTGGGCTCCAAGAAGAAACATAATAATTTCCCATACCATCCTTTGTGATACCATCTATGCTACTTAACCCTGACGATGCAACTAGAGTGGCAACAGTAGAATCACTTAATGAAACACTTCTGATTGCTCCCGTCCATTGAACAAAAACGCAACGATTATTTGGTTGGTCATAAATGATACCATTAGGGCTAGACAAACCACTAGAAACAAAAGTATTATATTGTCTAGTGTTCGTATTTAAACGATAAATTTTATTCCCACTATAATCCGTTATGAACAAGTTTCCTGCATTATCATGCGTAATTCCATTTAAAAAACTAGCTCCAAGATTAATATTAAATACCAAAGCAGCCGTATTAATATTATACGCCCTTAAACTTCCCCCAGCACATGCATAAAGTGTATCTCCCACTATTTCTAATCCATGAGGACCACCTCCAGAAAAACCTGTAGCAACAAAAACAGCAAGTGCTCCATTGGAGCTATTTCGCGTTAATATATTATTACCTCCATTATTTGCTATAAACCATCTATTATTTGCATAATCAAATTCAACACTTTCTGGACTATTATATGTTTGGGCATTTGCCCCAAAAACCATAATAGCTGCACATACAAACAAAATATTTTTTTTCATTATTTCTGATTTTTAAATTTTAATTACTACTTATTTTTTTCTAAATCCATTTCGCAAACAGGGCATTTACCTGGTTCAGTAAACATATCATCCGTACAACCCATAGGGCAGGAATATTGTGTTTGGGCTTTTTCCTGCGTCTGAGTTTCTGTTTTGCTGCCACAACTGGAAACAAATAATGTTAATAAAACTAGATATAAAATTTTTGTCTTCATTTTTTAAAGTATTATCGACCAAAGTACAGAAAATTAATTAACATTGAAAATTGTATCTAACAAATATTTATATATTTGTGTTCAGCTATTAATTGTAAAGAAAATTCATGAAAAAAATATTACTGGTTTTATTTTTATTTGTTGGAGCATCACACATTGCATCTGCGCAAGGAGGGAAAGAAAAAGAGGGTGGCCTTTTTAAACGCCTATTTAAGAAAGAACAAAAACCACGAGGGCAAATGCAACATTTTGACAAACAAAAAAAAGATCCAAATATTAAACACAATGGAACATCATACCGAAGGAATAAAGCTAAAAGAAGTAGGTATAAAGTAGATGGTGATGGATTTGGAACCGCAGACCAACCAAGACAGAAAAGACGTAAAAAGAAATAACAAAAAAATCCTCTCCAATTTGAGAGGATTTTTTATTCCATTTTTTTAGATTCAAATTCTATATTACCTCACAACAGTAACACTTCCTATATATTGATGATCATTGTGCAATAAATCTTTCGTTATTATTTTATATACATATACATCTTGCTGAACAACCTCACCAATTCCCTTATATCTCCCATTCCATCCTTCTAGCATATCGTCCGTTTTAAAAATTTCATTTCCCCACCTATCAAAAATTAACATTTTAAATTCTAGTATTCCAAACAATTTTGGAGCAAACACATCATTTAATCCATTACTATTTGGAGTAAATGCATTCGGAATATAAACACTAGATTCTCCATTAATTTTTATTGGATGCTGAACTGTATCCCTACAACCATATTGATTGATCGCGATCTGAGTTACCATAAATATTCCAGTATCTGGATAAGTATGATATGGATTTTGCATAATGCTTGTTTCATTATCTCCTAAATCCCAATCCCACATTGTAGCACCAGCAGATAGATCATTAAATTGAATATTAGGTTCATAAATAGATGTTGAGTTGGGTGATGCAGAAAATTCTGCAATTGGTTTTGGATAAACAACAATCGGAAAATTTAAAGTGTCAACCATTGTACAGCCATAAGAAGTAGTAAGTGTTAATGACACATAATAACTTCCTGGATTATCGTAAGTATGAGTTGGACTTGGAGTAAATGTTAAATTACCATCACCAAAATCCCATAACCAATTTACAATAGTGCCTCCAGATACTGACGAATTATCTGTAAATGTAGTTGTAAAATCTTCACATCCACTTGTTTGTTGAGGACCAAAATTAAATTGAGGCAATGGATGTGTATTAACAGATTGAATAACCGTATCAACACAACCAAAGTTTGTTACAACTGCTAAAGTAACATTGAAAGAACTATTTTGAGTCGAAAAAATATGCTGTGGGCTATAACTAGTTGATGTACTTCCATCAGCAAAATCCCACCAAGCACCTACAATACTTCCTGTTGCAGTTGTTGACGTGTTTGTTAGTTGTGTTGTATCTCCCCAACAAACTACATTACTTGTAAATGAAGCAACGGGTTGAGGATAAATTGTAATTGGTCGGGAAGCAGTATCTGCACACCCCACACCTGTAGTTACTATTAATGTTGTTGTATAAGAACCATTGATGTTGTATATGTGTGTTGGATTTTGAGCAGATGCTGTTCCTCCATCACCAAAATTCCAGTTCCAAGTTGATATTGTTCCTGCAGATGCATCGATAAAATTACTTGATTGATTCTGGCAAGTATTTGCAGTTGTAAAATTAGCTTGAGGCAATGGGTTTACAACAACTGTATCGTACGCTGTACTTGCACAGCCCCCATCAGAAACTACTACATGAGTAATAACATAAGTTCCTGCTGTTGAATAAATATGCGTTGTATTTAAAGCTGTTGCTACTGGTGAACCATCTCCAAAATCCCATGTTTGAGATAAAATGGTTCCTGTTGTTACAATCGAGTTATCATTTATTGCCAACACATTATTTTCACAAATAGCATTTGCAGCTGAAATACCAGCTTGTACATCACTTCTCACAACTACTATTTGAAAAAATGTATGCGTACATCCTGCCCCACTAGAAACAGTTAGTGAAGTTAAAAAAGAACCTGCACTTGGATAGATATGTGTTACTAAAGGACCTGCATTACTATTTGTACCATCACCAAAATTCCAAGTCCATTGATTTGGCAAACCTGTTGAATTATCCGTAAATGAAGTTGGTGTTCCCACGCAAACAGTATCAACAGAATAAATTGCTTGAGGAAATACATTTACAGTTATGGGAATAACAACAGTGCTATCGCAACCATTCACATTTGTAACTGTCAATGATACATTGTAAACACCTGCTGCTGCATAAATGTAATTTGGATTTTGAGAAAAAGAACTATTACCATCTGCAAAATCATAATACCAATTATTTATTGCTACAATATCTGAAGATAAATCTGTAAATGATGTTATTGTTCCTTGACATGTTGCATTAGCAGAAAACAAAGGTGTTGGAACCGTATTTACAATTACGGGCTTAACGATTGTATCATTACATCCCGCAACATTTGTTACAATCAAAGTAACATTATACGTTCCTCCCAAAGAATAAATATGTGATGGATTTTGTGTATTGTTAATTGGCGAAGCATCTCCAAAATCCCAAGACCAAGCAACTGGTGTAGAAACACTTGTAATATCAGTAAAATTAACTGCCTGACGAGCGCATGCTATACTATAATTAAAATCAGCAATGGGCTGTGGTAAAACAGTAATTGTTTGAGATGAAGAATTTGTACATCCAAAAACATTTGTTACCAATAAAGTTACATTGTAATTCCCTGGATTTGCATAAACATGAGTTGGTGATTGTGTATTGTTAATTGCCGTACCATCATTAAAATTCCAAGCCCACAAAACTGCAGAAGTGGAATTGTCTGTAAAAACAGTTGGATAGGTATGACATGCTGTATTTGCTGTATAATTTGAAACTGGATTTGGGTTAACAATTATTGAATGTGAAATAGTATCAGTACAACCAAAGACATTTGTTACAATTAAGGTTACATTATATGTACCAGACAAAACGTAAGTATGAATTGGAGAATTATTTGTACTAGTGTTCCCATCACCAAAATCCCAAGCCCAAGCTACAGCTGAAATAGAATTATCTGTAAATGATGTTGCACTATTATTACACACTGTATCAAAAACAAAAGACGCTACTGGCAAAGGATTAACAACCGTATTAATAGTAACTGAATCTCTACATCCAAAAACATTTTCGGTAACCAATACAACCGAATATGTTCCTGCAGTAGCGTATATATGTGATGGATTCTGTATATTACTAAAAGCTGTTCCATCTCCAAAATTCCAAGTCCATTGAGTTGGGTTGTTTACTGTTGCATCAGTAAAAACTGTAGATACATTTAAACAAGGTGTTGTACTGGTAAAATTGGGAACAGTTAAAGAAAATGCTGTAACAGGAATTATAATATTGTTTGTACAACCTGTTGAAGAATATCCTACTGTTAATGTTACATTATATGTCCCAGCCACATTATAAACATGTGTTGGAGTTGGATTATTAGTATTATCAGAAAAACTATCCCCAAAATTCCAAACAAAAGTATTTGGTGTTCCTAATGACGATGAATTAAAAAACATTGTATCATTTGCACAAACATTTGTGCTCGTAAAGTTTGCCGTAGGTATAGGATTTACAGTTATTGCATTTATTACAGTGTCAGAACATCCACTCCCACCAAAAGAAATTAATGTAACATTAAATGTTCCTGAACTTGAATATATATGTGTCGGATTTTGAATATTACTAACTGGAGTTCCATCTCCAAAATTCCAAATCCAGCTAATTGGCAGACCACTTGTTAAATCAGTAAAATTTGTCGCCTGTCCTAGACAAGCAGTGTTATTGGCATAAGCAGCAACAGGAACAGCATTTACTATTACATTTTGATTTGTCGTATTCGTACAGCCAAAACTATTTGTAACGGTTAAAGAAACATTAAATGTCCCATTTGAAGCATAAACATGGCTAGGGCTGGGTAAAGTACTTAATGGGGATGCATCTCCAAAATTCCAACTCCATGCAACAATACTTCCTTGAGAACTATTTGTAAATTGAGTAGCAAACCCTAAGCATTCTGTACTATTTGTAAATCCAGCAATTGGAACACTATCAATTGTAATAATTTGTTGTGTAGTATTTGTACATCCAAAAGCAGAAGTTGCCATCAATTGTACTGTATAAGTGTTAGGAATTGGATATGTATAGCTTGGATTAATACTAGTACTTGTTGTTCCATCTCCAAAATTCCAAGAGAAGGCAGTTGCTCCCGTTGAATTATTTGAAAAAATTATTGCTGTGTTGGCACAAGCAGTTGAACTATTTGGACTAAAAGCAGCAACAGGGTTTGGATGAACTGTTACAGAGCTTGAAACGCTATCACTGCAACCATTTGCTGCATATACTATTAGTTTGATAATATATATACTATCTACTCCAGTAGTTGTATAAGCTAACGATGGCGGATTTTGTAAAGTTGAAGTACTACCATTACCAAAATCCCACAAATAAGTATCACCCACAGTTACTCCACTCGTATTGTTAATAGATGAAACTAAAGGAGAACATCCGGTATTTGGTGCAACTGTAAAACTTGGCGTTGGCAATGGAGAAATACTAATATATGTTGTATCTCTTGAAATACATCCTGCAACATTTACAGTAATATAAACCATATTATTTCCACTTGTATTAAAAGTAACAGGTGATGGAGTATATAAAGAAGATGATGTGGGAGTTGCTCCAGCAAAATTCCAATTGTATGTTCCTCCTAAAGTTGAATTGTTATTGAAATTAACAACTAAACCAGCGCATCCACTTGTTACATTTGGAACTATATCTGCAACAGGGTATGGATTCACAGTAACATTAACTGCAACTCTTGGACTAGCACACCCTGCAACGGTAGTTTGAATATAATATGTAATATTTGAAGTAAGAATAGGTGTTACATAGCTCGCTCCCGTATTTAGTAAAGCTCCTCCACTTAATGAATCGTACCACTGGTAAGTTCCTCCTGGAGCTGTTGCCATTAATGTTGTTGTTCCTCCTTCACAAATTACAGCAGGAGCAACTGTAGGTGACGCAGGAATAGAATTTACAGTAACAGTAACTGCCGTTCTTGGGCTTGTGCAGCCTGCAACAGTGGTTTGAACATAATAAGTTGTAGTTGTAATTAAAGCAGGAGTGGTATAAATAGCTCCAGTATTTAATAAAGTACCTCCGCTAGCAGCATTAAACCATTCATATGTTCCACCGGGTGCTGTTGCTGTTAAAGTTGCTGTACTTCCTGCACAAATAGTAGCCCCAAAAGCAGTAGGCGCAACGGGTGTAGGATTAACAGTAACCGTTACTATTGTTCTTGGACTGGTACATCCTAATACTGTTGTTTGCACATAATATGTAGCAGTTGATACTAAAATAGGAGTAGTATATGTTGCACCTGTTTGCAATAAAGTACCGCCAATAGCAGCATTGTACCACTGATAAGTTCCACCAGGAGCTGTTGCTATTAAGGTTGCTGATGTTCCAGCGCAAATATTTGCTCCAAGAGCGATGGGAGCTGTAGGAATTGGATTAACTGTAACGGTAGCAGTAGTTGAACTTACACCGCAATAACCTGCAACTGTAAGAGTAACAGTATAGGTTCCTGCAGTTAAATAAGTTTGAGCGGGAGGTGTTGCTGATGTTGAAGTGTTGCCATTACCAAAATTCCATGCATAAGTAAGTTGGTCTCCTAATGATGATTGAGTAAATGTAACAGAAGCACCTTCACAAATAGTAGAAGTTGTAGGTGCAATTATTGCTTGAACTAATGGATGAACAATAATTGTTACGGTAGAGTCTTTTACACCACAATGATTGCTAACACGCAAACGAATTGTATGATTTACAGCAGTGTTACCTGCTGGTGCTGTAAAGGTTTGATTAGGTATTGTTTGTGTTGTATAGGTTAAAATTCCATCTATAAACCATTGATATGAAAGATTTCCTCCTACTGAATTATTTGTTGTTGCTACTACAACTGGAGTACAGCCTTCTAAAGGAGTTGCAGTCATTATAACTGTTGGAATAGTATCCACAACAATAGTTCTTGTTATTGTTGCTGTACCACATGCATTTCCTGCAGTCATTGTAATAGTCCATGTTCCTTGGTAGTAGGTTTGAGGAGGAGGAAATTTTACTCCATTTAAAGTATTACCATTTCCGAAATCCCAATTAAAATTATTTACTGGTGATGCACCTGTAGTTGTATTGCCAAATGTTACAACTTGTGGTGAACAACCAAGTGCTGGTGTAGCTGTAAAATTTGGAATTGGAGCGCCTACAATTGTTATAGGACCAACAGTAGCTGTTGATGAATTGCAACTATTGGAAGCTGTAACTGATATCGTATAAGAACCACCAACGGTATAAGTATGTGAAGGTGCAACGAAGCTAGTAGTTGTAACAGTGGGAGTTCCATCACCAAAATTCCAGACATACGTATCTGCATTTTGCGAAGCATTTACAGGTGTTACAGTATGCGGAACACATCCGGAAAATTGAGCCAAAGGAATACTAAATGATGCCGAAACAAATTTATCAAACACTACTGTTAAAGTTGTTGTTGTTGTACATCCATTAGCTCCAGTAGCAGTCATAGAAACAGTGAATGTACCATATGAGCTATACGTGTGAGTGAAACTTGCTAATGATGCTGTGTTAAAAACAGGACTTCCATCACCAAAATTCCAACTATATGAAACAGCTCCTGTTGTAGAATTAAAAAATGTTACTACTTCAGATGTAGTATTGTCAACAGGACTTAAACAATATTGTGTATCACCATCTCCATCATCCCCAGAAATAATTGCATTGGGTCTTGGAAGAACAGTAACGCTCTGATTAAAACTACTTGTACAACCAAGCCCATTACTAATTGTTAAAACAACATTATAAGTTCCTCCATTCGTAAAAACATGTGTTGGATTGGCAATTGTTGAATTTGGAGAACCATCTCCCCAATTCCAACTATATGTGGTAAACGCACCAGTTCCAGTGGATGTATTCGTGAAACCAACGATTGTTCCAGCACATTGATTATTTGGAACAAAAGTAAATGATGCAATAGGCGTAGGTCTTATTATAACCTGAATAACTGCTGTATCTCTGCAAGGAACTGCAGCATCGAATGCTACAAGCATATAGTTATACGTGCCCACAACAGATATCGAAGATGTTGTCGGGGCCGCAAGTCCAGTTGTATTATCAAATGAAATTCCATTTAAGTACCATGTGTAAGTGGCTCCGGCAGCCCCTAAGCCTGTGCTTGTATTAACAAAGCTAATAGTTGTGGCTCCTGGACCACATATAAGTGTTTGAGAAGTTGTAAAAGATGAGTTAATATTTGTACAATCTGCAAACAAACTTTTTGAGGACAAGAAAAAAACTGTCCAAATAAAATAAAAAATGGTTTTATAAAAAAAAGGTCGAGTAATATTGAGCATTTCCATATTTTAGATGCTTTTTGAACTAAAATAGTTGCAAAAATTAAGTAACAATATAGAAAATTAATTGGAAATAAAAGGGAACGGAGAGAAAAAGATTTCATCACAAACAAAAACTCCCCGTTCGCCTTTCTCTATTATCGGTTGATAAATTTTTGAAGAACTAACTAATAAGAAATAAATTTATTTTTAAAACAATTCTAATGAATTACTTATTGATAACCGATAAAAATGATGGTAATGCCTAAAAAGGCAAAATTTAATCTAGAGAATTAGATTAAAAGAAATATCAAATTAAAATAGACCTATTTGAAATGTAAATAGGAACCGAAACGCAAGATTTAGAATAGTAAAGAAAACTATCCTTAAGAATCAAATCTTTAAAGTTAAAAATATTTACAGATGCCTGCTCAACCTTAATACATTTTAATTTAAACTCGTTGCTGTTGTTTGTATGCCCATTCTCTATTGCTCTAGATGGAGGAATTTCAATATCCTGAGAATCGCTAGAAGACGCCAGTAAAGCTATTTTATCTGGGTCATAATTTTGATAAAACGATTTTTTATGTCCATGAAAATTTACGGTCACCAACTTCGCTAGAACCACCACTATCAAAAGAATAGTGATTGGCGAAAAAATCTTTTTTATATCAGCACGTATTTTCATCTGTTCAACAAATGTAATAATTTTTAAAAAACAAAACTATTTTTAGTGATTAAAAATGCCACAAATTACTTTCCCAATTAAAAATATCTTCTTTTATGCTTTCTGATTCAATCATGCCATCTATTCCTGTTTTGTACTCTACTATTGTTCTATCATAAACATTGGATTCTTTTCTTATAAAACTTGAAAACATTCGTTTATGAAACAACTCATCATAATTCATTCTTTCAGCATCATTCCACCTATTAAAAACTGCAGCTTTTACCAAAAATGGTCTTGCCTCTGGAAAATATATCCAAAATAGTGGTTTCAAGCCTACAATTTCTCCAGTTTCAGAAACTTTATTTGCTAAAGGACAAATACCAACTATTCTACATTCTAGTACGGAACGTTGTTTATCAAAAAACCAATCTTCTTTTATCCAATATTGGCGAATATTCTCAGCTTTTATTTCCATTTTTAGTGGTGAGAGTACGTAACTTCCCGGATTATATATATCTTCAATTTGATGAGTTGAATCCCACGTAACAAGTATTGAATTTAATTCAGAAATAGTCATAGGATTTTTAAACTCGTCATCAAAAGCTGGATTTGCAAAAGCAGTAATCTTTCCATCTAATAATGCACACTTTAAAACATCAAATAAACTCGATAAACATTCTGTAGGTTCTGTGGGATAATACAAAGGATGATTTAATTTTTCTCTTAAATCAATCACACGCCAAATTCTCTTGCTCCACATTATGTCTGCTTCTCTAATATATGGATAAGGAATAGCAAATGGTTTTCGAATTCTGTCCTTATTACAAGGGCTTGGGCTCTGAGGGCTAATCACCCATTGATTTTGCAAGCATTGAGCATTTGTTTCATTTAATAACACTATTAAAGCAAAACAGAAAAGTTTAGATTTCATTATAACCTCCTTTTCTGTATTATAACGTTTGCTTAGTATGAATTATTGTACAAAAAAAATCCCTCGAAAAATTCGAGGGATTGTAATAAATATTTTTTTATTTAGAAATGGAACAAATCATGCTCCCAAACAAAAATATCTGTTTTTACTCTTTCCGATTCTAATAGCGCGTCCAAACCCGATTTGTATTCAATGATTGGTCTGTCATAAACGTTAGTTTCCTTGCGAACATAACTAGAGAACATTCGTTTCCAAAAAATATCTTCCAAAGTTCTACGTTCAGCATCATTATGTCTCATATAAACCTCTTGATTTGCAAATATAGGTCTTGCCTCTGGAAAATAAATCCAAAACAATGCTTGGTCAGCACCAGTTGCTTCACCTGTTTCTGTTCTTTTTTCAATCAAAGGGCATAATCCAATAATACGAACATCTAGCACTGAACGTTGTTTATCAAAAAACCAATCTTCTTTCACCCAATATTTCCAAATTCTTTGTGAACTTGTTTCATTTTTTACGGGAGCTGGATAATACGTTCCAGGATTATCTGGATCCTCTACTTGGTTAGTATCCCATTTAATAAGTTTTTTCTCTATTTCACTTTTAGTCATTTCATAACGAAACTCATCATCAAATGCAGGATTATCAAAAAAAGTGATAGTACCATCATTCATTGCAGCATCTTTCATCACATCAAACAAACTTTTTCTATCAAGTATTGGTTGATCTGGATAATACAATGGATGATTTATTTTTTCACGAAGGTCGATTACTCTCCAAACTCGTTTGCTCCACATAACATCAGCTTCACGCAAATGAGGATATGGAATAGCTCTACGTGTACGCGTATTTTCCTTTGTATAAACACCATCAGGATATTTAGGTGGTTTAGTTGGAGTTAATACATCTTGACCATACATATCTGGCACTAAAGCACCGATAATAAAAGTAAGAAAAAGAATTTTAATTGTTTTCATTTCAACCTCCGTATAATTTGGTTTATTATTTCACTTTAATAACGCAACCAGGTATTGAACGCACTCCGTCTGGAGCTTGTACTTTTACCTGTTCAATTAATATTTTTCCACCTGGCTTAACCTTATTCATCATCTCTCTCATTTGACCAGTTGCGCCTGCTCCTGAAGCTGGCACGTCAACGAAAACACCATTGATGTTTGCAGACATAACCCATGAAACAACAGGGAATTTCAGGTCAAACACAAAATCTTCAAGTTTAGGGATAACACCACCTGCAGCAGCTAACTCACCTTTAGAAGCTTTACCATCACCAGTAATACCAGCAAAAGAAGCTAAAGGACTAGGTACTTTTTTAACACGAAATTCCATTTTACCCATTGATTTAGAGCCTGTTTTTGTTTTGACAGAAACGTTTATATCACATTTTGTTCCTGAGTTAACTTTTACAATATAATGACCTTGTCCTTTAGAAACAATCGATCCAGAAGTTCCTGTTAATGTTGCAACTACATCCGTTGGAGCAGCCCCGGCAACAGAAATATCTACTGGATTTTCAACACCAATATAAAATACATTCATTTTAGTTGGTGAAACAGCCATAGACGGTCTTGCAACCATATATTCTCCCTTAAATGGGTACGCTTTAATACTTCCATCTGGAGCTTTTACATTGATTACACCACTGTATTCTTGCATCCCTTCTGCAGAACCCTGCACTTCATACTTTCCAACACCACTGATAACTTCAATACTTTTTGCTTCACCTAAAATTTTAGGTTGTGCTTTATTAGTTGTATCTACTTTACCAATTAACACTTCAGGGTTTTGAGTTGAACTGTGGGCAGAAACGAAAATATCCGCTGTGTACTTTTCTCCCTGAACAATATAACTCGTAGGAGCTACAACTTTTGCCTCAATTGCATCAAACTTGAAATCGTTTGCATCAATTGATTTTAGGAGAGTACTTACTACATCACTTTCTGCATTTTTTACATCATTTTTTATTTTAGCCATAGCACTCATTACAGCAGCTACTGGATTATGATAAAAAATATTGCTTTCCCATGTTACTTCTTTTTCTTCAGCAACCGAATAAACATTAGCTGTACTTAAACCCAATTTTAAACCTGCTTTTTCTGATTCAGGAACTAAAGCTGTCATTGCTTTTTTAAAATCTTCAATTTTTTGCTTTAATTCAACCGACTTACCAGTAGCGTGCTCTGGATCCTCTCCAATCAAAATATGAGTTGGGATGTCATAATTGTCTTTACTGTCCAAATAAACTAAATGGAATGTATCTGCTTGTTCCTTGGTTAATTTTTGAATTTCCTGATATAATTCACTTCTTAACTCATCAACATAAGCACATAAATCACCAGAAAGCTTTTTTGCTTGTTGAGCCTTATCAAACCAAGGTTTTGTTTTGGTTTTATTATCAGCCATTGCTTTCTCAAATTTGGAATACAAAATTCCATTCTTACCATCAAAGTTAGTGTTTGTTGTATTTAAACCTTCTTCGATAGCAACAAAGGCATTTAAGATTTCTTTGGATACGTTAAGTGCCAAAAGTGCTGTTAACACAAGGTACATCATACCAATCATCTTCTGCCTTGGGGTTTCTTTACCACCACTCATATCTTATATAGTTTTTCTATGATTAAACAATAATTTAATAATCCGATTTTGAAGTAAACGTCAAAAAGAAAATAATCCCAAGGGATTATTTTCTCATAGCGTTAAGCATATTACCGTAAATAGTATTCAACGATTCTAAATTAGAAGAAAGTTGAGCTATTTGGTCTTTGTAACGTTTTGTATCGTCAACTGAATCGTTCAAGTTACGCATTAAGTTTTCTAATCCATCATAGAATTTAGACGTAGCTTTTAAATGGTCATTAGAACCTTGTAATTGAAGTTCATATGCAGCATTTAATGCAGATAAATTTTTAGATACTTTAGTAATTTGCTCACCTAATGAAGCGCTATCATCATTTGTAACGGCTAATCCCATTAAAGAATCAGCAGCTTTTGAATAAGCGCCAGATAATGAGCTTACATTTGCAGCAGCTGATTTTACGCTAGAAACATATTCGTTAGTAGCCACTGAAGCATCAGTAATATTATTTAATTTATTTGCTTGGTCACTTAAACTACGCATTCCTTCTCCTAAACTTGCGATAAGTTCTGGTCCAATTTTAGCGTCCTCAAGCATATTGTCTAATTGCTCAGTTATTGAGCCTTTATCCTCTTCTAACTCTTTTGCCTCTTCTCCATGCATACCAGCTAATTCAGGGTAAACCAAACTCCAATCCACCTCTTCATGTGGTGGCTCAAATGCCGAGAAAAAGAAAATTACAGCCTCTGTAGATAATCCAACAACAAGCATCGGACCCGCACCAGGCCAGTGCATAATTTTAAACATCGCCCCAACGATTACGATTGCCGCGCCAAACCCATATAGTTTAGCCATGAAACTTTTCCATTTTTTACCACCCATAGTTTTTTAAATTTTAAAAGTTAATAATTAATTGTTTATTTAGTTTAGAGATTTTAAAGTTTAATAAATTAAATATCATCGCCCTTTGCACGACCCAAGTACGTTTGAACACAACGGAAACCAACATAACATTTTGCAGTATCTTGATATTCGTAAGTTCTTGAACTAGTTTGTAAGTAATATCCAACATCTTTCCATGAACCACCACGAATAACTTTACGCTTTAACACATTTGCTTCGTTGTCTTGCGCTTCATAAACATAATCAGGATTTAAATCATGGTCAAAATCGTAAGCTGATTCATCATAAGCGTTGCTAGTCCACTCAGCAGCATTTCCAGCCATACAATACAAACCATAATCGTTTGGATTGTATGATAAAATTTTAACTGTATGGAAACCTCCGTCAGGTATGTAATTACCACGCATTGGTTTAAAGTTCCCCAAGAAACATCCTAAAGCATTTCTGATATAAGGACCACCCCAAGGATATGGACTTAAAGCATTACCTCCACGAGCAGCATATTCCCATTCAGATTCTGTAGGCAAACGAAAATCATTTACATAAGTTTGTCCGTTTGCCAATAACCAGTTATTGAACAATTGAGTTCTCCATACACAAAATGCACGAGCTTGTTTCCAGCTAACACCAACCACAGGATATTCATCGTAGGCCACATGCCAGAAATACATATTCGTCATTGGCTCATTAAAAGCATAAGTGAAATCATGAATCCAAGCTAATGTATCAGGGTAAACATTAATTACATCTTTTACAATAAATACACTTCTATCTTTGTCTTTACGTTCACGTTTACTGTAATTTCCACTTCCATCAGAAATTTCATCTTTCACATCATAATGTCCTAAAGTTTTATTATCTCCAACAGGACTATTTTCCCATCCATTAATAAAATCTTGTCCATTTTGGTCAGGTGATTTAGAAGGTTTAAATCTATTTGATTTATTTGCTGCTAAACGCAAGTTAATCCAATAATATTCATAATTCAATTTACGTGTATCTATTTCTCTACGTCTGTAGTAACGCTCTTCAGGAGGTAAATACATGAATTCTAATACCTCACGAACATCTTGTTCTTCCCATTCAATCTCTTCTTCCCAATTCAACAAAGGAGGATCAATATCCTGCCCGTAATCGTCAGTAACAATTCCGTGTTCACCAATACCGTCATCAATTAAATGACGGTGAGCTAATGAATCTCGCACCCAATAAACAAATTGGCGATACTCGTTATTAGAGATTTCAGTTTGGTCAATGTAAAATGCTTGAACCGAAACGGTTTTTGATTTTGTAGTGTGCGCATAAGTAGGGTCTTCATCACTTGGACCCATATTATAGCTACCCATAGGAATGTATAACATTCCGAATGGATCGATGTCAAACCATTCTTCGCGTGGGTGAACACCTACTAGCTCTCCTGAACTTTTAGTACAACCGGCTGCTAACACAACCACAGAGCTTAACAAGAGCAATTTTTTCATTTTTGTTTGTTTGTTTGTTTGTTTTAAACCCCCTTTGCAATAAAATCATCATATTTTAATGTATGATGATTTTGGGATGTAAGGTAGCTTAAACGGTAATTTAAAGTTTAGGTTACAAAAAAATTAATTTTATTAAAAGAATCTAACGTTTTCGTGCCCTTGAGGTTTAGGATCGCCTTTAATTTTATGGCAATATCCTAACATAATCTCATGAGTTCCGTTGCTGTGATTTTTTATCGCAGACAATGTAACATCATAAGAATAACCAAACTTTAATGTTCCTTTGGGATTTACAGCCCACTCTAAACCAGCCATAACTGGTATAGCATCAGTTAAACGATAAGACGCTCCAACAAATACCATATTTTTCCATTTTGCTAAAAGATTAAAATCCATTTGCGTAGAAGATGCATCCGATTTAACTAAAACAGAAGGCGTTAAACTAAATGCACTTCCTACTTGAAATTTATGTCCTGCCATAATATAGTAGTGACGTGCTACTTTATAATTAAAATTCCAAGCGCCTGCTGTAGAATTACCTGCTTCTTTTAATTGTTGTTCTGGTAAGTGTAAGGCAGAAATACCTACATAAGTTCCTTTATTACCTGCAAAATATAATCCAAAACCTAGGTCATATGTTGTTGCAGCTGAGCCTCCCCAAGGAATAGCTGCATCTGTACCAGGGTTAGCAGTAGTACTACCATCTGGAGCTAAAAAGTTGCTTGTTATAGATTTTTGAATCATACCAGCATCTAATCCAATACCTAAAACACCTGCATTACCTAATGGCAAATGAAAAGAGTACGCTAATTTAGCTTTTAATGTTTTTTCAAAACCTAATTGATCTTGGTCAACAGTTAATCCAATACCACCTCCAAGAATACGACCATAATCTAAACTAAATAATCCTGTTTTAGGAGCACCTGGAAAGCTATTCCATTGTTGACGATAAAACAAAGTTCCGCAAAGAGCTTGGTTTGTTCCAGCATAACCTGGATTTACTGCCAAACGGTTGAACATATTCATACTGAATTGTGCATCTTGTTGTGCTAAAGCAACAACCGCGATTACCGAAAAAGCAACAGTAGTAAGGATTTTTTTCATGTTTTATTTGTTAATTTTTTAACAATTTTATAATACAATTTCGGACTTTTCACTAAAAGTCAGGTCGCTAAATTAAACATAAGTTTATTAAAAACAAATTTTTTGCACAATTTATTGTTTATTACTAAAAATATTTTGGGGACACTTATCCAAGCTTTTGAAAAGTTTGCCACCATTTGTCTGGCAATTCGTCCTTACAAGCCGTCTCATAATCGCTATAAGAGCACGGTACCATGTGATGTCGTTCAAATTTTATTTGATGATTTATTGGGTATGGTACATCCATCCACCAACGGTCGCTTTTATTGCTTTTATAAAAAACAATTTCATGCTCGTGATTTGTAATAGAAACTCTGTATTTAGTATATTCCGACTTGTCTCCAATTGGATAATCTTGTTTACGATTATAATACCCATCTATAAAATACCAAATCATTTGTGCTACAAGGTGGGCCGTTTGCTTGTTTGTATCAAAAGCTGGATTTATTTCATAAAAGCCTATTGAGCTTAATTTATCGCTCATTCCTGCATACCGAGTAATCTGACAGGCTTCTTCGCCATAAAAACCATTTGGCGATGCATTTCCATTTCCTGGCGCATCACTTTGCCTAATTGCTGAAACATCAAAACTTAATACATCAGCATTTCTAACAATAGGCTCAACATCTTCCATATTTTTTCTAAGTACGCCCAAACGATGTGAATCAAAATATAACTTATCCATTAGCTCAATGGAATTTTGGTCAACAAAATAAGTTTGATAGCCTACATTGCTGTAGTTAAATAAAATATTTGGTTTGTGTAAAATAATTTTACTTAAATAATTTTGAGAATGAATTTCATCATCTCCATTTCCTATATCAAAAGCAGAATCAACAGCAACAATATTAATTGTTTGCTCCATTTTTTGGTAGGCTAAATAATTGCAATAAGTTAAATCTTGCCCACCACCAATAACAATTGGGACTATGTTTTTTTTAAGCAACTGCGCCAACACGTCTGTAATAGCAAAATAACTATCGTTTACAGAATTCCCTTTTTTTATATTTCCTAAGTCAACAATTTTAGCGGAGTAATTACCTTGATAAAGTTTGTATAAATATTCACGAACATAATTTGCAGCTAAACCACAACCTTCATTATTGAGTGAATTTCTGTCCTCTTCTATTCCAACAATCGCAAGATGAATATTTTCTAAAACAGGAAAATTATTACCAGAAGTATATGCATCAATTATTTTTCCATAAGAGCTTTCAGAACCGTTTTCATTTACAAACTCTGAGTTATCTATTGGACTAAAATATTCTTGCATATTTTTTCGAAAATAAAATTATCTATTCTTATTACTTCTTCTTTGCTGCTTTCTTTACTGTTTTCTTTGCAGTTTTTTTAGGAACAGATTTTTTGGCTGCCGCTTTCTTAAATGTTTTCTTAGGAGCTGATTTTTTAACTGGAGCTGATTTTACAAATGATTTCTTTTTAAACCTACTTCCTTTGCTAGCATTTTTAGGGTCAGCGGCAATATCCAAACATTCTTTTAATGTAAGCGCCTTAGGGTCCACATCTTTTGGTAACTTGTAATTATTACCATCTACAACCAAATAAGGGCCCCAGCGTCCATTTAGCAATTGTACCTCAGGGTTTTCAGGGAAAGATTTAATATACTTATCAATATCCGCCTGACGTTTTGCTTGAATCAATTCGATGCATCGTTCAGAAGAAATAGTCATTGGGTCATCTTCTTTTTTCAAAGAAACAAAAATGCTATTGTGACGAACGTAAGGACCAAAACGACCAATTGCAACAGTCATATCTTTATCTTCAAAAACACCTGCTATACGAGGCAATTTAAACAAATCTAATGCTTCTTGAAAAGTAATTGTTTCTAATCGTTGGTCTTTTCTGAGGCTAGCAAATTTTGGCTTGTTATTTTCATCATCACCTTCCCCAAGCTGTGCCATAGGACCAAAACGACCGATACGGACATAAACATTTTTTCCTGTTGTTGGGTCAACACCTAACAGTCTTTCACCACTTGCACGCTCAGAATTTTCAGAAGTATTTTCTACGTTTTTATGAAAAGGTTTGTAAAAATCAGACAACATTTTTGTCCAGTTAATTTTTCCTTCAGCAATTTCATCAAACTCTTCTTCTACTTTTGCAGTAAAATTATAATCTAAAATTTGAGGAAATTCTTTTAAAAGAAAATCATTCACAACCATTCCAATATCGGTTGGAAACATTTTGTTTTTTTCAGCCCCTGTACGTTCTGTTTTAATTTCTTCAGAAATGTTTTTATTTTTTAAAATCAAAACATTGTAATTTCTCTCTACTCCTTCTCTTTCTTCTTTTACAACATAACCTCTTTTTTGAACAGTTGAAATTGTTGGTGCATAAGTAGAAGGACGACCAATACCTAGCTCTTCTAATTTTTTAACCAAACTAGCTTCGGTATATCTTGCAGGATGATGAGTAAAACGTTGCGTTGCAGAAATTTCATTTGGATTTAATTTTTCACCCACTTTTATTGGAGGTAGCATTCCTTCTTGATTTTCTTCATCTTCATCGTCTGTACCTTCCAAATAAATCTTCAAGAAACCGTCAAATTTTAACACTTCACCTTGCGCAACAAATTTTTCTGTTGCGTTTGAAACAGTTATTATCGCAGTTGTTTTTTCTAACTCTGCATCACTCATCTGCGATGAAATAGTTCTTTTCCAAATTAAATCATATAATCTTTTTTCTCCTGCTTCGCCTTCAATTGTTTGTTGTTCGATATATGTTGGACGTATTGCCTCATGCGCCTCTTGAGCACCTTTTGATTTTGTTTTGTATTGACGAATGTTTAAGTATTTAGCCCCATAGTTTCCTGTAATTGCCTCTTTTGCCTGATTGATAGCAGTTTCAGAAAGATTAACAGAATCCGTTCTCATGTAGGTTATCTTCCCGCTTTCATATAAGCGTTGTGCAAGAACCATTGTTTGAGAAACTGAGAAACCAAGTTTTCGAGATGCTTCCTGCTGCAATGTTGAAGTAGTAAATGGCGCAGAAGGCGATTTTTTTGTTGGTTTAGTTTCAACTGTTTCTATTACAAATTCAGATGATTCACATTTTTTCAAAAATGCTTTTGCTTCTTCATGTGTTGCAAATTTTTTATTCAATTCAGCTTTTACAATTGAATTCCCTGAAACAAAATTTGCTACAACCTTATAGGATGAAGTGCTTTTAAAATTCATTATTTCACGTTCGCGCTCTACAATCAGACGAACGGCTACCGATTGAACTCTACCAGCCGACAATGATGGACGAATTTTTTTCCAAAGAATTGGAGAAAGTTCAAATCCAACCAGTCGATCTAAAATTCTTCTTGCTTGTTGTGCATCAACTAAATGTTTATCAATTGTTCTTGGATTCGCAATCGCATTTTTGATTGCAGGTTTAGTAATTTCATGAAAAACGATACGCTTTGTATTTTTCTCATTTAAACCTAGAGATTCAAACAAATGCCATGAAATAGCCTCTCCCTCACGGTCCTCATCAGTTGCCAACCAAACCATCTCTGCTTTTTTAGCTAAAGATTTTAATTCACTTACAATTTTTGATTTATCGGGTGAAATTTCATAAGTAGGAGAAAATTTATTTTCGATATCCACTCCCAAACCTTTCTTAGCAAGATCACGAACATGACCAAAACTTGATTTAACAGTAAACCCTTCTCCTAAAAATCCTTCAATAGTCTTTGCTTTGGCTGGTGACTCAACAATCACTAAATTTTTGCTCATACGCTTTTTTGCTTAAATTTATTTTCTTTCGAGATGCTTATTTTAAATTTTCGGTTGCAAAGAAAACAAATCAATTCACAAAAAACCAAATTTAATTTGCAAATGTGAATACATATATATATTATATATATATATAATTTTTTTATTTTTTTAACGAATAATGAAGTTCCGCCATTTTGTCACCCCTTATTTTTTATTTACCTTTGCACTCCATAAAAATTTAAAATGAGCGAGAATAAAGTAATTGACGAGAATAAACAAGGCGAAGCTTTGATGATTGAAAACCCAGAAAACCCTTCTGGCAAAAAACTTTTTTTAGAAAGTTATGGCTGTGCAATGAATTTTTCTGATAGTGAAATTGTTGCATCTATTTTAAAAGACAAGGGATTTAGCACCACTCAAGATTTTTTTGAAGCAGATGTGATTTTTGTAAATACTTGTGCAATACGTGAAGGAGCAGAACAAAGAGTACGCAAACGTTTGACAGAGTACAGAAAAGCAAAAAAAACAAACCCTGATTTAATTATTGGTGTTTTGGGCTGCATGGCTGAACGTTTAAAATCACAATTTTTAGAAGAAGAAAAGTTGGTTGATATTGTTGTTGGCCCTGATGCATATCGTAGTTTACCTGATTTAATTGAGGTTGCGGAAACAGGACAAAAGGCGGTAAATGTTCTTTTATCAAAAGAAGAAACGTATGCAGATATTGCTCCAGTACGTTTGGGAAGCAATGGGGTAACTGCATTTATAAGCATCACACGTGGTTGCGATAATATGTGTTCTTTTTGTGTAGTGCCATTTACAAGAGGGAGAGAAAGAAGCCGTGACCCAGAAACAATTGTAAAAGAAGCAAAAGATTTATTTGAACAAGGCTACAGAGAAGTTACTTTACTTGGTCAAAATGTTGATTCTTACTTATGGACAGGAGGAGGATTAAAAAAAGAAAATCCTACAAAAGAAGAAATTACAAACGCTACAACTTTTGCTCAATTGCTTGAAAAAGTAGCACTTGTAAATCCTGATTTGCGAGTTCGTTTTAGCACGTCACACCCAAAAGATATGAATGATGACGTGCTTTACACAATTGCTAAATATGAAAATATTTGCAATTATATTCACTTGCCTGTTCAATCTGGAAATTCAAGAATTTTGGAAATGATGAATCGTGGTTATACAAGAGAATGGTATTTGAGCAGAATTGATTCAATAAGAAAAATAATTCCAGACTGCGGAATTTCAATGGATATTATTACTGGTTTTTGTTCCGAAACAGAAGAAGAACACCAAGATACATTATCATTAATGGAAGCTGTAAAATATGATTTTGGATATATGTTTGCCTACAGCGAACGCCCAAAAACATTAGCAGAACGCAAATACAAAGATGATGTTTCTGCAGAAGTAAAAAGCAGAAGACTAGCAGAGATTGTTGATTTACAATTAAAGCATTCAGCTTATAGAACAAAAGAGGGTGTTGGTAAAGTGCATAAAGTTTTAGTTGAAGGAACATCAAAAAAATCCAAAGAAGAATTGTTTGGAAGAAATTCGCAAAACTGTGTAGTTGTATTCCCGAAAGAAAATTTTAAAAAAGGGGATTATGTGAACGTGCTAGTAAATAATTGTACTGGCGGAACGTTAATTGGTAAAGCTGTATAAAATGAATTTACAAGAAATAAAAAATAGATTTGGAATAATCGGAAGTTCAACTTTACTTGACAGAGCAATTGATATTGCTAAGCAAGTTGCACCAACTGATTTAACCGTTTTAATAACAGGAGAAAGTGGAACAGGAAAAGAAGTTTTTCCACAAATCATCCATGCATTAAGTGCTCGTAAACATGGACAATACATTGCCGTAAACTGCGGTGCTATTCCAGAAGGAACAATTGACTCGGAATTATTCGGGCATGAAAAAGGATCTTTTACAGGAGCCCATGAAGCTCGCAAAGGTTATTTTGAGGTTGCAAATGGAGGAACAATTTTTTTAGATGAAGTTGCTGAAATGCCTATTGCGACACAAGCTCGTTTATTGCGCATTTTAGAAAGCGGAGAGTTTATAAAAGTTGGCTCTTCAAAAGTTTTAAAAACAGATGTACGTGTTGTAGCTGCCACCAATGTAAATATCCAACAAGCAATTGAAAAAGGAAAATTTAGAGAGGACTTGTATTACCGACTAAACACAGTACCAATTGTAGTTCCAGCATTACGTGAACGAAAGCAAGATATCTATCTTTTATTTAGAAAATTTGCTTCCGATTTTTCAGCAAAATACAGGATGCCAACTATTAAATTAGATGCTGATGCTGAGCAAATATTAACTAATTATTATTTCCAAGGAAATGTTCGTCAATTAAAAAATATTACTGAACAAATATCTGTAATTGAAAAAACAAGAGATATAAATGCCGAAACGCTTTTAAAATATTTACCTGTCAATCAAACCTCTCAACTACCTGTTTTAGCAAGTAATTCAGGCACATCGAATGCTGATTTTAGTGAGCGTGATATTTTGTACAAAGTTTTGTTTGATATGAAAAAAGATTTAACTGACTTAAAAAAAGTTGTTGTTGATTTAATTGAAAACGATCATCAAATGAATCATGATTTTCAACCTGAAAATGCAACAATAATCAAAAAACTTTACCAGGATGTTGGAAGTCCAGAAACAACTATTCAATTAGGATATAACACTTCTACACCTAATGTATTATCAAAAAAAGATGATTCACAAAAAACAATTGAAGTAGAAGAAAGCCTTTCGCTACAAGAGATTGAAGAGGATATGATAAAAAAAGCTTTAACAAAACATAAAGGAAAAAGAAAAAGTGCTGCAAAAGAATTAGGGATTTCAGAAAGAACATTGTATCGCAAGATTAATGAATACGGAATAAAATAAGAGACAAATCAAAAGAGTATAATCCAAAAAAAAATTGAAATATTTAATTAAAAATAATTTTTTAAAAATTAAAAAGATTGCCAAAAACAATCTCCTTTTGACTTTTTCCTTAGTTTCTTTTGTCTTATTTTCAGGTTGCAAACTACATTACGGTTTTAGTGGTGCTACAATTCCACCTGAAGCAAAAACTGTTTCTGTTCAATATTTTCACAACCAAGCTACTTTAGCCCCGCCTACTCTTAGCCAAATTTTTACAGAAGCATTACGCGAAAGACTGAGTTCTCAAACTCGCTTAGGTCTGGTAAATAAAAATGGTGATTTAAATTTTGAAGGAAGTATTACTGGATATGTTACATCTCCAATTGCTATTCAAAGTACTGATTTAGCGGCATTAAATAGATTAACAATAACTGTGAATGTTAAATATGTTTGTAGTTTTGATGAAAAGAAAAATTTTGAACAATCTTTTTCTCGATTTGCAGATTACAATAGCTCTGAAAGTTTAACAACTGTTGAGCAGGAACTAATAACACAGATAAACGAACAACTAACTCTTGATATTTTTAATAGAGCTTTAAACGATTGGTAAGTAGTGAATAAAAAGCAATTTATATCTTATGTTGAAAACCCTGATAAATTATCAGGTAATGAAACTGTTTTGCTAGCCGACATAATTAAAAGCTTTCCATATTTTCAAACAGCACATTTACTTTATGCAAAATGCTTGAACAATACTCAAAGCATTCACTACAATAATCAACTGAAAATCACAGCAGCTTATGCAAGCGACAGAAAAGTATTACATAGGCTCATAACAAATAAAAAAGAGACTTGGAAAGAAATTTCGATTGAAGAGCCAATTGAACAAAAAGAGGTTAAAGCGAACAATACATTTGAAAAAGCAGTTGAAACAATTGTAAAGGAAGAAGTAAAAGAAAAACAAATCATTCCAATTGTAACTAAACCTGAAAAAGAAATTATTCCAGTTCCAGAAAAAGAGCTACTTGAAGAGAAAGTTGTAGAAAAAATTGAAGAAAAACTTCACGAAGAATTAAAAGACGAAAAGACAAAAGGTGTTGATAAAAAAACACTTACCGAATTAGAAAAAGAATATTTATCTGTTGCAATAGATTCAGCTATAGAAATTGATGTTTTAAATGCTGAGTTAAAAAACGAAACTGTTGAAACAAATTTTGTTTTAAATACTGCTCAATCTGAAACCCAAGAAGAAGAAAAAGTTTCTCAGAAAAAAGAAGAAGTTGATGTAAATAGTCTTTCCTTTTCTGATTGGCTTAAGCACGTGGATGATGGAAATGGAATTATTGACAATATAGTTGAGGAAAAATCACAAAACCTTTCTGCAGCAGAGTTAATCGACAAATTTATTAAGGAAGAGCCAAAAATAACTCGCCCAAAAGCTGAGTTCTTTAATCCAGTTAATATTGCAAAACAGAGCGTAGCCGATGATATAACGCTTGTAAGCGAAACTTTAGCCAAAATTTATGTTTTACAAGGCAATTATAATAAGGCATTACAAGCTTATGAAAATTTACGCTTGAAATATCCAGAAAAAAGACTTTACTTTGCAGCCCAAATTAAACAGATAAGAAAATTATTAAATCAACAAAACAATAAATAATTATGGAATCTATAATTTCTATACTAATAATCATCGTTTGCATATTACTTATTTTGGTGGTATTGGTTCAAAACTCTAAAGGAGGAGGATTGGCTTCTTCATTTGCTTCATCAAATCAAGTAATGGGAGTTCGTAAGACTGCTGACTTCTTAGAAAAAGCAACATGGTCGTTAGCAATTGCATTATTGGCTTTAAGTATATTTTCAGCTCAATTTACTGGTTCACCAACTGGTGCTACAAAAAAGGCTGAGTCGGACACACGTAACGCAGTTGAAAATGGTGCAGGAACATCTAGCAATTCAGAAGGAAATACAATTCCATTAATGCAAGATTCTACAAAATAGGTTTTTTAATATAATACTCACTTAAAAATGTCAGAGTGTCACAAACATTTCTGACATTTTTTTTGAAAATATTTTTCTTCCTGAAAAATTGTCGTAATAGCAATAAAATAAGAGATTGGCACAAAATCTGACAAAATAGAACCGCAAAAAAATTAACATTAAACAACATAAATTATAAAGACAATTATGGCAAAAGTAAGTATCAAACCATTGGCAGATAGAGTTATTGTAGAACCTGCTGCCGCAGAAGAAAAAACAGCTGGAGGAATTATTATTCCTGATACAGTAAAAGAAAAACCACAACGTGGAAAAATTGTAGCTGTAGGAACTGGAAAAAAAGATGAGCCAATGACTGTAAAAGTTGGCGATAATGTTTTGTACGGAAAATATGCAGGTACCGAAATTCAAATAGAAGGCAAAGACCTTTTAATTATGCGTGAAAGCGATATTTTCGCAATCGTGTAAATCAATCAATTAACTTTATTAACCTATAAACTATTAAATTATGGCAAAGGATATATTATTTAACGTTGAAGCTCGCGACCGTTTAAAAAAAGGTGTTGATGCTTTAGCTAATGCAGTAAAAGTAACGTTGGGTCCAAAAGGACGTAATGTAATTATTGATAAAAAATTTGGAGCTCCAAGTATCACAAAAGATGGTGTTACTGTTGCAAAAGAAATTGAAATGAAAGACCCAGTTGAAAACATGGGGGCTCAAATGTTAAAAGAAGTAGCTTCTAAAACTGCTGATGCAGCTGGGGATGGAACTACTACTGCTACAGTTTTGGCACAAGCAATTGTTACTTCAGGTTTAAAGAATGTAGCAGCTGGTGCAAATCCAATGGATTTAAAACGCGGAATTGATAAAGCTGTTTCTGCTGTAGTAGAAAATCTAAAATCACAATCAAAAAAAGTTGGTGATGATAATAAAAAAATAGAGCAAGTTGCTACTATATCTGCAAACAATGATAGCACAATCGGAAAATTAATTGCCGAGGCAATGGGCAGAGTTAAAAAAGAAGGTGTAATTACTGTTGAAGAAGCAAAAGGTACTGAAACAACTGTTGAAGTTGTAGAAGGTATGCAATTCGATAGAGGCTATATCTCTCCTTATTTTATTACTGATGTAGATAAAATGCAAGCCGTTCTTGAAAACCCTTACGTATTAATTTACGAAAAGAAAATTTCTGGAATGAAAGAATTGTTACCAATTCTTGAAAAAGCAGTACAATCAGGAAAACCATTATTAATTATTGCTGAAGATTTAGATGGCGAAGCATTACAAACATTGGTTGTAAACCGTTTGCGTGCTAACTTAAAAATAGCAGCTATTAAAGCACCTGGATTTGGAGATAGAAGAAAAGCAATGTTAGAAGATATTGCTATTTTAACTGGTGGAGTATTCATCAGCGAAGAACGCGGATTCAAATTAGAAAATGCAGATTTATCTTTCTTAGGTAAGGCAGAAAAAATAACAATTGATAAAGACAATACCACAATTGTAGGCGGTGCTGGTAAAAAAGCAGAAATTACTGCTCGTGTAAACCAAATTAAATCACAAATTGAAAGTACTACTTCTGATTACGACAGAGAAAAATTACAAGAACGTTTAGCTAAATTAGCTGGTGGAGTTGCTGTACTTTATGTAGGAGCTGCTACAGAAGTTGAAATGAAAGAGAAAAAGGACAGAGTTGATGATGCTTTGGCAGCAACACGTGCTGCAGTAGAAGAAGGAATTGTACCAGGAGGTGGAGTTGCATACATTCGCGCAATTGATGCTTTAGAAAAACTAAAAGGTGCTAATGAAGACGAAAACACAGGCATTGCAATTGTAAAACGCGCAATCGAAGAACCATTGCGTCAAATTGTTGCAAATGCTGGTGGTGAAGGAGCTGTAATCGTACAAAAAGTACGTGAAGGGAAAGCAGATTTTGGTTACAATGCTAGAACTGAAAAATTTGAAAATCTATATGCAGCAGGGGTGATTGACCCAACTAAAGTATCTCGTATTGCTTTAGAAAATGCAGCTTCAATTGCAGCAATGCTTTTAACTACAGAATGTGTATTAGCAGAAGTAAAAGAAGATGCTCCTGCAATGCCAATGGGTGCTCCGGGAATGGGCGGCATGGGTGGCATGATGTAATAACTATTTATAATTCAACAAAAAAGCCTTTGGATAATTATCCAAAGGCTTTTTTGTTTTAATGATTTTTGTCAGTAACAAATTATAGCAATGAGTTTTCTATATCTTTGTATTTCAATATTTCAAAACAGACAATGTCAAAAAACCATTTTTTAATATTATTCTTTTTCTCTCTATCAACTATAATCATTGCACAAGATGAAAAATGTAATTGCCCACAGCAAACAAAAATAGGCAAGGGAACTTTTTATTTTTCATGGGGATATAACAGAGAAATTTTTTCAAAAAGCGATATTCATTTCAAAAACCCAACTACTGAAATAAATCCAACTACTGGAAAACCTGAATCGTATGATTTTACAATTTATGATGTAAGAGCCATGGATAGGCCTGGATTTAAAAATATGTTGCGTACTCAATTAACCATTCCTCAATACAATTATCGCTTAGGCTATTTTTTTAATAACAAAAATGATATAGGCATTGAAATAAATTTCGACCATACGAAATACGTAATGCGTAATTGGCAAACACTAAGAGTTACTGGAACAATTCACGGGGAATCAATTGATAAAGACACACTAATTAATCCTGATACATTTCTTGCGTTTGAGCATACTGATGGAGCAAATTTTTTGATGCTAAATATTATGAAGCGTCAAAGATTATTGGTAAGCAAAAACAAAAAACATTGGATTAGCGGCATTGCTAAATTTGGAGCAGGGCCTGTGATTCCTCGCACACAGGTAACATTGTTTGGTAAAGATTTGAACAATCGTTTTCACATAGCGGGTTATTGCGTAGGTGCAGAAATTGGTTTGCGTTATGATTTTTTCAAATACATTTATTTGGAATACACAGGCAAAGGTGTTTTTGCTGATTATAGAAATGTATTAGTGATGGGTGAAGGAAAAGCCAAACATCATTTTTGGACAGCTGAAACCATTTTAGTTTTGGGATTTCAGATACCCCTTTAATTTTTTTAATCGCACTTACAGGTATCGTTTTCTTGCCTTAAATCAATTGCTGTTACTAGTCTTGAAATAGTATCACAGTCAGCTATTACAATTCTTAATTGTTGCCCATCAGCAGAATTCCCTTCTACAGCATATGTTCCATAGGGTTTTTCGTGAACATTACTTTTGTCGTAATTTATTTTTCCTGATTTTAACACCGCTTTTATTTCTTCTAAAGTAATACTTCTACATTCCATTCTGCACTCAGCATGATCAGTAAGTTCTAATTTTTGAGCAGCCAACTCATCTAATTTAACAGAACCAGGCATTTTACAGCCTCTGCCTTTAAATAAAATACTTACTAAAAGTATTCCGAGTAAAAATCCAAATCCATAAAATTTAAATCGTCTGATTAAATCACTATTCTTCCCTTTGATTGCCATTGTTGTTTTCAGAATTTATTTGGCTCTGCTTTACCAAGCAGCCATAATAAGGTTTATATCTTTGTAAGGCAGTTTAAACATTTCAGCTAAGTCCTTATTGGTAACCGAGCCATTGTAGATATAAACTCCATTTCTTACACCTTCATTTTTTCGCAACATACTTTCTATTCCACCTTCATCACCAACATTTACAAGTATTGGGGCAAAAATAGTGCTCAAAGCATAAGAAGCTGTACGAGAAACACGGGAAGCAATATTTGGTACACAATAATGAATAACACCATGTTTACGAAATATAGGTTTTGAATGGTTTGTAACTTCAGAAGTTTCAAAACAGCCTCCTTGGTCAATACTCACATCAATAATTACTGAGCCTACTTTCATTTCACTTACCATTGCTTCTGTGACTACACAAGGTGTTCTGCCGTGTTGTGCTCTAATAGCGCCAATTACCACATCTGCAGTTTTTAAATGTTTTGCTAATACACGCGGTTGAATTACAGAAGTGAACACACGTGCACCAATATCGCTTTGTAAGCGTCTAAGTTTATAAACAGAATTATCAAACACTTTTACCGATGCACCCAAACCAAGTGCAGCTCTTGTTGCAAACTCTCCTACTGTTCCTGCTCCTAAAATTACAACTTCAGTTGGTGAAATTCCAGAAATACCACCAAGGATTGCTCCTTGTCCGTTATTGGCATTACTTAAATATTCAGCTGCAATTAAAATAGAGGTTCCGCCTGCGATTTCACCCATAGAGCGAATAACAGAATATATTCCATCACCATCTTTAATCCAATCAAAAGCTACTGCTGTAATTTTTTTTGCAATGAGTTGTTTTAAGAAATTTTCAGGCTGAACAGATAATTGAAGAGCAGAAATAAGCGTTTGTTTTTGCTGCATCATTTCAATTTCGGCAGGAGAAGGAGGTGCAACTTTTAAAATTATATCTGCTTTATAAACATCTTCTGGGCTATATGCAATTTGTGCTCCTGCTTCGCTATAATCATGGTCTTGAAAGTTTGCCATTTTACCAGCATTTGTTTCTACTACAACCATGTGCCCATTATTTACAAGTAATGCTACGGCATCTGGAACTAGAGCAACCCTGTTCTCTTGAAATGATATTTCTCTAGGAATTCCAATAAATAATTTACCCTTCTTTTTGCCGATTTCAAGTGTTTCTTCCTGTGGCATTAAAGCAGTTTGCGTGAGTGAAGCAAGAAGTTCTTTAGATGTTTTCATTTTTTATTCAGATAGAGTAACAAATTTATGAAAACTATTGCAATAATTTTATTTAAAATCAAGTAGTTATTAAAGCGAAGATGTTTATAGGTCGAATTGACTTCGTAAAATATTTTGTAATCACAAACCTAGATTGTTATTTAATAGAATTAACAAGGTTAATTTCATCTTCTAATGCCTGAATGATTTTTCCATTACTTTGATTCGATGCTTTTTGATTTTTCAACTCCCTTAGGTAGGCTGAATAGAGGGTATTTATTTTTTGTTTGGCATTTGATAGGTTGGTTCTTGAGGTCTCTTTCAATACCGATTCTGCAATATGTATTTGATAGGCCAAATCTTTCAAAATTATTGTTTTTTGAAGTTCGATATTTTTCAAAAGCGGATTAGGGTTAAAATTTTGAGCAATACCACAAACAGCAAACGATAGAAAGAATGTCAGTATAAATAATATTTTTTTCATAGTTATGTGTTAAAATATTTCCAAAATGCGCTTTTCGTCATGAATTTTTATTGATACATTGACTATTTCAGTGGGCAAAAGCTCCAATATTTTTTCGGGCCATTCAATAAAACAATATGCATTTGAATAAAAATAATCTTCATATCCCATATCAAAAGCTTCTGTTTGAGATTTAATTCTATAAAAATCAAAATGAAATATTCTTTCCCCTTTTTGAGTTTTGTATTCGTTAACTATAGAAAAGGTAGGGCTAGAAATATTATCTACTACTCCCAATTCTTCACAAATTGCTTTAATCAGTGTAGTTTTTCCGGCACCCATTTCGCCATAAAAAGCAACAATTCTTTTATTGCCAATATTGTCAATAATTTTTTTTGCTACTTGTCTTATTTCTGAAATATCGTTAATTGTAAAGTTCATACACTATAATTGTTATTTGGCACTTAAAGTTATGAATGGGATTATCATTTCTTCTAATGAAATGCCGCCATGTTGAAATGTATTTCTATAATACCCCACATAATAATTAAAGTTATTTGGGTAAGCAAAAAACAAATCTTCCTTCACAAAAACATAAGTAGTACTAACGTTTTGTTTTGGTAAAAAAACATCGGCTGGATTCTTTACTTCAAAAACCTCTTTCTTCACATAATCCAATGTTTTTCCTTGTTTGTAGCGTAAATTAGTATTTACATTTTTATCCCCAACTACTTTACTTGGTTCAGTAACTTTAATAGTTCCATGATCTGTAGTAATTACCATTTTACATTTTTTAGCTGCAATCTGTTTAATTATTTCATGCAAAGGAGAATGTTCAAACCACGAAAGCGTAATTGAACGGTATGCTTTTTCATCATCTGCCAATTCACGTATTACTTCCATTTCTGTGCGTGCATGAGATAACATATCCACAAAATTATATACAATCACATTCAATTTATTCTGCATTAAGTTACTTATGTTTTCAGACAATTTTTTTCCAGCTGCGTGATTCGTAATTTTGTGGTAACTCATTTTTACATCTTTTCCTAATCGTTTTAATTGTTCTGCAAGCAGTTCTTCTTCATGCATATTTTTCCCTCCTTCGTCTTCATCATTCAACCACAACTTAGGAAAACGCTTTTCTATTTCGCTTGGCATTAATCCAGCAAAAAAGGCATTACGCGCATATTGTGTGGCAGTTGGTAAAATACTGCTATATAAATCTTCTTGTTCAACTTTAAAATATTCTGTAATTATTGGCTCAATGATTTTCCATTGGTCGTAACGTAAATTATCAATTAGCACAACAAAGGTTGTTTCATCTTTTTCAAGCATTGGGGCAACTTTTGCTTTAAAGATGGTATGCGAAAACAAAGGAGGTTCAGAAGTTTTCCCATTTAACCAACCGATGTAATTGTTTTCAATAAATTTTCCATACAGTTTATTGGCTTCTGATTTTTGCATTTTTAATATTTCAAACATGCTTTCATCTTTGCTTTTCTCCAATTCCAATTCCCAATAAACCAACTTTTTATATACTTCTTTCCATTCAGCCCAAGATAATTTATCGCTCAATGTCATACCAATTTGCCTAAATTCTTGTTGGTAATTAGAAGTTGTTTTCTCACTAATCAAACGTTTGTTGTCTAATGTTTTTTTAAGTGATAATAAAATTTGATTAGGGTTAACAGGCTTAATTAAATAATCAGAAATTTTTGAACCAATTGCATCTTCCATAATATACTCCTCTTCGCTTTTGGTAATCATAATTACAGGAAGCTGTGGTTTTTTAATTTTTAATTTATTAAGAGTTTCTAATCCAGATAACCCAGGCATATTTTCGTCAAGTAATACAGCAGAATAATTGTTTTTTTCAACTAATTCAATGGCTTCATCACCACTTGTTGCCGTTTGCACATTGTATCCTTTATCATTTAAAAAAAGAATATGAGGTTTAAGTAAATCAATTTCATCATCAGCCCACAAAATATTTATTTTTTCCATACTATTTTCTTTGTTTTTAATTGGTTAAAGTTATTAAAAATATAAACTTGAGTTAAAGTTATTTATTACATCTTCTTTGCATTTTTTAACTAAATTTGTGATACACTATATGATAAACGCTAATAAACTAAAAATATTCAACGATCCAATATATGGTTTTGTAACTATTCCTTATGAAATAGTTTATGATTTAATAGACCATCCTTATTTTCAACGATTACGAAGAATAAAACAATTAGGTCTAACCAATTTGGTTTATCCAGGAGCTTTACACACTCGCTTTCACCATGCAATGGGCGCGATGCATTTGATGTGTCAGGCAGTTGATACCATCCGCTCTAAAGGCCATGAAATTACTGAGGAAGAAGCACAAGGGGTTACAATTGCAATTTTGCTGCATGATATTGGTCACGGTCCTTTTTCACATGCACTAGAGCACAGTATTGTGAACAATATAACACATGAAGTCTTGTCTGAAATTTTTATGGACAAACTTAACATTCAATTTAAAGGGAAATTGGATTTAGCAATCAAAATTTTTCAGAACAAATACAAAAAAAAGTTTTTACATCAACTAGTCTCCAGTCAATTAGACATGGATAGACTTGATTATTTAAAACGTGATAGTTTTTTTACTGGCGTTTCTGAAGGCGTTATAAGTTCTGACCGGATAATAAAAATGCTTAATGTTGTTAACGACCAGTTGGTAGTAGAAGCAAAAGGAATTTATTCTATCGAAAAATTTATTATTGCCAGAAGGTTGATGTATTGGCAAGTTTATCTTCATAAAACAGTTTTAAGTGCCGAAAATTTACTTGTAAATATTTTAAGAAGAGCAAAGGAACTTGCAGAAAAAAAAGTCGATTTATTTTGCACTCCTGCTTTGAAAACTTTTTTATACAATAAATATCACAAGGAAGATTTCATCAAAAAAAACAACCTTATTGAAACATTTGCTCTCCTTGATGATTATGACATAATGGCTTCCGTAAAAGTTTGGGTAAACCACAACGACAAAGTATTATCAATACTTTGTAAACAATTGGTTGATAGAAATTTATTTAAGATAGAATTGCAAAACAATGCATTCAAAGATGATAAAATTTCATCGCTAAAAAACAATGCTAAAAAACAATTGGGATTATCGGATAAAGAATCTAACTATTTTGTTTTTACAGGAAACGTTACCAATGATGCTTACAGAGCCGACAAAATAAGAATCAATATTTTAGCAAAGGATGGTACTGTTCGAGACATTGCTGATGCTTCTGATCAATTAAGCATAGATGTTTTAGCTAAAACAGTGAAAAAACATTTTTTGTGTTATATACAATAGTTAACACAAATGGAAATATTATTAATACTTACCTACACTTTTTTATTTCTTTTCATAATAAACAAAATGCGCTTTTTTGAGGTGTATGGTTTATCAAAAAAAACAATTTCATTACTTTTTATTTATAAAATAGCTTTCGGAATTTTAGTTTGGGTTATTTACACTTTTTATTACACCGAAAGAGCAACTGCTGATATTTATAAATACTTTGATGATAGTAAAATAATGTTTGATGCAATAAAAAATAAACCTCTTGACTATTTCAAAATGCTATTGGGCATTGGAAATTCAGCCCCTGAATTTAAAGCATATTATAGCGAAATGCATTATTGGGCTAGAAAAGTTGATTCAAATATTTACAATGATAGCCATACTATAATTCGTTTCAATGCTCTTGTTCGCCTCTTTTCTTTTGGATATTATAATGTTCATACTGTTGTGATTAATTTTCTTTCTTTAGTTGGCCTAACAGCAATTTATAAAACATTTATTGAACAACTAAAAGATAAAAAGAAAGAATTAATTTTTGTAATCTTTTTATTGCCCTCTGTTTTATTTTGGGGCTCTGGAGTATTAAAAGAAGGTTTAATTTTTTTCTCATTAGGCTTGCTCATTTATTATGTAAATAAGCTTTTCACTTTAAAATCTATAATTATTTGTTTGTTGATGACAGGCTTATTAGCATTTTCGAAATTTTATGTTTGGATTGCGATTATGCCGAGTATTATTTTACTTTTGGTTGCAAATAAAACTTCTACAAAAAATATTTTTATAAAATATCTTTTTGTAATTTCTATTATAGGAACTATTGGAATAAATATAGAAAGTATTAGTTCTTTTCAAAATCCATTGGTTACTCTTTCTCAAAAGCAAATTGAATTTAATCAATTAGCATCTGGACAGCTGTCTGATTCCAACGAAAAAAATATTCCTGCAGCAAACAGTAGAATAGAGATAAATAAATTGGAGCCTACACTCTTGTCATTTATTAAAAACAGCCCACAAGCATTGGTCAATACTTTTTTTCGTCCCTATTTATGGGAATCAAAATCACCCATGATGCTAATGTCCGCAATAGAAAATTTAATGATTCTTTTATTCATCTTTAGCTGCATAATTTTCATAAAGCCAATAAGTTCTATTAAATGGGAATACTTTCTCTTTTGTATATCATTTGTATTAATTCAGTTTTTGATTATTGGAGAAACCACACCCGTACTTGGTGCCATAGCAAGATATAAAACCATTGCATTGCCTTTCTTATTAATTGCCTTTTTATTTATTATAGACAAAGAAAAACTATTTAAAAAAATGCCGATTCTAAAAAATAAATTGAATTAATTATTTATCCTAAATTTGTTATAAAACCTAAATACATATTATGAGTTTCAACAGTTTATTCAGAAAAAAAACGGTTCAAGATATTTTAAAACAAGTTGAAAAAGATGGAGCTAATGATGGGCATAGTTCATTAGGAAGACACCTTGGGGCGAGAGACTTAGCCGCTTTTGGAATTGCTGCCATTATTGGAGCAGGTATTTTTAGTACCATTGGAAAAGCAAGTGCTGATGGTGGTCCAGGAGTTATTTTCCTTTTTATTTTTACTGCAATTGCATGTGGATTTGCAGCTTTTGCTTATGCTGAATTTGCTTCTATGGTGCCTGTTTCTGGAAGTGCGTACACATATTCTTATGTAGCATTTGGAGAACTAATGGCTTGGATAATTGGCTGGGCTTTAATTATGGAATATGGTATAGGCAATATCACTGTTGCAATTTCATGGAGCGATTATTTTACCGGCTTGTTGGAAAGTGGAGGAATACATCTACCGCAGTGGGTACAGATGGATTATTTAACAGCATCCAATGGATTTGAACACGCTAGTGCATTAATGCAAAGTGGTAAAACTTTTGAAAATATAGATGCTGCAACACAAGCTGCATATACTGCCTGGACAACATCACCTGCTATTGGGCCATTGCACCTAATTGCTGATTTACCGGCTTTAATGATAATTATTTTTATTACTGCTCTTGTTTATCGTGGTATGAAAGAATCACGTAACGCAAGTAATTTAATGGTAGCAATAAAACTATGTATTATCCTTTTGGTAATTGCAGTAGGAATATTTTATGTTGATACAGATAATTGGAGTCCTTTTGCACCTAATGGCGTTGGAGGAATTTTAAAAGGAGTATCTGCTGTATTTTTTGCGTACATAGGATTTGACGCAATTTCAACAACAGCCGAAGAATGTAAAAATCCACAACGAGACTTACCAAGAGGAATGATGTGGGCAATTATTATATGTACCGTTTTATATGTAATCATTGCTTTAGTTTTAACCGGAATGGTAAATTATTCTGAATTAAATGTTGGGGATCCATTAGCATTTGTATTTCAAAAACTAGATTTAAAATGGATGTCAGGAATAATTGCTGTAAGTGCAGTTGTGGCAATGGCAAGTGTTTTATTGGTTTTTCAAATGGGGCAACCCCGCATTTGGATGAGTATGAGCCGTGATGGTTTACTACCAAAACGATTTTCAAAAATTCATCCTAAATACAAAACGCCATCATTTGCAACAATCGTTGTAGGGTTTGTAGTTGCAGTCCCTGCATTGTTTATGAATTTAACAATAGTTACAGATTTATGTAGTATTGGAACATTATTCGCTTTTGTTTTGGTTTGTGCAGGTGTTCTTGTTTTGCAAAACAAAAAAGATATCCCAAGAGGAAAATTTAGAACACCATATATAAATTCAAAATTTATTATGCCTGCTCTTTTAGTATTAGGAATTGTTTTGTCATTTACATATAATAAAGATGCAACGATGGCATTTATTAAAAATGAAAAACAATTAAATGACGCCACTTCAATTGTTACTTCTTTAAATGAATTGCAGGTAAAAGAAATTAAAAATTATTTGCTTACAAAAGATTCTGCAAACTTTGCGGCAAATAACCTTGATTTAGAAACTTACTTAAGCAGTTTGAGTGAATCGCAGTATGCATCCACCATGGATTACTTATCCATCAGTGAAGACATGAAATATGAGTCAGGATTTAGTTTATTTAAACATAAAATTCCGATGTGGATTTTTATAATAATAACCTTTGTATTAACATTCTATTCATTCACTAAAAATCTCTCACTAATTCCTTTACTTGGATTAATTAGCTGTTTGTATATGATGGCTGAGCTTGGTGTATCCAACTGGATTGGATTTGGGATATGGCTATTTGTTGGATTGTTAATCTACTTTGGATATAGCAGAAAAAACAGTAAATTAAATACTTAATATTAATTTCATGAAAAAGTTTTTATCTATTTTTTTTATTGCTGGAATATTCTCAGTGATACTTATACAAACAGTAAATCAAAAAGTTTTTCAAAAAAAAGCTTCTCTAAAAAACAAGGAAGAGAACATTATGGAACCTAACGACCGCATGTTGTTAATGCGCTCTTATCCAGACAAAACTTTCGATTACAAAGCTTACCAAAATGCATTGCTAAGTGCATATCAAACAAATAATTTGCAACAAAAATCTGCTGCATCATTAAATTGGGTTATTGAAGGTCCAGGAAATATTGGTGGTAGATTTAACTGCACTGCAATTGATCCAAACAATCAAAATATAATTTATGCAGGCGCTGCAACTGGAGGTGTATTTAAAACTATTGACGGAGGAAACACTTGGAATCCAATTTTTGATACACAACCATTTATTTCTATCGGATGTATTACTATTGATCCAAACAATTCTGGAACAATATGGGTAGGTACGGGCGATGCAAACATTTCTGGTCTCTGTTACATTGGAGATGGAATTTATAAAAGTATAGATGGTGGAAATACATGGACAAATATGGGTTTAAATAATCAACATGTTTTTTCAAAAATAATTGTTGATCCTTCTAATTCAAATACAATTTATGCTGCAACAATGGGGCAGCCTTTTGTGAGAGATAGCAATAGAGGTTTATTTAAATCCATAAATGGTGGTCTTTCTTGGACACAAATTCAGGGCATTAACAATGAAACAGGAATAATTGATTTAGTTATAGATCCTATAACTCCTCAAACATTATATTCTGCAAGTTATACTCGAATAAGAAATAATTTTGAAAGTGTATACTATGGCCCTGAATGTAAAATATGGAAAACAACAAACGGAGGAAGCTCATGGACACAACTTACAAACGGACTGCCTAATTATACAGTTGGAAGAATTGGGTTAACTATTTATCCATCTAATCCAAATATTTTATATGCCATTATAGCGGATGTAGGCTCTAATGTGGATGGAATTTATAAAACTACAAATGGTGGTAGCTCTTGGAGTACTATACCAACGGGAAGCCTTGGAAACCTTTATTATGGTTTCGGTTGGTACTTTGGAAAAATTTATGTTAATCCATCCAACTCCAATCAAATTTATGTCTTAGGAGTTGACTCTTATACAACACCAGATAATGGAATTACTTGGAACATGGCAACACCT
>CAZJUY010000019.1:1837-63951 GCA_964549315.1 uncultured Chitinophaga sp. | reverse complement strand
GTTTTTAAATCATGTAAAATTAAACAAGAGCCACCTGAGATTCGTGAAATACTATCCAAATTAATCGTATAATTTCCTGAAACACTTACTTTCACTTTAATTGGAATTGAAATATCATTAGTTAGTAAAGGCAAAGAATTAATAGAATAGTTAGTTGTATCTAAAAGCATTGAACCAATACTTGGAACACCTGTTCCATAACTATAGAATTTTAAAGCGTCATAATCAGTATCAACAGAGTTAGTAGCATTAGTATTAAAACGTATAATAGTTTCATCCGTATAGCTATTTCCAGTTAAATTCAATTTCAAAATATCATCTGTATTTACAGAAGATGAACGAATAAAAACACCATCCGTTGAGTTTTTTGCAGCCTCTGTTATTTGTAAAACAGGACTTGACCCAGTGGTTTGAACCAAAAATGCTTGGGAAGACGCAATTAAATTAGAACCTCCATTGATTCCTATTCCTCCAACATAACTAGTGTATTGATCTAATGTGGGATTGTACATATAAACTGCATCTGCAACATTTGTTTTTGTCCAACCGGCTGCATCCCAATCTATTGTGGATGGATAAGGATTAGCCAATAAATTCCAGCCATCTTCCGATGCTGGTTGTGATGGATCATCTGTGTAAGTCACATTAAAATTCTGATTCCCCTTCAACAATGGTCCTGTAACATCAAAATTTAAAGGAGTTCCCATAATGTACATCCAATAACCTCTTCTTGGGACAATTGGATCTGTAATATTAGATGGTTCAACATATCCATCATCATATAATCCTGGCAATGTTTCGTCATAAGAATAAATAGATGAGTTTTGAACCGCTGGAGGCGGAAATTGTGATCCAGGAAAGCCTCCAGTTACAACATCATCATCCCATTGCTGCAATGTAATTCCAGAAACTGGTGCACACAAAAATATCCAGCCATCTGTTCCGCTTGGAATATATCGTTGCATGGTTACATTGCCTGTAATATCAGCACCTGTATTTAATTGAGCAACCCTGGCTGTTCTTGTTGAAGTTGAAACTAAAGTTAAATTATTTCCCGTTGCAAAAGTACCTGCTTGTATATTAATTGTATTTGTAACATTTAATGTATTACCAATTGTTAAGGTTCCTCCTACTCTATTTATAGTGATATTATCTAAATTATTTGAAATGCCTGGCGAAGATTGGTTCATATTAAATGTACCAGGGCTACCCACACCTGCTTGAATAAATAACGATGATGACAAAGAACCTGTTAATTGACCAGCACCCGAAAAGGCACCATAAACATTCAACGTATTATTATTTAAATCAACTAGAACGCCTGTGGCAATATTTATATTTCTGCAATCTGAACTTGCCGTTAGCTGTGGCATGTTTGGAGCTCCAGCAGGAATTACAACATTAGTTAAAGAAGTTGGAATACCTCCACACCAATTAGAAGCATCACTCCAATTACTAGAAGTTATTCCTAACCAAGTACCAGCTAATGTTACACTCTGAGTAATTGCATTACTTGTTGCTGGATTACCTGTAACACAACTAGCATTAGATGTTAAAACACACGTAATAACATCACCATTTACTAGAGTAGCATTTGAATAATTTGGAGAATTCGTTCCAACATTTAACCCATTTAATTTCCACTGATAACTTGGTGAAGTTCCACCATTAGTTGGAGAAGCTGTAAAACTTACAGATGTTCCAAAACAAATAGAACCACTTGGACTTGCTGAAATTGTAACGCTAACAGGAACGTTAGGGTTTACTGTCATTGTAATGCTATTTGAAGTTACAGGACCTGGAACACAGCTAGCTGATGATGTTAAAATGCATTGAACAACATCACCATTATTTAGAGTGGCATTAACGTAGGTAGGAGAATTTGTTCCAACATTTGCTCCATTTAATTGCCACTGATATGTTGGTGTAGGCCCCCCATTAGTTATTGAAGCTGTAAATGTAACAGACGTTCCAACACAAATATTATTTGAAGGACTTGCGCTAATTGTTATACTTGCTCCCGTTCCAGAATTAACAGTTAATGTAGCATTAGCAGAAGTGGTACTTCCTCCACAAGTTGAAGAAGTAACAATACATCTGTATAAATAGCCATTCATACCAACAGAAGCTGCAGAAATATTCAATGTTGATGTTGTTACACCAGAATAAATTCCACCATTACTTAAATTTGTAAAACCACTTCCGGTGTTTTGTTGCCATTGATAGGTTACGGTTCCGCTAGCAACAACTGAAAATGTAGCTGGATTACCATTACAAACAGTTAAATTAGTTGGTTGTGTAGTAATTGTTGGCCCTCTTCTTTCTCCAACTTGTAATTCGCCTACAGTAGTTATTCCAGTTGCTTGATTAGATGTTGATGTTGTTGTTCCTTGAGTTAAAGTAAGCCATGCCGATCCATTATACCTTGCCATATAATAGTTAGCAGGAACAGAACCAGCATCTGCATCAGAACCCACTCCAATAAAATTACAAGTAGCAGAATAATTTGTGAATGCAGTTCCTGCATTTGTAATTTGCCAATATCTATTTACACTTTTTAAATTATCGATACAAGAACTAGCAATTGAAGGATGATCACCATTAAATACTTTAGCTGTAATATTTCCAGCTGTTGTAACACTTGCAAATGTTAAACTAACAGGTAAATAATCAGAAAAACCAAAACCAACTTCATACGTTCTTGAAACATTTGTTCCCACCGCAACATTCTTTTGTAAAAAACCATTTACAAATCTTGAAGTACCAGCACCTGTTACAGAACCTCCAGCATTTATTATTACTCTATTAGTATTAGTGGTAATTACACCAGATGTAAAATTTAAGGTGCCTGAAACATTTGTATTTAAGCCTAATGTAACACCACTTCCACTTGTATTGCTGATTGTTAAATTCCTAAAAGTTGTAATTACACTTCCCGTTAGTGTTTGAGCTGCTGCACCATTAAAAATAACGGTTCCAGTTGTTGCACCTGCTGTGTAGGTTGCATTGTTTGTCCATGTGCCCCCGAGAGTATAACTTAAATTATTATCATTTAAAGTTCCAGCAGTTATAGTAATATTGTTTGTAACTGTTAAAGGATTTGTATTAAGTATTGCGGTAGCATTAGCACTATTTACTAGTAAATTCCCAACACGAGCAGAACTATTAATATTCATTATTTGCGCGGCAGGAGTACTTGCATTCCCAATTTGTAATGTTCCACCTGTAACAGAACTATTAGTAATATTTAAAACTGTATAACCCAGATTTTGCGCTCCAGTTCCCCCTTCTCGCTGAATTATTATAGAACCTCCACTCATATTAAAAGTAGAACCAGCACCATAAATATGAAAAGGAGCAATTGTAGTTGAAGTACAACTGGAAGTGGGTAACGTAAGAGTTCCTCCAGAAATTGTAAATTTTGCAAGCGTATTAATGTTTGTTGAATAATACTGCCCAGCAATATTTACAGAACCACCATTAATTTGAAAAGTTCCTCCATTAGATGCTACATTCTCATTTGTAGCATTACCAATAATTACAGTACCATTGTTCACAATTAAATTACCATATAGATTAATCGTGTTTCCAAAATTTACAGTTGCAGTTGAGCTATTTATATTAATACCGGATGTATTGTTTATTGTTGAAATTCCTGAAAAAGGAGTTATAATAACAGCATTAGGAGTAGATAATTTAAATGTTCCAGTGTTTAAAACTAAAAAGTCTGGTTGAACAGAAAAATTGCTGGAAGTAACATCAAGTGTATTGCTTATTGAAGACCCCATATTTAATGTCATTAAATTAAACTGAGTGAGAGACCCTGTTCCGCTTAATGTTGCATTTCCATTTTTTGTAAAATTTACATTACACACCCTGTTTGCATTAAGTCTAAAATCAAGACTTCCATTATTAGTAAGATTTCCACCCAAATTAAGCGTATGAATTGCATTGTTACTAATATTAAAAGCAGCCCCAGTATTTACAATTAAATTTGTACTAACGTTTAATGTTAGATTAGTAGCACCAGTAAACCTCAAAATTCCGGAAGTTCCTTGACCAACAGTTAAACTATTGCAATTAGCATTTACATTAATACTTACCGTATGTGTGTTTGCAATCGTAACATTGTCTGCTGCCGATGGGATACATCCACAATTCCAAGTAGAAGCTTGATTCCAATTTCCTGTTGTTATGGAAATTACATTGCCTGCGGCATTTGTAGCTTGAGTTCCATTTAATGATGCGCTCAAAAAGCCGTCAGTAACAGCATATAATTTCCAATAATAAGTAGTTCCTGGCAACAAGCCTGAAGATACATATGAAGTTACATTTGCGGCTGTTTGTGCAACAAAACTAAAGTTAATATTATCTGTTGAATTATATATAACATATCCCACCTCGTTTGTACACCAGTTTGCCCAATTCAATGTCATACCTGTTTGTGTAACAGCAGTAAAAGTTAATGTGCCAGAAGGAGAAGCTGGAGTTGTAACAGGAGGAGTAAAACTAATTTTCGAATTATTGGTTGGCATTGCTGTCAAACCATTCTGTTGTGTATTGTTAAAGGTATTTGAATTAGCAGTTTGCTGACTTTTTAATTGAGCTGCTGTTGGAGTGTTTGCTAATGTTGCAGCGTTTATTCCGCATGTGTATGTAAAATTAGCTGTTCCTTGTGTCATTGTACCATAAACAAACTCAATTACACCTGTAGTTTCATAAAGCTTAGCTTGAAAATTTAAACTGGGCGATGTATTTAAATAAACCGCCATGTTTATCCATTCGATTGTTAATACTCTATTTGGAGCAGTTCCAGAAGTTAGATATTTAATACTATTCCCTAAAGCATCAATTCCACCTTGAGCAGTCATATCATCATAAAACGGAGCAAGCGCCAACCAAGTACCAGAACCATTTCCAGTAAATTGAGCATTATCATAGCCATAAGGTCCATTTGTTGGTCCTCCATCAGCAGTTGAAGATGAAAAATCTATATAACCATTTGTAGAAACACTAAATTGCGTATAACGAGTACCATTATACCAAAAATCAAAACCAATATCAGTAGCATTACTTCTATTGTCATCTTGAGAAAAGGCTCCATTGTTTCGCCAACTATCTATAGAATTTCCAGTTGAAGATATTGAAGAGTATGTTATACCTGTTGTACGCGCAGTAACATAATTGGCAATGCTTTGAGCATTACAAATATTAGAAAAAAGCGCCAACAACAGAAACAACAGCAGGGGTGATAACTGTTTGTTCATGTTTAATCTTATCAGGGGTAATTATAAAGCTAAATAAAGCATTATTCTTCTAAAATACAAGTACATACATACAATTTAGCCAAATACAAACAAATCATCGACAAAAGCATTATTTAGGATAATATTTGATAACAACTATTACTTTTGTGTTTCAATGTCAAAAACAAAAAAAATAATCCATATTACATTAATACTAATATCAATAGTGTTTTTTAGTTTCTATCGTGATTTTGTGTTTAAAAGTATTAACGCTCTATTACAAGCTTGGGATTATGATATGGATTATCCAATTCACACTACTCTATCATTTTTAAAGAAGTATGAATACAGTACCGTTTACAACTTCAAATGGTTTTTAACTTTATTCTTTTCTGGAATATTTTTATTCGTATTAATATGGACAATAAAAGTTTTATTCAACAATAAAAGATATAGAACAGTTGCCATACTTTCTTATTTAATTATTACAATCCTTTCTGCCTTGTTTATGTCTGTAGGTTATTTTTTTACAGATTCAGCAGAAAAAATGTATGAGGCATCACGTTTCTTGATGGGAATGGCTCAATCACCCATAATATTAATGATATTAATACCAATATTTTTATTGTCTGAAAAGGAGAAGATGAACAAAAAAGCTTAATGTTTTTTTATACTTTTACAATCTCAATTTTACTAACAACTAATTCTAAAAAATAAAACTTAGTATTTTATGAAAAAAGACACCGCAATTTTTAATCTAATAGCTGAAGAGAAAAAACGTCAAACAGTAGGAATAGAATTAATAGCATCTGAAAACTTTGTAAGTGATCAAGTGATGCAAGCAATGGGAAGTGTACTTACCAATAAATATGCAGAAGGATTACCAAACAAACGCTATTACGGTGGTTGCGAAGTAGTTGACAAAGTAGAACAACTAGCAATTGATAGAGCAAAAAAATTATTTAATGCAGAATGGGCAAATGTTCAACCTCACTCTGGTTCACAGGCAAATGCAGCTGTAATGCTTGCCGTATTAAAACCTGGTGATAAAATTTTAGGATTTGATCTTTCTCATGGTGGACATTTAACACATGGTTCTCCTGTTAGTTCCTCTGGAAAATTATACGTTCCTAGTTTTTATGGTGTTGAAGAAAAAACAGGTCGTGTAAACATGAAAAAAGTTGAAGAAATTGCTTTAAAAGAAAAACCAAAATTGATCATCTGCGGTGCTTCTTCTTATTCAAGAGATTGGGATTATAAAACATTCAGAAAAATTGCTGATAAAGTAGGAGCATTATTAATGGCTGATATTGCACATCCGGCTGGATTAATAGCTCGTGGATTATTAAATGATCCAATGCCATACTGCCACATTGTAACAACTACAACCCATAAAACGTTGCGTGGACCAAGAGGCGGAATGATTATGATGGGAAAAGATTTTCCAAATCCATTTGGTGAAAAAACACCTAAAGGAGAAATTAAAATGATGTCGCAATTACTGGATGCAGCTGTTTTCCCGGGCACACAAGGTGGCCCATTGGAACATGTGATTGCTGCAAAAGCTGTTGCGTTTGCTGAAGCATTAGATGATAGTTATTTAAAATATTGTGTTCAAGTAATGAAAAATGCAAAACTAATGGCACAATGTTTTGTGGATAAAGGTTATAAAGTAATAAGTGGCGGAACAGATAATCATTGTATGCTAATTGACTTACGTTCAAAAAAATTACCAAACGGTCAAGCTACACTTACAGGAAAATTAGCAGAAAATACATTAGTAAAAGCAGATATTACAGTGAATAAAAATATGGTTCCATTTGACGATAAATCTCCATTTGTAACTTCTGGAATCCGTGTTGGAACATCTGCTATTACATCTCGTGGATTAAAAGAAAAACATATTCCTAAAATTGTTAATCTAATTGACAAAGTGTTAATGAATCACGATAATGATAAAATAATTTTAGAAGTGAGAAAAGAAGTAAATAAAATGATGAAAGATTTTCCACTTTTTGCATGATAGTAAAACATTACAAATAAAAAAGAGGCTTGTGAAATTTCACAAGCCTCTTTTTTATATTTTAAAACTTTATTCCTTTATAATTTTAGAAGACAAAATACCTTTCTCCGTTTTTACTTGGACAAGATAAATTCCATGAGGTAACTGTTCAATCGAGAATGTATTTTTTGTTTCTGATTGAACTAACTCCCCAATTGCATTATAAATTAAAATCAATTGAATATTCTCATTCGTTTTTATGTTTAACAATCCTAATGTAGGGTTTGGATAAATACTAATTGATAAACTATTTACATTTGAATTTATATTTGTTAAAACAAAATTTACACATGCAGAAGTATCAGAACATGCTCCTAACGAAACAATCACAGAATAATTTCCATTTGAAGTAGGTGAAAAAGATTGATTTGTTTCTCCTGTAATTTCTGAATTTGAATTATCACAGTCTAGCCATTGATATATTGCACCTAATTCGTTAGCAGAAATAGTTCCACCAGAAAGTGTAGTAGTTAAATCAATTGTATTCACAACAACAGTTAACGTTTCACTTGTTGCACATTGACCTGATGTTGGTGTAAATGTGTAAGTTGTTGTTGCTGTATTATTCATTGCAGGCGACCATGTTCCTGTAATACTATTGTTAGATGTGGTTGGTAAATTTGATAAAACATCACCTGAACAAATTGGTGATACCGCAGTAAATGTTGGTGTTACATTTGGATTTACTGTTATAGTCATACCAGCTGTGGTTGCACATTGACCTGATGTTGGTGTAAATGTGTAAGTTGTTGTTGCTGTATTATTCATTGCAGGCGACCATGTTCCTGTAATACTATTGTTAGATGTGGTTGGTAAATTTGATAAAACATCACCTGAACAAATTGGTGATACCGCAGTAAATGTTGGTGTTACATTTGGATTTACTGTTATAGTCATACCAGCTGTGGTTGCACATTGACCTGATGTTGGTGTAAATGTGTAAGTTGTTGTTGCTGTATTATTCATTGCAGGCGACCATGTTCCTGTAATACTATTGTTAGATGTGGTTGGTAAATTTGATAAAACATCACCTGAACAAATTGGTGATACCGCAGTAAATGTTGGTGTTACATTTGGATTTACTGTTATAGTCATACCAGCTGTGGTTGCACATTGACCTGATGTTGGTGTAAATGTGTAAGTTGTTGTTGCTGTATTATTCATTGCAGGTGACCATGTTCCTGCAATACTATTGTTAGATGTGGTTGGTAAATTTGATAATGTTGCTCCAGAACAAATTGGTGATACCGCAGTAAATGTGGGTGTTACATTTGGATTCACCGTTAAGGTTACCACAGTAGATGTTACATTTCCACAGTCCCCTGTAATTACAACACTATAATTACCAGCATCACCCAATGTAACTCCGCTTAATGTAATTGAAGATGTATTTGTTCCAATATTTGTTGCGCCCTTTTTCCATTGGTAAGATAAATTTGTACCAGAACCAACCACAGAAAGAGTAACATTAGCACCTTCACAAGCTGTTTGATTTGTAGGTTGCGTACTAATGGATGGACTAATGCAAGGAAAATAAAATACTCCAAAATTTGCTCGTGAATTAGTCCCTACTGTTGTGAAAGCTCCTCCCACCATAATTTTATTATTAGTAAACAAAACTCTATTTACAGATGCATTTAAATTTGGATTCCATGTAGTGGCAGTGGCACTAGGTATATTTAAAGCAGCAAGTCTGTTACGTGCTTGTCCACCAATAGTAGTAAACAAACCACCAACATACATTGTTGTACCAGAAATTGACATAGAATTTACAGAACCATTTGAATTCGGATTCCATGAAGTAGCAACACCAGTTGTTCCATTAATTTCAGCCAATCCATTACGAACAGCCCCCCCTCCAATTGAGGTAAAAAGACCACTTACATATACGTTAGTGCCAGCTGGAATTAATGATAACACTGTACTGTTTGCACCTGGGTACCAAGTTGTAATTGCTCCTGTAGATTTATCAAAAGATGCTAGCCTATCTCTTGCTTGGCCACTAATAGTAATAAAATTTCCCCCAACGAATATTTTTGTAGATGTAACTGCAATTGCTCTAACGGAGTTTGATGCATTTGGATTCCAAGATGTAGCAAGTCCAGTAGATAAGTTTAATGATGCTAAATTATTTCTGGGAGCAAGATCAATTGATGTAAATTGTCCTCCAACATATATATTAGTTGCATCTGTTTCTAACGCATAAATTACACCGTTAGGATTTGGATTAAAAGAAGTAGCTAAACCTGTACTGATACTGACTGCAGCGAAATAATTCCTTGCATTTCCTCCAATATTTGTAAAATTACCTCCAACATAAAGGTTCGTACCTGATAAAGCCAACGCCTCAACATTACCATTAGCACTGGGATTCCAAGATGTAGGAATACCAGTATTCCCATCTAGTGCTGCTATTGAATTTCTTACATATCCTCCAATAGAAGTAAATGCTCCTCCAATATATAAATTAGCTCCTGCAATAGAAACTGTATTAACTGTATTATTTGGAACAGGATTCCAGGAAGTAGCAAGCGCTGTAGTTGTACTTAAGGCTGCGGCTCTACTTCTTACCTGACCTCCAATGTTTGTAAATGACCCTCCAGCATAAATAATGCTACCAGAAATTGCAAGTGAAAAAACTGAATTATTAGCATTCGGATTCCAAGCAGTAGCAACTCCAGTTGATGGATTCAATGCCGCTATTCTGTTTCTTGCAGCTCCTCCCCCAATCGATGTAAACATACCAGCAGCATAAACTGTCGTTCCATCTGAAACAATTGAATATACGGAACTATTTGCTCCTGGGTACCAAGCTGTAATTGCATGGCTCGATAAATTAAATTCTGCAAGTCTATCTCTAGATATTAAAGCAATATTTATAAAATCACCGCCTACATATAAACTTGTTCCCGAAACAAATAATGTTCGAACTGCATTTGTAGGATTTGGATGCCAAGTAGCTGAGGCTACTCCTGTGTTAATATCGACAAATGATAAATTATTCTCATTTGCTCCAGCAATATTTGAAAACGCACCACCTACATACAAGTTTGAACCATTCAACGCAATTGTATAAACTGGACCATTTACCCCCGGATTCCAACTCATTGCTAATCCAGTAGTAGCACTCAAAGCAGCTAATCTATTTCGTGTTTGTCCGCCAATCGATGAAAAATCTCCTCCCACATAAACAACACCTGAGTTAACCAAAAGAGTTCTAACAGTAAGATTCGCATTCGGGTTCCAACTTGTAACAGCCCCTGCAGAATTAATATGTGCAATTCTATTGCGAACACTATCTCCTACCATCGTAAAATCACCCCCAATATACCAACCTCCACTACCATCCGAAACAGTAGCATAAACAGTATTATTAGGCTCTGCAAATCCACTTGTAGGAGTTCCTATTGTTAAATCCAACTGAGCACCGTAAATTAATTTTGGCCCAATTGCAGTAAAATTTCCACCAATATAAATTATATTATTTGTTGTATCTCTCACAATAGATGTAACATCTCCATTAGCCTGCCACCAACTTGGATCAAGAACTTGAGAATAAGTATTTAGGTTACAGAACAAGCCTAATATTGCTGAGCACAGGAAAATTGTTTTTTTCATACAAATTGTTTTTAAAAAGATTTTCAACAAGAATAGCCTATTTCTGATAAAATAGAAGTTCATTTTTTAGGAACAGCCAATTTTATTTAGCAATGGACAATTTTAGGAAAGAATTGCAGATTCGAACTCTGCTTTTTTATATTTCGATAGCTTTGCACACAAACCTCCCTCTAGCTGTATTATTAAATCTGATTTGGAATAATTCAACATATAGGATTTATTAATCATCCAAGATCTATGTACTCTAATAAAATTTAAATTGTTGGAAAAAATTGATTCAAAATGTTTCAGATTTTTACTAATCATATATTTTTTATCAATAGTATGAATAGTACTGTAAGACTCTTGTGCCTCAATAGCAATTATTTTTTCAATCTCTATTAGATATTGTTGTGATTTTTCGTTTATTACAATATTAGTAAACTGTTTATTTTTTATATTATTCTTTAATAAATTTAATTTATCAAAATTTTGTTGAATATCTAATTGCAAATTAGCTCTTTCAATGGCCATTTTCAGCCTTTCAATATCAACAGGCTTAAGTAAATAATCAATTGCAGCTATTTCAAAAGCTTTAATTGCATAATGGTCATATGCTGTAACAAACACGATTTTAAAATTAATTTTTTCAAAAAAATCAACTATTTCATATCCCGCATACTTAGGCATTTCAATATCTAAAAAAACCAAATCTGGATTTTCTCTTTTAATTATATCAACAGCATCTAGAACATTATTGCATTTATCAACCACATTTACATCAGGACAAAAACGCAAGATTAAATTTTCTAATACATCTCTTGCACTTTCCTCATCATCTACAATTAATGCTCTAATTTTTTTCATTGATTACAAAACTAAGCCTAAGTAATTTGTTTTTAAATACTATTTTATTAATAGCCAAAATTGTTTAGGAATAGCTAAAACTTATATTTTATTGGTATTTTTAATGTTACTCTTGTTCCTGTCACTATATTATTGTCAATTAAATCTTCATATTCATAGCCAAATTTTCCCTCAAACACCTTACTAAGTATTTCAAATCGTTTAAGTATTGCTTTGCTAGAAAATGACTCGTGTTCTGATCGTTGCCTCTCTTTTATTATTTTCGATTCGGCTCTTCCTATTCCATTATCTTGAATAACACAAATAAGAACATCAGCTAACTTAAAATCAATTACAAGTTCCTTTTTTCCTGATTTATGCAGTAATCCATGAACAAGTGAGTTCTCAATAAATGGTTGAATCAACAAGGGAGGAATCATAATATCATTTATTTCATCTATATTAATTTTATAGTCAAAATCTTTTTTAAACCTTAACTTTTCAAGTGATAAATACAATTCCAATAATTTTATTTCTTGCCCTATATCAATAAAATCTTTTTCTGAATAACTCAATGTTCTTCGAACCATATTCGAAAAAGTGGTTATATAAGAATATGAATGCTCTACATCTCCTTTTAATATTAAATCCTGAATAGAATTTAATGAATTAAAAATAAAATGAGGATTCATTTGAGATTGAATAGCAGTAAGTTTTGATGCATGTAACTCATTTATTTGATCAGATTTTTTCCTTTGAGTTCTTAATTGCCAACGATAAATTAACCAGACCATAACTAAGAAAATTAATAGCGATGAAAGAATAAACCACCAACTCAAATAAAATGGTGTTGCGATACTAAACTTGTATATAACTATATCACTCAATATCCCTTGGTTCTCTGCTCTAGCATAAAACGTATAATCTCCGGGGGCTAAGGCATTATACAAGATATTATTTGCGTCAAAATCTGCAATTAGCCATTTATCATCATAACCGTCCAACCTATAAAAAAAATGGATATTTTGTTTGTTTTTGAGTGTTGGAGAAGAAAGAACAAAACGAAATTTACGTTCGTTTGTATTAAATTTTCCTATGTCTGAAATATTTGCAATAACACTATCATTTACCTCCACTTTAGAAATTTTAATTAGTGGCTTTGCAATTTTTTGATTTAATTGTGTTATGTCAATCTTTTGAACTCCCTTAGAATGGCAAACCCACAATTGATTATCAATTATTTCAAAATCAAATATTTTGTTTGTAGAAAAACCATGAACTTTATTTAGTTGAGTAAGCAAATTTCCATTCATATCAAAGACTACTAATCCTTTTGAAGAATTAGTATAAATTTTCCCATTATTAACAATGAGCTTATATATTTCTACTTCAGTACTGTCAACTTTTGGAATTATTTGACGAATAGACTTTCCATTTTCAAAAAATATTATTCCATTTTTTTTTGCAGCAACAAGAATTCTTTTATTATCGCAAAAAATATCGTTTGCAAAAACTTCTTTACCATTGAACACAGCCTTTTTTATATTATTATCATCTTTGAAGATTTTTAGTCCATCCGAAGTCGCAATGTAAATACAATTTGACTTAGGCTCAAACTCAATTGAATAGGTTCGAATTTGTAGTGAATCAATTAAACTTTTTTGAAATAAATTTGAATCATCAAAATTAATTTTAGACACCCCTGTGTTTAGAGATAAATAAATGTATTTATTATCAACAAGAATAGCATCTTTTAATGATGCCTTAAGCAAATGAGTGCTTTTTTTCGTTCTTTTATCGTAGGCTTTAATTTCTCCATCATCAAAAATAACATATGGAAAATTTTTCCAAGAATAAACAGACTGAAGAGGCTTTGTTCCTGAAGTAGAAATAATATTAACACGATTATCCTTAAAAGAAAGAAGTTCTCCTTTTAGTCCTCCCATCAAAACGCCCAAATCATTGTCATTGTGAATACACAAAACAGACAAATTTTCTGGCAAAGCAACAACATCTGGAATATTAAGGTTTGGGATAACCAACACACCATTATTAAAGGTCCCCAACAATATATTTCCTTCATTATCTTCATAAACATCAGAAATTAGAAATTGGGAGTACATTTTTTCAAGTGTATTAATTTTATTAGGATTACTAATTACACTTACACCAGATATTGTACCTGCAAGCCATAGCTTATTTTTTATTTCATAAAATCTTAAAAATTCTTTTGTTGGAAAAATAGAATTTTCAGAAAGCGCCATAATTTGATAAGAATTTTCATCAAACGAGTATATTTTCTTGTCCAAATTATCAATTGCATAAACCCTTTCATCAATCCTAAAAAATCTGAGTGAACCCAAAATTTTAAAATCACCTCTTTTTAAAGGTAAAATACTGGCTTTACCTCTGTCAAAAACAAGTAAAGAATCTTTACCTATAATGTGAGAAATCGTTTCATCTTTTTTTGTAGTAAAAGGAAATCCAAAATAATCGCTGTGTGGTTCGATAATTTTAATTTTTTCTCCTTTTGCATCAAAAACTAAAATAGTTTTGGAAATAACTATTAAATAATTTTGTGGCGAGATTGTTAAGTAGATATCATTATATCTCTCATTTTCTGATAGCTCATAAAAAACAGAACATACTTTATTTTTGATTTTTATAATCTGGTTATTTAGATTATAACAGTATATCTCTCCTTTATGATTTTTAACAAATTCAAATGCTGATAGACCTTTCATTCCATCACAATCAATTTTTATAAATTTATGACTATCGTATAAATAAAACCCATGGTCTGTTGAAAACCAATAGTTAAAATCATCATCCTGAATCACATCATAAACTTGAACTCCTTCAAACTCTTCTTTACCCAATATAAAATAGGATGCTTGCTGGGCAAGGATATTTTGCATGCAAAAAAATAAAAATATTGTAAAGAGGTAAGTTTTTTTCACCAAGCGAAGTTAATTTTTTTATCAACACTTAAAATAAAGAAGAGGAAAGAAAAAGATTAAAATTTTTGAATAAAATAAATAAGTATTTTCGTTGTAATGTTTGCGAAAATTTCAAAACAAAATTACACTCCATTTGTAGTACTATTTATTTTAGTGTTGCTTTCTCGTTTACCATTTTTATGGGCTGGTTATGGTATCGAAGAAGATTCTTGGGCAATTGCAATATCAACATACTTAACAAAAACAACAGGAATCGTTGAGCCTTCTCGACTACCAGGACATCCTGTGCACGAATTCCCACTCGTTTGGCTATGGAATGGAGGGCACCAACTTTCAAATTTTTTATCTGCATTATATAGTGCTATAGGAACCGTTTTTGTTGCTCTCATCTTAAAACATTATAATTTCAAATATTATCTTTTAGCTTCAATAGCATTTGCATTTACTCCTGTATATTATATTAGCAGCACTTACACAATAGATTTTGTTTTTTCTGAAACATATGTACTAATTGCATTATATCTATTATTAAAAGAAAAATATTATTTATCAGGAATATTTTTAGGTCTAGCCGTAGGTAGTAGAATTACCAGTGGAGCAATGTTGCTTCCTTTTATAATAATTGGCTGGCAAAATAAAAATTTAAAACAAAACATCATTATATTATTTAAAATAGGCATTCCAATGACTCTTGTTTCCGTTGTGAGTTTTATTCCAATTATGGCACAATATGGAAGTGGTTTTTTTATGTATTACGATCAATTTCCTTATCCTTCAGTACCAAAATTTTTCTACAAATTAATATTTGGAGTATGGGGATTTGCAGGAACGTTGGCCTTATTATTTGCTAAACTTTATTATTTCATTAACAGAAAAAGAATTGAGAAAGGAAAACTTTTTGAATCACAAATAGATAAAAAAATAATTATAGCAAGTATAGTTGTAATCATTTTATACATCATTTCTTATTTGCGTTTACCACAAAAATCGGGTTATATGATTCCTATGATACCATTTGTATTAATTTTAGCTGGCTACTATTTGAATGCTAAAGCGTTTAAAATAGTATGCTTTGCATTAATTCTTTCTCCATTTATTTGCAGCATTAATTTAACTGACAAACACAGGGGTTCAACTTATTCTAGTTATGCAATTAAATATACCATTGCAGGGCAAGAAATTTTTTTTGATACCTTTTCTGGACCAATTTTTTCTGATTATTCGAAACGAAAACAGAAATTAAAATATACAGATTCAGTTATTCAAAAAGCTAATTCTATTTCAGAAAAAACTGTGATAATATCAGGATGGTGGTTTAATGAAATTACTGTAAAAATGCTTTCTAGAGAAAAAAATGAAAATATTATTTATGAGGCATATATAGATGAAAAAAAAATAAATGAATATGTATTAAATGATTACCAAATTTATTATCTACCTGAACAAAATTTATACAATGATTTAATGTATAAGATGAACACTACAAATAATTTTTCATCACCATTCGAAATAAGTAATTAACAATCTTTTTTTGTATTAGTTATTATCATTACATTTACTAAAGATTTAACTAAAGTCTAACAACATGCCTACTATAGAACAATCATATGAAATTAATGCGAGCGCAGAAGAAGTTTTTGATGCACTAGTAAACCCAGAAATTATACAAATTTGGAGTCAAGACGAAGCAAAAATGAGTGCTGAAGTTGGTGCTAGTTTTTTGCTTTGGAGCGGACAAATGTTTGGTACAAATTTAGAAGTTATAAAAAACAAAAAACTTGTTCAAGAATGGACTTATGACCAATGGGATAAACCGTCAAAAGTTACTTTTACTTTAAAAACTAAAGGAAAAAAAACTATTGTAGATTTACTTCATGAAGACGTACCTGAAAAGTCTTTTAAAAGTATAGAAGAAGGATGGGATCAATACTATTTAGGTGCAATACGTGATATGTTTGAAGAAGCGAAATTGAAAAAATAAACCTAAATGAGATTTTTATTTTATTTAATACTTATCACATTACTATTTTCTTGTAATAGCAACAAAAAAGATATTTCTCAGTTTAATTGGATTATTGGATACTGGGAAGGGCGTCCAGATGACTCTACAGCAATTTTTGAAAAATGGCAATTAGAAAATAGTGATTTAATCACAGGAATTGGTGGAATGTTAATTTATAATGATACTGTTTTTGCTGAAAAAATTTCAATCGTAAAAAAAGAAAATAGTTTTTATTATCGCGCAGATGTTTCTGAAAATGAAACACCAGTTGATTTTAAATATTTGGGTTTGACAAATGACTCCGCTATTTTTGAAAACAAACTACATGATTTTCCACAACGAGTAGTTTATTATTTTAATACCAAAAATAAAATGTATGCTCATGTTGATGGTATTAGCAATGGAAAATATCGAAAAGAAATTTTCGAGTTTGAAAAAACTAAATAATACCATATAAAGATTTTCCTTTTTCGCCAAGCGCATCCACACGTTTTTCAATTTCAGAATTTTTGATTAGCGGAGGAGCGTGATGAGGTTTTATTCTAGCATCTATTATTAGTGAACCTTTGCATCCCCAATGTTTGTTTTCTACAAAACTACTGATTCCGTGTATATCGTGAGAAGGATTACTTCTAGTGAAAGTAGTCCATAAAAAATTATTCAAATTTTGTGAAACAAATTCACTATCATCACAAACAATTATTAATGGAAAACCTCTAAGATTAATGGTATTGTATTCTTTTAAGTAGTTCGTCAAATTCGATATTTCAACTTCGCTAGTTTTTTGATCAACGTATTTAGGGCCTGATATTGAGACAATACCAGGCATTACCACTCTTGCATTCTTAAAAACGGGAGGCAAAGAAAAATCTCCTGCAAGGTCACTCATCAGTTCACGTTTTTTTTCTCCAGCCACAGCTACTACTAACTTACTTCCACTATTTAAATCTGTTCCACTGTAATCTAATGTATCAATTGTAGTTCGTGTATAAAAATGCAAATCACGCGTTAAATCAATTCTTTCAAGTGTATGAATAAAATATTTTTGTACATCTTTTGTAGTTAATTCCGTATTATCTTCTCCTGCAACAATAAATAAATATTTTGCCAAACTTAATTGCCCTGTACCTAAAATATGATTTGCAATTGTTAAAATTTCTTGAGGTTTTCTTTCTTTGTTATATGGTGTATAGCGCTCACTTCCAATAGCCAAAAGCAAGGGATGAACTCCAGATGCATCCACAGCATGCACATCTTTTAACCCTGGTATCTCATTTGGAATTGCATTTCCTGTTATGTCATGAATTAAATTTCCAAAAGCAGTATCTTCTTGAGGTGGTCTTCCAACTACTGTAAAAGGCCAAATTGCTCCATCACGATGATAAACATTTTTTACGCACATTACTGGAAAGTCATGTTTTAAACTATAGTAACCTAAATGGTCACCAAAGGGACCTTCAGGTTTATTTTCATTTGGATATACTTCACCTGTAATTACAAAATCAGCATCTGATGCTATTGCAAATCCTTCATCGTCATATGTATAACGTATTCTTCTATTTCCTAAAGCACCAGCAAAAGTCAATTCGCTCATTCCTTCCGGCAATGGCATTACAGCCCCTATAGTTAAAGATGGCGGGCCTCCCACAAAAATACTAACTTTTAAAGGTTGGTTTTTAGAATTAGATTTTGTTTGATGAACTCCAATTCCTCTATGTAATTGATAATGCAAACCGACTTCTTTGTCTTGTATATATTCATTTCCACTTAATTGAATTCGATACATTCCTAAATTGGAATTCATTACTCCTGGCTTATCTATGTCCTCAGTATATACCAAAGGCAAGGTTATAAAAGCTCCTCCATCGTTTTCCCAACATTTTATTTGAGGTAAAGCAGAAATAGTTGTTTTATTTTTTAAAACAGGATTATTGAATCTTGATTTTTTGGGAAAAGAAGAATATGCAGTATATAATACATTTGAATATTTTAGAGGGTGTTTTATAGCTTCAATTGGATTATTTTTTAAATCAATTAGTGTTTTTATTTTGTCGAGCGTGTCTCTAAAAATAAATTTACTACGATTAATATCTCCGTATAAATTTGAAACTGCTTTAAATTTACATCCTTTAATATTTTCAAATAAAATGGCTGGTCCGTTTTTTTCATATACACGCAAATGGATTGCAGCCATTTCTAAATCAGAACTAACCTCCTCTTTTATTCGAATTAAATGACCATTTTTTTCAAGGTCATCAATACATTCCTGCGTGTTTTTATATCCCATATAATATCATTGCAATAAATCTTAAACAAGTAAAAGCAGATTTTGTTTAACGAGCAATTACAAATTTTTCTTTTGCGACTATAGTTCCATTATTCTCAACATGAATTATATAAATTCCATTGTTCAAACTATTCAGTTGCAATAAAACTGTTTGTTGATTTGAACGAACGTTCCCCTTCAAAACAATTTTTCCACTTATATCAGTAATCAAGTATTGAATATTTTCTAGCTGACTAGCATTTAATTTTTTGAAATCAATTTGAATTTCATCCTTTGCAGGATTAGGATATATAACTATTGACTTTTCAATGTTTGTATGATTTTCAGAAATTCCAAGTGCATTATCACGAATAGCAAATACATACTCCCCTAATGCTAAGGTATCTATACTAATTTGACCACGCTTATCAGTATTGCTACCTAAAAAGTTTTTAGTGTAATAAGGGTAAACAGTCCAATCTGCTGCCGCATTTCTTCGATACATCAAGACAAGACTATCTTCAGGAACATTTATTAATTGATTATCTAACCAAAAATTACCACTAAATGCTGTAGTTCGACCTTCATAAGAAACAACAGCTTTTGCTTTAAAATTTACAGGCAAAATACCATCTACTTTCCAATATCTGTTTGGAGATAAACGATAACCCATACCTGCTACCTTAAAAGTATCTGGTTGTGTATAATTATGTTCTATTCGAACAAAAGCAGAATCTGTAATTGAAAGTACAGTTAAATTCATTTTTGCATTTGGAAAATTATGTCCACCATTTGTTTTAATTACCTTAAACTCTGGAGCTACTGCATGTGAAATTTTTTCATCCATATTAACAGCTACAAATGCAGGATTAAAAGGAACTGTTAAAGTAAAAGAAGAATTAGCACCACTCATCACAATACGTTGTGTGTTCTCTGTGAAATTTGATGATTTAAACGTAATGTTTAAGGGGACTTGCTGATAATAGTTTGGAGCAGAAGTTAATTTTTGTTTTAAATAAACCGTTACGTCATAATTAGGCCCTTGAGGCACTACTTTGAATGAATCTACAGAAAAATGGCACCATCCTGGGTTAAAAACCCAGTCATTAAAAAAATAGGTCATATCCATTCCTGATGCAGAAGTTAATGCATTCATAAAATCTGTGCTTGATACATCTTTATAATTATTTTGAGATAAATACGTTTTTACAGAATAAAAAAACAAACTATCACCCATATAACCTCTCAAGCTATGTGCTACATCTGCTCCTTTATTGTAAACATGATCGCCATAAGTATAAGCATGAGGAATGTTTGAAAGAGATAAATTTCCCTCTTTTACAATATTAAAATGTAAATTATCTTCATGGTTAGAACGAACTGCTGATAAGTAACTAGAATAACCAGACAAGACTTCTGTAAATAAAAATTCACAATACCTAGCCCAACCTTCGTTCAGCCACATATCTTCTGCTGTTCTACATGTTGCAAGATCTCCAAACCAGTGGTGAGATAATTCATGCGCATAAAGTGTTTGATAGGTTAAAGTACCATTTGCTGTTGCCTTAGGGTAAGCAATATTTGTAGCGTGCTCCATTGCACCTGAATTAAAAGGAACCAAACAGTACCCCACTCTATTCCACATATATGGACCGAAATGATTTTCAAAAGTTGAAAGCGCTGTATTTAGATTAACAAATGAATTTTTCATGTTTGTTGTATCTGCTGGCAAAGCCGTTAGCATAATCGGAACAGGTCCATTTATGCCATTAAATGTTTTGTTTACATGTGTATATGCAGCAACCGCAACTGAGGCTAAATAGGAAGGGATTTCTTCATTCATAATCCATTTACGGGTTCTAAAACCAGAACCGTCTGTTGTATCATTAGCTAAATAACCATTGCAATAAGCAACTTTACCAGCGTTGGTTGTAATATTAAATTCATAAGTAGAACGCTCAACAAAATTATCAAAACAAGGAAACCAAACTCTTCCATAAACATGAGGATTAGCAGCAAAACCAACACCTAAATTATATGCATATCCGCTTTGAAAATAAAAACCACCCCAGCCAGATGCATCTCCTTGTGGTGTACCGTGATAATAAACTACTACGGAAGATGTATCACCAATATTCATGGTTGATGACAAATTCACAGAAAGCAAGGTATCATTATACAAATAAGTTAAAAGAGAAGAACCTTGTTTGATTGAATCAACTATTAATTCTAATAAATCTAAATTTAATACAGTAATACCATTCAGTTTAGGAGCAAACTTTACTTGTGTATTTCCTTTTATAGTATTTGTAGTAAAATCAGTAATATCTAAATTTATAGTATAATTTAAAACATCAATTGTATCACTTCTATAATTACTTGCTTGTGGCAATACATTATTTGATAAGGATTTTAAATTATGTTGATGATTTTTTGCCTGCTGACACGTTTGAGAAAATGCATTTTGGGTAATGAACAATAAAAACAATGTAGATAAAAAAAAGTGTTTCATGGCATACTGTGATTTGTGTACATAAATTTAAGAATTAAAAAATAAAACAAAGAAAGAATTTGAGTTTATATTAATTTAGTCAAAAAATCTCCAAGACAACCCAATTTTGAATGCCCTATCATTTGTTGGAAAATTAGGTGTTTGCATATAAGTATTCCCACTTAAACCGCTATTTAAATGATCAATTTTTAAAAACACATTTACCATTTTAATTTTTGCATTAATAAAAAAGTCAACAAAAGGATAATTACCATATTTTTTATTATCTTGAATATAAAACTGTGAAGTAGCCGGCATATAAGCATTTGCATAATAGAATGAAGTATAAAAAATAGAAAAACCTATTTGCATACGCATTGCTTTCTTAAATAAATCGTTTTCATAATACAATGAATGATTCAGAACAAACTGCGGCAATCGAATTACGGTAGAATCTGGAACATAATTATACTGTAGGTAATTATCTAAATGCCAATTATAAGCTTTAAAATTCTTTTTAAGTTGTGCATTAATAACATTAATACTTCCAATGTATTGCTTTGCAATTGCATAATTATCAAAATAAGGCACATTATTATAAATGCTGTAATCAAGTGATGCGTAAAAATTATATTTATTTGACTCTAGGTTTAACCCAATATTCTCTCTTGTTGTTTTTTGTAATAAATTATTCCATTTAAAATTATTTGAATTGTAATATGAATAGATAAAGTCAGGCGTTCTATTATCAATCGAACCATTTAAAGAAACAGAAAAAACAGTTGAAAATTCTTTTTTTATTAATCCAGAAAAATTGTAATCTGATTTATTGAATCCGCTTACAACATATTTACTATTTAAGTTAAACGAAAAACCTTTTGTGTTATATAAACTGTATAATTTACCACCTATAATTACATTATTAAATGTAGAGTCGAAAGTATTCTGCCTAATATTTAATAATTGATGTGTGGCACAAAAAGAAATGCCAAGCCAATCAATAAAACCCGAATGATTCTGATTGTTTACTCTGTTTATGGATATTGAATTTTCAATTTTTGAATTAACTATCTTATCATTTGTAACGATAGAATCCATATAAATATTTGAATAAAATCCAGAATTAGGATTTCCATCATTGTATCTCCAATCATTATCTTCATAATTAGAATTTAACTGCAACTGCCAAGAAGGAATTATTTTACTTGAGGTATCGTTCTCTCTTTTTCCAAAATTTACGAATTGGTTAACATGAACAGCACGTCCAGTCATTTCTCTTTTTGCCTGAGTTAAATTAATCTGTAATATTTTTTTATCAATCAATCCTCCCTCAAAAAAAGCTGTATCGTATTTTATACCTCCATTTTCTGTGTTTTTTGCGGCATTATAAAAAGCACTAACAAGCAATGCATATCTATTTTTATTCGAAATATAATTTGAGGACAATGCAACATAACTTTGATTGGTGTTTTGTCTTAAATAAAAACCTTCTGAGCGAATACGAGTAAAATAAGCACTGACATTCCAATTGGGCTTAACATTGTAAGAAAACACTCCATTAAAAACTTGTTCTTTTTTTGAACCCATTACATAAAGAATATCTGTATAAGGGCTGCGAGTTGAATAAAACTTTAAATTGTGTTTATTGAAAAAATATTGCTCATAATTATTTTGAGCATAATTAAATCCTATTGAACCAAATGATGGTTTATAAATTAATGAATTAATTGGCAAACCAACATTTCCAATATTATTTCGTGGATGATAATTTTGGAATCCACCCACTGGGGTTTCTATTTTTGTATACAAGTCGGGATTCAAAAATTGTGATTCATAAAAATAAGATGTTATACCGTTATATTTTGGCTCACTAATAGAATCTTTTTGAGAAAAAACAGAAACAGAATAAAAGCTCAACAAAAAAAAGAAGAAAAATTTTATATCAACTCGCATTATAAATCATTTCTAAAATACAAAAATAAGATTTAGATAATTAAAGCAGCTATTAAAAAGCTTTAATTATGAAAAATAAAATGAAAAATTTTATGTATGTTTGACGTTGCAAAATCAATCTTTTAGAGATAATAAAACTAAATAATGAAATTTTCAGCCAAACAAATTGCTAGCCTTTTAAATGGTTCAGTTGAAGGAGACGAAAATACAACCGTGTCGAGTCTTTCTAAAATTGAAGAAGGAAAACTAGGAAGTTTGTCTTTCTTATCAAACCCATTATATACACAATACATCTATGAAACAGATGCATCTGTTGTAATTGTAAAAAAAGATTTATCGTTAGAAAAACCAATAAAACCAACATGTACCCTCATTCGAGTTGATGACCCATACAGCAGTTTTGCAACATTACTTGACATGTACAACCAGGCAAAAAACAATAAAAAAGGAATCGAACAACCTTCTTTTATTGCTTCCACTGCTTCGATTGGGAATGATTGTTATGTAGCCGCTTTTGCTTACATAGGAGAAAATGTAAAAATTGGAAATAACGTAAAGATATACCCACATTGCTATATTGGCGATAATGTAACAATTGGCAACGACTGTGTTTTTTATTCTGGAGTAAAAATTTATCATGACTGTGTAATTGGCAGTAATATTACAGTGCATGCAAGCACAGTTATTGGAAGTGATGGTTTTGGGTTTGCTCCAAATGCTGATAATAATTATAAAAAAGTTCCTCAAATTGGAAATGTTATTATAGAAGATAATGTAGAAGTGGGTTCAAATACATCTATTGATAGAGCTACAATCGGCTCAACAATTATTCGTAAAGGAGCAAAACTTGATAATTTAGTTCAAATAGCTCATAATGTAGAAATAGGTGAAAACTGTGTATTGGCAGGTGGTTCATTTGTTGCTGGCTCTTCTAAATTAGGAAAAAATGTGATGATGGGCGGACAAGCAGGTGTTGTTGGGCATATAAAAATTGCAGATGGAGTTAAAATTGCTGGGCAATCAGGTGTTGCATCCACAATAGATACAAAAGATTTAATAGTGCAAGGTTCTCCTGCATTTGCAGTTGGTGACTATCAAAGAAGCTATGTGCTATTTAGAGGCCTGAGAAAACTAAATGACAGACTAAGAGAAATTGAAAATAAATTAAAATAATCACCCCTCCATCACTAGCCAATTTATGCCCGAAAAATTTATTGATGTAAGCAAAGTATTATCAGAAAAAGCACCTGGTTTAAAAAAATGGCTTCCTCGTTTTGTTGAAAATTGGTTAAAACGCAAATTGCATGAGGATGAAATTAATTTCATAATGAATGAAATTAAAGATTATTATGGAGTAGAATACAATAATAAAGGTCTTGAATTACTGGGTGCAAAAATAGAATCTACTAACCCTCATTTTATTCCAAAAGAAGGTGGAATTATCTTAGCTGCTAATCATCCTCTTGGGGGACTTGATGGAATGGCATTTGTAAAAACAATTGCAGAAGTGAGACCAGATATACATTTTGTTGTTAATGATGTATTAAAAAATTTAAAAAATTACGGTGATGTATTTATTGGAATCAATAAAATTAAAAGCACCTCACCTACTTCACTTCGAACTATTGAAAGTGTTTTAATGACTGATGAAGCTATTGGTTTTTTTCCAGCAGGTTTAGTTTCTAGAAAACAAAAAGGAACTATTATGGATTTGGATTGGAAAAAAAGCTTTGTAACACAAGCAATAGACCACAAAAGAATGATTGTACCTGTTTTTATCGAAGGAAAAAACTCTAGATTTTTTTACAATTTTGCTCGATTCCGAAAGTTTATTGGAATAAAAGCTAATATTGAAATGCTTTTTTTACCTGACGAAATGTTTAAACAAAAAGGTCAAACAATCAGAGTTCATTTTAGCAAAGCATTTGACCCTGCAAAACTTGACAACAGAAAATCTCACAAAGCTTGGGGAGATCACATTAAACAATATATTTATTCTGAAGAATTTAAAAAAGGTATTTCGTTTGAAGAGTATGCCGACTTAAAATAATTTTTTTCCTAAAATAAAAAAGGTGCTTCATAACTAAAGCACCTTTTTTATCCATAATATTTTAAAAACTTATTTTCTAATTAACTGAACATAACCAGTGAATTTAAAATCTTTTCCATCAGCACCTTTTGCATTAATGATATAATAATAAGTACCATCAGGCGCCTGAGAACCGTTTTTTGCTTGTCCGCTCCATCCTGATTGCTCATTTGTCCATTCAAACATTTTTAATCCCCAACGATCATAAACTTCTGCATTAAATGTTTTAATCCATTCAGCAATTGTTGGAGTAAAAATATCATTGTTGTTGTCACCATTTGGGGTGAATACATTTGGAATAACCAATGCAGATATTCCTGTTACTTCAATAGTAACAGTCATTGAATCAACGCATCCATTGCTATTGTATGCATATAGAGTAACTGGGTAACTACCAGTTGCAGAATATATTTCTGATGGATTTGTACCTAACGAAGTATTTCCATTACCTAAATTCCATAAATAACTTACGGAACCCGTACTATTGTTTGTAAAATCAACAGTTAATGGAGGTACTCCACTATTTGGAGATGCTGTAAAAGAAGCATCTGGTAAAACATCTGGATTAATTACCACAACATCAGAAGAAGTACATCCATTTGCAGAATTAGTAACTGTGATAGTATATGTACCTGCTTGAGAAATTGTAGGAGTTAATGTATTTGATCCAGAAACAATTGAACCATCTGATGTTGACCAACTATAACTATATCCCACTCCAGAACTAGAGCCTGAACCATTTAAATTCAATGAAGAAACATTACAAGCAAATGTATTATCGGTTCCAGCATTAGCAGTTGGAGGAGTTGTATTAGAATTTACTATTTGAGTTGCAGTTGATGTACACCCATTTGCAGGATCAGTAACTGTTACAGTGTAAGTTCCTGCACCTCCAACAGAAGGTGTTGCTGTAATTCCACCTGATGTAATAGAGGGGCCTGCCCAGCTGTAGGTTGCACCAGTTGTAGATGAATTTGCATTTAGATTTACCGAAGTAGTTGTACAAGTTAATGTTTGAGCTGAACCCGTAACAACATTTGGAGGTGTTGTATTAGCATTAACAACTTGCGTTGCAGTATTGGTACACCCACTTGCATCGGTAACAGTAACAGTATAGGTTCCAGCAGTTGTTGCATTGGGGTTCTGTAAACTTGAAGTAAAACCTCCTGGGCCACTCCAACTGTAAGTTACCCCAGAAGTAGTAGAATTTCCACTTAAAGGAGCAGATGTAACTATACAAGTTATTGTTTGAGGTGTCCCTGCAGTAGCATCGGGAACTGAAATCGTTGATAATACATCTTGTGTTGCAGTTGAAGTACAGCCATTGATTGCGTCAGTAACTGTAACTGTATATGTTCCGGCAGCATTAACCGTTGGATTAGCCGTAGTACCTCCAGCAGTAATTCCCGTTCCAGACCAATTATAGGTTACTCCAGAAGCAGTTGCTGATAATGTAGCAGTTGGAGTAATACAAGTAATTGTTTGAGTTGCACCAGCTGTAACTGTTGGAGGTGTATTATTTAAATTAACAACCTGAGTCCCTGTTGATGTGCAACCATTTGCGGGATCTGTTATAGTAACAGTATATGTGCCATCAACATTTACTGTTGGGGTACCTGTTGTACCACCTGAAACAATTCCAGGTCCAGCCCAACTATATGTAGCACCTGGTGTTGTTGAGTTTGCACTTAAATTTAATGAGGTAACGATACAAGTAATACTTTGAGCGGAGCCAACTACAAGGTTTGGAGGTGTGTTGTTCAGAGAAACTGTTTGTGTAGCAGTAGCAGGGCAGCCCGAATTCAATGGATCCGTAACAGTAACAGTATATGTTCCTGCTGCATTCACCACAGGAGTGGCTGTAGCCCCTCCCGATACAATTCCTGGACCAGACCAACTATATGACACGCCCGGAGTTGTGGAACTTGCACTCAAAGAAACGCTAGTTGTAGAACAAGTAATAATTTGAGGAGAACCAGTTGTAGCATTAGGAGGACCACAAACAATCGCACAGTTCGTACTTCCTGTTCCACCTGTTTGAGAAAAAGAAATAGTTCCTGCTTGATTTGAGAAATTAGTAAGCATAAGCATATAAAATTGACCCGTAACTGCACTTGGAATATTAGCATCCTCGGTTGCAGCTGTTGAATAACTACAATCTACAGCACTTGTGGAAGGAGAGATTGTTGCACAAGCATTTGCAACACTGGTAAATGGCCCCCACATAATAAAATCCACATCAATACCAGTTCCACTCAAATTATTCTGGACAATATGTATATCTATATTCCCAGAATTAGCTATTTGTAGATAATACCATGCTGGATTAGGTGTAGTAGTTAAACATTGGTATGTACCCTGATCAGGCACTCCAGTATTATTAGGAAATGTATAGGTTGTTCCCGTACAAAAGGGGTCAGCTGTAGCGCAATTAGAACCTTGAGCAAAAATCATTTTTTGTGAAAACAAAGTCACAAAAATTACAAAAATCGAGAGTAGTTTTTTCATTTTAAAGTTTTATATAATAATTATTTGCGAATTAATTGTAAGTAACCTGTAAATTCATATTCTTTGCTATCAACTCCTTTTCCAGAAATAATATAATAATATGTTCCGTCTGGCGCTAATGAACCATTTTTAGCTTTGCCTTCCCAACCGATATTATCATTTGTTCCTTCAAACATTTTTAATCCCCAACGATCATAGATTTGCATTTTGTATCCAATTAGACCTTCTGCAAAAACGGGAATAAATGTATCATTATTTCCATCTCCGTTTGGAGTAAATACATTTGGAACTACTAAAATTGAGTGTTCAAAAACTTCTATTAAAGCTGTAACCGTGTCGCTACATCCTGTAGTGGAATTTGTAGCTATAAGTGTAACGGTGTAGGTTCCTTGATTCATATAAATAGTTGAATCATTTGCATTTGTGGAAGTTCCGCCATTTCCAAAAGTCCATTGATAAACATTTGCATTAACACTTCCATTTAAAAAATCAACTACTAATGGTGCATCTCCCGAATTTGGAGTTGCAGTAAATGCTGCTAAAACAGCATTAATATTTACTGTTTGAGAAGATGTTTGCTGACAAATTCCTGTTCCAACAGTATAAGAAACTGTTACGCTTCCAGTTAAACCAGTTGGGTCAAACATATTGCCTGTTACACCCGGACCACTCCAAGTACCGCCTGGAGTTCCTGTTGTAAAAGTATTATTCAAGTTAATTAAAGTAGTTGAACCCACACACATATTAGATGGCAGAGCAAAACCTGCATTACCACCTTGAAGAACAACAATCTGAACAGTATCAATACTAGGACAGCCACTACCTCCTAATGTATATGTTATTATATATGTCCCTGGGCCTGCTGTGGAGGGGCTAAATGTCCCTGATGAAGGATTGGTAATTCCTGTACCACTCCATACTCCACCTGATGAGCTGGCCGTTAAATTAAATGCAGGGTTTGTTGAACACTGTGTTGGAACAGATGTAATTGTTACTGGGCCAGTAGGTATTACATAAATATTTTGTGAAATACTAACAACGCACGGTCCCCAAGTTATTGATAATGTTACTTGCTGAGTTCCCCCAGTTGGAAAGGTATAAGTGGGGTTTTGAGTAGTATCATCAACTATTCCGTCATTATTAAAATCCCACTCCCAATGACTAATACTATCTGTTGGAGTTGATAAATCCAAAAATGTAGTTGGCGTACCTGCACAAACTGTATCAGCTGAAAAAGCTGGAACAGGGTTGTTTGGGTTGGAAGGTACAGAAACTGTCATCGTAGAACTACAAGCGCTTCCCATAACAGAAGTCATAGTAACTTCATATGTTCCTCCTTGATTTACAGTAACTACTTGATTTGTATCAGAACCAACAATTCCTGTTGAACCACCAGCACTAGTATTTGTCCAAGAATAACCTGCAGCACCTGCAGGAGCTGTTAATGTAATTGAATTGCCTCCACAAACCGCAGGAGAAGAAGAGATCAACCCAGATGGAGAACAATCTGCATCAATATAAGCATAACCAAAATGACCTCCTAAAGCACAATCAGAACTTGTAAATTCAAGTGTAACACATTGACCAATATAAGCACTCAAAGGAACAAAAACAGAAGTCCAAGGACGATAATAAACATCAGAAGTACCTGAAACTAGAAAAAATCCTGTAATTGGTGGTTTTGCCAGTACTTCGTAATCACCACAAGCTAAAACATTTCCAGATTGGTCGCGTAATTTTACCTTAAAATAGGGGCGTTCTTCGTCCAAATGTCCTGAAAGAGGATCTTGTAAAATAACAGCATAGCGGTAAGTAAAGTTGGTACTAGATGCATCAACAGTAAAAGAAATACTCGCACGAGCAGCATAACCTCCTGTTACAGCTCCATCACCAAGCATTAATGAACTACTTCCAGCACCTGTTGCAACAACAGGTAGTGTAGTTCCTCCAACAGTTGGGTCATAACCACCAGCTGTTTGTAAAACATGTTGTGCTGAACTAAATCCAGACACTAAACTACAAGGATCACCCGTTGAACTTGCGCAAGCTGTTCCTGTAGAGTAATCCCAAAATCCAGTTCCTGATTCAAAACTAGGGTTGGTACAAGGAGAACCACAAGCAAATGGTGTTGGAGCAACTCCTGAAGCCATAGCTTTTGCAATATTTCTTTCTGTTAAAAATTTATCTCTTTTTGATTTATACTCTTTAAAAATTTCAATGTAGTATGGCTGTAATGAAGAAAAATATTTTTTTACATCAATTTCAGAACGGATTTCTTTTTTATAAACCTTATAAATCAACTCGTTTTTATCTTTTTTCAATTGGCTCTGAGCATAATCCATGAAATATTTGTAATCATCACTACCTCCTTTTCCAGCCAATATTACATAGTTTACAAAACTAGAAACATCTATATTTTCAATTAAAACTGCAGTTGTTTTAGATGCTTTATGCCAATCTGCATTAGACACACCATAGGAATTATTTGTTGATTGTGCTAAAGCAAAAAAAGACGATACAACAAATGTAATTGCGAGTAGTAAATTTTTTTTCATCATAATTTATTAGTTACTAGAGAGTGTTTATTTAGTTTACAAGTTTAAAGATATTAAAATTTTAAAAAAAAGCTCACTTAATTGTCTTTTTCAGATGCATTTATGACTCAAAAAGTTGCTTTAGACTTTTCAACATTAGGCAGGATGCTTAAAATGATTAACTAGATTTGTGCTTTTAAGCGATTTTACTTCCTATTATGTCGAAATTTTATTTAGATGAATTGAATGAAATTCAGCGAAAAGCCGTTGAATGTACCGAAGGTCCTGTGATGATTATAGCTGGTGCCGGATCTGGTAAAACTCGTGTTCTTACCTATAGAATAGCTCATTTAATGAAAAAAGGGGTTGACCCTTTTAACATCCTTTCTCTAACTTTTACAAATAAGGCAGCCCGAGAAATGAAAGACCGAATTGCCAAAATAGTTGGACAAAGCGAGGCGAAAAATTTATGGATGGGGACTTTTCACTCTGTTTTTGCTCGAATTTTAAGAACTGAAGCTGAAAAAATTGGTTATCCGAATAATTTTACCATTTATGACACAGATGACTCAAAAAGTTTAATTAAAACCATTTTAAAAGAACAAGGTTTAGACGACAAAGTTTACAAACCAGCTAGTGTTTTGGCTCGAATTTCAAGTGCTAAAAATAATTTAATAACCGCACAACAATATCTTAACAATGCCCAGCTAATTGAAGAAGACAGAATGGCTGTGAAGCCCAAAATGGGAATTATTTACCAGCAATATAGTAGCAGATGCTTTAAAGCCGGAGCAATGGATTTTGATGATTTATTGTTTAACACCAATGTCTTATTGCGAGATTTTCCAAAAGTGCTTTATAAATACCAAAATCAGTTTAAATATATTTTGGTAGATGAGTACCAAGACACCAACTTTTCACAATATGTGATTGTAAAACAACTGGCTGCTGCTTTTAGAAATATTTGTGTCGTTGGAGACGATGCACAAAGTATTTATGCTTTTCGTGGTGCAAACATTCAGAATATTTTAAATTTTGAAAAAGATTATCCTGAATTAAATACATATAAACTGGAAGAAAACTATCGCTCAACAAAAAATATTGTTGGTGCTGCAAATGCAATCATTGCAAAAAACAAAGAACAACTCAAAAAAAATGTCTTTACCCAAAATGCAGAAGGCGAAAAAATAAAAGTTGTAAAAACAGAAAGCGATAATGCAGAAGGAAACTTTGTAGCCAATTCTATTTTTGAAATAAAAATGAACAACCAAGCAAAAAATAGAGATTTTGCAATTTTATATAGAACCAATGCTCAATCTAGAGCTATGGAAGAAGCATTGAGAAGACAAAATATTCCTTACCGAATTTATGGTGGACTTTCATTTTATCAGCGTAAAGAAATAAAAGATTTGTTGGCTTATTACAGAATTACAATTAATAACCACGATGAAGAAGCATTAAAACGAATTATAAATTATCCCGCAAGAGGAATTGGCGACACCACTTTAGATAAAATAATTATTGGGGCAAACGACCATGATGTTAGCCTTTGGACGGTAATCGAAAACATCAATCAATTTGATATTGGATTAAATGCAGGAACAAAAGCAAAAGTAGATGAATTTGCATCTATGATAAGGAGTTTTTCGATTATGTTAAAAACACATAATGCATTTGACATAGGACAACACATTGCTTCACACTCAGGAATTATTCGTGACTTATATGCTGATAAAAGTCCTGAAGGTGTTAGCAGATATGAAAATATTCAAGAATTACTAAATGGTTTAAAAGAATTTTCTGAAACAGAAATTGAAACAATTCAAATTCCGAAAGATGAAAGTGAAACGAATGAAAATATTTCTCCTATTGAAAAAATTTCAGAAGATGGATTATTCGAAAATGGAAAACTGTTTGCCGATGAACAAACCATTTTACCCGAAACAAAAGAACCTACTTTAGATATTTTCATGCAAGATATTGCTTTGTTAACGGATGCTGACAAAGAAGCAAAAACCGAAGAAGACAAAAACAAAGTGTTGCTAATGACAATACATGCTGCAAAAGGTTTGGAATTTCCTTACGTTTATATTGTAGGGTTAGAAGAAAACTTATTTCCTTCTCAACTTAGTTTAACCTCCAGAACTGATTTAGAAGAAGAACGAAGATTGTTTTATGTTGCACTCACACGTGCAGAAAAATTAGTAACTCTTTCATTTTCTACTTCTCGTTATCGCTGGGGAAATATGATCTACACCGAACCCAGCCGTTTTATCGAAGAATTAGATGAACAATATTTGGAATTACCTACCGAAGACAGCAATAAGTTGTTTGCTGAAGAAGAATACAATAGTCGCAAATTAAGCATTGGAAAAACACAGAAACAAACATTTGTTCAGCGCCCAGTAATGGGAAAAAAATTAGTGAAAGTAAACAGTGCTTCTAAAAACACGTCTGATTTTGATACAGAAAGCCTTCGTAGCTTACAAACAGGAATGAGTGTAGAGCATGAACGATTTGGCTCTGGAAAAGTAATTAGCATGGAAGGTGATTTCCCTAATAACAAAGCAACCGTATTCTTTGAAGGAATTGGACAAAAACAACTTCTCATCAAATTTGCTAAACTAAAAATTATAGGCTAAAAAAATATTTTCAAAAAAATATTTGCTTTTGAAAATTATTATATCGTATATTTGCGATATATAATTTAAAAATGGCTTACAGTAAAAAATTAGAGTTTAGTACAGATGAAATAAAAGCTGCAGAAATTGCAAAAGCACTATCTCATCCTGCTCGTGTGGCAATCATAAAATTTTTAGCGGAACAAAAATCCTGCATCTGCAATGATATTGTTGAACAATTACCTTTATCTCAATCTACTGTGTCACAACATTTAAAAGAATTAAAAAATGTTGGGTTAATTAAAGGTGAAATTGATGGGCCAAGAGTTTGTTATTGCATTGATAAAGAAAACTGGAAACAAGCACAAGCTGTTTTTACTCAATTATTTAAAATGAATTTTGAATCAATGAAAACTAAATGTTGTTAAAAAATGAAACTATCAGAACTAAAAACTAAATTAATCGCATTAGATGTAATTAATTTTAAATTGGAAAATGGAAAAGAAGTTCCCAAACATTTCCATATTACAGAAGTAGGATTAACCACCAAACATTTTATCGACTGCGGAGGAACTATCCGGGAAGAAAAATATGTAAATTTTCAATTATGGGAAGCAAATGATACAGATCACAAACTAGCTCCAGAAAAACTCCTTAAAATAATCAGTCTTTCAGAAAAAAATATTGGAATTGGAGATGAAGAAATTGAAGTAGAATATCAATCCGAAACAATTGGTAGGTATGGACTTGAATTTAATGGAACTGAATTTATCTTAACCAACAAAAACACCAATTGTTTAGCAAGTGATAAATGTGGTGTGCCCACAGAAAAAATAAAATTAAATCTGAACGAATTACAAACAGAAAAAGTAAGCTGCTGTACTCCTGGAGGAGGTTGCTGCTAAAATACAATATGGAAAGAAAAGAACATTGGGAAAATGTTTTTGCAAATAAAAAGCAAAATGAAGTAAGTTGGTATCAACCAACACCAAAAGAAAGTATTGACTTTTTTGAATCACAAAACATTGCAAAAGATGCATCCATAATCGATATTGGCTCAGGCGATTCTTATTTTATAGATTACTTAATCAATAAAGGATATACAAATATTTACGCATTAGATATTTCCGAAAATGCAATTCAACGCCTAAAAAATAGATTAGCTGAAAAAGCAATAAACGTAAATTTTATTATCTCCAATATTTTAAATTTTGATTCTAAATTAAAATTCGACTATTGGCACGACAGAGCTGTATTTCATTTTTTGACAGAGCATAATGAAATAAATAGATACAAAGAAATTTGTTCCAATAGCATTTCAATAGGTGGTAAAGCAATGATTGCTACATTTTCAAAATCAGGTCCATTAAAATGTAGCGCATTACCAATAACACAATACGATGGAATTGACTTGCAAAATTTATTTGCAGAAAATTTCAATTGTATTGAATCAAAATCGGTAGTGCACCCCACTCCATTTGATACCACACAAAATTTTACTTATTGTTTATTTAAGAAAAAATAAGTCATGAAAAAATTTGCAGCTGAATTTTTATCTACGTTTTTTCTTGTATTTGCAGGAACTGGAGCAATTGTAATCAATCAAGAAAGCAATGGAGCTATAACACATTTAGGTATAGCTATTACTTTTGGAGTAGTAGTTACTGCAATGATTTTTGCTTTTAGCAAATATAGTGGAGTACACATGAATCCAGCAGTTACAATAGCTTTTTTTGCAAAAAAAACAATTCAAGTAAATGATTTATTAGTTTATTTTTCTTCACAATTTGCTGGTGCTTTAAGTGCCAGCTTTTTACTTAAATTTTTATTCCCATTAAATAGTTCATTAGGCTCTACTCATCCTGCAGGCTCAGATATGCAATCTTTTATATTAGAATTAATTCTTACTTTCTTTTTAATGTTTACTATTTTAGCTACCACAAAAACAGAAAACAATTATGCACCTTTTGCAATTGGTTTTGTTGTTTTATTAGAAGCATTGTTTGCGGGACCAATTTGTGGTGCAAGCATGAACCCCTTTCGTTCTTTAGCTCCAGCCATTGCAAGCGGAAATTTTAATTCGCAATGGCTGTATATTGTTGCACCAATTTCAGGAGCAATGATTGCTCTTTTTACATTTAAATTTTTCGAAAAATGAAAAAAATATTATTTGTTTGCATTGAAAATTCTAACCGAAGCCAAATGGCAGAAGCTTTTGCAAAAATTCACGGCAAAGATAAATTAGAAGCATACAGCAGTGGCTCAAAACCATCAGGAATAATTAATCCAAAAGCGATTGCTGCAATGAAAGAATTAGGCTATGATTTATCCAAACACGATTCAAAATCATTGGATGAAATTCCAAAAATAAAATATGATTATGCAATTACAATGGGCTGCGGTGACGAATGCCCCTTTGTACAAGCAGAAAATAGAGAAGATTGGAAATTAGATGACCCAAAACATCTAGAGCCAAAAGAATTTAATAAAGTAAGAGATGAAATTGAAAAAAGAGTGAAAGAATTGATTAAAATAATTAGCTAATTGTTTCATCAGCTAATTAGCTAATTAAATGATGGCTCCGTCTTTCATAACCAATTTTCTATCTGCCATATTTGCCAATTCTTGATTATGGGTAACTATTACAAAAGTTTGGTTAAATTTTTCTCGTAAAGTAAAAAACAATTCATGTAAATCTTTTGCTGTTGCAGAATCTAAATTACCAGATGGCTCATCAGCAAAAACTACGGAAGGATTATTTATCAATGCTCTTGCCACTGCCACTCGTTGCTGCTCACCACCCGAAAGTTCGCTCGGTTTGTGATTATTTCTTTCCGATAATCCTAAAAAAGACAATAACTCTTTTGCTTTTTCTTCCGCTTCTTTTTTTGATAGTCCAGCTATAAATGCAGGAATACAAATATTTTCTATGGCTGTAAATTCAGGCAACAAATGGTGAAATTGAAAAACAAATCCAATATTTTTATTCCTAAAAGCTGCTCGCTTTGAATCTTTCAATTCCGATACGAGCGTATCGTTTATCAACACTTTACCCGAATCCGATTTGTCTAATGTTCCTAAAATTTGAAGCAAAGTAGTTTTTCCAGCACCCGAAGAACCAACAATAGAAACTACTTCGGCTTTATTAATTGATAAACTAACATTTTTTAAGACCTGTAGTTTCCCGTACGATTTATTTATGTTTTCTGCTACAATCATTTAGGTTGTAAATATAGTTAAAATGATGCATATCATTTTGTAACTTCGTAATGCTATTTATGGCAATTATACACGAAATATTAGAAAAATATTGGGGGTTCAAATCTTTCAGGCCATTACAGGAAGATATTATCAATTCTGTTTTACAAGGGAATGATACGCTTGCACTTTTACCTACAGGCGGTGGAAAATCTATTTGTTTTCAAGTTCCAGCAATGGCAAAAGAAGGAATATGTATTGTTGTATCTCCTTTAATTGCATTGATGAAAGACCAAGTTGAAAATCTGCAAAATAAAGGAATTAAAGCTATTGCGATTACATCCGCTATGCATAAAAGAGAAATTGATATTGCATTAGACAACTGTGTGCATGGGAATATAAAATTTTTATACCTATCACCCGAAAGATTAGAAACAGAAATTGTAAAAGTACGCATTCAAAAAATGAATGTAAATTTACTTGCTATTGATGAATCACATTGTATTTCGCAATGGGGTTATGATTTTAGACCAAGCTATTTAAAAATTGCAAGCTTTAGAGAATTATTACCAAACATCCCAATACTTGCATTAACAGCTACTGCAACTCCCGAAGTTGTAAAAGATATTCAAGAAAAATTACTTTTTAAAAAACAAAACGCTTTACAAAAAAGTTTCGAAAGAAAAAATGTAGCCTATATTGTTCAAGAGGAAGAAGATAAATTACCGCGATTAATAAAAATTGCGAAAAACGTAAATGGGACAGGAATTGTATATGTTCGCAACAGAAAAAAAACACAAGAAATTGCTAATTATTTAAAAAGCAATAAAATAGTTGCCGATTATTATCACGCTGGGCTCGACCCAAAATTACGTGACCAAAAACAACAAAATTGGATACAAAACAAAACACGTGTAATTGTTTGTACCAATGCATTTGGAATGGGAATCGACAAACCAGACGTTCGTTTTGTAGTACATTTAGATTTACCCGATTCGTTAGAAGCCTATTTTCAAGAAGCAGGACGCGCAGGACGTGATGAACAAAAATCATTTGCCGTTTTACTTTATAATAATGGTGATAAAATAGAATTGGAAAGAAATACTGAAAATCAATTTCCATCGATTGAAGAAATTAAAACAACCTATCAAGCATTGGCTAATTACTTGCAATTGGCAACAGGTTCTGGTTTAGGCATTACGTTTAATTTCGACATAGCAGCTTTTTGTGACACCTATAAACTGCAAGCCATAACTACTTACAATTGCTTAAAATTTATTGAAAAAGAAGGATACATCACTTTAAGTGATTCTTTTTACTCTCCTTCAAAAATAAAAGTGGAAGTAAACAGAGAGGATTTGTATAAATTTCAAATCAGCAACCAGGCTTATGATATTTTTATAAAATTGTTACTTCGCTCCTATTCTGGCTTATTTGATGATTTTGTAAAAATTTCTGAGTATGATTTAGCAAAAAAATTAAATACCAAGCAAACCGAAATTGTTAAACGATTAAACTATTTGCAACAAGCAAAATTAATTACCTATTCTCCACAAACAGATTTACCACAACTTACATTTATTTTACCAAGAGTAGATGCAAAAGATTTAGTTATTTCAAAAGAAAACCATTCCTTATTAAAAAAGCGGGCAATCGAACGCATGGAGGCAGTTTTACATTATGCGAGTAGTAATCATAAATGTAGAAGCCAAATTTTGCTTTCATATTTTGGCGAACACAATACCGAACGTTGCAACCAATGTGATGTTTGCTTAGAAGAAAACAAACATACTTTACACAACGATGAATTTGAACGAATAGCTACACAAATAAAAGAATTACTAGCTGTACATCCATTAGCATTAAAAGAACTGGTTGATTCAATAACAGAAAGTACAGAAGAAAAAAGAATTAAAACAATACAATGGTTGCTTGATAACGACCTACTAAAATATAATGATGATAATTTGGTTTGTTTGAAGTGATAATAACTTAAAACTTGAATAATAGTTTTTTGATGTAAAAACCATAAAGATTTTTCCACAAAATGTGAATAAAATCACAAACACAAGCCAAAAACAATTGGTAAATTTGCACCTAAATTATTTACAAAAAATTAAAATACAATTATGTCAGAAACAACAGAGCATGTACAATGTTTAATTATAGGGAGCGGTCCTGCAGGTTATACTGCAGCCATTTATGCGGCTCGTGCCGATTTAAAACCAGTTATGTACCAAGGATTACAACCAGGTGGTCAATTAACCATCACTACTGAAGTAGAAAATTATCCTGGTTATCCAAAAGGAACACAAGGTCCAGAAATGATGGAAGATTTTAAAGCACAAGCAGAACGTTTTGGAACAGATATTCGTTGGGGCTATGCCTCATCAGTTGACTTTACTGGGCCAATCCATAAAGTAGTTATTGATGAAAAAACAACAATTACTGCTGATACTGTTATCATTGCTACAGGAGCATCCGCAAAATGGCTAGGTTTAGAAAGTGAGCAACGCTTAAATGGTTTTGGTGTCTCGGCATGTGCTGTTTGTGATGGTTTCTTTTTTAAAGGCCAAGATGTAGCTATTGTAGGCGCAGGAGATACTGCTGCCGAAGAAGCTACTTACCTTGCAAAACTATGTACAAAAGTATATATGATCGTTCGTAAAGACGAAATGCGCGCTTCAAAAACAATGCAACACCGTGTGTTAAATACTCCAAATATTGAAGTGTTATTTAACACCGAAACAAAAGAAATTATTGGTGGAAAATCGGTAGAAGGCGCTATTTTAAATAACACTAAAACAGGCGAAGAAAAACAAATTAAAGTAACTGGTTTTTTTGTGGCTATTGGTCATAAACCCAATACCGATATTTTTAAAGGTTGGTTAGATTTAGATGAAACTGGATATATCAAAACCATTCCAGGCACAAGCAAAACTAATATTCCTGGAGTTTTTGCAACTGGCGATGCTCAGGATAAGATTTATCGTCAAGCTGTAACAGCTGCAGGGAGTGGCTGCATGGGCGCTTTGGATGCTGAACGTTATTTAGCAGAAAAAGGAATTCATTAATTTTTTTAATATATTTATAATAGAAAGCCCGTAAGAAATTACGGACTTTTTATTTTTGCAACTCTTCAAAAATTAGTATATTCACACATTAGAAAACGTTTTGAAAAAACTACTAGGCATATCATTCTTATTATTATCCACAAATTTTGCTTTTGCACAATTTTTCGGACAAATACCTCAGCAAACTAAATATAATGCTGCTAAGGTGGTTGATCCTGATTATGGAATTACCATGTATGAAAAATTAAATTTTGCACTTGGAGGAGATTCCACACGCAACGATAAAAAAGGCTATTCTTCCCAAGGTTGGATTGAGGATATTTATGAAAGTGGTAAACTTTTGCACAAAGGTTTTTATGAAGATGGTCATTTAAAACTTTATAAAAATTTTTATGAAAATGGAAATGTAGAACGAGAGTTTAAAATTGTAGATTTTCATAGGACTAGCATGAAACTCTATTACCCTGATGGAAAATTAAAATCTGATATTATTTATTATGATGGACAAGGGCAAATTTGGACAGACTATTATCCAAATGGGCAACTAGAATATTATGAAGAATACGATAAGAGTATGCAATTTTTAATCAAACGAAATTCGTTTGAAGAAAACGGAAACCCAAAAGATTTGTTTGAGATGATTGATCCGAAGAAAAAATTGTATGTAAAAAAAGAATATGAAAATGGCAAACTAAAAGCCGAAGGAACTGTTAAGTACAACAAACAAGTGGGTGATTATCAAAAAGACGGCACTTGGAAAGTATATGAAAGCAATGGTAAGGTAACAGAAGAAAAATGGGTTAATGGCGAACAAGTTGTTAATTAATCTTATCAATTAAATGACAAAAAAAATAGTCATATACACTTCCCTATTTTTAGGACTAACTGTTTTATTATTTAATTGTAATCTATCTAACAAATTATTTTACGGTCCAACAAAAGAACTTAAATACTACCCTGATACTTCAATTTATAATGTTGAAGAAATAAATATTAAATCTAATAACGGAAAAAATCTAAACGGCTGGTTTTTAAAACCAAAGCATGATACTGTATTTGCAACGGTTTTGCAATTACATGGTAATGGAGGAAATATTTCCTATCAATACCAATTTTCTGAACCACTAATAAAAAAAGGATTCCAAATAATGGTATTTGATTACGAAGGTTATGGAAAATCAGAAGGCGAACCAACACAACAAAATGTATTAGATGATGCCATGCAAGCATTAAATTATATCAAACAAAGAGAAGATGTAAAAAACAAAAAATTGATTTTATTCGGGCAATCACTTGGCGGACATTTAGCTGTGGTAGTTGCAGCAAAAGCGCAAAAATTAATAGACGCATTAATTGTGGAAGATCCATTTTCTGGACATATTCCTATTGCTATATACCATGGAAGAAAATCGTATCACTTACCTAAGTTTATTCCTAAAATGTTGATTTCTTCAAAATATGAAGCAATTGATTATGTGGACCAAATAACAATTCCAAAATTATTTATTCATAGCACAGAAGATGAAGTTTGTCCATTTTATATGGGAAAAGATTTATTCGAAAAAGCAAAAGAACCAAAAAACTTTTGGGAAATAAAAGGAGGGCACATTCAAGCTAGTCATTTATATGCAAGTGAATTTGCACAAAAATTCATCGACATTATAAAATAAAATTTCAGACTTTTTTTTGTGGATTTTCTGCTAAAAAAGCTTTCCAGCCCGTGTACGACTTTTTAGATGTAGTAGCTCCTCTCTGAAAATAATGACATACAGCAGCAGCCAAACCATCTGTTGCATCTAAAAATTCTGGTGTTTCTTTAAAATTTAAAAGAGATTTTAGCATTGCTGCTACTTGTTCCTTGGATGCATTTCCACTTCCTGTAATAGATTGTTTTATTTTTTTGGGAGAATATTCCACAATTGGAATATTTTTTGATAAAGCACCAGCAATTGCAACACCTTGTGCCCTTCCCAGCTTAAGCATTGATTGAACATTTTTCCCAAAAAACGGTGCTTCAATTGCAAATTCATCTGGCTTATATTCTTCAATAAGTGCTGTAATTCGTTCGAAAATCTTTTGAAGTTTTAATGCTTGATTTTCTAATTTTTCTAATCGCACGACACCCATTACAACCAAATGCATTTTATTATTTTTAATATGAATAATACCATAACCCAAAATATTGGTTCCTGGATCAATTCCTAAAACTATTTTATCGTTTGTAATTACAGCCATTACGACTCTTTTTAGTATTATTGCTTAATATTATGAAATTGATTTTTAGCAAAGGTTCATACAAAGTTATAAGTCTTTTTATAAAAGCAACCATTTTGCTTTTATCATTCCTATATATTTATTTTAAACTCAACAACACAAGCATAAACTCATTAACAGAAGTTCTTTTAAAAACTAGCAACTTCACTTTTCTAGTAATTTGCTTAATTCTAATGCTTGTAAACTGGGGCATAGAAGCATTAAAATGGAAAACTCTAATTGCCAAAATAGAAAAAATTTCTTTTGAAAAGTCAATAAAATCAGTGTTTACAGGAATTACAATCAGTATTTTTACTCCTAATCGTGTAGGTGAATTTGCGGGAAGAATTTTTTATTTGCAAAAATCGGATAAAATAACTGCCACAATAATTAGTTTTATTGGAAGTATCGCACAACTAATTATAACAATCGTTGCAGGCATCTTGGCATTTTTTATTGCAGCACAGTATTCCTTTTCATTCAACACTATTTTTTCAACTACCTGGATAATTATAATTGTAGCAGTTGTAATATTTCTTCTTCTTAGCCTGCTTTTTCTTTACAAAAAAAGAAAAAAGTTAAAAAAATTGCAAAAACACATTGAAGTAGTTTCTTCTTTTTCAAAAAAAATAATTGCTTATATTTTTCTTCTTTCTGCAATTAGATATATTGTTTTCTCATTACAATACTTTATTGTTTTATTAATCTTCGATATCAATATCGGTTTAGATACATCCTTAATATTAATCTCATTAGTGTTTTTTGTATCAAGTGCTATACCTACTTTTGCTATCACAGAAATTGCAGTTAGAGGAGCCACTGCCGTCTATTTTTTTAGCTTTGTGAGTGACAATACAAGTGCTATCATATCATCATCACTATTATTGTGGATAATTAATATTGCCTTACCTTCAGTTATTGGTAGTTTTTTTATCTGGGGATTAAAATTTTTTAAAGATTAATCATCTTGCAAACAGTTGTTACAATAATTATTATTACCAGCATCTTACTAAGTGTATTTTATTTTATTACGCTTTGTTTTGTCATTTATGGATGGTTTAAAACTCCTATTTTAAATGAAACAAGACTAACAAACCATCCGAAAATAAGCGTAATTATTGCAGCAAGAAATGAAGCCAAAAATATTCAATCTTGTTTAAAGTCTATTGCTAATCAAACTTATCCTAAAGAGCATTTTGAAATAATTGTTATTGATGATAATTCAACAGACGAAACTCTTTTAGCAATAAATGAATTTGCGAAAATTCAGAACAACATTACAGTGATAGAGCTAAAACAAAAAAATAGTGAAGGCAAAAAAAACGCAATTAATGAAGCTATAAAAATTGCTAATGGAGAATTAATCGTGACCACTGACGCAGATTGTATGGTTCAAAATGAGTGGCTATCGACAATTGCCAACCATTACTCTTTAACAAATTCTAAAATGATTGTTGGCCCAGTTATGTTTCAAAACGAAAAAAACAGCTTTGAAAAAATGCAAACATTAGAATTTATCGCATTAATATCATCAACTGCCGGTTCATTATTTTACAGCAAAGCGATTATGTGCAATGGAGCAAACTTAATCTACACAAAAGATGTTTTTGAAAAAGTTAGCGGTTTTGAAGCTATCGACAAAACAGCAAGCGGTGATGACGTATTGTTAATGTATAAAATTCAAAACCAGTTTCCTTGTTCCATTTCATTTCTTAAAGACAAAAAAGCTATTGTTTTTACTCAAGCACAAAATACGTTACATACATTTATTCAACAACGTATTCGTTGGGCTTCGAAGCCCTACTCCAAATTAAATAGCTCAACAAAAGCACTTGCAACAAATGTGTACTTTTTTAACCTTTGGATACTGATTTTAGGCGTATTAAGCCTTTGTTTTTATATTAATAAAAATGATTTTCATCCTCTTATTGGGCAAATTTGTCTGATTATTTTCGGAATTAAATGTTTTATTGATTTTTTGTTATTATTTTTAGCCTCACGCTTTTTTAGCAAGCAGAAACACTTGTTCTATTTTTTGCCCATGCAACTCATATATCCTATATATGTTTCTGTAATAGGGATACTTGGAATAAGAAAAAAATATACTTGGAAAGACAGAACATTTAATGGCAAAACGTAGACATATTTATGCCGAATCACTAACACAACAGGCTTGGCAAAGACTTAAGAAGAATAAACTTGCCATGTTTGGGTTGATAGTTATTTTTCTTTGTATGCTAATTGCTACTCTCGGTTATACTATTACTCCAGATTCAACCCCTGATGCAAACGATCAACTATTAGAACTTTCTAAAAAACCGCCTGGTTTTAAAGTTCAGATGCTTTTAAAACGAAAAAATGAACCTATACACAATGTTGGCTTTTTTCATAAAATGATTTATGGAGAAATTAGTGACTACCGCTCAATTCCTTTTAGCGATTATCGTTATGAAGGAAACGACATTATTGTAAAAGAATTTACAGGCGATGAAAAAAGAGTGGGAACCGAAATTAAAATCAACTTAGCAGACGTATTATATTCTATCAATTACAATACTCCTACAGAAAACAATGTTAAAGAAGGTTATATCCAATTTTATGAATTTGGCACCAATCAAAAAATAAAAAAAACGGTTAAAGAATTAAGAGATGAAATTGAGAAAAAAAATATTGTAACTAAAAAATTTATTTTAGGAACAGATCCATCTGGAAGAGATTTACTTAGTCGTTTGATGATTGGTACACGTGTTTCATTTTCCGTTGGATTTATTTCTGTGTTTATTTCTATCTTAATTGGTGTATTAATGGGAGCATTGGCTGGTTTTTACAGAGGAAAAACTGACGACATAATTGTTTGGATAATAAATGTAGTTTGGTCTATTCCAACATTACTTTTAGTTATTGCGATCACACTCGCATTAGGAAAAGGATTCTGGCAGGTGTTTGTTGCTGTTGGTTTAACCATGTGGGTAGAAGTTGCACGTGTAATCCGCGGGCAAGTAATGAGTTTAAGAGAAAAAGAATTTATTGAGGCTGGAAGAGCCTTAGGATTTACAAATTTTAGGATTATTCTTCGTCATGTTTTACCAAATGTGATGGGGCCAGTAATTGTAATTTCAGCAGCTAATTTTGCATCAGCAATTTTAACAGAAGCAGGATTAAGTTTTTTAGGTATTGGAGCACAACCCCCAACCGCATCTTGGGGAGCAATGATAAATGCACATAGGGGTTATATTATTGGAGATGCTCCTTATTTGGCATTTTTACCTGGCTTAGCTATTATGATAATGGTATTGGCCTTTGTTTTACTTGGTAATGGTTTGAGAGATGCCTTGGATGCCAAGTCAGTAGATGATGATAAAGTAATGTTTTAACCGTGGATGGTTTCTCTTTTACCGTAGTTTGCTATTATTGAAGCCTCGTATTCCAACCACTCTTTCCAGCGCTTATCCACATCAATATCTTTTCCATATTCTCTAGCAAAGCCAATAAATGTAGTATAATGCGTTGCTTCCGATATCATTAAATCTTTATAAAATTTAGCTAACTCCACATCCTTAATATTTTCCGACAGCACTCTAAAACGTTCGCAACTGCGTGCTTCAATCATTGCAGAAAAAAGCAATCTATCAACTAACGATTGAGTTCTACTCCCATCTTTTTTCATAAACTTATACAACTCATTCACATAATCGTCTTTTCTTTCTCGTCCTAATACTTGTCCTCTTTTTTTAATCAAATTATGCACTTGATCAAAATGCTCTACCTCTTCTTTAACAATTTCAATTAATGCAGAAACCATTTCGGGATAATTAGGATTATTTACAATTAATGACAGTGCATTTGATGCTGCTTTTTGTTCGCACCAAGCATGGTCTGTAAGTATTTCATCAATATTACTTTCTACAATATTTACCCAACGTGGGTCAGTTGCTAATTTTAATCCAAGCATGTTTATTTATCTAAAAATTTTTTCATTAATGGACCACTTGTTAAACTAGTTAGCAATGCCATAATAACTAATGCTACAAAAATTGGTTTAGAAATTAAACCCGCGTTTAAAGCTAATGTGCCTAATATAATTTCCATCGCTCCTCTGGCATTCATACCAAACCCCACAGCAAGCGCTTCGTTTTTATTCATCCCTCCAATTCGAGCACCAATAGTAGCACCAAATACTTTACCAAAAAATGCCAATACCATAACTATTAAAACAATTGTTAAATCAAAATTTTCAATAAAATTTACTTTTAATCCAATTGAAACAAAAAATAGAGGAGCAAAAAAGTTAGTAATAAATTGATGGATGATTTCTCTAGCTTGTTCTTTTAAATGTACACTATCACCAAATGCAATTCCTGCTATAAAAGCACCTAAAATTGCATGAATATTTATAGCTTCCGTAAATGCTGCTGAAAGCAAACAAATCCCTAGCGAGATGGATAAAACACCTCCAGGCCAGGACAATTTTGTTTGCATCCAAGGAAGTGTCTTGTCAATAATTTTTTTGCCTATAGTTAGCATAAATAGCCCAAAGCCTATTATATAAGCTACTGTGTACCATAAGCTCATATGTTCTGAATTATTTTCATTTGTTAAACTTAAAACAAGTGAGAATATTAACCAGCCAATTAAATCATTAAACATTGCTGATGCAATAATTACCATACCAATATTGGTCTGAAATAAATTCATGTCCATTAATATTCTAGCAATTACAGGCAATGCAGAAATTGATAATGCTGTTCCAAAAAACAATGCAAATAATAATTTAGGTTCTTTCTCATCAACTATAGAAAAAATTTCAGGAAAAAACCATGCAACAGCAAAGCCTGTAAAAAAAGGAATTACCATACTAAATAAGCTTGTATAAACTGCTACTTTACCTTGTTTTAATACAAGGGGCAATTGAACCTCCATCCCCGCAACAAATAATAACATAATTACAGATAGACTAAAAATTCCATCTAGAGCAATTGGTATGTTGCCGGTTACTGGAAATAAAAAATTAAATAAATCAGGGTAAAGCAAACCCAAAATTGTTGGTCCTAAAACAATACCAACTATCAGCTCTCCCATTACTACAGGCAACTTAAGTTTTTTACCTAATTCAGCAAAAATGCGTGATACAATTAGCATGGTGCTAATTGATAATAGTAAAACTATTAATTCATTATGTGAAAGTTTTACCATTAATCTTCAGAAACGCGAGAGTGAACTATTAAAACGTTAGATGGCAAATCAGCCAAAATAAATTCGATATCATGCGTAAAAATTCTATCAAACACATTCAGGTTTGTATCTGGTGAATTAATAACAAGTAAATCCGCTTTTTTGTCTTTAGCAAACTTACTAATTGCATAACCTTGTTTTCCTCGAACAATTTTTTCTTTTACTTCTATATCACCTGCATCGCATTTATCAATTACGGTTTGCAGCACCTCTTCTACTTCAATTGTTAAATTCTTTTTAATTTCTTTTGCTTCAGGAGCCGTACTGTCGTCAGCAATAGCCATAGCTAGACCAGGAACATGAACTTCATTTACAATTGTAAGTTCTTTTACATTTAAATTTTTAGCTAAGTATAGTGCTGTATTTATTGTATGAATCGTTTTAGGGTTTTCAATTCCATTCACTACAATTTTTTTGAATTTATGAGGTTCTTTTTTCGGATTTGTAAGTAATAAAACCGAACACTTCGCCTTTCTACTAATATTACGGGCGATAGAGCCAATATAAAATTTTAAAATATTTTCTTTTTGTAATGCACCTAGAATCAATAAGTCAACTATATATAATTTACAAAGTTTAAGGATGGTATCAACGGGATCACCATCCATCCAAATAATCCTGCAGTTTTTTTCTTCAATTCCAACATTATTCATCATCTTTTCTAATTCTTGTTCCTTTTCATTTGTTTTATTTCCAATATGAATTAAAACTATCGAAGAAGACAGAACACCACTCAATCGTTTTGCCTCAACTAATAATGATTCGCAATGTGAGGAAAAAGAAATTGCTACAGCAATTGTTTCGAAAGGATAAGATGGGCGTTTTTTGAGTTTACTTAGATCCATTAGTATTTATCATTGTTGATATACACAATCAAAGATACGATTTGTTCAATTATTAAAATAAAAGAAATTACAACAAAAACAATAAAAAAAGGTTCATCAAGTTTTGATGAACCTTTTTGTGGTCTTGTAGGGATTCGAATAGAATCTGAATCCTCTCATTATAGCTTATTTAGGAAATTTTTAAGGAACTATGGTGAACAAACAGCGTTTTATTCACTTTTTTTGTATTTCCCGAAATTTTTTATTCGCATTGCAAATATAATTTTATTTTTCATAAAAAATTAATGTTTGCTTTTCATAATCTATTTTTGTAGAAAAAATTTTACAAATGAAAACGAGAATATTGCCTCCCTAAAATTGAATGTTTAAGCCACATAGCTAATCTGAGTAATCTCATTCACTTCATTCATCTCATTTAGGGTTCGCAGCCGTATAGTCTGACTATTTAAAATAGAAAGAAGCGACTTAAAACTAGTAAAGTCTAAAAAGTAAAAACTTTCAGCCGTATAATAATATTATGTTTCCTGATAGATAACATTTTCCTTGTTTAGTTGTGCTTCGGCTCCCAACAAAGGAGAGTTGTTGTCTTTCCCAAAATATCGCATACTTACTAGATTCCTGAATTCAGGGAACTCAGAAAAAACTTCTCTTTCAAGTTGTTCCCAGTAGTTACTTATGCTTTTTGAAAATTCATCCGATTGTTCCATCCTTAATATTTGATAAAATAAAATGCATCCCTCTCAGTATCGTATCTAATTTCATTAATTCTAAAGCTAGATTCCGATATTGGATGTACAATTTGAAAATCCGACTTTCCATATTCCGCGACCAATCCCATCCTTCTTTTATGAATATAGTTCAGTAAATGGTAATTCAGAAATATTGAATATGCAAAACGTTTTGACCAATCATCAAAGCTAATAAATTCAATATCCCACGCATCATCTCCCTTGTAAGTATCCAATTTTATTCCATTCCGATAATCATCAAAGCTATACTCAGAATGAGCGAAGGCATTTCGAAGTGAAGTATGAAATCCCTTTGTTTTACCTCTGCTAGAGATAAACCGTATTTTTTAAGTCTGTCACGAATGTCTTTCCTTATCAGTTCGTGTCTACTCATTTCAGGAATCTCTACAATCCAAGAATAACTTTCATTGTCAACAATACCAGCGAGGCGAAACAGTTTTTTCAAAAAAGGCTTCGATTCCCATAAATGGGCATAAATCATCATCTCCAAATGAATGCGATATCTGTCGTCATCTATTCCTTGTTGTCCGTTAGGGAAGGAATAATAATTACGAAGAAATCTAACCCAGAAGTTTATTCTTGTATTATCCTTGCTTTTATCCGAAAAGTCATCAATAACGTATGGATTAAGTTTAAGTTTAGGATTCAAAAGTTCTGGTTTGAATTCCCCTTCAGCAAGAACAAGAAGATAACTATGGTCCTGCCTGTCATTTTTGAGGAAATCTAAAGTCTCATTAACGGCTACCGCTACTTCATTATCTATGCCTTTAAATTGTTCAAGAGTAATCATTTCTTTTTCTGCCTTTGCATCATTGCAGCCTTCGCTAATGTCAAATTGCCAGCCGTGTAATATGACTCGAACGTTTTGTACGCGACAACTTTAGTCCTCTTATTTGTTAGTCTAGCTTGTATTTTCTTCACATAACTATCAAGTGCCTTTAGCTCCCCTTCGCTGAAAGCCAAAATAAGTTCATCAGGCTGAATATTATTCCCTAAATACACTAAATTATCGGCAACCTTCTGAGTAAATTCTTTAACGGAATTTTTAGCCTCGCCCACAGTCAGGATACCATCACAAACACATATTATGTCAATGTCAGATATTGGGTTAACCGACTCATATTCGTAGAAATCCTGAGAAGGGAGGCAATAAAAGCTTTTTTTAGAATGAATCTGTTTCGACAATAGTGTATGCAATACAGTTAAATTTCCATGCGTATCTTTTGAACTTCCGGAATTTGAGATAAGTGAATTTCTAACGGTATCATTAAGCTTGTAATATTCTTTCGATTCAATTTTTAAGCGTACATCGTGAAAACATCCCTTACAGCTCATCACACTATTTAATTCAGACAAACTATACCATAAAACGGACCCACAATTTTTACAACGAATCTTTTTTCCAATAAAATAAACTCCAAGCTCCACAAGTTCTTCCAGTTCATAACTAATGTCATCAAATCCTTTGGTAAGATACTTATCTTTAAATTCTACCCTCTCGTGCTCAAACATAAGCTTATATTCTGCCTCCAAATCTAACATGCTAACGATTCCTTTACTTTTTTTAATTCTATCATCTTTCTTTGGTAAAATGCTCTTATCTCTAAAAACGTCCAACCAAAATTTGTTATGAAAGTAGCTATCTAACACTTGATAATTATATCTAAAAAGTTTTAGAAGAGAAGATAATCTCAAACCATCACTTCCAGTAGTAATATCGTAGATTTTCGACTTCTTCGAACTAGACGACACTATTAAAGACCTAAATATTTCTTCTTCGGTCGGAACTTTTATATCAAGAAATTTGTCTTCGTTTGAAATTTGAAGAGAAAGAGAGTGAATTTTATTTATTCTCCCCTTTTGGTTACATATTAAGGTTCTATGCTCAGTTTTTAAAGGAAATAAAATTTGATTCGTATGAATATTTTCTTCTCTCTCAATCAATATGTCTACCATCCACTCACCAAAAGCCCTTCCTCGTCTTAAAAAACTCAAACTAGGAATATGTAATAGGTCTTTAGAGCCAATTACAGACTGTTTCAATTCAGGTTCTTCATATTGATTATTTTTACGATAAAATCCTTTTATCTGATACGGAAACGGCACAACATCTTTAGAATGAAAATCAATACTCTTTTGCCAGCTATTTAGTTTCGCTAGTATTTCTTTTAATTCTTTTGACGCAATACTATATGAAGTAACAGGAATATCTCTTGCCCCTGTCAATGCAGCGAAGAAATGGGTTACAGGATTGTCGTTAATAAATTCTTGTAATTGATTTTTTGTAATATATATCTGTCTAAGGAATATTGAGCCGTGGTCATCAAGATATAATTGTCTGTTCCAGTAATACAAAAGGTCATTAAGCTGATTTTTGTCATCAGCAATAACTAATTCAATCCTAGAACTCATATCGATATCACACTTCAGGATTGGTCTCTGGACGTTTAATCTTGATAGCAACGATGAAAAATAAACATGACTGTATGCAATTATATTATCCAATTCCTGTTGGGAAATATTGTCTATGTGAACCTTTTCAAAAGAATTGAAAAGTTCTTCATCCCCGATGCGGTCACAAAAATCGAAATTCAATTTATAAAACGAATATAAACGGGGCAAAGTCTTATATAAATAAGACGAAAATAAAATCGTGTTATAACTATCGTATTCAAGAAGATTGTATGCATCTAGGCCCAGCAAGTTGATATTATGAAAAGTACACTGCCTATATTCAATAGGATTAAAATAGGCTTCCAAATCAGCTATCTCTATATCGCCTATATAAATAACATAGTCGGGGTCAAACTTCGAGGCCAATTCTAAATATTGCACAGGCACTTTTCCATCGATAGACGGGATTATGGGATTATACCTCCCTCCCCAATAACGCTGATTATTATAACATAGTTCAATGACTTCTTGTATGTCTGATTTACTATCAACAATAAAAACATAACGAACATTTCTAGCCTGTATATGGGCGAATGATTTTAAGTATTTGTCTCTTTCCTCCATTATAATTAATATCTTCTTTTTCTTTTACTAGGTTTCCAAAATACAAGTGCAGCAAAAATAACAGCTATGGTCAACCAAAACCACCCTTCATCATTTCCTGATGATTCTGCTTGATTCTGTGATGACCAATAAATTTTTCTTTTGTATTGGTCTTTATTTAAAATTAAATTTCTCAATTCTTCTGGGTTAATTTCACGAGATATGGAAGAAACATCTATTTCAATGCTTTTATGTTTTCCTGCTTTGTAAAAATTATCTTTCTGAGGATTCATAGCGTTTGTCACAACTATTTCAAAATAGATATTCTCATTGTTTGATATTATACTGACATCTGGAATAATGGAGAATAGTCTTTCCTCCTGACGAGCGTTAGAATATACCAACCTCTCTCCAGGAATCTTGATTTCAGAATTTTCCACGATAATCTGCTTTATATATTTATGAAGAGCGGTTTCGATACCTCCTTGACAATTTGAGTCCTCATGATGTCTATAATGCCATTCTCGTTTTCTTTGCTCCCCTTGCACTGCCAACATTTTTCCGCCACACTCCGAACAAATACAATTACATAGAAGCCCGTTAGGGGCATCTTCAATATATATTGATTTCCCTGTATCCATGTCAATAGAATATTTTATGATTACGCCAGCCATAAGTTTCAAATTTGAAATCCAAAGGTACAAAGAAGCAGTAAACACTTTTGGAATCTCGATACAGAATACTTACTAACATTTTCACAAAAAAATAAAATCAATTGCGGTATTCGCTATATTAGCTATAGCCAAAATAAATCATGGAAACAAACCTACAATTTGAAAAAATTCTGGGCTACAGAATCCCTACTGGGACATTCCCGTGCTGGGTAATTTCAGAAGAAGAAATGCATAACTGCCTTTATAAGAACGAGGCATATCGAGATTATAGCCCAAGCTGCTACTTCAAGCTTATTAAACGATTAGATAATAATTTCATTCAAGGATATTTGGGACATACCACAAATGAAGGTCGATTTCATGAAGGTATTGCAAACTCCTACACATACTTTGATGACTATCAGAAACGCAAACCAGTTTATCTAAGTTTCGACAGAGTAACTTTCTATCGAATGATAGAAATACTTCCTACTCGACCATTAACATTTATGCTAAAAAGAGTGGACAACCCTATCGTTCTGAAGAAAAATAAAGCATTTATGATTATGCCCTTTCACGACAAAAAGTTGAATGATTTTTATATACGCAACATCAAACAATTTTTAAAAGACGAAATGCAAATAGATGTTTTGAGGGCTGATGACTTTAATGGAAATGACATCATAATTGACACCATTTACAAACAAATTGAGGATTCCGAATTTATTATCGCAGACACTTCACATCCCAATAAGAATGTCTTTTACGAATTTGGGTATGCATCAGCTAAAGAAAAGGAAATAATCACTATTCAAAACATTGACGTAGAACAAAATCTCTTCTTTGACCGTGCTCATATTAGAGCGATATTCTATTCCAACAAAGACATTTCAAATTTTCAGCATCAGTTAAAGAACACGTTAATCGCAATCAGAGAGAAAATAAAATCAAAAGGTTAAATAAATGGAAAAAACAGCTTACGTAGCCAGCAGAGAATCGCTCCCCTTAAACGCTCTTAAATGGGAAGAGTTTGAAACATTGTGTACGGAACTAGCATCAATAAAATACAACAAGTTATCCCGAAAATATCTAAATCAAGGCAACAAACAAGAGGGAATTGATATTTATGTAAGAGATTCCTCAACGGGACAGTTTATTACGATTCAATGCAAAAAAAGGCAAAAATGTACCGTTGCAAATTTAAAGGAAGCAGTGAAAATTTTTCTTGAGGGAGAGTTTAGTGGTACATCGCAGGAGTTCGTTCTGGCTACAAGTTGCGAAATCAGCAGTAAAAATTTGGAGCAGGAAGTGAAAAAAATTCATGAGGAGCTAGAAAAACATGAAATTAAGTTTACTCTTTGGGACTACCGAGGTTTAAATCAACTACTCAAAGACTATCCTCAAATTGTATATAATGCATTTAGAAGTGAAGAGGTTGTCCAGAGTTTTAATGGAAGTACCGCAAGAAATAAACTACAACTAATAAAGCCCATTCCAGCAAAGCTTTCTTACCCAAAGCCTTCAATTTATATTGAACGAAGAACTTATACTTTAGAGGATGCCCCAGAAGTTGAACGAATTTTTTGGCGAAACAAAAACTATTATGCATCAACAATTCAAAGAATCGAGAAGCAACTAAACGAAGCCAAAAAACCTAGTAAAATACTCTTGCTTAGCGGTGCAGGGTTTGGCAAAACTAACGAACTTGAAAATATCGCAAATTATTACTCGGATTCTAATCAGAAATTATTCCCTTTAAAAATTGAGCTTAGAAATTATGTTAATGAAAGAATCGAAGATTTAATTCAGCAGAAATGTGAGGACTGGAGGAATATTAAACCAGAAAATGTGCTTGTTATTTTAGATGGATTGGATGAAATTGAAGACTCCAGAATTAATGATTTCTTGAGAAAGCTGAATCAGTTCTCAACAGGACAAGCTTTTTCATCCGTGAACATGGTTTTATCCTCTCGCACTAATTTTTACGATAGAGATAGCATATCGACCTCTTTAATAGACTTCAACATCTTACTACTTGACGGACTTAATCTAAAGGAAGTGAAAGCATTTAGCAAGGAGATATTAAAAAAGGATGGCAATACATTTTGGAGCTTAATATCACAGCGAAAATTTGATGACTTAGTACTCCACCCTTTTTATTTTATCCTTCTTACTGAGATATATAACGAGAAGGGAATAAAAGGTTTTCCTAGTAGTCGTATTGAAATATTTGAAAAGTTAATAGAGCTTCGAATCGATAGAGAGAAGACTAAGTTTTGTTTAAAATTTCCAAATATTAATGCCGATATGCCCCTGATTAAGTCCCTTGTAACCAAAGTAGCATTTTCAATGGAGCAATTAGGGAAAAATATTGTAAAAGATGAAGAATTAAAAGAATTATTCCCCGATGTGAAGGAAAGAGAGTTATTGAAGTATTTCTTTCTAATAAATAAGGGAGTTTCGAAAGACATATCTTGGCAATTCGACCATAATAATTTTCAAGAGTATCTAGCCTCTAAGGTTCTACAAACGAGAAAATTTGAAGAGATTAAAAAACTAATCGCTTTTAAACCACATTATAATAGGGTAAAACCAAAATGGATAAATACGCTTTCATTTCTATTTAGTATCGAAAGCAATACAACACAGCGATTTAAAATGCTTTATGACTGGATTGTAGCCAACTCTCCCGAAATATTAATTCGCTTCGACAAGAATAAGCTTACATCCACCTCAAGAGACGAAATCTTTCGAGAAATATATAATTCATATAAGACAAAACAACTCTTTATCCGTTCTGAATATTTTTCTATTGGTGAATTAGCCAACTTTTCAACTAAAAACAAAGTATGGGTTGAATTCCTAATCTCTGAAATTAATCAATCTTCGGCAGATGATGTTCTCTATTCAATCTTAAGTTTATTAGAATGTGCCGACAACCTTTATTCACTTGAAAATTCCATTGAGTCGGTGCTTTTTAAAATTATCAAGTCAAAAAAGTACGAAGCAGCCCATCAACGAAATGCTATCAATTGCCTAACAACATTAAACATTGGGAATAAAGACATACTAGAACAAATAATCAAGAGTTGCCCCAATGTTGACAATTATGAGGTTCGAAATGCCATTTATAGATTAATAAGTCAACTAAAATTAGAAGAGAGCTATATAGATTTTTGTTTAACTGGCATTCCAATCATTGCAGAAAAAACAAAAAATGTGACACATTTTGGTGCAGGTCTGGAGCTGGAAAAGGCGATATTGGGAAGTTCAAAAACAAAAATTATATCAAAAGTTTTCGAATATATCTTTACTAATTCTGATGTTTTAGGTTATGATGCATCTGTAGGGAAGTATCAGTTCAACAATGAATTCATGGAAAAATTGATGGATTTATGTACTACCGTCTACAAAAAAGATAGTGGAATTTATGCCCTAGTAACAAAACTATTTTTGTTAATCGCTGATAAGCACTACTTAAGAGAATACCCTTCCATTTTAACTTTCTATTCCGAAACAAATACCCAGCTTGTGCTCACAAAGGAGCTGTTAAGCAATGGAACTTTAGATTCTTTGTATGTTGATGAATATTACAGAACATTGAACTGGGAGTCGCTAAATTTTATTGCTAAACAGTATAAATCTGGGAAGATAAAAGAACACAGAATATGGAGCATTATCCATTCTTTAAATCATCAAGAAACGAAAACCTTATACACTCGTTTTTATAATCATATGAAGAAAGTTAGTGGTGGAAAGATTAAATACGACACCCAACGGTATTCGTGGGACGAAATAGCACAGAAACAGGATATTAAAAATCAAAAATTAGTGCTGAGTAAATCAAAATTCTTCAAGGAAGTTGAAGCCTTTTTCAAGAAAATCGGCAAGAATGATTTGACATGGGAAGACATTACAGAGTTTAGGCATAAAAATCGAACAGCCGAAGCAATACATGAAAACAGAATTGTTATCGATTTCCTAAGAGATTTTGCCAATATCAAAAAATGCAATTTAGCCCACATAAAAAAAATTTACACCCCTCTTAAAAATTGGGAATGGTATATTCGAAATCAAGCTATTCGAAAATTAGAATCGGGGAAACCATTAATAAGTGAGCTAGAAAAATACATTACAAACTGGTGTTTAAAACACATTCAATCTGCCAATTTCAAAGACGCTGTTTATAAGAAAGATGACGGAAAACCCAACAGTTTTTCTTACAAAAGGGTTGAACATGAATTAGCATTTTTTCTTCAGAAGCTTGACTTAACATATCCAAAGGAAATTATGCTTGAAATGTTCACAATGGATTGGTCAGGAATAAAACGGCACGAAAACAATAAGGAAATTCTATCAGATGTGTTGATTAAAAAAATCAATGATAATGACGCTGTTTCTGAAAGCATACTCAGAAGCATTGAAAACGGCATTAAAATACGCCCAGTATTATCTACTCACATAAGGTTATGCAAGGAGCTTGAAATAGGGAAATCTTTAAAATATCTGTTTATTGAACTGAAAGGTGACACAATTGATATCTATGATAAAGTTGAATGTGCTGAAGTGTTTTTGTTATTGGGTGGTGAAAAAGAAAACTTGGAAGAGTTAACGGCCACGGATTATCTAAAGGAAATTAATTATTGGGAATGGTATCTGCTAAATCATCTTGTTTCCTACAATCCTACTAAAGCCGAAACCATATTACTTAAAATTATGAATGACCCTTTAATGAGGGAAGAAGACAAGGACACGGCAGCCGAAAAGCTGGTAGCTCTCGGTCGTATTGAAGGATTAGAGTTTTTACATACATGGGTTACAAATAATAATAAACCTCCCAGATGGCATCAAACATCAAAGTACTTATTTAAGAACCTTCCATTAAAATCAGCTACTGACATCTTTATGAAATTGATTGAATATTCATATACATCATTTGAAGTCAAAGACGTTATGTTCCCAGGAGCTGTTGATATTGGAATATTGGGAATTACTTCTTTAGGAACCATATCAGAAGAAAATCTATTATATGTTGAAGAGAAACTTGAAACCTTTATTAAAAAGATGAAAAAGAAGTATCCAAAAGTTACCTATTTATATAACCAAATTGACAACATCAAAAAAGAATATTATCTGTTAAACGAAGAAGCAACCATTAAGGAAACAAGGAAAATAAACGATACAATTGATTTTTTGCAAATTTCCTGATTTAATATTTCTACAAATAGATGGCAGAAAAAAAGAAACAACATTATGTTCCAAAATTTTATCTAAAATTTTTCAGTGTCAATTCAAATGATACTCATATTGGACTTTACCATTTTGAAACTGGGAAATTAATCCCTGAAGCAGGTTTAAAGAATCAAGGATATGAAGATTATTTTTATGGTAGGGATTTGGCTATAGAAAATAGTCTCAGCGATATTGAAGCGAAAGCTTCTGAGGCTTTGAATCAAGTAATATTAAGCAATGACCTGCCTAAGTATAAAACCACCGCCTATACAGACATATGGATTTTTTCGCTTCTTCAAGCCAAAAGAACAAAGCATAGTGCAAAAGAAACAAATGAAATGATTAATAGAACCCTTAAGGCAGTTCTTAAGGAAGATGATAGATTCAACGAACTTGATGACTTGGAGTTTTACCTAAATGACACACCTGCATTTAACTTAGGAATTCTAATGGAGAGTATGCAAGTAGCACAGGATTTAGCTTGTAAGTTAATAATAAATAAAACCTCAATCTCATTCATAACCTCCGACCATCCAGTCATTAAATACAATCAATTTCTTGAAAAACGAAATTTTCCAGCAGGGAAAGAAGGTCTCGCTACAAAGGGGCTACAAATATTTTATCCTATCTCCCCTGAATTGTTATTGTTGTTCTACGATAGTCGAGTTTATAAGATTGGTACTAAAAAGGGAAGAACAGTTGAGACGAACTGTATAGATGACGTTAACAATTTAAATTTATTGCAAACTCTAAATTGTCACGAAGTAGTATATTTTAATGGAACTATTTCAGATTATTACATCAATAAATTGGCAGAAAAAAGGGAGCAATATTTTCAAAAGGAAAAGACTCAAATTAACGAGTCTGCGGAAATGGAAAGGCCAGATGGTACCACCTCCAAGTTATACCACTTTTACAATAAGGGCCACGACATAAATTTGCGTCTTTCTTTCATTAAAGAAACAGACCATGCTAAAGCCTACGTGCTCACTGGATATGCTGCCGAGCTTAGAGATGAACGCTGGAGAGATTATCGAGCTAGTCATTAAAAGAGGTCTATCTCCTAACAAAAAACCTCTCTTTATTATATTTCATTTCAACAGAATCCTTATAAATTTTCACTAGCTCCACTCCGTCAATTTTGTCCCCAACTATCATATTGTTGATATTGCCATTTATTTGAATCATTACAATTTGTTTATTCTGTTTTTGATTCTTGATCATACCCATATAAACAACATTAGGCATTGAAACAGATACAACTGGTTTTTCAATTTTATTCTTAGTTTGAATATTATTATTTTGTAGTAATGAATTGGTTTGAATCGATACTTTTCTAACTTCTTTGCTATTAAAAGGGTCTCGGTAATTGGCTTCAATAGTAAATGTATCTGAAATCATTTCTGACTGTTGAACATCAACTGACAATGGCTGAAAAACAGCTTCTCCAGTTCCATTTACGGCATTCATAATTTTATAAATAATCATACCCCATAACAATGCTGTTAGAGGGACAAGTATGTATAACATTTTTTTATTTTTCACTATTGCCTCTTAATTCGTTTTCTGTTAGTGTAAGTGCTCATATTGCCAGCTAAATCAATAGATTTAACTTTCCAGTAATAAAAAACTCCTATGGTAGCATTATAAAAGCTATAACCTGTGCTAATGGTTGTAGTGTCTTTAATAAGTGCAGTAAAATTTGTATCCGTTGCTATTTGAACTCTGTACAAAGCATTTGTTTCAACATTACTCCATGAAAGAGGAATTGGATTTAACGATGTAGTATCATTTAATGGCAAATATGTTATGGTAGGAATCACTGGTCTTGTTGTATCAATAGTGATTGTCCGTTCTGAATAAGGAGAACTCGACTGACTATTTTGCGCAAACACTCTCCATTTATAAACTCCCTCTGCTGTGAATGTATAAGCCAATGAAGTTCCAGTTGTACTTTGGTAACTGCCTATCTGTACTCCCGAAGAGTTAAATATTCCAAAAACATAATCAGTTGCATTTGGCATTGCAAACCAAGAAAAATTATTCGCAAAAACGTTTGTATAATAATTATCCAAAGGAGAATTTAACAACAAAGTTTGGCTTGATAAGTTTAAAGAACTATCAATCGTTAGATTATAAGTTACATAATCGCTTTGGCTGGAATTGTTTTCTCCTCTTAATCTCCATTGGTAAACACCTGGTTGCAATGTATATACAAACTGATTTGTTCTGATAATGGTATCAACGATTAACTGCTGAACAGCACCAAAGGAAGGTTTTACAATTTGCAGCTTATACCTTTCAGCTCCTTTTAATGATTCCCACCAAAAACTTTGTGTATAATTAGATGTTATGGCATTATTCGCTGGAGCATATATTGTTACTGTTTTACCGCCCAAATCTCTCTCTATAAAATCTTCACAGGAAAACAATAAAATTGATGTCGCTACGCATGATAGCTGCAAAATTATCTTGTGTTTCATCTTATCGTTTTTTAATGTTTTGTAAATAAATAGTTGCCGTTAATATCATTTCTTTTGTTTTAAAATCTTTTTGCGTTTTATAATTTACCGAAGCAATTTTTCCTAATTTATTTTGTTGTTCCAAATTATAAACGAGTTTAAGAAGGGAAATAAAATTGCCGGCAACAGTAAAACGATTTGTTTCTATTACCAAATCTCCTTGCTCAGCACTTTCTAGCTTTGGAAATTCTCTAAGAACAACATTGTTTGTTTTGCAGTAATGAGTTACTAATTCAATTAATTTTTCTGAGTTATTCTGTTCTCCAGATTTTTTTGTTCCTATTTTTGAATTTATATTCAAAATCTCTTTTTCAATTTGCATAAGCATTGTAGGTGCATTTGCAGCATAGGCCAACTGTTCATCATTTTGCGAATAGTTCTGATATGCCAAAATTGTTTTTTTTATTGCAAATAGATAAATTGTTGCAATCAGTAGCAATGCTCCCAAAACAAGCAGTTTATTTTTTTTCTTATATGTAAGACTTTTAAACACTATTTCAATTGTATTTCTAGTAAAAAAGCTCCTTTATCATTTGCATTGTCTTGCTTGTAATTCAACAGTTCCAGCTTATCAATCCATAAAAAGTTCTTTAAATGCTTCATCCAGTCATTCAAATCAAGACTGTATTGGCAGTTACCCGAAATTCTAATGATTTTATTTTCAAATTGTATCAAATCACTTTCTGCATTGGCTTCTTTTTTCTTTACGGGATGAATTTCTAAATTGGTCCAAGAAATAGAATTAGGAAGACTTTCTGCCAGCTTATCAGCGTAAAAAGAAGTCAATGAATTTTCCATCAACCCATTTTGTTGCATAAACATTTTCTTTTGCTGAAATTCGTTTTTTAGTGTGTCTAACCTATTTAAAGAAGACTTGTTTATTTCCAATCGTGAACTTATTTCATTGTTTTTAGTCCAGTAATTATTAAACACAAAATAGTTTATTAATAGAATAAAAAAGAAACTCAACAGCATAGCCCAAGTTCTTGAAACAAATTTTCTTTTTTCCTTAAAATTTAATTTCAGTTCTTCTAATAATATAGAGTTAACTATTCCTGAGTTTAAGGTGTTTCTATGATAACTAAACGCAGTTGCGAAAGAAATTAATTGCTCTAGTTGAATGGGATCATCACCAATTGTAATTACATTTTCGGCTGTAAAAGTATCGTCTTGGTTTAAGTCCTGAATAAGCCCGTTTTTGACACCAAGCTTATAATTTTTTAATTGTATATTATTTATTTTTTCATCAATAAATGGTAAACAATTATTTATTGCAAACGGCCCTAAATAGCATTCTTGTATTGAATCAATCCCTATAGTCTTAAATTCATTTAAAATCTCATCCAATAAACTATTTCTTATAACAGAAACAAATATGCTTTTATCATCAATTAACGTTTTTTGAATGCAAAATTCTGCTTCATTGGCATTTGGTAAAATTTTATTTAAAAGTATTTTATTTGAATCGATTGGAGTAGCATCTATTTTCTTGTTGATTATACCTTTGCCTGTGATTGAAATAACAAGTGGCATTTTAGCATCTATCTTTTCTTTTAAATCTGCGATTGTGTTCACACACACTACTTGCTGTTCAATTACAATTGTTGATTTTTCCTTTTTTAAAGTAGCTAGATGAAAAAGGTATTTGCCGTCTGACTGAATAGCAAGTTCAACACCATTTACTGATGCGCTTTTCATTAAATTATCAAACCCTGATTTAATTGACATTTTAATAAATTACAGTAGGTTTTATAAAGATTGTGAGTTTACTTTTACTTTTCTTTTTGGTTCTGCTGCTAAACAACCATTTAATAATTGGAATTCTTGAAAGTATAGGCACACCAGATGAAGATTCATCTTTTGTTATTTCATCCAAACCTCCAAGCATTATCATTTCTTGATTTTTAACTCTTATCAACGATTGAAAATCTCTAGTAGTTGTTCCATAGGGTCCATTCTTACCAGCTGTTTGTTCAGTAAAGGATTGTTTCTTTACTGATATATCCAGTGTAATTTGTTCATCTCCTGAAACAATTGGATTTATTGTCATCGAAAAATCTGCTGTTAATGGCTTGTAAACTTGAGTGTTTACAGTAGTAGTACTTTGTGTAGTAATAATATTGCTATTATTTTCAACATAATAACGTGTTTCACCTATGCTCATCTTTGCTTCATTTCCATTTA
>CAZJUY010000019.1:0-1737 GCA_964549315.1 uncultured Chitinophaga sp. | reverse complement strand
TTTTCAACATAATAACGTGTTTCACCTATGCTCATCTTTGCTTCATTTCCATTTAATGTCGAAAGCAATGGTGTAGATTTAATATCCAAATCACCATTGGTTTCCATCATTTGCAAACTCAAATAAAAATTAGGTGTTACTTTTCCTAAGTTTACAATTCCCAATCCATTAATTCCATCTATAATACTATTAATCGAATTTGCTCCTAAATTCAAATTCAATTCAGGAAAAACATCTCCTCCAGTTGTTGTTGGTTTTGGCCCCAAACCAGCTTTTATTCCTGTAGATACAGTATGTGAATTACGAATATCTACTATCATTACTTCAATAGATATTACAGGGACTACTCTGTCTACATCACGTAAAAACGCCTCTAATTCAGCTATCCGAGGTTGAGAACCACTAACGATTAAACTATTCAAATCCTTAAACATTTTTACATCCACACCTTTTTTTAAATCGGCTGGAATAAAATCTACCATTTTATCTACTGTGCGATATTTTAAGGTAATTACTTTTGTAGAACGTAATCCCTCAATATTTCTATCGCCAATTAGATAAATGTTTCCTTCTTTTTTAAACGTGTAATCTGTTCCGTTAAACAAAAAGTTTAAAAAATCATCGTAGGTAGCATTTGCAATATTTAAACTGGTATTCCCTTTTGGCTCAGTAAATAAAAAATAACTGTTTTTTAATTCTTTTGAAACAGAAGCTAGAATGTCGTTTATCGGAACATTAACTGCTTCTATTGTTACCAAGCTATTCCCATCTGTTTTTAAATTCATTCCTTGGTTTGGTGCAGAAGAATTCCCAAAGCTGGACTTATTATTTTTTGAATTTGCTGCGCCTACCTCCGCTTTTTCGATAAGATAAAAATTATCATTCGTTGGTGTTACTTTCAAATCATTTGCAAATGCAAATTTTTCTATTGCAGAATTAAATGAAGTATTTTGAATATATCCGCTAACCATCTTCCCCGATAAATCTGGAGAAAACACAACATTTTTTTGTGATACTCTTGTTATTTCTTTTGCAACCAAAGCCAAACTATCGTTTGTTAAATCAAGGTTTAAAAAATTGTTTGGTTTATCATATGTTATTTTTAATACTTTAGGAATGTATTTAGGTCCGACAGCTGCAGGAGCAACGTATTGAGAAATGGACATAATGCTTCCAATAAAATTTATGTCCAAATCATATTTTTTACATAAAAAAACCAATACGTCTGCAACCGTTACATTCGAAAAATTATTTACAATTTTTGTAGTAAGAGTGGGATCAACGCTTATGTTTAAATTATTGGTAGTGGCTAATCCTCTCACAAAATCTGAGATAGTAACACTGTTTACTGATAAATCAACCTTATCATTTAAACCTAAGGTTTCCTTGGAAAGTTCTTTCAGCTTTTTTTCTATTGCATCTATTCTCTCCTGAGCATTTGCTACAGAAACGAGCAAAAACAAAGCAAGAATGATACTTCTTTTTATTTTCTTAATATTCACAATTCCCCCTTTAATAATTGTTTAATAGAATAGGATAAATTTCATCAATGGTTGTTTGTCCATTTTTAAAAAGTTCAAACGCATTATCCCTTAGCGTTTTTATGTTTCTTTGTTTTAATAGTTCGTCAATTGTAAAATTGTTATTCTTAATATTTTCTGCCAACTCATAATCAATAGGTATTACTTCATACACTGCTTTTCTTCCTTTGTAACCTGTATAATGGCAATGCTCACA
>CAZJUY010000018.1:0-67398 GCA_964549315.1 uncultured Chitinophaga sp. | reverse complement strand
CCTCCAATACCAGTTACTCTGGGTGTAGTATCAATTACTACAGTTTCTTTTTGTATAGAAATTTCTTTTTTAGTTTCATTAGAACAACTAACAAAAACGCATGATAGCAAGAGTAATTTAAAAATATTTTTCATCTTATTATTTATTTGTAAAAAATTAATCCTTTTTGATACATGGAGCAAATGTCCATCGTTATAGCAACACTATAATGAATTGCAACACCTAACCAAATGCTTCTACTTTTCAAACTTAAAACACCCAAAACAATTCCAGCAACAATAGCTGCAATGGTTTCAGGAAAAGGTTTTCCAAAATGTATCATACAATATGGGATAGTCATTACAAAAACCGAATAGAAACCAAATGTTTGTTTTGTTCCGTGCAACATAAATCCTCTAAAAAAAAATTCCAATGCAAAAAACTGGATAAAATAAACCAGTTCCCAAACAATTAAATTTGGAAAGAAAGACTCGTTTTTGGATACATTATAAAATGGATAACGATCCTGAAAGCTCTGTGTGTGCGAAAAGTACAAAACCAAAGGAATCATAAAACACAACATTAATAAGTACAACTTATAATCCTTGAATGCGCCTTTTAGTTTTAGTCCGTAATCAGAAAATTTTTGCTTAAAAACCAATTTAATTAAAATGAAAGGAGGCAAAAGATAAAATATGATTACAATACCTGACCAATAAATTAACCGATATAATTGTGCATTTGAATCAAAAGTAGTAAGATGTTCAAATTTATTTGCAAGAGAAACAAAACCTAAAGACTGTAATATACTTAAAGTGAATTTTACTTCACCGAAATATTTAATTACACTCAAAGAAAAAGCAACAGTAATACAAATTAAAATGGTTTTATAATCGGGAACCGAAGTGTTTTTAATTTGTTTTTGAGAATCAAAAAATGTGTCAGAAATTAACTTTTTAATCATACTCCTGATATCCAATCCAACCAGTATATGCAGTAGAGATAGCTTTCATATTTTGAGCACCTGTATAACCAATTCTAGCTGCCAAATCCATAAGTTTTTCTTTGTTAGCAGCACTTTCGTAATTACCAGTACGCATATCAAATAATAAATACTCAATCTCTGAATGCCCTTTTTTTAATAGTTCTTGTGAATCACGATTATCAATTCTAACAATTACAAAATTTTCATCAAATGCAAATTCAGAAACATTTGAAACAAAAACACTATCATTTGCAATTATATCACCAACATAGTTATATGAATCAAATTTTATTGAATAAGGATATAAAAATGGCAGAATCATTTTGCCATCAACATCAGCTTTAACTTCTTCGTTTTTATAAAAATCAGCAGGCATTTTATTTCTAAACATTTGATTGGTATATAAATCCAATGTATCTAACCAATACTGGCGCTCACTTTTCATATAATCATTTTCAGAATTCTCATAACCGTTATAGGCAGAATTCTGAAACATATCTGCTGTTTCTTTTACTTTTTCCTTTATTTTACCAACTAAATGAACAACAGAAAAAATAACAACAGTTAGTGAAACTACAAAACCTGCAGCCCAAATACCTGCTTGTTGATTTTTACCTCCAGCTAGTTTAATAATTGTAAATATCAATGAAACGAGCAATGCAATACCTCCTATTACAATGCCGATAATTACTAATGCGAATGATGATGCCATCTTGTATTTTTTAAAATGTTAATACTAATACAAACCTACGTTATTTTTGTAATATTTTAGCTTTGTTCAGCAAGCATTTTACCAACAAATTTGTCAATAGGTAAAGTAAAACTGTTTTCTAATATTTTATCAATATCAATCCAGTAAAACGTAATATTTTCAACGTTATTTTTATTTAGTATTTGAACATCAAATTCTTCCAAAGCATCTACTTTATAATAAATACTAAGTATTTGTTGTTGATTATTAAATGCTGAAGGCACAAAAAAGTCGGTAGTATAAAAATGGCTTTTTACTTTAATTTTAATTCCAAGTTCCTCAAAAAATTCACGTTTTAGGCAATCAACTGTACCTTCTCCAAATTCCAATCCTCCACCAGGGAATTTTGTTACTGGAAAATTTTTAATTAGCTCATCACATACTAGAACTTGTTTATTATTGTTTTCTAAAATACCATAAACCCTAACATTAAATTTTTGTAACGACATACTACAAATGTAAAAGAAAGTTTATTCTATTTTAAAATTGATTAATTTTCTGCCGAATTAACAACAAAAAATATTTTTTTGAATTTAGAATCTTTATATAACCAGTATAAAAATCTTGTTTACAACTTAGCCTTACAATATGTTCAAAACACTGAAGATGCTGAAGAAATAACACAAGATGTTTTTGTTTCTATTCATCAAAACAAGGATTCTTTCAAAGAAAATTCTACCATTTCAACATGGATTTACAGAATTACAATAAATAAATCACTAGATTTCATTAAAGCTAAAAAAAGAAAAAAGCGGTTTGGCTTTGTTACTTCTTTGTTTTACGATAATTCAAACGATATTAAATATGATGTGCAACAATTCAATCATCCAGGAGTAGAAATGGAACAAAAAGAGACCCTTGCAAGTATCTTTAAACATATCAATGATTTACCCGACAATCAAAAAACTGCACTTATTTTGATGAAAATAGAAAGTAAAACACAAAAAGAAGCAGCTGAAATAATGAATATGAGTACCAAAGCTGTGGAATCCCTTGTACAAAGGGCTAAAACAAATTTGTCAAATAAATTAAAACAAAGCGAAGGAAAGTAAAAAAATCATCGTCTAACAATTAAAACTATAACAAATGGAACCTGATTTTGAAATATTAAGTGCTATAAAAAAAGTTGAAGTTCAACCTTTTTTATATACCAGGATACAACAAAAAATTGAGGAAAGAAAACGGAGTACCCTAAAACCAATTGTTGGCTGGGCTTTTGCTACTGCTATTGCTGTAATTTTTACAATAGACTTTTTTGTAATTCAAAATTATAAATCAGAAAACAAAAGCAACATAACTGAAACAATGTCATTAATGCCTCAAAATCAAATTTACTAATGAATAAATCAAAATTATATATCATCATTATTATTGGGTTATTGCTTTCAAATATATTGTTGGTTGGCTTTTTTATGCTGAAAAAGCCTCCTCATCCAATGCATCAAAAACCCAGAGAGTTAGTTATTTCAAAATTAAACCTTAATACAGAACAAGTAAAACAATATGATGAACTAATAAAGCAACACCAAACTTCTATTCGTGAAAAAGAGGAAAACATATTAGAATTAAAAAACACACTATATCTTAGTTTATCGATTGATAATTCAAGTAGCCAAAAGGATTCAATAATCAATGAACTTGGAAAAATTCAAATTGAAATTGAAAATATACATTATAAACACTTTGCTGATATAAAAAGCATTTGTAAGCCAGAACAATTAACGAATTACAACCTTTTATTGAAAGATATAGCCAGTTTATTTTCAAATCCAATGATGGAAAAGCCTAAAAAATGAGATATTTATGTTTAATTCTATTTGCTTTTTCTTCTTCTGTTATTGTTTATGGACAAAACGAACAAGCTGTTATTATTGAACTAAAACCACTTTGGCAAAATTCTATTTTTGAGCTAAATAAAAGTTATTATCATTCATCAGTAAAGGATAGTGTACATATTGAAATATTAAAATTTTATTTATCAAATGTTCAATTATTGAATAACAATAAAGTAGTTTATTCCGAAACCAATAGCTATCATTTAATAGATTTCTCAGATTCCGCATCACAAAAAATAAATTTACCTCTTGCGAATAAAATCAAATTCAATAGTATTCGATTTAATTTAGGAATTGACAGCACAACCAATATTTCTGGTGCAATGCCAGGAGATTTAGACCCAACAAAAGGAATGTATTGGGCTTGGCAGAGTGGTTATATTAATTTGAAATTAGAAGGAAAAAGTCCAGCCTGTAAAACCAAAAGTAAATTATTTGAATTTCACTTGGGAGGTTATCTATTTCCAAACAATTCATTGCAAACGATAAATTTAAAAACCGAAAATAAAAACAATCTCAAAATTGTTTTACAGGTAGAAAAGCTGTTTGAAAAAGTTGACCTAACTACAAGTTCGCAAATCATGTCTCCAAGCCTTAAATCTGTTGAACTATCAAAATACATTGCTACGCTATTTACTATAAAATAAATGCGAAAACTCATCATCATATTAATTTGCATTACTGTTTTAGTTTCAGCATTTAAAACGATTGAAAACTACAGTTTTCAAAGTCCAGTTAATTGGCCGAAGCCTAATTACGATTTTTCTAAAAATCCATTAACGCTAACTAAAATAGAATTAGGCAGGGCCTTGTTTTATGATCCTTTACTTTCAAAAAATAATACTATTTCCTGTGCTAGCTGCCATTCCCCTTTTAATGCTTTTGCGCATGTTGACCATAATTTAAGTCATGGAATAAATGATAGTATTGGAACACGCAACGCACCAGCATTAATGAATTTAGCTTGGCAAAAACAATTCATGTGGGATGGAGCCATAAACCATATTGATATGCAAGCATTGGCACCAATAACCAATCCAATTGAAATGAATGAAAGCATAGAAAATGTTGTAAAAAAATTGCAAAACACAAAAACTTATCCTTCTCTTTTCTATTCAGCATTTGGCGATAGTACAATTACGGGCGAAAAAATTTTAAAATCAATTGCTCAATTTCAACTTACACTCATTTCTTCTAATTCAAAATACGATAGTGTGATGAGGAAAGAGAGTTCTTTTAATAGTCAAGAAAAAAATGGATATAAGCTTTTTCAAAAGCACTGCAATTCATGCCATACAGAACCATTGTTTACAAACTTTGGTTTTGAAAATAATGGTTTACCAATTGATTCCACTTTAAATGATTTTGGAAGATGGAATGTAACACACAACACGAATGACTCATTAAAATTTAAAATTCCAACATTAAGAAACATTGAATACTCGTATCCTTATATGCACGATGGACGTTTTAAAAAAATAGCTGATGTTTTAAATCATTATACAAAAAACATTAACCACTCGCCCACTCTTGCTAAAGAGCTACAAAACAAAATTGATTTAACATCTAATGAAAAAGTTGATTTAACAGCATTTTTAATTTGTTTAAGTGATAGACATTTTGTTTTCAATCCTAGTTATTCTTACCCAAAAAATATTTTTTCAAATAAAGCGAAGGAAGAAAAATAAATTATCGTCTAATAATTCAAATCCAAAAATCTGACCTATGAAAAAAATAATTCTTGCATCACTTGTCCTAATTAATACAAGTATTTTGTTTGCACAAACAAATCCTGTAATTACCAAATGGCTTATAAACACTACTGGAATAAAAGGCCGACACTACGTATCTGGCAATTCCACTCCAATAAATGATAACGATTCATCAAATGTTCAAAAAGTATTGTACTCTGCAACATGGGCATATATAAAAACAAAAGGTATTCCTGCTTATATCACAGGGCCATTTTTAGATGGAAATCCTTCTCTTGCATCCAATCAAAATGCTATTTTTAAATTTCCGTTAAACCCCACTCCAAATACAGGAACATTAACACCAACTACACCTGGAAACATAGGAGTATTTATTAATGGAGTAGCTTTGTTTGACTACAGAGATGGTGTTTCTTGGAAAAACTCAACAAGCTCATTAGCTGGCGGACCGCTTGGTGGAATGGGAGATAATGTTTGGAACAGAGATGCTGTTCCTGCAGAAAAAGTTGGATTTGATTGTTCAAAAGGACATCCAGCAATGGGAAATTACCACCACCACCAAAATCCTTCAGCATTTAAATTAGACTTAAATGTAATTTCTACTGTTTGTAATTTGTATGATGCGGATGGTTTATATACGATTGATAGCACACAACATTCACCACTTATTGGTTTTGCTTATGATGGTTATCCAATTTATGGAGCTTACGGATTTAAAAATGCAGATGGAACAGGTGGAATTGTAAGAATAAAATCTAGTTATCAGTTAAGAAGTATAACTGTAAGAAATACTTACGCTGATGGAAGTTCTGTAACATCAGGACCACCAGTAAATTCTACATATCCATTAGGAATGTTTCGCGAAGATTATGAATATATTAGTCATGCACAATCAGATTATTTGGATGTACATAACGGACGTTTTTGTGTAACACCAGAATACCCAGCAGGAACATACGCTTATTTTTGTACAGTAGATGCAAATTGGAATTCATACTACCCGTATGCTGTAGGACCAACATTTTATGGAAACAAAACAGCTGCAAAAGTAACTTCAATTACAGAATCGGTTTCGGTTTATAATCCCTCACCAACAGGCATTACACAAGCTCAATTTGATGAAACACCAATTACGGTGTTCCCAAATCCTGCAAATGATTTTATAGCTGTTCAAATTGGAAATTTAGTAGATAATGATGTTACTGCAAACTTATTTGATGTTACTGGAAAATTAATTTACACAACCAAAATTTTTCAAGGAAGCACCATCGCCTATTTCAACACGCAAACATTGTATAGTGGAGAGTATTTTGTACAAATAATCTCTAATAAAAATGCTGTTACTAAAAAAGTGATAATTGTGAAGGAGTAGTATTAAAATAGAACAAATTATTAAGCATCAAGTATTAAAACAGAAAACTCGCTCCACTAGGGCGAGTTTTCTGTTTAGTAAAGTGTTAAAAACAATGTTAATAATTGCAAAGTCAATTATTATTTAGGATGAGAGTTATTTAGTAACATTGAATCGTGAATAATAGACTTATGCATAAACTTATTTATATTTTTTCCATAGTGATTGTGTTTTCTTCTTGTTCTTCTTCCACTGATGAACAAAAAAAAGACGAACGCACCGTTTTTAAATACAACGAAATGGGTGGTTTAAGCTCATTGGATCCAGCTAAAGCAAGTACATTTGAAAACATTTGGGCAGTAAACCAATTATTTAATGGTTTAGTGGAAATGAATGATTCATTAAAAGTTATTCCTTCCATCGCAAAAAACTGGTCTATTTCTGAAGATGGAAAAACCTATACATTTAATCTTTATACAAACGTTTATTTTCACAATCATGAATACTTCGAAAATGGTGAAGGAAGAAAAGTAACCGCAAATGATTTTGTTTATACTTTTAATCGTTTGCTTGACCCTAAAGTTTCAAGTGCTACTACCCTTCTTACTTATGTTGATAATGCAAAACAAAAAGCTTTTGAAGCTAGTAACGACAGCACCTTTGTTATTCATCTAACAAAACCATTTACTCCTTTTTTACGCATTTTAACAATGAAATATTTTTCTGTTGTGCCACAAGAAATAATCGAAAAATATGGCGAAGATTTTAGAAGAAATCCTATTGGTACTGGCCCTTTTAAATTTAGAATGTGGGAAGAAGGTTCAAAATTAGTATTCATTAAAAATGATAATTATTTTGAGTACGATGGTAATAATCGCTTGCCTTATTTGGATGCAGTATCTATTTCATTTATTAAAGATAAAGAAACTTCTTTCTTAGAATTTTTACAAGGTAATATGGATATGGTTTCTGGCATTGATGCTATTAATACAGATGAAGTATTAACTCCAGATGGTACTTTAAAAAAGGAATATCAAGACAAGTTTGCAATGCAAACACAACCTTATTTAAAAACAGATTATTTAGGCTTTTTAGTTGATTTGAATTTGCCAATCGTAAAAAATTCACCAACAAAACAAAAAGCAATTCGTCAAGCAATCAATTATGGTTTCGACAGAAAAAAAATGGTAAAATATTTAAGAAAAAATTTAGGAGTAGCTGCTACTGCTGGATTTATTCCTCCAGGTTTACCTTCTTATGATGATAAAAAAGTAAAAGGATATGAGTACAATCCTGATAAGACACGTGAACTTTTATTTTTAGCAGGTTTCCCAGGAGGTAAAGGATTGCCGGATATAACATTAGCGACTACTGAACAATACTTAGAATTAGCAGAATACATTCAATCGCAATTGGGTGAATTAGGAATGAAAATTAAAATTGATGTACAAAAAGCATCCGTATTATCAGAAGCTGTTGCACATACCAAACTTAATTTTTTCCGTAAATCGTGGGTAGGAGATTATCCTGATGAAGAAAACTTCTTGTCATTATTTTATTCTAAAAATTGGTGCCCACAAGGATTTAATTATACGCACTATCAAAATCCTCAATTTGATATTTTGTATGAAAAAGCACAAGTAGAATTGAATGATTCTATTCGTTACAACTATTACCAACAAATGGATAGATTGTTAATTGATGATGCTCCTGTAGTGCCTTTGTATTATGATCAAGTTTTGCGTTTGGTGCATAATAACATAAAAGGATTAACATCCAATTCAATGAATATGCTATCATTGAAAAAAGTAAAAAAAACAAATCAATAGTTTCCTATTGATAGCATAACCAAAGTACAAGCTTCAAGAGTCTCTATACCTTTTGATTGTGCTAATTTTTCAAATTCAGGATTTTCTGTTCCTGGATTAAACACAATACGTTTGGGATTTAAACTAAAAATATACTCTTGCCAAGCTTCCTGATTTTGTGGACCTACATACAAAGTAACGGTATTTACATTTTCAACAGAAGGCTTGTCATTAAAAATTTTTATCCCATTAATTTCTCCTGTTTTTAATCCTACAGGAATAACTTCATGATTGTGTTTTTGCAAAGCCAATACTGCTTTGTAAGCATACCTTTCAGGATTTGTAGAAGCACCTATTACAACTGTTTTTTTACTCATTTTAATCTTCTTCTATGTAATCTAAATTTTTATCATAACTCTCTTCCAACAAAAAAGTTGAACTCATTGCTATTGGAATAACTACTATACCAATAATTATTGCAGCCTGCAATATTCCCATATCAGGTGTCATTGCTTTCCACCAAATTGTCATTAAAGCTGTTGCCCCTCTCACAAAATTTGGAACGGATGTAGTAACTGTCGAACGAATATTTGTACCAAATTGTTCGGAAGCAACTGTAATAAACACCGCCCAATAACCCATTGCTAAGCCTAAAGCAAAACAGATAAAATAGAACAAGGTGGTAGAGATTCCTTCAGCACTAAAATACCATGCACAAAAAACAGCTAACATGGTTAATGAAATAAATAATGCTTTTTTTCTTGATTTTAATTGTTGACTTAAAAAACCTGTTATTATACTTCCTATTGCTGCTCCTGTGTAATGTACCATTATTGATTTTCCTGTGTTGATTGGTCCATCAACATGCAACACCTCAGCAAATTCCTTTGAAAAGAAAATTAATATTCCAACAACATACCAAACAGGAATACCAACCAAAATACAACTGATATATTTTAAAAAACGTTTTGTATTTGTAAATAAGCTCAAGAAATTTCCTCTCTTCACTTTTGATTCTTTAACTTTATCAAACATACCCGATTCGTGAACATAAACTCTTAAACCTAACAACAACAGACCTAATCCACCGCCAATCCAATAGGCTTGCTTCCAACCCCACTCAGCAACTAAAAATGCCAATACAGCACCTGCAATACCAATTGCAGAAACAATGCTCGTTCCCCAAGCTCGTTTTTCTTTTGTCATTATCTCAGAAACTAAAGTAATACCAACGCCTAATTCACCCGCTAAACCAAAACCAGCTATTAAACGCAAAACAGCATATTGTTCAACGTTTTGAACAAAACCATTGGCAATGTTTGCCAAAGAATAAAGTAATATCGTTAAAAATAAGGTAGAAAGTCTTCCTTTTTTATCTCCTAAAACACCCCAAACAACTCCTCCTATTAACATTCCAACCATTTGCATATTCAACAAATACACTCCTGCATCTGTTATTTGATCTTCAGCAACACCAATTGCTCTCAAACTAGGCACACGAACAATTCCAAAAAGAGTTAAGTCATATATATCCACAAAATAGCCCAAAGCGGCTACTATTACTACTATATTAAACGGATTTGAATTGCCAATTTTATTCATAAAACTCTTATGCTTTTTTTGCAAATCTAACTATTATTAACAAAATACGTACAAGAGTGAAAAAACAGACGTCAGATTAGCACCTTTTTTAGATAAAATATAGTTCATAAAATCAGATGAAAATAATGCAACTAAATGTTGTTTTTATGAATCCTTAAACTTAATATTGTAATAAGCTAAACTAAAAAAACTACCATGAAACTAAACACTTACTCTTTTGCAATTGCAATTTGTAGTTTATTTTTCTTAAAAACATCAGATGCATTTTCTCAACAAGCTTCTACACAACAAGAATTAGTTCTTGAAGTTTCCACTGTAACTACAAAAAATTATACAGAAGTTAAAAATGCTCTTTTGACTATTGATGGGCTTACATTGGTGGCCTTTTGTGAAGACTATAAATATTTTTTGATTTATTACGATACAAATAAAATAGAATCAGAAAATGAAATTGAAAAAGTAATTGGTCAACTCAACCCAACTTATAAAACAAAAAAAATATACCACACGAAATTTTCTGAGATAATTGGAATGTGTAATGTTTTTCCTGCCAATAATACAAATACTACAAAATAAACTTAAGATAATCAACAATATCCTATGATAAAAAATATATTAACCAAAATAAGTATCTTATTTTTTATAATATGCTTAAATAATTTTGTAAATGCTCAAGTAGCTAATTACACTTTTAATCAGGCTGCTGGTTCTCCTACATTACTAACAGCCACCTATACACAGCACACAAGTGGCACTACAGATTATGCTGGTTATACTTCAATCCCAATAGGATTTACTTTTAATTATAATTGTGTAAATTATACCACAGTTAGTATTTCTAATGATGGTTATATTGTTATGGGTAACTCATTATGGAATACCACCACTCCCATTAGCTCTGCATTTGAGTATAATGTAGTAGCCGCGCTAGCAGGTGATTTAGTTGGTTTGGCTGGTGCCTCTTTACGATCTAAAACTGCTGGTACAGCACCTAACAGAACTTTTACTGTAGAATGGAAAAACTATGCCAGATGGTCAAATGGTGGAGATATGACATTTCAAATTATTTTGTATGAAACTTCAAATATTATTGATATTGTTTATGTTACAAATACAGCCCTTAGCACTATTTCAACTTTTCAAACAGGATTAAGTGGAGCAACTAATGCAGATTTCAATAATAGGACAAAAGCTACTAATGATTCATGGATAATTTCAACAGCAGGGGCTGTAAACAATGCTACTATGAGTTGTGGAACAACGGCTGCAAGATGCCCTTCGGGAAAATTCACCTGGACACCACCAGCAGCTTGTTCAGGAACTCCTACAGCAGGTACTGCTTCTGCAACTCCATCAAGTATTTGCGTTGGAGCTAGCTCAACTTTATCAGTGGCAGGAAGCACAACTGGATGTGGATTAACTTATCAATGGCAATCATCTCCAGATAATGTAACTTGGACTAACATTGGAGGTGCTACAGCTACTACATACGTTGCATCTCCTACTACTTCAACTTATTACAGAAGAATAATAACATGTGCTGGCTCTTCAAATTCTACTAGCGCATTGGTTACCATTACTGGTAGTCCCACCTATGCAACAATTCCATACGCTCAAGGATTTGAAGGTCCTTGGTCAAGTGTATGCAATACAAGAGAAAGACCAGATGCATCTTGGATGAATACACCAGCTACTGGAAATAATTCATGGAGAAGGCATGACGATGGTGTAGCAGGTGCCACATGGAGTTCAAATAATGGTCTTTACACCCCAAATTTTTCAACGGGAGCTTACTCAGCTAGATTCCATTCATATGATGCCAGTTCGGGAACACAAGGATCTTTGGATCTATATGTAAACTTAAGTCCGGCTGGTAATAAAAGTCTTTGTTTTGATTACATAAATACTTCTGGAAGTGATGTATTAGTAGTACAATTATCTACTGATGGAGGCTTAACTTTCCCTACTACATTATTATCCTTAACAACAGCCAGTGCTTGGACATCTCAAACAGTAACTGTTTCTACTAATTCTGCTACAAGCGTCATTCGTTTCAGAGCAACTAGTGATTATGGAGGATCTGATATTGGTATTGATAATATGAGTATTTCATTACCTTCAATTCCAAATTGTGCCACTTATAATTCCCCTTCAAACGGTGCTACAGGTATCATTTGCGGAATAAATGCCATTTTGGATTGGTCAGCACCATCTATAACTGCTTGTAATCCTGCAACTAGTTATGATGTTTATTTTGGAACTTCTGCTACACCTCCATTTGTTTTAAATCAAACAGCTTTAACCTATAATCCAGGAACATTATCTCCGAGTACAACCTATTACTGGAGAATAGTACCAAGAAATAGCGCAGGTGCTGCAGTTGGCTGTGTTACTTGGTCATTTACAACTGGCGCTTCATTCACTGGTTCACAAACAGTACCTCCAATTTCTGATGGTTTTGAAAATTGCTTAGACTGGACAATTGTTAATGGTACTCAACCAAACAAATGGATACTCGGAAATGCAACAAGTAATGGAGGTACACAATCTATGTACATAAATAATACTGGAACAAATAATAACTATAATGTTTCATCCTCCTCAACTGTCCATTTTTATAAAGATATTACCTTGCCTTCAGGGATGACAACATCCCTTGGTTTTGATTGGAAAGCTGATGGCGAAAGCTGCTGTGATTATTTATATGTATCACTAGTTCCTTCTACATATACGCCCACCGCAGGCACAGCTATACCTTCAACTTATATTCTAGGAAACTATAAATTCAATGTTCAAACCACATGGCAAACTTTTAACTACAATTTGCCTAGCTGCGGGGGCACTACAATGAGATTAGTTTTCTCTTGGCGTAATGATGGAAGTGCTGGAACTCAGCCTCCTGCAGCTGTTGATAACATCAATATTGTAGCTGTTCCAACTACTGGTCAAACATGTGCAAATCCTGTAAATATTATCCTTCCTTATAGTAGAACTGGAGAAAGCACAGATTGTATGATTAATGATTATACAAATGCCAGTATTTCATCTTGCGGGACAAGTTTTGAATCGGGACAGGATAAAGTATATAAAGCTGTTATTGGAGTTGCTGGTTGTATTTCTGTTAGCATTTCTAATGCAAGTGATAATTCAATTGGTTTTCAAGTATATAATGGCTGCCCTGATGTTGGAGGAACTACATGTATTGGAAATTTCGGTGGAGCAACCTCTGGCTCTCTGGCTGGTGATGTAAATATTCCAGCAGCCGGAACTTATTACTTTGTAGTAGATAATTTTGCAGGTCCAACTAGTGTGAATTATGATATTTCTATTAGTTCTGTAGGAGGAAATGTTATAAACGACTTGCCTTGTAACGCTACAACTATGTCACTAGGAGTATCTTCTAACGGAGATAATACTTGTACAAATGCTACTGGGGAACCAGCAAATGCAACTTGTTGGGGAACTGGTGCACTCAATACAGTTTGGTATGCGGTAACTGTTCCAGCTTCCATGGATGTATATATTAGAACAACCGCAATTTCTTTACTTAATACTCAAATAGCGGCTTATACAACTACTAATTGTGCTAATCCTGCAGCATTTACAATGGTTGGATGTAATGTAAATGCTCCAAATTGCGGTTCTTCAACTAATAACACATCAGAACTACTTTTAAATAATGTTGCTTCTGCTGGAACTGTTTTATATATTAGGGTGGATGGTTTTGGAAATTTAACAGGTTCATTTTCTATACTAGCAATTGACGGAAATAATGGAAGTGCAACATGGCCTCCAATTCCAGGTCAAGATTGTATAATTTCAAATCCAGTTTGTAATGCAACAATGTCCATAGGTAACCCAGGGTATTTTAGTTTTGGAAATGTTTGTGATTTTCCTACAAGTAGTACTTGCCTTGCTTCTGGTGAAAGAAGTTCTGTTTGGTACACAATAAATATTAACGCAAATGGTAATTTAACATTTGACATTGTACCGAATGATTATGGAAGCCCTACCAATCCAATTACTGGACAAGCTAATCCATCATATACAGGTCCTGGATCTGAAAGTGATTATGATTGGGCTCTATGGAAGATATCAGGGACTGGCTCTACCACTTGTGCAGGTATTGCAGGGGGAGCCGCTGCTGTAAAATGTAACTATAACTCACTAGGAGTTACTGGTTTGTATGGAACAACTAACGGAACACCCAACCCAGCATATCCAGGCTATGGAGCTGCCTACCAAAGCCAACAACCTGTTTTAAATGGGGAGGTTTATGCTCTTGTAGTTTCTAATTTTGCAAATAATTATGTCTCTGGATTTTCACTCGTTTTCGGAGGAGCCCCTCCTCCAATCGCGATGACCGCTACAACTACTTCTGTAACATGGGCAGGAACAAGCAATACAAGTTGGAATCAACCTGGAAACTGGAGCAATGCTTGTAGTGCGCCTACTTGCTCTATTGATGCGACAATTACTGCCGGAGGAGCACAGCCAATAATTACAGCTAATTCTAGTGTAAAAAACTTGACTATTAATGCAGGTGCTACCTTAACAATAAATCCTGGAGTAACTTTAACTGTTTGTGGTAATTTCACAAATAATGGGACTCTTGTAGCTTCTCCTACTTCTACTATTTTGTTTGATAATGCTACCGTTACACATACAATTTCAGGTAGCGTTACGGGAACAAACAGATTTGGAAATCTTACAATTAATAAAACTGGTGGTAGCGTACAATTAGCAGCAAGTACCAATTTTGAGATAGCTGGAAATTTCACAACAATGAATGCGACAAGTATCTTAAATATAAACAACAACTATTTAAAAATAGGTGGGAATTTTAATACAGCAAGTAATGTTACTTTAACAAACTGCCCAACAATTGAGTTCAATGGTGTTATACCTCAAACTTTTTCAAATAGTGCTGGTACTCACACATTAACTAATGTGGTTATGAATAATACAAGTTCGGGTTTAACGCTTACTGGAAGTGCTAATAGTAATATGGTAATAGCTGGAGCACTAACTCTAACAAGTGGAGTAATTTATACGGCAACTACACCTATCTTAATTATGAATGCAGGATCTACCTCTTCTTCAGGAAGTGCAGCTAGTTTTGTAGATGGTCCAATGCAAAAAATTGGTAATACTGCCTTTGTATTCCCTGTGGGTGATGCATTCAACAGATGGATGAGAATAGGAATGAGTGCCCCAACTGTATCATCTACATTTCAAGCTCAATATTTTTATACTCCTTATTCAAATACCACCACAATGGCTGTAACCCCTACACCTGTTTTGAATAATGTAAGCCAAATTGAATATTGGCAATTAGACAGAGTTGCAGGAACAGGTAATGCAAGTTTAACATTATATTGGCAAAATGCTTCAAGTAGTGGAATAAATAGTTGCGCTGCATTACAAGGTGGAGATTTAGTTGTAGCAAGATGGAACGGAAGTGCTTGGGAAAATCGAAGCAATGCAATTGTTGGTGGAATAACAGGCTCTTGCGCTGGAGCAGTTGCTGGTACAGTAACTTCTGATCCATTAACCGCTTTTAGTCCTTTCACTTTTGGATCTAAAACTCCAGCTGTTAACCCTTTACCAGTGGAATTAATTTCGTTTACAGGTGAAAATGTTGGATCTGAAAATATTTTAAGATGGGTAACATTGTCTGAAACTAATAATGACTTCTTCACTCTTGAACGTTCTATAAATGGCTATACTTTTGAAGCCATTGCAACTGTTGATGGAAGTGGAAATACAACTTCAAGAATTGATTATTATTCTATTGATAGTCACCCAACAGAAGGAATAAATTATTACAGATTAAAACAAACCGATTTTAATGGAGATATAAAATATTATCCTCACTTAGTTGCTATTAATTATAAAATACCTACAGATTACGGTTTATATCCTAATCCTTCTAGTAATGAAATTGTACTTTATACTTCTAATTCAAAAGAAGAAATAGTGAGTGTACAAATCACGGATGCTACTGGTAGAATTATTTTAAAAGAAAATATATTAAATATTAAAGGTAAAAATGCTAACGGCACAAGCATTGATATTAGTAGTTATACTGATGGAATTTATTTTATGATAATAAAAGATTTAGATGGAAAACCTGTTGCCCAAAAACGATTTGTAAAAGTTAAGTAGTAATTTATTTCCCCTCTAAAAAGCCCAATAACAATTTATTGGGCTTTTTTTATCTGATAATTAAAAAATCATCGTTAACATATAACTCATTATTCTACAATACTTTAGCAAATAAACATTTAGAAAATTGAAAACGATCTACTCTGTAATCCTCTTTTTATTGTTTGCCGCATTTTGTAAGCCTTTAGTCGGCCAAACATCAAGTGATAAAAAAAATGCGAATCCGTATTCAAACACCGTAATTCTTTCACATTATTCAGTTGCCGAGCTACAACAAATTGAATTACAAGACACCGCTAAATTCAACGCAATCGTTTATTATTATACTCAATCTTTTATGGTAGAAGCTATGGTATGTGATGAATGCCCTGTGGTAGATTTAAATACAGTAGATGTCTCAAAGTATGAATATCTAAGAAAAAGGTCGGAAAGGCATATAAGAGATTTTTATAAATATGGGATAAAAATTACACTTCTATCCATTGATGAACTAAAATATAAACTACCAATTCATAATCAGCAATAAAATGAAAATACATTTGTTACTTTCAAAATATGCATTATTTGTTATAGTTTTCATTTTTTCATTTGAAAAAGTTACTTCTCAAACAACAATTATTAACCCCGCAACCGATGGAGGTTTTGAATCAGGAACAACATTTGGGGCAAATAATTGGACTGTAGTAAATGGAGGAACAAACCAATGGGTTTGTAATACTGGTGCTACAGCTGGTTTTTCTGGTGCTAGATGTGCATACATAACAAGCAATACTGCAGGAACACCACCGCCACACACTTATAATAACACTGCAACAGGCACAGTTCATCTATATAGAGACGTTACTTTTTTAATAGGAGAAACAAACATTTCTTTATCCTATTCTATAAGAATGACAGGAGAAACTGGTTATGATAGATTATTAATTTATATATCAAACGGAGTTCCTGGTGGTGCACCAGTTTCTGGAACACCCGCCAGTAGTACTACCGTTTTAGCAGGTTATACCCTTTTGAGTACAGAAGCACAAGCAGCTAGCTGGACAAATAGAAGTTTAACAATTACTGCTGCTCAAGCTGGAAATGCAGCTGCAACTACTACTCGAAGAATATTATTTGTATGGCAAAACGACAATAATACAGGAACAAATCCTCCTGCTGCAATTGATAATATATCTTTAACATCTAATGTACCTCCTACAATAGTAAACATGACAAATGGAAGTTTAACTACATGTAATGCAACTTTCTATGATAACGGAGGTTCTGGTGCGAATTACACAAACAATCAAAATTTAACTTATACTTTTTGCCCTGCATCAGCAGGACAATTTATAAGAGCTTCATTTACTTCTTGGGGAATGGAAGCTAATTTTGATTATTTATCTGTATATGATGGAAACTCTACTGCTGCAACTATGATTGTTGGTTCATCCTTTACAGCAGCATCACCTGGTACGATAACAGCTACAACCAGTAACACTACTGGTTGTTTAACATTCAAATTCTATTCAGATGGCGCAACTGTATCAAGCGGTTGGACTGCAAATATAACTTGTGTTGCTACAGGGGCTACTCCTCCAGCTAGTTATGCTGCTCAAGATTGTTATGGTGCTTATGTAATGTGTTCAAATGCAAATTTCAATTATGCTAGTCTTGGACCTGGTGTTTATAATGATGCGAATTTAGGCTTAGGTAATTTAGGCTGCTTAAACAACTATGCAAATACGCCCAATGGTTCTGCTGAACATCAATCTGTTTGGGGGATTTTTTCACCTTCTTCATCGGGAACAATAGGAATGACAATTGACCCAGCAGGTTCTTCAACTACCGACTACGATTGGGCTATTTGGGGACCATATACTTCTGTTCAATGTCCTCCAACTGGAAATCCAATTCGTTGCTCTGCCGCTTCTGCCAGTAATTCAGCAGGTGCAATGACAGGAATGGGAAATGGAGCAGCTGATACAGAAGAAGGTTCTGGTGGAAATGGCTGGGTTGCCCCTCTAAATGTTATTGCAGGACAAATATATATTATGTTATTAGACAATTGGAATGCTACTAGTGCTCCATTAACGCTCAGTTGGCAATTATCAAATGGAGCCTCACTAGATTGTACGCCTTTACCTATTGAATTACTCAATTTTACAGTTCAGAAAAAAGGAAAAAATAATTATTTAGAATGGTCCACAGCAACTGAAATAAACAACGATTATTTTACCATTGAAAAGTCTATTGATGGTTTTAATTTTAGTGAATATACAACTGTCAAAGGAGCTGGAACAAGTACTATTTTGAAAAACTATTCATTATTTGACTATTCACCAAATAATGGTATTACTTATTACAGATTAAAACAAACCGATTTTGATGGAAAATCTACATATTCTGAAATTAAATCAGTATTAAATAATATTGAAGAAACATACGTAAGCAACGTTCATCCAAATCCTACCAACGATAATATTAATTTCGATTTTTATTCTCCTGTTAAAGGAATTGCAAACATTGAAATTTATGATTATACTGGACGATTAGTTAATGTAGAAGCAATATCAATAGAAGAAGGAAAAACAACACTTCAAGCAAAACTTGAAAATTTTTCTAAGGGAGTATACTCATTAAAAGTAATATTCGAAAAAACAGGATTTACTTCTGTAAGCAAAATCATTAAAAATTAATAGAATTAAATACAAAAAAAGAGGCGTTCAACTAAAATAGATGAACACCTCTTTTTTATTTTCAATATTATATAATTACATTTGCTTTCCTTATTTGAACAATGAAAAGTAATTTTAGTAAAATAATATATACTGCATTTTTGTTTGTATTTGTTTTTGCAAACATAATAACAGCTCAACCACTAACTGCAAATGCAGGAGTGGATAAAATGCTTTGTCCTGGCGGTAGCGCCACTATTGGTGGCGGGCCAGCTGCTACTGGAGGCCGCCCTCCATACACTTATACTTGGACGCCTAATTGGTATTTAAGTAGTACTACTGCACCTAACCCTACTTCTACTACACCAAGTTGGGTAGAATACACACTCACCGTTGTGGACGATACAGGAGCAGTAGCTACAGATAAAGTAATTGTGAGTATGAGCAATATTGCATTTGTAGACGCAGGGAACGATACTAGCATTTGTGTAAACAGTTCTGCTATATTAGGTAAACCAATCAATTCATCTTTGCCAGGAGTAACTTATAGTTGGACGCCCACTACAACCCTTAATAATCCAGCATTACCAAGACCAACTGCAAGCCCTGGGTTAACAACTACTACCTACAGTGTAACAATGACATCCACAGGTTGCCCACCCAAAACAGATCAAGTTACAGTAACCGTAATACCTACACCAATTATTGATGCGGGACCAGATACAACTATAAATGAAGGACAAAATGTAACACTACACGCAACAGGTGGATTTTATTACGCTTGGAGCCCACAAAACACTTTAAACTATTATTATACTGCAGACCCAGATGCTGAACCTATTGTAACTACAACTTATTATTTATACGGTACCGACCCAAGTAATAAATGTCCAGCTTATGATTCCGTTACTGTATTTGTAAACAAAAGCAATCAAATAGTAATTTATAATACCATCACACCAAATGGCGATGGAGAAAATGATACTTGGTATATTGGTAACATTTTAAAATACCCAAATAATACAGTTGAGTTATACAACCGTTATGGTAAATTGGTTTTTAAAACAAATGCTTACACCAATACATTCGAAGGAAAAGTAACAGGACAAGAATTGCCTGCAGGCACTTATTTTTATAATATAAATTTAGGTGAAGAAGGTGATAATGCTAAGTACAAAGGAACACTCACAATTATTAGATAAGTAATGAAAACATTCAATCGTTTTTTTATGCTAATAATTGTTTTAGCATCCATAAAAAACTCTCAAGCACAACAACTACCCTACTTCACTCAAAATAAAAGTAATGCATTTATGATTAATCCTGCAGTTACTGGCACAAAAAGGCTTGTAGATGCACGTATGAATTACCGCTTACAATGGGTTGGATATGAAGATGCACCACGCACCTACACTTTTGCTGCACATAGCAGATTTTTAAAAGGTAAAATGGGGGCTGGGTTATTTTTTTCACAAGATAATATAGGGCCAATGAAAAATACAAGAGTAGGCGGTTCTTATGCATTTCATATACGTTTTCCAGACACTGAACTTTCTGTTGGTATTGGAGGTAATGCTTCTAAACATTCTCTTAATGGTGAAAAATTGTTTTTACACAATACACAAGACCCTTCAATAAACCAGTTTTTAACCAACAGCACTTGGACTGGCGACTTAAATGCAGGAGTATATTTGTATAATGATAGATTTCATGTTGGATTAAGTGGCTACCAAGTATTACAATCCACTGCCGAATTTTATAAAAACGACACCACAAAAAAAGGGCTTTTTAAATATGCTACGCATATTAATTTTTCATTAGGATATAATTACGCTCAAAATCCAGATTTTATTTGGGAAAGCACTTTATTTGCAACCTATACAAATGGTGTACCTTTTAACCTTGATTATACTTTACGTTTGCATGTAAGAGAGCAATTTTTTGGAGGAATTTCATTACGCTTACGCGATGCAGTAGCACTGCACTTAGGATATAGTTTTTTAGAAAACTTTCAAATAAGTTACTCATACGATTTACTGATAAGTAAACTACGTAACCAAAGCAGTGGTACACATGAAATTATGCTCACCTTTAGTTCTAATATTTTTACTAAAAAAATGGGACGTATAAGCGATAAGTTTCTACACCAACGCTACGGTTATTTGTTTTAAATAAAATACGGAGTTACTCTCAGCAGCAAGGTCACAATATCTTAAATGTTTTATCATAATAGCTAGCAAAATAAATATTTATATTTGTAAAAAGCAGCTTGTAAAGCCTTTACTAAACTACAATTGCTAAAACAGAGTGATACAAAAAAATTATTAATCTCTATTTATTTATAAAGTATGAAAACAAACACAGTAAAATTACACAGAGTATTTACAGCTAGTCCCGAAAAAGTATTTAAAGCATTTATGGATGCGGATGCGATGGCATCTTGGTTACCACCTTACGGATTTATTTGCAAAGTGCATCAAATGGATGTAAAAGTTGGAGGTGCTTACAAAATGTCTTTCACAAATTTCACAACAGGTAGTAGCCACTCCTTTGGTGGAGAATATGTAGAAATTAAACCCAATGAATTATTAAAATATACAGATAGATTTGATGACCCAAACTTGTCAGGACAAATGACAACCACAATAGAATTTAAAAAAGCAATATGTGGCACCGAAATTTTTGCTACTCAAGAAGGTATCCCCGATGCAATACCCACCGAAATGTGCTATTTAGGTTGGCAAGAATCATTAGATAAATTAAAACGCTTAGTTGAACCAAATATTCCAGATGCTTAATCAAGCTTTATATTTAAAAAAAATAGAATATGGCAAAACAAATATTTATCAATTTGGCAGTAAAAGATGTAGAAAAGTCAAAAGATTTTTATGCCGCTTTAGGATTTGTAAACAATCCACAATTTTCTGACGACAACGGAAAATGTATGGTATGGAGCGACAACATTTTTGTAATGCTTTTATCACACGAAAAATTTGCAAGCTTTGCAACAAAGCCTATTGCGGATACTAAATCAGCCTTAGCAGGTCTTTTTTCATTATCACTAGAAAGCATTGATGAAGTAAATAAAATAATGGAAAGTGGTTTAAAAGCAGGTGGAACAGAGCCTAATGAAATGAGAGATTATGGTTTTATGCAACAACGAACCATTGAAGATTTTGATGGACATACATGGGAGATTTTTTTTATGGATATGTCAAAATTCCCAGCTGCACAATAATAATGAAACAAAATTAGGTTTTAAAGCTTCATGAATAAAGACATACAGACATACAATAATTTACAATCAGAGGAAGAAAAGAAGATTTGTAATATATTGGCAAAAGAAATAAATAAACATTTGCCAGAAGCAGAAAATAAAATTTGGCATGCACATCCCGTGTGGTTTTTAGAAGGCAACCCAATTGTAGGATATAGCAAATTAAAAACTTGTATACGTTTATTATTCTGGAGCGGACAATCGTTTGAAGAAGACTTGCTGAAAAATGAAGGTAGCTTTAAGGCTGCAGAAGTACGTTATACATTATCCAAACAAATAAATAAAGAAGATTTAAAACGTTGGATTGAAAAATCCAGAGAAATACAATGGGATTATAAAAATCTTATAAAACGAAAAGGTGTTTTAGAAAGACTTAAATAAATTTCACAAATACTATTATGAAAGATAATGTAGAAAAATTCGAAAAACTGTTTAACTCTCCTATTTCTAAAGTTTGGAATGCAATCACAAACAAAGAAGAAATGAAACTTTGGTATTTTGACTTAGCTGAATTTAAAGCTGAAAAAGGTTTCCAATTTCAATTTTCTGGTGGTCCTAGCCCTGAAAAACAATATTTGCATTTATGTGAAGTAACAGAAGTAATTCCTCAGAAAAAACTTGCTTATAGCTGGCGATACGATGGCTATGAAGGCAATTCAATAGTTACGTTTGAATTATCAGAACACGAAAATAAAACGTTATTAATACTTACACATATTGGCATTGATACTTTTCAAAAAGACAATCCTGATTTTGTTGTTAAAAATTTTATTGAAGGCTGGACGCATATTATTAATATTTCACTAAAAAATTATTTAGAACCAAACGCATAAAAAATGAATCAAGAATTTAAACGTCCTGCTCTGCTACCAATACTATTTTTATTGCCTGCAATATTATTTGGTTTCACTTTTTTTTTACAACTAGCAACTGGCAACCCAGTAGCAATGCTAACATTAATTGCTTCGGTGCTATTTTTTATAAATTCTATTTGGTCGTTTTCTACTCCAATAATTAGCATTGTTGATGGTAAAACCATACATTTTAAAGAAGCATTGTTAAGACAAAAAGAAATTTCAATTTCAAACATACAATCAATTCATCTTTCAAACGAAAAATTGATTGAGCTACTTCAAAAAGACAATTCAAAAATTACTATTCGCATGAATACAATTAAGGAAGAGGACAGATATGATTTTATGAAACTAATCAAACAAATAATAAGCGATAATAATATTGATATAAAGTGAGTCGGTTTTAAAATGAAAATCATAAAAAAAACGAGTTCTGGATTCAGAACTCGTTTTTTTGTTACTAATAATTTAATTATTATTTCTTTTCTTTCTCTTTTTCTAGTGCATCGATAATTCCTTCTATCTGCTCACTATCAATACGTTTTGCCTTTATTATTTTGTTTTCATCCAATAAATAAATTACTGGAGTACTGTAGATATCATAAATCTTTTTAGTTACTGCTCGTTTGTAGTCATCCTTTTCACATACATTTATCCAATTTAAATTATGTTCTTTAATAAATTTCTTCCATTCATCTGGTTTGTCTTCAGTTTCAATAGCATATACCTGTACTCCTTTTGTTTTTAACTTGTTTCTATAAGCTTCAGCCAATTTTGGTATTTCCTTTTTACAATGTCCACAACCATGATCCCAAAATATCATCACCGTATATTTTGCTTTTACATCGTATAATGAAATATATTTTCCTGTACTATCAGGCATATTTACCAATGGTGCTTTTTTTCCTATCAACAATGGTTTAAGAATATATGCCCTGTTTGAAATTTTATAAAGTTGAGTAGAATCAACCCAAAAAGCTTGTTTTGTTACATAATATTTATCTACCATGTGAACAAATACAGCATCCATTCCCATAATATTAGAACTTTCATAATTGTATGTCAGCCAATAAACAATGTATTTAAATACTTCTTTGTTAGCTCTTGATTTTTCTACTAACACATCCGTTGCAATATTAATAGAGTCGGGCATTTGAGGTGTTAATTTATCCATATAAAATTTAATTTTATTATGGAAAACAGGAGTGTACATTAATCTATCATCCGCAAAATCCCAATTATCCCAGTAGTGAGATTTGTAATAGCGATATGAAAAAGTACTGTCTTTTCTACCATTAGATAATATTGGAGCCTCAGGCACTTCAGGCTCATCCATAGCTTTAAACAATTTTGCTACAAATGTTTTAGGGTTATTTTTTATAAAATTGCTTTTGTATTCTTTGATTTCTTTTTCAAAAACTAAAAGCTTATCCTGAACAGATTTTATAGAATCTTTGTTTTTTAGAGTCTTCAGTTCGTTACGCAAAGGTTCCACTTGCTTTTGCTTTACTTGCATATAAGTTTGGTATTCATAAAAAAACTTATTCTCATCAGAGCCTTTAATTTTTGTAGTTTTTATAAAATCAGTAGTATCTGTTTCTAATGAAAAATTTTGTGTTTCATCCATTATAAAATCAAAATATTTTTTTGTTGGGAGTACAAACAAATACACTCCTTGTTGCCATTTGGTATCTCCTTTAAAAACTACTTCACCTTTTACATTGGCTTTTGCAGAATCTTTTATGTATTGTTTTTCGCCATAATAATTTGCTAACAAACACATCGAACCTTCTTTCAATCCTTTTACAGTAATTTTTATGTCATACGATTCTTTTTTTTGAGCAATACCATTCAAAAAAATAAAAAATGAAAGTAGAAAAGTAAAGAATAGTTGTGTTTTTTTCATAAATCTAATTTTTAATAGGTTTTTCGATTGGTTGAATTTCTGTTGCTAAAATTTTCCTTTCAACAAACTCAATTTCAGCGGAAACAATGATTTGTTTCTCTACAACTTTTACGCCACAATTTAATGGATGAGTATAAAAGGTTTTTGTAGTATTATCAGGCATTGTAAAGCTAATTTCTGAACCCATAGTCAGTGGACCTTCAAATGTAAAAGGTGTCTCAAAATATTTTGCAAGGTTAATATCCCAAAGGTGTTTTACTTTTCCTAAAAATATAATGTTTAAAGGAAATTTTGCTTCTGTAATTTCAACATAAATAAGGTTTGTAGTTGGTTCATAACAAATCTCTACATTTCCTGTTACATGAATAAGATAGCTATGCTTTCCTACAGTAACTTTTACATCTGTCAAAAAATCTGCTTTGTTTGCATGCAGTTTAATTTGAGGGTTAATAAGCGTCCAATCATAAGTCCCTTCAATAAGCATAAAAGAATATGCAGAAGTACCTTTTATTTCCCCAATTGCAGTGAATAATTTATTAAAAGTACTTTCTCTAATAGCAACTACAACATCTTGATTAACTGGAGACTTTTGTGCCACAGCAAAAAAAGTAAGTGAGACAAAAAATACATTTATATATAATTTTAGAAATCTCATTACTTTAACCTTACATTTTATCAGGCATTGTTATACCAAGCAATCCCATAGATTGTTTAATGGCAATACCAATTGTTTTTGATAAGTGAAGACGGAAAAGTATCAAATCTTTTTGATCTTCTTTTAATATTGGTGTATCGTGATAATACTGACTGTATTCTTTAGCCAAATCGTAAGCATAATTTGCAACAAGTGCTGGATTTAAATCATGAGCAGCTTGTTTTATCACTTGATTAAATTGGTAAAGCTTTATTATCAACTCTTTTTCTTTTGGCAACAAATCAATATTATGCGTAAACACATCTAAGTCATTAAAATTCCATCCCTCAACAGCTTTTCTTAATAATGCTTGAATACGTACATAGTTAAACTGAATAAAAGGAGCGGTATGTCCATTAAAATCAATTGACTCAGCTGGATTAAACAACATTTTTTTCTTTGGGTCAACCTTTAGCATGAAATATTTTAATGCGCCCAAGCCAATTGTTTTGAACAAAAGTTTTGCTTCTGAATCTGTTAATCCATCTATTTTACCAAGTTCTCGTGATGTTTTTTCAGCAGTGTCAATCATTTCTTGCATTAAATCATCTGCATCCACAACTGTTCCTTCGCGTGATTTCATTTTTCCATCAGGTAATTCCACCATGCCGTAAGACAAATGTTGTAAGCCATCTGCCCAAGAATAACCCAATTTTTTTAGAATTAAAAAAAGTACTTTAAAATGATAATCCTGTTCGTTACCAACTGTATAAATTAATTTATCAAAATTTGTTTCTTTAGCGCGCTGCAATGCGGTTCCTAAGTCTTGTGTCATATATACAGAAGTACCATCAGCACGTAACAATGTTTTTTCATCTAAACCATCGGGAGTTAAATCAATAAAAATTGAATTATCTGCTCTTCGCTTAAATACATTTTTTGCTAAACCATCGTCTATAATATCTTTACCTAAAAGGTATGTGTTGCTTTCATAATAAATTTTATCAAAATCAACTCCCAGCATTTTGTAAGTTAATTCAAATCCACTATAAACCCATGAATTCATAGTTTCCCACAATGTTTTTACTTCTTTATCTCCTGCTTCCCATTTACGAAGCATCTCCTGCACTTCTAACATTATTGGTGCATTTTTTTCTGCCTCTTCTTTTGTCTTTCCTGAATTAACTAATTCTTGAATTTCTTTTTTATATTCTTTGTCAAATATTACATAGTATTTACCAACCAAATGATCACCTTTCATACCTGATGACTCAGGCGTTTCACCTTTGCCCCACTTTTTCCAAGCCAACATACTTTTACAAATATGTACTCCTCTATCATTAACTAAATTTGTTTTTATTACTTTATTTCCTGCCGCTTTTAAAATTTCTGACACAGAATAACCTAATAAATTATTACGCACATGCCCTAAATGCAACGGCTTATTAGTATTAGGAGAAGAATACTCCAACATTACAACAGGTGCATCATTGGGAATATTTTTATTGATAAAAGATTTTCCATTAATCTGCTTAAAATAATTCAGCCAAAAAACATTATCAATAACGATGTTTAAAAAACCTTTTACAACATTAAAGGAAGCTACTTCAGGAGTATGCTCCTTTACATAACTACCTATTTCCTGTGCAGTTTCTTCTGGCTTTTTTTTAGAAATTTTAAGAAAAGGAAAAACAACTAAAGTCAAATCTCCTTCAAAATCAGGATTGGTGTTTTCAAAATTGACTTTTTCAATCCGAACTCCGTACAACGATTCTATCCCTGATTTTACTTTATCACCTAATATCTGTTCAATATTCATCACATTCATTTGAGGTTAGCAAAAGTATTAAAAATAGGACTAAAAACGATTTATTTTTTATCAAAAAAACTTTTTTTAAAGCATAGTGCAACCATTATTTAAAAAGCTACATCATATGAACTGAAACACTTACTCAAAAAAATATTTAAAACATGAAACACAAACTGCTACTCCTTTTTACAGCCAGTTCAATTGGCTTAATGGCTCAGAATTCTATAAGCATTACTAAAAGCCAATACGATATACTTAAAACAAACAAACAATTAGATTTAACTAAAAATTACTTATTTACTGATGCAGTTGCTCCTACTGGTCCTATTTTAAAATATAAAGGCGAAAATAAAACTCCAAGTTCTATTTGTAGCTGCACTGTTCCTTTAGACACCACATTTAGTTATGTACCTTTTGTAAATTATATTGGAACTGCAAATGGAAATGTATATGGCCCCAATAATATGAATGATGATGCATCATCTATTCCATTAACACTACCTTTTAATTTTAATTTTTATGGTGCAAACCATAACACGGTTTATATTAATAATAATGGTAATATTTCTTTTACATCACCCTACTCCACTTTTACAGCAAACCCTTTCCCTTCGGGAGTATTTAACATGATTGCTCCTTTTTGGGGTGATGTAGATACAAGAGATTTTTCTGGAATGTATGGAGCTAATACATTTTATAAAATTACACCAACTGCTATGATAGTTAAATGGGAAAATGTTGGCTATTATGATTTGCATTTTGATAAATTAAACACATTTCAATTAATCATTACAAATGGTGCTGATACTTTATTGCCTCCAGGAATGAATGTTGGTTTTTGTTACGGAGATATGCAATGGACAACAGGGGATATTACTGGCGGAGGAGGATTTGGTTCTCCTGCTACTGTTGGAGTAAATCAAGGCAATGGGACGGATTATTTTCAGGTGGGGACTTTTGCTCAACCTGGAGTAGCTTTTGACGGACCATATAATGGAACTGATGGAGTTAGCTGGTTAGATAACCAAGGAATGTATTTTAATACAGCTGTTACAGGCAATATTCCTCCTATAGTCATTAATAATAACATCTGTGATACAATTGATGTTTATACAGGCGATACAATACGAACAATGGCTATTGATTCGGTTTTATTTGATTTAGGAGTAAGTACTCCAGAAATAAATCAAAATGTTACTGCTTCATTTACATGCAGTGAACCATCTGCATTTTCGTACACAGAAATTATGAATACTCCAACTTATAAAAAATACTCTTGTAAGTTTATTGCTCAAAATTTACCGATTGGATTGTATTATGTTACTTTAACTGCTACCGATGATGGAACTCCAGTACAACAAACAGTTCATACCGTTGTGATAAGATCCAATTACGACCCAGGTATTCCATTAGGCATAAGTGAAAATTCATTACAAGAAATTCAAATTTATCCTAATCCTAATACTGGAGTATTTAATGTAAGGCATAACTTTAATACGAATAACACTGCTACATTAATATTAACAGATATTTTAGGAAACACAATAATGAATACTCCTGTTAATCAACAAACACAATCTGTTGATATAAATAATTTCCCAAAAGGCATTTACTTTTTAACAATAACAAGTAAAGAAGGTAAGTCTAAAACAATAAAAGTGGTTCACAAATAATTTAACAAAAGCAACTAAAAAAGCCTCATGCACACATGAGGCTTTTTTTATGAAATAAAACAAACAAAAAATACTTACTTTTGCACTCATCTGATAACAATGATAGCAGAACTAAAACATAAAATAAAATCTCAAAAAAGTATAATTGACGAGGCATTTAATCCTAGCCGTTCCAATAGCTATAATCTCATTATTGAATTATCTGACTCTGGTTTCAATTTTACCGTATTTGATTCTATTTCCAAAAAATATATTGCTTTTGAAAATTACACGTTTAATACAATTGTAAATACAGATTTAATTTCTGATTTATTAGCTGTAGCTGAAAAAGAAAGCAAACTATTTTCTATTAAATACAAAAGTGTACACTGCTCAATTATAAATAATCTTTCAACTTTAGTTCCTAATGCTTTATTTGAAGAAGAAAACAGAAAAACCTATTTGAAGTTCAATTCCAACTTGGAAGGTGATGAATTTGTTTTAGTGAACTCTATTAACTCCATTGATTCAAAAAATGTTTTTGCATTGCCGTTATCATTTAAAATAAAAATGGATAGTTTATTTAACAACGTTAGCTACCACCATTTTTCAAGTGCATTAATTGATGATTTAACAAATCAGAATAAAAACGTTGATAGTAAAAAAGCATATATAAACGTAAATTGGAATCATTTCGAAATTTTAATTTTCGAAAAACAAAAATTAATTTTTTACAATTCCTTTCAATATACAAACGCTGAAGATTTTATCTACTTTTTACTTTTCGCGTTAGAGCAATTATCTTTAAACCCTGAAAATGTTGAGCTATTTCTGCTTGGCAACATAAATAAAACTGATGCTATTTATTCCATTACATACAAGTATATTAAGCATTTGAAGTTTGGAAGCAGAGTAAATGAAAGTGACTATTGCTACCAATTACAATCACTACCAAAGCATGAATACTTCACTCTTTTTAGCCCTTATTATTTATAATGAGAATAGTTAGTGGTGAATATAAAGGCAGAACCATTCATGCACCAAAAAACCTTCCCGTTCGTCCTACAACCGATTTTGCGAAAGAAAGTCTTTTTAATATACTCAACAATTTAATTGATTTTGAAAACACAAAAACACTAGATTTATTTAGCGGAACAGGAAATATAACTTATGAATTTATTTCGCGTGGATGTACCGATATTACTTGTATTGAACTAAATTACAATTGTTGCAATTTTATAAAAAAAACAATACAAGAACTAAATGCTAAAAACACACAAGTAATAAAAATGAATGTATTTTCATTTTTAAAAAACAACCTTTCAAAATACGATTTGATTTTTGCCGACCCACCTTATGATTTAGAAGAATTAAAAACACTACCCGATTTAATTTTTGAAAAACAATTATTAAAAGAAAATGGGATGTTTATTTTAGAACATGGAGAATATTCTGATTTTTCGATTCATCCACATTTTAAACAACATAGAAAATATGGAAATGTGAATTTTAGTTTTTTTGAATAAAAATCAACTAATAACATACTTCCCATCCTTATCAACCGTAATTTTTGGTAGTTTTTTATTCTTTTCGAAATAATCATATACATGTTTTAAGTTATTCCAAAAAGTAATTAAAGCTGATTTTCCTGCATGCTCATCAGTTATTAAATCCATTCCTTTTTTATCAAATTTTACTGGAAAAATATGTATAGGTATTGTCTGTTGCCCAGCATTTTTTGCTTCTACTGCCAATACATAAACTTCTTTGATGTAATTATCTGTTAAAGGAATACAACCAATTGTTACGCAATTACCATGAATCATAATATCTCCGCCTAAATTTCCTTTGCCAATAATTTTATCACTTGCATTAGGGTAACTAACTCCCAATGATAAATGATAACTGCTGTATGGGTTAAATACACTCACATTATAAAACCCTTCTGGAACTTGTCCATCACCTTGTTTACGTTTAGGGCCTAAAACACCAGAACTGCTGCAAATTTCATACGTTTTAAATAATTTATATTCAGAAGTGTTTTTTGATTTTAGCCATATTTCTAACACTTCGTTTTGTTTAAAAGCTCTTATGTAAATCTCAAAACCATTTGCATCTATTCCTAATTTTGTTATTTCTTTCTTTAGGTTTTCCCATTTTTCGGAATAAGCCGCTTTTACACGAGGTAATTTAATTTGCTGTTCCTTAAACGACTGAGAAAACAAGGATTCCACGCTAATAAAAAAAACTAATACCAGTATTTTATACATAAATGTTAATTTTTAAGTTAATAACCTTTGGTTTTTGACCTATTTAACTAACTAAACTTACGTATTTTTGTTGTAGAAATAAGCATTTTGAAATGAAAAAAGTATTTACTGCCCTAAAAAACAAATATTTGCTAACGATAATAGGATTAGCAGTTTGGATTGCTTTTTTCGATAAAAACGACTTAAAAACACAAATTGAGCTTAGAAAAGATGTGAAAAAGCTAGAAGAGGAAAGAAATTATTATGCAAATGAAATAAACCTAATTACGTCAGATATCAAAGAACTGAATACCAACCCCAAAACCCTTGAAAAGTTCGCCCGTGAAAACTACCTTATGAAGCGAGATAATGAGGATATATTTGTGATTGTGGAAAAATAGGGGCAAAAGCCATTATTTTATCATATTTTTTTTCTGAAATAAAAAAATCTACTATATTTGCACTCCTTTTTTGAGGGATAATAATAATTTATTAAAAACAAGAGTCATGAACGCAAGTGCATTATTGAATTACGCAGTAGAACAGTTAACTACAAAAGCTAATCACCCAAAATTTAAAGCAGGTGATACAGTTACTGTACATTATAAAATTAAAGAGGGTGACAAAGAACGTGTTCAGCAATACCAAGGTGTTGTTATTCAACGCAAAAATTCTGGAAATACTGAATCATTTACGGTACGTAAAATGAGTAACGGTGTTGGTGTAGAGCGTATTTTTCCTGTAAATTCTCCTTATATCGATAAAGTAGAAGTAAATAAAGTTGGTATCGTTCGCAGAGCTCGTTTGTTTTACTTACGTGATTTAACTGGCAAAGCTGCTCGTATTAAAGAGAAAAAACAATAGTTATTTGTTTAAATATATTAAAACCCTTTTCGCCAATAGCGGATAGGGTTTTTTGTTTACCCTTTACTCCTACTCTTTTTTATAAAATAAGAGAATAAAATGACATTACAAGAAGAAATAAAAAGAAGAAAAACATTTGGTATAATCGCCCACCCCGATGCAGGTAAAACTACATTAACAGAAAAGCTATTGCTTTTTGGTGGAGCTATTCAAACTGCTGGTGCTGTAAAATCGAATAAAATAAAAAAACATACTACATCCGATTTTATGGAAATTGAGCGCCAACGTGGAATTTCAGTTGCTACTTCGGTAATGGGTTTTGAATACAAAGGCGTAAAAATTAATTTATTAGATACTCCCGGCCACGAAGATTTTGCTGAAGACACATACAGAACACTTACTGCTGTGGACAGTGTTATCATGCTTATCGACTGTGCAAAAGGTGTAGAACCACAAACGCGAAAACTTTTAGAGGTTTGTCGTATGCGTAATACTCCTGTGATTGTTTTCATTAACAAATTAGATAGAGAAGGAAAAGATCCTTTTGATTTATTAGAAGAGATTGAAAAAGAATTAAGAATTGATTTACGTCCTTTAAGTTGGCCTATTAGCATGGGAAAAACATTTAAAGGAGTTTATAATTTATATGAAAAAAGCCTAACACTTTTTAACTCTGGTGAAAAGCAAGAACTTGAAAATTCAATTCAAATAAAGGATTTGAATGACGGTACACTTGACAAACTGATTGGAGAAGATTATGCAAATACTTTGCGAAGTGATGTTGAATTATTAGAAGCAGGATATCCAAAATTAGATAATGAAGAATACTTAGAAGCTCTTGTATCTCCTGTATTTTTTGGGAGTGCTGTAAACAATTTTGGTGTGCGAGAATTACTGGATAGTTTTATTGAAATAGCTCCATCTCCTCGTTCACGGTTTACAGAAACTAAAGAAGTAAAACCAGAAGATAAAAACTTTACAGGATTTGTCTTTAAAATTCATGCCAACCTTGACCCAAAACACCGTGATAGAATAGCATTCTTAAGGATTGTATCTGGAAAATTTGAACGCAATAAAAATTATTTTCATGTTCGTGAAAACAGAAATATGAAATTTTCAAATCCTACTGCATTCATGGCTCAAGAAAAAAATGTAGTAGATGAAGCATATCCAGGTGATATTATTGGTTTGTATGATTCTAATAATTTTAAAATTGGAGATACCCTTACAGAAGGTGAAAAAATTATGTTTAAAGGAATTCCTCAATTCTCTCCTGAACTATTCCGATTTGTTGTGAATAAAGACCCATTAAAAACCAAACAATTAAACAAAGGTTTGGAACAATTGACGGATGAAGGTGTTGCCCAATTATTTACAAAACGTACTGATAATAGAAAAGTATTAGGAACTGTTGGTGCACTTCAATTTGAAGTTATACAACACCGATTAAAAAGTGAGTATTCTGCTTCTTGCGACTATGAATCAATTTCTTTATACAAAGCATGTTGGATTAGCAGCAAGGATAAAAAAAAGTTAGAAGAATTTATATTTGATAAAGCACACCACATGGCTTTTGACAAAGATAATAAACCTGTTTTTCTTGCAGAATCAGCTTGGGCATTACAAATGGCAGAAGAAAAGAATCCTGAAATAAAATTTCATTTTATTTCGGAATTTAAAGAGGATTAAAATTTTACTTTTTCATAAAGACTTAACTTATTTAAGTCCTGAGCAACTTTTCCTTTATCTGTATCACTAAATACACTTATAAATTTTGCTCCGTAAACCAATTCACGATAAGTATATGAGTAACGTGTATTTACTGTTTGAGAGAATGTATCATCAAAACCAGAAAGTAAAATTAAAAATTCAGCATCCGATTCTTCAAAATCTTTTTCTGTCATTCCATAAATAGGACTATTCTCATCAATCGGATGATTAATAGTCCATGACATTGGAAAAAAAACAATTTGCTTTAATTCCAATTCTAGTGGTCTGAATCGTCTGACTTTTACACCATTTTCAATCTCAAACTTTGCAACCGTTACACGGCAATGCATATCAGTCATTTGGCTGTTGCGCATTTTATTTGCCAATCTAAATTGAAAGGCTTTTCCTTCTTTAAAAGGAGCAATAATAGCATTATCACTAAACAACAACTTTGCTTTTGGTCTTGAAAAGCGACCGTAAAGTAAACCCGTAAACAATGCGAAACCCATTACCCCAATTAATGCTTCTACTGCCGCAATTGCATTTGCTGTGTGAGAAATAGGACTTACTCTTCCAAAACCTACAGTAGTAGATGTTTGTGTGCTAAAATAAAATGCTTCCACAAATTTATCAAACTTCGAATTAGATTCAATCCCTGCAAGACCTTCCATTCCTGTATTATAATAAAGTGTTGCAAAAAACAAATTCAACACAATAAAGTAACCCAAAATAATAGTATTAAATTTAAGCCAGCTCATACTTATCAAGGAATGATAAACACTCAGCGATTCCCACCTTGATTTTTCAATTCGATGAATATTAAAACTTCCATCTTTATTAATTAATCTATCCGTTTGTGTGGATGTCTTAGTTCCAAAACCTAACTCGTTTTCTTCTTTTTTGTTTTTCATTTTACTTTACTTTCAGCACAAATATAGAATTTATTGATAATTTTGTGAGACAATAAATTAAAGCTATGCAATATATTGGAGAAAGAATAAGCATTAAACAACTTGAAAACGGAGAATTGAGTATTGTAATTGTTGCAATGAAAAACAAATGGAAAAATTTTTTTCTTTTTCTTTGGTTTTTTGCCTGGACAATAAGCGGAATAATTGTTTTTACGCAATACTTTGGCATTACAGATGAAAGCACAAAGATTGCATTAATTGTTTGGTTGGGCTTTTGGGCTTATTTTGAATACAAAATATTTAAAGCCTTAATGTGGAGAAATTATGGTGTAGAAAAAATAAAATTGAGAGATGGCAAACTACAATACAAACGTGATGTTGCCGGAAAAGGGAAAGTAAAATCTTTCGAGTATGATTTTATTAAAGATTTAAAAATTGTTCCTAAAAAAGAAGATTCCTTTTTTGAAACCGTTAACAATTCCTACTGGTCGGTAGTTGGCGAAAAAATTGTGTTTGATTATTATGGTAAAGAAGTAAAATTTGCCTTGCAAATTTCTGAGACAGATGCTGAAGAATTAATTAAAGTGATGAAGAAAAAGCTTAAATAAAAAATCCCCGAAATGTTTTCGGGGATTTTTTATTTCTAATAGTATATTTTTCTTCTTACTTCTGAAATATGTTTTGAGAAACGTATTACTTGTCGTGTATAACCATATTCATTATCATACCAAACATACAATACAATATTTTTTCCATCAGGACCAACAATTGTAGCTTGGCTATCAAACACAGAAGGACAAGGATTACCAATTACATCAGTAGAAACCAACTCATTTGAATTCATAAACTGAATTTGCTCAACCAATGGACCATTTAAAGCTGCATTTTTAAGAATATCATTTACCTCATCACGTGTTACATGCTTATCAATTGTCATACTTAAAATAGCTAAAGAAACATTTGGTGTTGGTACACGCACAGAATTAGCTGTGAATTTACCAGACAACTGAGGTAATACTTTTTTCAAGGCACTCTCTGCTCCTGTTTCTGTAATTACCATATTTAAAGCAGCTGAACGCCCTCTACGATATTTTTTGTGATAATTATCCAATAAATTTTGGTCATTCGTATAAGAATGAACGGTTTCAATATGTCCACGAGCTATACCTAAATTAGCATGAATAACCTGCAAAACAGGCATAATTGCATTTGTTGTACAAGATGCTGCCGAAAAAATATTATCTGATTTAATATCTACAGTTTCATGATTTACACCATGTACCACATTCGGAATGTCTTTAGCAGGTGCAGTAAGCAATACTTTTGAAATGCCTTTTGCTTTTAAATGTCTGCTTAATTCAGCTTTGTCGCGAAACACACCTGTATTGTCAATTAACAATGCATTATTTATTCCGTAAGCTGTATAATCTACATCTTCAGGATTTTTTGCATCAATCATGTGAACTGTATGTCCGTTTATGATTAAAGCTTTTTTATCTAAATCTTCTATAATTGTTCCAGGGAAAGGGCCATGAACTGAATCTGTTCTTAATAAATCTGCACGTTTTACTATTTCTTCGTTGCTACTTCCACGCGTAACAATTGCTCTTAAACGTAATTGTTCACCTTTACCAGCTTGTGCTATTAACTCACGTGCTGCTAAACGACCAATTCGTCCAAAACCAAACAATACAACATCTTTAGGAGTAATTGTATGCTTTGCACCAATAAAATCGCTTAACTTATTTTTAATAAAATCGGTTTGAGTTTTAAAATTTGCTTGTTCTTGATGCCACTCAAAAGCAAGTTTTCCAATATCAATTCTGGATGGAACAATATCCAACTTGTAAATTTCACTCGCTAGTGAAACAGTATCTTTTACTGTAATTGGTTTTTTAACAATATTGTTTGCATACAAATGCAATTTCATTATTTCACTTGCACTTCTATCAACCAATTGGTTACGAAATAAAATGAGTTCTATTGATTTTTCGAACCATAATTTACCAATTGTACTAATTAAATCGATGGCTGCTTTTTCATGATCAATCCAATCATTCAATTCTGTTTCATATGAACCTTTTGCTTTTTCCTTTACAGTTTCCATTATTACAAAGACATTGTTTATTTTAAAGAATTATTAAGTAATTATTTTGAATATGTTATTTTTTCGCATTAAAACTAAAAAAAATAACCGCACAGTTTTCAGTTATTTTTGGTTATTTATTAACTGAATATGTGCGGTCAAGGGCATTTACTATCAGGGGTATAAATGCTTTATCCTAAATATGATTTTAATAATTTGCTTCTTGAATTATGACGTAATCTTCTGATTGCTTTTTCCTTTATTTGACGAACACGTTCGCGTGTTAAATCAAACTTTGCTCCTATTTCTTCCAATGTTAATCCATGATTAACACCAATTCCAAAAAATAGTTTAACAACATCACGTTCTCTTTCAGTTAAAGTAGATAAAGAGCGTTCAATTTCGCGTTGTAAGGACTCGTTTAACAAGCCATTATCAGCACGAGGAGAATCATGGTTAATCAATACGTCTAATAAACTGTTTTCTTCACCATTTACAAATGGTGCATCCATTGAAACATGACGTCCAGAAACGCGCATTGTATCAGCTACTTTATCTTGTGGTAAATCAAGTAAAGTTGATAATTCTTCTGCACTTGGCTCACGCTCAAACTCTTGCTCTAATTTAGAAAATGCTTTGTTAATTTTATTCAATGAACCTACTTGATTCAAAGGTAAACGAACAATACGAGATTGTTCAGCTAAAGCTTGAAGTATTGATTGGCGAATCCACCATACTGCGTATGAAATAAATTTAAATCCACGAGTTTCATCAAATCTTTTTGCTGCTTTAATCAAACCTAAGTTTCCTTCATTAATTAAATCGGGTAAGCTCAAACCTTGATTTTGATATTGTTTTGCAACAGATACAACGAAACGTAAATTAGATTTTGTAAGTTTTTCCAATGCTACTTGGTCTCCATCTCTGATTCTTTTTGCTAAAGCAACTTCTTCGTCAGCAGTAATCAACTCCTCACGCCCTATTTCTTGCAAATATTTATCTAACGATGCGCTTTCGCGATTGGTAATGGATTTGGTTATTTTAAGTTGTCTCATTGTTTGTTTGAATCAGAGATTAATAATAATTTGGTAATGCAAAGTTAATCTATTAAAATGGTGAGGGCAAGTTTTAAACGTTAAAAAAAAAGTTATAACATACTGAAATACAATAAATTATATTTTTTTAGACCGAGATTTTAAATCCACCCACAAAGCCCTTTTTTTTGTCGATAAACTCAAAAGCCTTGCTATTAAAGGCCAAAACCATAGTATGCTCTCATACCATTAGGGTAAATACCTTCAATCAAAACTCCACCTTTTTTATTTTCTAAAACAGATTTAATATCATCAATAGTACCCACTTTTTTCTTGTCAACACTTGTAATGATAAATCCTTCTTTTATTCCAGCATTCAATAATTTTCCAGCTCCTAATTTTGTGATTTTTAATCCGTTTTCAATATTTAACTTCTGTAATTCTTTTTCAGATACTTGTTCAAATACGGCACCCAAAGCTGAAACTACCTCTACTTTTGGTTTTTCCACAATATCAGTATTTCCATTTTTGTTTTTCAAAATTACAGCCATTACTTTTTCTTGGTTGTTTCTTTTTAGAGAAACATTGATTTTATCTCCTGGGCGATATCTGCTCACTTGCTCTTGTAATTCTGGAACATTGTTTACTTCTACGTCACCAATTTTAGTAATTACATCACCTTCTTTTATTCCAGCTTCCTCTGCAGAACCACCAGCAGTTAAGCCATTTACATAAACTCCTTTGATTTCATTTATATTTTTTTCTTTTGAAAGTTTTGCATCCAAGTCTCTAATACTAACACCGATAAAAGCTCTTTGTACTTCACCGAATTCTAATAAATCAGCTACGACTTTACGTGCCATATTTACAGGTATTGCAAATGAATATCCTGTGTAAGAACCAGTATTTGAGGCAATAGCTGAATTTATTCCAACTAATTCTCCTTTTGTATTTACCAATGCTCCTCCACTATTTCCAGGATTTACAGCAGCATCTGTTTGTAAAAAAGATTCAATTGGGTTTAATCCCTTGGATGGGTCGTTTCCAATAATATTGATGTTTCTTCCTTTTGCACTTATAATCCCAGCAGTAACTGTAGAGGTTAAGTTAAAAGGATTACCAACAGCTAATACCCATTCACCCACTTTAACATTATCCGAATTACCATAAGACATAAATGGTAAATTATTTTCTTTAATTTTTAAAAGAGCTAAATCTGTTGTAGGATCTTTACCAATAATTTCGGCAGAATAACTTCTTTTATCGTTTAATGTTATCTCAATTTTATCTGCTCCATCAATTACGTGGTTGTTAGTTACTATATAACCATCTTGAGAAATAATTACTCCAGAACCTGTTGATGTTGGAGCCTCCTGAGGACGTTGAGAACGACCAAAAAAATCACGAAAGGGATCGTACAGATATTGATTTCCATAATTTAATGGATAAGTAGTTTTTACATTTACAACTGAATGAACCGATTGCTCTGCAGCTGCAGTAAAGTCTATTGCATTTTCAGGGGTAAAATTATTTGTGCTTACATATTTTACCTGTTGTGTATGCATGTTGCTAGAAGGATTAGTAATTTCTGCCGAAGTATTATTATTGTTTTTATTAAAATAATAATTGATACTTAAAGCTGTAGCGCCTCCAATAATTGCTGTAAAAAAAACACTTGCTAACCTTTTCATAATATTTCTTTTTTTGTTTATAAATCTATGAATAATAATCCGAAAATTTATACGCAAATTTTGTTCCTATATTGCTTTAAAAAGCTATTTTTAACATAGATTAACAAAGATTAAAAAGTTGTTTAACTTTGTAAAAAAAATCAAGTTTAAAAATTTCAGATTGAGTAGTTTTAAAGAAAAATCACAGGTATTTATTATTGGCTTACTAATTGGGTTATTAGTAGCTGGAGGATTTTTTATTTTTAAACTTGATGATTATTTTAAAGAGTTAAATTTTTATAAACATTTTGCTGAAACATTTTCTTCTGAAAAAAAAACAGAGTTAAATGACGAAAAGACAGAAGAAAAAAAATTAAATGAAAAAGAAGAAGCAAAGCCTATACAAAAAGTAAAAGAAAATAACAAAGAAGAAAAAAATAGTGAGTCGGATACAATCCAAAAAATAAACAAAGATTCAATTATAGCAGTTACAGATTTTAAAGATGAAATTGTTGTAAAAAAAGATGAATTAGTAGTCTCGAAAACAACAGAAATTATTAACTTAAATCCTATTGCTAAAACAAACAATTCAAAAGATTCTTTAATTCACAAAGTAAGTGGAATCACAGAAGAAAAAGAGGCCAAACCATTTTTAAATATTGAATTTTGGCAATCTCCATTAAATTACAAAGGATATAAAATGAGTAAATACAAATTAGTAATTTATGGTTTAAGTTCTTCTGATCCTTTTAAGCTTTTCAAAATTGACGATGCTATTTATTTAAAATCAAATTCATCAGTTTATAAACTAGATTATAGTGCCGATTTTAAGCCTTACGAAAAAACTACTGATGAGTTAATCTTATCTAAACTAAAATAATTTTTTTGAAAATTCATTTTTATAAATATCAAGGAACTGGTAACGATTTTATTATTATTGATAATAGAAATTTGCATTTCAAAAGAGACGCTAATGATATTGTTAGAAAATTATGTGATAGAAGATTTGGAATTGGTGCGGATGGGTTGATGCTTTTGCAAAACAAATCTGGTTACGATTTTGAAATGGTTTATTACAATTCAGATGGAAACGAAAGTAGCATGTGTGGAAACGGAGGGCGATGTATTGTTGAATTTGCAAGAACATTAGGTTTAGTAAAAGATAAAGCGTTTTTTATAGCTATTGATGGTGAGCACGAAGCTAAGGTTGAAGCAGGCTTTATATCGTTAAAAATGAATGATGTTAATCAAGTTGAAACAAACCCTGATTTTTATTTTTTAAATACAGGGTCACCACATTATGTTAAGTTTAAAAATGGCCTTGAAACGTTAAATGTGTTTGAAGAAGGAAAAAAAATTAGATATAATGAACGATTTAAAAAAGAAGGTACGAATGTGAATTTTATCGAAAAAATTGGTAGTGATTTATTTGTTCGTACCTACGAAAGAGGTGTTGAAGGAGAAACTTTTTCTTGCGGAACAGGTGTAACAGCTGCCGCTATTATTGCATCTCTTAAAGGCATATCTACTGGCTCCGATTATTGCGATATTAAAACATTGGGCGGAAGTTTAAAAGTAAAATTCAATTCAAATCCAAATAACACCTTCAACAATATTTGGCTAGAAGGTCCTGCTACTTTTGTATTTGATGGTGATATAGAAATTTGATAATGCAAACTACTACAACGTACAAAATAAAAAATCAGATAGACGAAAACTTTAAGTTTAAAGGGCTTTTTATAACTATCCTTCATGCGTATAGAATTCCACCACATATTGGATTAATTATAGATGGGAATTATTATTCATTGACAATAAAAGGGCGAGAACTAAATGTATCAACAGATACATATTTGAGAAATATTAAACAAAAAAACATCCCAACACTTTTTTTTCAATTAAAAAAACATCCCATTTTTAGTACCGATTATTTGAAAGAACATTTTATTTTAAACATTTCTAAATTCGACAAAGTAGCTGTAAACAAAGCAACTTGCTTAAGCCCCATAAAATTATTTTTTGAAGAAACTTATGCAATTGACATTTCTGATATAAATTTCATTTATGAACTAATTCCACATCTTGAGTCACTAGAATTAATTGAAAACATATATTCAAAAAATATCGAAGAAAAGGAGTTTGAATTACCAAGCTACTCCTTAGATGAAATCAATGAAGAAATAAAGCAGGCGAATAAAGAGGCGAATGAAATAAAAAATAATTTAAAAAAATGAATCTAAAAGCTGAACATATTTTTCTTAGAGCTATTGAGCCAAGTGATATTGAATTAATATATGAATGGGAAAATGACATAAAAAATTGGATTGTGAGTAATACTCAAACTCCTTTTTCGAGATTTGTTTTAGAACAATACATTACAAGTGCTCATGAAGATATTTATACTGCAAAACAGTTGCGATTAATCATTTGTACAAACGACAATAAAGCAATTGGAAGTGTTGATTTATTTGATTTTGATGCTAACAATTTAAGGGCAGGAATAGGAATTTTAATTGGAGATAAAAGTGAAAGAAAGAAAGGATACGCTTCAGAAGCTATCAAAGTTCTTACAAATTATTGTTTTACAAGTTTAAACTTAAACCAATTGTATTGTAACATTACAACTGATAATGAAGAAAGTATTTTATTGTTTCAAAAACATAACTTTCAAATAACGGGAATAAAAAAACAGTGGATAAGGAATGGTAACCAGTTCAAAGATGAATTGTTGCTTCAATTAATTAAATAAAAAAATCCCGATAAATTATCGGGATTTTTGTTTAAAACTTAATTTTTATTTGTTCTTTAAATCTGTTGTTTCTTGATCAAATATTATCTCCAAATTTTGAGAAGGAGCTTTTTTAGGCGTAACCTCTTTAAATGATTCACGCCAAAGTATAGTCATATCTACTTTTTGCATATCCCCTGAAGCAGTTGGAATGTCTTTCCAAGCAACAGAAACATTTTCTTCTTTCCCTTTTTCAAAAACAATAGGTTCTTTATTTGAATGATAATTAGCAAACTCTTTTCCGTCAGGCATTTTCATCGCGACTTTATTTGGCTCAAATATTCCAATTTTATCGCCACTATAAATTACTTTAAATTTTGCATCTGTTCGAGCAGTAGTTTTTTTATTGCTCATATGAACAATTGAAAATCCACCTGCTTTAAAATCATTTTTTGATGGTGGTAAAATAAAATCTGGTGCTGCTATTGCTCCTTCATCAATTTTAGCTTTATATATTCCATCTAAAATAAAATTAAAATTTTGTGCTGCTATATATTCAGCCCCTTTTAAATCAATAACCTTCCAATCACTTTCATTTGGTCTAATAATCATCCAACTTTCATTTGGCTTTCCTTCTTTTCCGTTAATTTTAAAAATACTTTCGTTTGGTTTATAAATTAAATAATCTGTTGTTTTGTTTATTAATTTTAATTTAAACTTAACACCAGCAGGTGTTGCAACTGCATCTTCAATAGTAACTTTCAAATCATTTGTTTCAATTGTTTGAGGTTTGTAAAATATTTTTTTATAAACCTTTTGTGCAACAACAGTTGAGATGGTAGCACTAAAAACGATAAGAGCTAATATTATTTTTTTCATACAATTAAATTTAATGGTTAGTACTTAATTATCTAATTTTAAAGTGTGACCCATTTTGTCACGTTTTGTTTTTAAATACAATTCATTGTGTTCGTTTGATTCAATTTCAATTGCAACATTATCTACAATTTCTAAACCATAACCAATTAATCCAGCACGCTTTTTAGGATTATTACTCATCAATCGAATTTTGCTAACACCTAAATCTCTTAAAATTTGTGCTCCGACACCATAATCTCGCTCATCCATTTTAAAACCAAGCTCAATATTTGCTTCTACAGTGTCTTTGCCCTCTTCTTGCAATTTATATGCCTTTAATTTATTAAGCAACCCAATTCCTCTGCCTTCTTGATTCATATAAACAATCACACCTTTTCCTTCTTTTTCAATCATCTCCATTGATTTATGTAATTGTGGTCCACAATCGCAACGACAAGACCCAAAAATATCACCCGTTAAACAAGAAGAATGTACACGCACTAAAATAGGCTCATCCTTTTTCCAAGAACCTTTTACTAATGCCAAGTGATCTTGGTTATTGGTAGTTTGAGTATATGAAACCAATTCAAAATCACCCCATTGTGTTGGCATTTTAACTTCTACATTTTTTGTTATGATACTTTCATTTCTTAATCTATAGGCAATCAAATCTTCAATAGAAATTATTTTCAAATTATGCTTTTTGGCAATTTCCATTAGCTCTGGTAAGCGAGCCATTGAGCCATCTTCATTCATAATTTCAACCAATGCGCCTGCAGGATCTAAACCAGCTAAACGAGCCAAATCAATTGTGGCTTCCGTATGCCCAGCTCTTCTCAAAACACCACCAATTTTTGCTTTTAATGGGAAAATATGTCCTGGTTTACCGAATTCTTCTGGTTTAATATTAGGGTTAATAAGTGCTTGAATTGTTTTCGCTCTATCGCTTGCAGATATTCCTGTTGTACAACCATATCCTAACAAATCTACAGAAACGGTAAAAGCAGTACTATGTTCGGCTGTGTTATTAGAAACCATCATTTCAAGTCCTAATTCTTGAGCTCTTTGTTCGGTAATAGCAGCACAAATTAAACCTCTTCCATGAGTTGCCATAAAATTAATAACCTCTGGAGTCACATTTTTTGCAGCTGTTATAAAGTCGCCTTCATTTTCTCTATCTTCATCATCAACAACTATAACAACTTTACCCGCTTTAATATCTTCAATAGCGTCTTCTATCTTATTTAAAATAATGCTCATTTTCTATTTTTTAGGAATACAAAGGTAATAAAAATAAAAAAGCTAAAAAAAGTGCCTATTCTAAAGATGTTAGGAGTAAAACTTAGTCGTAATTGACTCATATAAATCATATAATTTTTCAACTACCCGACTCCAAAATCCGACTCCAAAGACAAAAAAAGAGGAATTAAAATTTTTGAAAATAAAAAAGCCCCTGAAATCAGGGGCTCTAGAAGTAGCGAGATCGGGAGTTGAACCCGAGACCTCAGGGTTATGAATCCTTTGCCCGAAAAATGCCTCCAGTAAAATCAAGGCTTTCAGAAACACTAAATTAACATTAGTATGCTATTTTCTTAACAAATCCGACTCCAATATCCGACTCCAAAAAAACCTTTGAATGTATTGTATATATTGAATATTACTAATGAGTAACAAATACAAAATTAGTAATTTTTTTGTTTATAAAATAATTTTGTTATTCTCAGTTTCTATAATTTTGAAAATATTTTTTATAAATAAAAAATCTGTTATGTCTATAAAAATAAGCAACGAATTTTTTAATTAAAATTTTCAGAGACAGAGTGTTTGCCTATTGAGCAATTTTCAATAAATTATTAGGTTTCAATTCTAAAAATAACTACTCACGCCAAATTGAATCGCAGCAGTTTTGGCAGCAGGATTCCCTAAAAGATCCTTCTGCCATTCGTAGCGATAATTTAATCTTAATACAGTTTGAGCCGAAGTTCTAAAACTAATGGCAGGAACAATAGCAAAAACCTCGTCAGATATCTTGCCACCTGTTTCATTAAATGTTCCTAAATTCCAATCAACATATTCGACTCTGATTGCAGCGTTAAAACTTGCCTTTTCAAAACCAAACATTTTCTTTTTTATAATTGGTTGTACAATATCTATAAAACCTCCATGCTGTTTCTTTCCATATTGTTGAGTATAAGTATCAGGAACATCAACAAAAGTCCATGCAAATTCTGTTGTAATTACTGTGTTTATTTTAGGAATAGTAGTATTAAAATCAATTGCAATAACATCCGCTCTCCTTTTTTTATCTAAAACCAATCCGTCCTCCTGAAATTTATTGTAAACACCTCCCATATATGATAAACCAAGTTCTCCAACTTTTCTTAATCTGAATGAAGTTTTGGCACTCGTTAACGGTTCGCCATTAAAACTCTCTTCAAATCTATTCGGGTCTAATTTTGTGGAAGGCAGGAATGTTTTGTTTTCTGCGTTTCCAATAATATTATCGTTTAAGCCATTGGTTAAATACAATTCATAAGCCCACACAATATTTGGTTTGTACACTTTACCATAAAAGCCAAAGCCAACGTTACTGAAGGTAGATGGTAATAGTTGTGTTGCGGAGATTGGTCTGTCAACAAACTCCCAACGTGGCCCATCGTGGTTTTGATTAAATGCTCCGATTGGATTCATAATGATTCCCCCTCTAAAATTGAGTAAATGATGAAATTGAAAATCTAAAGCAGCAAACTCAATGTTGATCTCTTTAGTGCCGTCTTCAAATTCAATCTCGGTAAGAAATTTGATTTTACGGTGAATTGAAGAAGATAAAAACAAAGTCATTCTTCTCATTTGGAAAGAGAATCCGTCTGTTACTCCATCAGTAACCGCATACTGAGTATTCGCTTCGGCATAACCACCAATTGCTACTGGGATTTTACCGTATTGCAAAAACGGACGATTGTAAACTGCGTCTAAATTCAATTGCATCTTTGAGGTATCTGTTTGAGTCCTTTTTACTTTACTTGTATCAATCTGAGAAAAAGAAAATTGTACGGAAAATATTAAGAATGTAACTGTAATTAACTGCTTCATAAGATTAAAGTTTGATATAAATGTTTTCATTATCTGTTGTTGTAAAGAATGATTTTAAGTTGGTTTCAGCTGGGCCTGTGGTTACTTCTCCTTTAGGATTAAATTCCGCACCGTGACAAGGACACACCATCATCGTTTCATGCGGAGAAAGCTCGCAACCTTGATGAGTACATTGAAGATATAGTGCCTTGTATTCGTTATCGTTTAATTTGTAAATGGCTATCGGGTATTGTGCGTTTTCGGGTTTGACTAAAATAAATTTCTGTTGGATTGTTTTATCCTTTTTTACAACTGTAAACTCAGACTTTTTAATAATGAGTTTGTTTTCCTTAACTGTAACATTAGTAATAAACTTTTGAGGAGTACATGACTGAAGCAGCCATGCTACACCTATGCTTCCAGCACAAGTTAAACAAGCAGATTTTATGAAATCTCTTCTTTCCATTAAAGACTTTCTAAAAACTTAATTAACTTTTGTTTATCACTTTCACTTAAATTCTGAAAATTAGAATTGCTTTGTTGTCCCTCCCCACCATGTAATAAAATAGCTGCTTCAATTGATTGCGCTCTTCCGTCATGCATTAAAAAGTAATTCCCTCCTTGCGAGTTTTTGGATAAACCTAAACCCCACAATGCAGGTGTTTTCCATTCGTAAGTTTTAGCAGAACCTTCAGTGTAATTATCATCTAAACCACCTCCCATATTATGTAACAACAAATCGGTATAAGGTGAAAATGTTTTGTTTGAAAGTGCTGTAATAGATGATGATCCCGTTTTTAATTCAGCCTTATGACATTTTTCACAGCCAATAGAAATGAAAACTTGTTTGCCTGATTGAACATCCCCATCATTTTGATTGCGTTGTATTGGTGCTTTTAGCGTTTTTAAATAGAAAACAACATTGTGAACGGTTGTATTTGTTACTTCAGGATCAACCTCAAGTTTTGAATAGGTATCGTATGGTTCAAACGATGTATTGATTCCCATGTCTTGATTGTAAGCGTTCGCTGTTTGTTGTAATAGGTCATATGCCGCTCCTTTCTTTCCGAATCTTCCGATGTATTTACCTCCCTGAGAAATTGCGTTTGCTCTTAATTGGCAATAAGACGGAACGTTTACCCAATTGGGTACTCCTGAAATTCCATCGGCATCAGCATCTGTTGGATCGGACATAGCAATCAAATCCGCATCCGAAACAGCATCTAAGAATCCTAATCCGGTATTTGCAGGTGGAAGTATTTTTGAAAAGCCAACACCGCTTGGCAAGGTTTCGGGTATATAACCCGGTATAGCTCTGTTTTGTAATTGTGGTGCGCCAAAAGCCAACCATTGATTTCCAGTGCTATCTATTTGCCCAAAGCGTGTTAAGGTCGTAAACGGATGTCCTTTCCCATCTCCTGCATGGCATGAACCACATGAATTAGCTACGAAAATTGGCCCAAGTCCGTTTTGAGGTGTAAAAACATCATCGTTAAAGGCAACATCTCCCTTAAGAAACTGCTGTGTCTCTGCGGTAGTTAAACCATCCACAGGCCCATCCAATAACTCATCGTCTTTCGGACTTGGAGGCATTATTTTCTTACAGCCTATCACAAGCAATAACAACACAGCTATTGTTAAAAGTATCTTTTTCATCTTTTAAAAGTTTTGACAAAACTGATTATAATTTAGTATCTTAGAATTATTAATTTCGGTATACCTAAAAGAATTATTATGAGACCTGAAACTATAGAAAACTATCTTAAAACAATATACAACCTGTCCTCAAACAATACTGCGGTTGTTGGTAATCAAAAACTATCAGTTAAATTGGGACTTAAGCCTGCAACGGTTACAGAAGGGTTAAGAAAATTGCATGAATTAAAGTATGTTATTTATGAAAAATCATACGGAACACGCTTAACTGCAACTGGAGCAAAATTGGCTTTAAGTATTGTAAGAAGGCATCGTATTTGGGAAACTTATCTTGCAAAAGAATTAGGCTTTGGATGGGATGAAGTTCATGCGATTGCAGAAGAATTAGAGCATGTAAATAACGTTAAACTAATAAATAAACTCGCTTCTATTTTAGGTAACCCAATTTACGATCCGCATGGCGACCCTATACCTGATGAAAAAGGAAAGATTCAAAAAAGCAATTTCATTAAACTTTCAGAGACTAAAGTAAAAGGCAATTACAAGGTGATGGGAGTTACTGACCACTCAGCTACTTTTTTAAAATATTTAGAAAAACATTTGTTGATTATCGGTGCGACCATTAACATAAAAACAATTGAGGAATTTGATAACTCAATCGTTCTTTTATGTCAAAAAATGGAAGTAAATATAAGTTCAAAGGCTGCCGAGTGTATAATTGTGCAAACGATTTAATTTCTATACTTTAAAGTAGTTTTATGCGATTTTATTAAAATTTTATCCTTTGTATTCTCACCGCATTCAATATTGCTAATAAAGCCACGCCCACATCCGCAAACACAGCTTCCCACAATGTGGCAATACCACCTGCACCCATTATTAAAACCACAACCTTTACACCCATTGCCATTGTTATGTTTTGCCAAACAATTTTTTTAGTGACTTTTCCAATCTTTATTGCTGTGACAATTTTTGAAGGTTGGTCGTTTTGAATCACAATGTCTGCGGTTTCAATCGTTGCGTCACTTCCTAAACCACCCATTGCAATTCCTGCGTCTGCCAAAGCAATTACTGGAGCATCGTTTACGCCATCTCCAACAAAAGCAATTGTTCTATTTTCATTTTTTAAGGCTTGTACTTTTTCTACTTTATTTTCAGGTAACAAATTTCCAAACGCATTATCGATTTTTAGTAGTTGTGCCACTTTATCTACAACCGTTTGTTTATCGCCCGATAGCATAACCGTTTTAATATTAAGGCTGTGCATATCCTTAATGGCTTGTGCTGCGTCTTCTTTTATTTCATCTGCAATGGTTATGTAACCTGCATATTTATTGTTTACAGCAACAACAACAATTGTTTCTACAATGCTTTCAATTTCTTTATCAAAATCAATATTGAATTTCTTTAATAGCTTTAAATTTCCGGCTAATACTTCCTTGCCATCAATAACTCCTTTTAAACCGTGTCCTGAAATTTCTTCTACTTTATCAATGCTACTGTTTTTTATTGAATCTCCTGCGTATTGTACAATTGCCAATGCAATAGGATGCGTTGATTTGCCTTCGATAGCTGCTGTTAACTTTAACAACTCTTTTTCATCAATACTAACCGCTTTAATTTCTTGAACTTTAAATACGCCTTTGGTTAATGTGCCAGTTTTATCCATTACAACGGTATCTATTTTTGTCATTACATCTAAGTAATTAGAACCTTTAAATAAAATACCGTTTCGAGATGCTAAGCCGATGCCTCCAAAATATCCTAAAGGGATTGAGATTACTAAAGCGCAAGGACAAGAAATAACAAGGAAAACTAAGGAGCGATACAACCAATCGCTAAACACATAATTAGAAACAAATAAATAAGGCAACAAACAAATACCTATTGCCAGAAACACAACTATTGGGGTATAAATTTTCGCAAACTTTGAAATGAATAATTGAGTGGGTGCTTTACGGGCAGTTGCATCTTGCACCATCTCTAATATTTTAGAGAGTTTGCTATCCTTAAATAAAGCAGTAACTTTTATATCGGAGACGGAATTCAGATTTATCATTCCTGCAAAAACTTTTTCACCTTTGCTTTTTGTATCGGGTTTGCTTTCGCCTGTTAAGGCAGCTGTATTAAAAGACGCTGTATCAGAAATTAGTTCTCCATCTAAGGCTACTTTTTCTCCTGCTTTTACTTGTATGGTTTCTCCAACTTTTATTTCGTTAGGAAAAACAGTTTGTAGTGTTCCGTTTCTATTTACATTAACTGTATCAGGACGAATATCCAACAACGCTTTAATACTTCTTTTAGCACGATTAACTGCTGCTGACTGAAACAACTCGCCCACTGCGTAAAACAACATTACTGCAACGCCTTCTGAATATTCATTGATAAAAAATGCTCCTAACGTTGCAATTGACATTAAGAAAAACTCCGAAAAGAAAGCACCTTTTGAAATGGATTTTACCGCATCTTTCAGAACAGGAATGCCGACAGGAATATAGGCGACTACATACCAAATAAGCCGAGTGAATCCATGAAAGAATGACGGCTTAACAAAATAATCAAATACCAATCCTGTAACTAATAATACAAAACTTATTATTGCAGGAAGGTATTCCTTCCAAGGCGATTCGCTTTCATCATCTTGATCGTGACCTTCATCATATGAATGTGGTGAGCCTGTTTTGGCATCAATTTTTTCTTCCAACGAGCAACAAGTCATATTGCCTAGTGCATCGAAGGTGTGTTTGTGATTTGAGTCTGTATTTATCATTGTACTATTTTCATAATTTGGCGGGCGTGAGAACTCGGTTCTGAAAGGTCTCATATCTGAAACCAAAAGAAACCAAGCCTCCGCCCATAATTTATTTAATGCCCATGCCCTTCGTCTTCTTCGCTATTTTTAATTTTTGCAAGGATATCGTAAGCACCATTTACTACTATTAATGATTCATTATTTAAACCATCTTGCAAAGTAACCCCTGTATAACCTAATTCACTAATGCCCTTTGTCACTTCAATCATTTTAAAATGATTCGCTTCTTTCTCTGCAACAAAAACATAATCCTTCCCTTCAAAATTTACTATGGCTTCATTTGGAATAGCTGGTAAATTTTGAGTTCCGGCTTCAACATAAGCTTTTAAATACATTCCCGGCAACAAATCTAAATCTTCCTTGTCTAAATGGCAATGGATTCGTACCGTTCTGTCTTCACTAATTTCTCTTCCAATTAAATAAACAGTTGCTGTTCGCTCATCAGTTTCGTTGGCCAAAGTAAAGCGAACCTTTTGCCCTAATTTTATTTTTTGAATATCTTTTTCAAATACAGTTAATTCTGCATGAAGATGTTCTGTATCAACAATTTTAAACATCACATCTGTTGGATTTACATACATACCAATATTAACGTTTACACTTGTCACATATCCGCTGATTGGTGAACTAATCGTGATTGAATTTTGCATGGTTTGGCTTGTCAATTTCTCTCCATTTATTCCCAACATCATTAGTTTGGATTTTAATCCTGAATTTTTAGCAAGCATTCCTTCATACTGAGACTTGGCTTGCTGCAATGTTTTTTGGGAGTTGACATTATCTTTTGATAATTCTTGTTGACGCTTATATTCCAACTCCAAATATTCCAACTGACTTTTTGTTTCCAAAAAGTCCTGTTGCATTTGGATGTAATCTGGGTGTTGCATTACCACTATAGTTTGTCCCTTTGTTACTTTCACGCCTTGTAGCAACTCTGTGCTTTTCACGAAGCCCCCCATTGGGGTGGAAATGCTTACCAAGTTTTGTGGTGGCACATCCAACATTCCATTCACTTTTATTGCACCACTCAAGTCTTTCATTACTATCTTAGCCAATTTTAGATTAATTATTTTGACTTGTTCAGGAGTTAATTCCACCACACTCACTTCTTCTTCATGATGTTCTTCCTGCTTAGTTTCTTCAGTTTTGCTTCCACACGATGTAAAAATAACAGCGGTGAAGAGAAGTGCAAGCGTTTTATTTATGATTGTCTTTTTCATATTTCTTAGTTTAATATTATTTTTTACCTAATAAAAATTCAAGTTTTATTATGCTTTGGTTATATTGATTTAAGCTTGATAGGTGGTTGGATTTAATTGCTAATGCTGTTCTGATGCTTTGTAAATATTCTACATAACCAATCTCTCCGTATTTAAATCCCTTGTCTGCTTGTTTGATTATCAATTCGGCATTCGGAAGCGCACTCTTTTCGTAATACTCCAAGGTGTTCTTGTCCTGCATATATTCTTGCAAGTATTGAGAATATTGATTTTGAACATTAGTTTGATATTGCTCAAAATTACTCTCCATAACCTTTTGATTTAATCCGGCAGCTTTTACTTTAGCGGTTTGAGGAGCTATCCATAGCGGAATAGAAATTCCAACCTGAAATCCGGTAAATCGTTTAGAGGCATCAAAATATTGGTCAGTACCATTAATAGTTTGATAGCCAATTAACGACTGATTAAAATAGCCAATAGAAAATTCAGGAAGCACTTTTGCCGTCTCCACCTTCTTTTGCTTATTGCTAATTTCTATTTGTTGTTTCATATACAACAAATAGGGATTTTGAGCATAAGCTGTACTATCTGAAGGAAGGTTTAATTCCAGTTTCGTAATTGGCTTTTGCTCTATCTGCACAGGTGTTTTACTATTCATTAAGGCTGCTAATTGAGACTGATAAATGGAAATATTTGTCTGATTTTGAGCTAACATATTTTTCACTTCCATCAATTGAGTTTCAGCAGTTGTTTTTTCAAGTAAGGTGTTTTCGCCCACTTTGAATCTGCTGTTGGACGCATTGGCGAATGAAGAATAAATACTATCCTGACTCATCAACAAATTTCGTTCAGCTTGCAGATACTCTAAATAATGATAAACCGATTTAATCTGATTGATTAATTCGTTTTGAGTTAACTGCAACTTTAATTCACTCCCCTTAATGTTGGCTTTGTTCAGTTGACTTTGACTGCTAAACAATGTAGGAAAGGGAATGCTCTGAGAAACTGAAATGTTATTATCAGTATTAAGGGAGTTATATTGTCCATGCATTAACGACACATTTGTTTTTCCAATATCTGTTGATGTTTTCTTTAAGGCTTTACTATAATCGATTTCGTAATTCCCTGCTTTAATACCTGCATTGTTCTTTAATGCTCCATCAATTGCTTGTTGCAATGTTAATGGGTTATTAGTTTGAGCATTGCTAAATACAGGAACTAATAACATAAAAATAACTACTGCTGCATTAATCTGAATTTTCTTTTTTGAATTTCCCATTCTTTCAAAAAACCAATACAATACTGGCAACACCAACAAGGTGAGTAATGTTGCGGTTAGCAAACCACCAATTACAACTGTTGCCAATGGTTTCTGAACTTCTGCGCCTGACCCATGAGAAAGTGCCATTGGTAAAAAGCCAAGTGAGGCTACCAAGGCAGTCATAATCACCGGACGCAAACGAACGTATGTTCCTCGCAGGATAATTTCTTTTATATCTGTCATACCTTCTGTTTTTAATCGATTAAATTCTGCAATCAATACAATTCCATTTAACACAGCCACTCCAAACAATGCAATAAAACCAACACCTGCCGAAATACTAAATGGCATATCTCTTAACCAAAGTGCAAACACGCCTCCAATTGCAGAAAGTGGAATGGCAGTAAAAATGAGAATACTTTGTTTGAACGAATGGAATGTAAAAAACAAGAGCATAAAAATTAAAAGTAAAGCCACAGGAACTGCAATTGATAAACGCTGACGAGCCTCAATCAAGTTTTTAAACGTTCCTCCGTAAGTAGGATAATAACCTGCACTAAATTTCACTTCTTTATCTACTTTGCTTTGCATTTCTTTTACAACACTTTCTATATCCTTGCCTCTTACATTAAATCCAACAGTAATTCTACGCTTAGCATCATCACGCTGAATTTGATTTGGACTAATCTTAAATTCAATTTCTGCTAATTGCGAAACTGGAACTTGATTTCCGTTTGGTGCTGTTACAAATAAACCTTTGATGTCATCTAAACTCTGACGGGTTTCTTTTTCCAAACGAACAACCATATCAAATCGTTTTTCTCCTTCATAAACATATCCGGCAGACTCTCCTGCAAATCCTGCTTTAATCACTTGGTTAACATCTTCTATATTTAACCCAAACTGTGCGATTTTATCTCTGTCGAATTTTATTACAATTTGTGATTGTCCGGTCACTTGTTCAACATAAATGTCTTGTGCGCCATCAATAGTGGCTGCAATTTTACCAAGTTTGGTTGCATAATCAGTCAACGTATTTAAATCTTCGCCATATACTTTTACAACAACATCCTGCTTTGCGCCAGTCATTAATTCATTAAATCGCATTTGTATTGGTTGTTGAAAACCGAATGTAACACCCGGAATATCTTCTAAGGCTTCAGCCATTTTCTCAGCTAATTCATCTCTGGTTTTAGCACTTGTCCATTCCGATTTATCTTTTAAAATAATCATCAAATCGCAAGCTTCAACAGGCATTGGATCAGTTGGAATTTCGCCCGAACCAATTTTACCAATTACCTCTTTTACTTCAGGAAACTTAGCTTGCAATATTTTTGCTGCTCTCAAAGCTGCTTCTATTGTTTGCGAAATGGAACTGCCTTGTAGTACTCTTGTTTCTACTGCAAAATCGCCTTCATCTAAAGTTGGAATAAACTCACCGCCCATATTCATAAATACAGCAACGCTAAAAACAAACATTAACACAGCAGTAATTAAAACAGCCACTTTTCGTTTTAGTGCAAAATATATCATCGGCTTATAAATTTTCTGAAAGAAATCCATAATGCGATCAGAGATATTTCTTTTATGAACTGTGTTCTTATTTAAAAATAAAGCAGCTGCCATTGGCACATAGGTTAAAGAAAGGATAAATGCACCGAGAATGGCAAAGGAAACGGTTTGAGCCATCGGCTTAAACATTTTACCTTCAATACCCACTAAAGCAAGGATGGGTAAATACACTATTAAAATAATAATCTCACCAAATGCTGCTGAACTTCTGATTTTAGAAGCGGACTCGTAAACTTCGAGATTCATTTCATCTTGACTTAATCTTCTACCACCAAATTTTTGTAATAGTGTTCTGCCTGTTAAATGATGGAGCGTTGCTTCTACAATAATTACAGCACCATCTACAATTAAACCGAAATCAATTGCACCTAAGCTCATTAAGTTACCTGATACTCCAAATAAATTCATTAAGGCAATTGCAAATAACATAGCTAATGGAATAACAGAAGCTACAATTAATCCGGCTCGGAAATTCCCGAGCAATAACACCAAAACAAAAATTACGATTAACGCTCCTTCAGCAAGGTTTTTAGTTACTGTACTAATGGCGTTGTTTACCAATTTTGTTCTATCAAGGAACGGCTCAATTACCACACCTTCAGGAAGATTTTTTTCTATTTGTGCAATGCGCTTTTTTACATTGGAAATTACTTCCGATGAATTTGCACCTTTTAGCATCATAACAATTGCACCCACAACTTCACCTTCATCATTTCGTGTCATTGCACCATAACGAGTGGCGTGTCCGAAATCTACACTTGCAACATTACGAATTAGAACAGGAATACCATTGTCGTTTACTTTTACCACAATTTTTTCAATATCCTCTTTCGATCCAATTAACCCTTCACTTCTAATAAAGTAAGCTTTTGGTTTTTTATCAATGTAAGCACCTCCGGTATTTTGATTGTTTTTTTGCAAAGCCGTAAATACATCGTTGATGCTGATGTTCATGCTTCGCAGTTTATCAGGATTTAAAGCTATTTCGTATTGCTTTAAATAACCTCCAAAACTACTTACATCTGCCACGCCTTCTGTTCCCAACAGTTGTCTGCGAACAATCCAATCCTGAATGGTTCGCAATTCCATTGGCGAGTATTTTTTTTCGTAGCCTTTTTTGGTATGAATAACGTATTGGTATATTTCTCCTAAACCTGTTGTAACGGGAGCTAATTCAGGAATACCAACACCCTGTGGAATAATTGTTTTGGCTTCGTTTAACCGTTCGTTAACCTGCTGACGAGCCCAATACACATCAATCTCGTCTTTAAATACGATCGTTACAACCGATAAACCAAAGCGGGAAAAAGAACGCACTTCTTCAATGCCCGGAATATTTGCCATTGTTTGTTCTACGGGAAAGGTTACCAATCTTTCAATATCTTCTGCTGCCAATGATGGCGACACGGTTATTACTTGCACTTGATTATTTGTAATATCAGGTACAGCATCTATTGGGAGTCTGGTTAATGAGTAACTTCCCCAAATGATAAGTGCAAGCGTAAGCAAGCCTATTATCATTTTGTTTTTTATAGAAAAGTGTATGACTTTATCTAACATAGTTTATAATTGATTGTGTAAACAACAGCTAAAGCCATGTTTACTTTGATTAATAATAAATGGATTAATCGGAAATTATCCGATGGAGATCAGCAGAAAAAACTGCTTTAGATTTAAGAAATCTTTGGGGGCTGCCAAATGGTACAAATATCAAGGCTTTCAATACGATCATTGTGAGCCATAAAGCCTGTATTTTTTATTTGGTAATATGTATAATCTGCATTAAGAATAGTTGGAACAAAACCGATTGCAGGAGAATGAATATTTAAACAGCAACTTCCACAATGTTTAAAGGGCAGTTGGCAGTCATTATCTTCATCGCTGTGTTTTTTTGAATGAGTATCCTTTTCGTGATGATCCGAATAATGCTTGTGAAGAAAATCAAAAAAATCCTTTACGTCTTTATGCTCGTGTGAATGATGATGGAAATGAGTAAATAGCCTCGGCATCTTAATCAACTCTTCCGCAAAGGCGTTGTTGGTTACGATCTGTAAAAGTAAAAATATGGCTACTATCTTTTTCAAGTACACAAATATACTGATTTCGGTTTAATAATTAAAATTAACACCTACTCCAAAACCCATATCACTATCGTAGTGAGTTCTAATCCCCATATTCTTATTCAAAATATAGCGTAAATCAATCATATATTCTTTGTCAGTATTAATCATAAATCCTGCCCTTACCCTCTTAGTAATTGGTATATCCTCACGCATCAATTGAAGACGAATATTACCATCTTGATATACTTCTGCTTGTGCAATTATTAACATGGGTAAAGTATAATTAACACCTAAACTAACCTGAGTTCTATTGTCTTTTGTATTTATCTGAGAGAATAAATTCTGTTCCTGTTCATCAATACCTAATGTGCGATAACGCCAATCGAAACCTACAAAAGGCATTAGCCATTGCATTTTCCCAATATATCTTCCAACATGCGTTTCAGTTTCATAACCGTGTTTATCGTGATAACCTAAACGCCATTCTGAACCAATACTCCAACGTGTATTTTGTACCATTACCATTCCATCATTACCATTTGTGGCAATATCATTCTCTCCCATAAAATGAAATTTTCTATCATCACTTTTTAATTTTCTAAAAGCGTATTTAGGATTTGAGATTAATGGATTTTTTGGTTGATTTTCATAAGTAAAAACTCTGCCCATTCCACTCATCATGTGATATAAAATATGACAATGGAAAAACCAATCGCCATCTACATTAGCATTAAACTCCAAGGTATCTGTTTCCATCGGCATAATATCCACTATGTTCTTAAGCGGAGCATTTTCGCCTTGTCCATTAAGAACTCTAAAGTCGTGACCATGTAAGTGCATTGGATGCCGCATCATAGAACCATTGTAAAGTATGATCCGTACATTCTCTCCTTTTTTAATAAAGATTTTATCCGTTTCGGAAACTACTTTATTATCTAAGCTCCAAACATAACGATTCATATTCCCCGTAAGTTCGAAGTGTAATTCTTTTATTGGCGCATCTTTAGGGAGAGTCGTTTTAGTTGGAGATTTAAGCATTGCATAATTTAATGTAACAATATCAGAAAGGGCATTTGCATTGTATTGATTTTGATTATTTCCCATATCCATACCCTGCATTTTCATATCTGCTTTTTTATTCTCATCTCCTGTAATTTCGGGATACATAACAACATTCATGTCCATTTGGTTTAGACTCATTTGCATACCCATGTCATCCAAATCTCCATTCATTTTCATCATGCCATTCATCATCTTCATTCCTTCAAAATATTTTAACTTAGGTAAAGGCGATATTAGTTGCTTGATGCCATTGCCTATAAATAATGAAGTTGAATTGATGCGATCCTCAGAAGTTGCTAAGAATTCGTAGGAGGTACTATCGTTTGGTATTGTAAGAATTACATCATAGGTTTCTGATACAGCAATAATAAGTCTATCAACTTCAACAGGCTCCACATCATTTCCATCATTTGCAACAACTGTAATTTTACCTCCGGCATAAGTCAGCCAAAAATAAGTTGATGCACCTCCGTTTGAAATTCTCAAACGAACTTTATCCCCTGCTTTAAATTGCGAGAGTTGACTTTCGTTTTTTCCATTCATTAAAAATTTGTCGTAATACACATCACTTACATCCATTGCCAACATTCGTTTCCATTCGTTTTTCAGCTTGGTTTTAAAATGTTTGTGTTTTATGGCTTCCGTATAACTTTGAGTAGTCCCCTTTTTGATTGCAAACCAATCCGTGGCGTTGTGCAACATTCTATGCACATTTTTCGGATTGTAATTTGTCCACTCACTTAATACAACCGGAACAGTTGGCAAATCATCAATTCCCTTTCTAAAGGAAGGATTATCTTTTCTTTTATTCATTACAAAAGATCCATACATCCCTATTTGTTCCTGCAAGCCCGAATGACTATGATACCAATGCGTGCCGTGCTGTATGATTGGAAATTTATACAAATGCGTTGTATGTGGTTTTATAGGCATTTGTGTTAGGTAAGGCACACCGTCTTCTTTGTTAGGTAGAAATAAACCGTGCCAATGCAAAGAGGTACTTTCATTTAACTCGTTATGAACCCATATTTCTGCTGTGTCGCCTTCTGTAAAAGTAAGCGTGGGCATTGGTATCTGCCCATTTACAGCAATCGCTCTTTTATCTTTCCCTGTAAAGTTTAAAATTGTATCACGAACATAAAGATCGTAGCGAACTGTTTTTTGTGCCAGGATTATCGTTGGATAAGTCAACAAGACCATTGCCAACAGCAACCATCTTTTATAAGCAATATTTTTTGACGAGAACTTTAGAGCTTTCATAATTACGGATTGATCTGCTGCAAAATCTATTTTATTATTTCTACAGTTTTACCACAAGTAAGCATTTGGCTTCCATAAAATGGATTTTTGATAGCAGACTCTTTACTAATCCAATCACCACCTTTGCCATCATTATACATAGGGCAATGGTCGTAATAAACAGCATAAGACGGTTTAATTACTTTCATAACTTCAAACATATTTTTTGAAAGCGAACTGAAATGTTCTCTTTGGTGTTCCGTTTCTGTTACTCCTCTAATATGCTCTGCATCATAAGAAAGTTTTGTCATGTATTTCATCCAAACAGTATGCTGCTCCGCTGCCATTTTATCCATTGGTACTTTATCAATGGCTTTAAATAATTCTTTGGCTTTACTACTTGCTGTTACGCCATCATTTGCAATCAAAGCATCCTTCAAACCAAAATATGCTGTGTAAACTTCTAATAAAGGATTTACTGTTTCTTTTTTAATAGTATCCTGAATCGCTGTTTCATTTTTAGGTGTTACTGAGGTCTTGGTAGTTTTTTTTCTTTCATATTTGCAACATTCCGGTAATTTTGCATAAGCATCATCAGGAGCAAGATACTTTTCATTGTCATATCCTGCCAACGCAATACGCTTTAGTATTTCATCTTCACTTGTTGTTTTGGAGTTAAAGGTTAAGGTAGCAACTTTAGAATCTTTATTCCAATCCACCTTAGATACTTTCTTTTTGTTTCCTGCTTTTTCTATGGTTGTTTTACACATACCACAGTTTCCGCTAATCTTTACCGTTTCCGTTTTCGCATCCTTAATTTGAGCAATACTGCTTGTACATAAAAGGACTGCTACAATTGAAAAGAATGTTTTTGTTATTGAGTTCATGTTTGATTTTTTATTAATTGTTAGTTTATCTTTATTATTTGCAGCAATTCCCTTTAGTAAATAGCATTTTAAATACTTTCAATACTCCTATACCTATTTTCTTTACTGTTTTCATTATATCATTTTCATTAGCATTATCAAGCTCATCATTATCATCAAGGCATCCTCAATAATTGTGATTGTACTCATTGGCAAATTGAATACATCACCTAAACAAGCACATTTTATTTTTTGCTTGTTTAATACACTTTGTAACACGCCAATAATACTTATGCTCATTACTATTGCTGTAATCAAATTTGTAACCAAAGGGTTAAAACCTATTAAATAAGCTATCCCTAATCCTAATTCAATAAAGGCGTACAAGTAGCCGTAACCTTTTATTCGTTTGGCAACTATATCATACATCGCATAGCTTTCTGCAAATCCCTTCAGGTTTAATAATTTAAAGAACGAGAACACCAAGAAGAACCCTGCCATAAAATGATTCATCCATTGCATCCAATTAAAAGAACCACTGATCATTTGCACCAAAAGTGTTATTCCCGTTATGTATCCAAACACCAACAAAATTGGGCGATACGTTTCTAACCAATTTTTTTCTTCTTCATCAAATGCTGTAGGGATTGCTTTTGGCATTTCTATACTTTTTTCACTTAGTTGGTACTTTGGATATTCTTTTAAAGCATTTTTTAATTCTGAAGTTGCAATATGATGTTCCATTGTAACATCAGCTTCTCCTTTTTCTAAATCAATAGATACATTACTTACTCCTTTTACTTGTGATAACAAATGTTGAATTTTTGCCTGACAGCCCGTACAAGTCATGCCTGATACATTATAAGTGTGTTTCATTTTTTTAAGTTTTAAATTACACTACAAATTTCGGCAGATATGACATTTTTCTTGTTACGTTTTAGTTAGTTCGTTTTATGTTATTTACAGGTTTTAAATTGTCTAACGACATTCGCTTTTTATTTTTTACACTCTTAAAGTAACTTGGAGTAAGTCCAGTTGTTTTTTTAAATTGGGTTGACAGATAGGCTACGCTGCTATAGCACAATTTGTCTGCAATCTCACTCAAACTTAACTCATCGTATATCAATAGTTCTTTTACCTTTTCAATTTTTTGGAAAATAACAAACTGCTCAATCGTTATTCCTTCTATCTCTGAAAATAGATTACTCAAATAATTATACTTCTTTTTTAATTTGTTCTCTATATGAGTAGAGTAATTAATTTTCATTGTTTCATCTGAACGATGCACTAATTCGATAACTACATTTTTTATTTTCTCAATAATTCGAGCGCTACTTTTGTCAATAATTTCGAAACCATAATCCCTTAGAGTAGCACTAAATTTTTGATATTGTATTTCAGACAATTCTTTTTCAAGTTCAATCTCTCCTAAATCCACACTAATAAGTTTGATATCTAGTTTTGTCAACTCATATTTAACCACCATTTTGCAGCGATCACAAACCATATTTTTAATAAATAGTTTCATATAAATAATATTATAACAGACCTATAAGCTGGCAAAAAAATTAGCTATGAATTAACCTTAACAATTATCAACTTTAAATTTTATTTTATTGCCAATTCTCAGGCAACTCATAGTATTCTTTATTAGATTTCTAGTGCTTTTCATTATCAATATACAAATGTTATATACTCATTATTTATCTTAAAGCATTGACTTATTAAATTTCTTTATATTAGAAACCATACAATTTTACAATTAACCCACAGAGAGGAATTTAAACCCTAAACCAAACATATAAAAGATTCAATCCCCTTTAGTCTCTGTGGGGGTGGTATTTACTTATTTACAATAAATTTTATTGTTGTTGTTGATTTTTTCGAAATAATATTTAGCACGTAGAATCCACTTTGAAAATCATAGCGAATTTGCTCAATATGGGAGCCAGTTATTTTTTTCCCAAATTGAGATTTATAAATAATTTCTCCAAGTGAATTACAAACTGAAATTGTAATATCACTTTCTTCTAATAGAAAATATTTAAGATTAAAATTTCCAGAGCTGGGATTAGGGTATATTTCCGACAAAATAATTTCGTTTTTTACATAAGAATTTACACCTGCAATCAAAGCGGAGAATTTAAATATATATAAACCCTTGTTTTCATCACTTGTAAGTATTATGCCTTGTTGTTCATCAACGTAAACGCCATAACTCCCTCCATAACCAGGGCCAGACAAAAGAGAATCCGTATCATATTCGTCTACCAAACTTATATTATAAGGATTTGAAACATCAAAAACCCTAAGCCCTGCTCTGTAAAATGACACATAAGCATAATTATTTACAATTTGAAAATTATGAACATATGCGTTTGCATCTAGAAAACTATCAACAACTATAGGTGACGCTGGATTTGAAATATCCCATATTGTTATATCATTTTTTGTTGGTGACGATAACTCATCTCCAAGTAATAGAAAATTTCCATCAACAGTTGGATAGCCTGAATGGTGGAAGATCCCCAAAGAAGGAATACTTCCGAGTAAAACCAAGGTATCAGGTTGACTCAAGTCATAAATTTTCGTTCCGCAATTATTTGAAAAGTCATAGAGTCTATTTCCAACAATAGTTACATCATGCCCAATACAAGAAGGGTCATTATAAACAAGCTGCGGAGAAAGTGGATTCGGATTTAAATTATAAATTTTTATACCTGGGGACTCGATATACATGTATCCGTTTTTTGTTACATTTACGGTATGACCACCTTGAAAGATTCCCACTTGGACAGGAGCAGAAGGGTTACTAAGGTCAATTATTCTTCCTGATGTAGAGGATATGTTTTCTGCTACTGTATATGCATAATTTTTAAAAGTCCCCACATCCACCACATTAACACCTCCTCCACTTATTGTCCCTGTTTGGAAAGGATTGTAAGGATTTGAAATATTAATTACTCGCATGCCTGAAGTACTGGCACATAATAGCGCATAAGGAATCCCTGTAGTGGTGTCTACATAGTAATTAATATCATGAATAGGTATTCCAGTATAATTTAGCCTGCCTATTAATGTGAGAGAATCTTGGGCATAAATACTATTTAACAAAAAAAATGATATTATATTTAATGTTGTTATTCTTCTTAGAACTTTCATAGTTAATGGTTTAGTTAATGTTTATTTAGAAATAATTATTTTTTTATTAATAACAGAATTTGCAGTTTTTATACGGAAGGTATAAATACCAGAATTTAATTCAATAGGTATAATACATTTGTTCACTCCCGATTGAACATTTTCGAAATAATTCGAGTGCACTTTTTGACCTAAAGAATTAATTATCTCGTATTCAACTACATCGATTTTGTCTAAATTATATTCTACTATAATTAAACGATTGGCTGGATTAGGATATATTAAAAGTTCAGAAACATTTTTAAACATTTCCTCAACCCCAGTATTATTAGAGCCTAAATTAATATGATCAATATATAGATTATTTCCTCCATCTGTCACATTAACAATTTTAATCAAAACATTAGAAAACATAGAATAAGTGCTAAGATTAATATTAGCAGTTTTCCATACAGTTGTTGAGTCAGGAATATATGGAGTTGTTTGTGTTGAACCTGTAACTAAATTAGTTCCTGTGCGGTAAAAAACTTGTGCCCAGTTTACCCCACAGTCTTTGGAAACCAAAACAATCAATTCATCAGAGTAACTTGGGTCAGATTTAGCGTACGCCCATTTAAAATACAAGTATGGGGTTCCAGTATATGTTGTAAAGTCAAATGATGGCAATAAAAGTGCATCTGATTGACCGTAATTTGTATTAATCAGGTTGTTAATTTTTGCAGCAGCTATTCCTGAAAACTTAACTGCAATTGTATCTCTATCCCATGTGATGCCGCCATCAGGATTATCAATGGTAATGCCGTTTGATGGAAATGTATAAGATTCAAATCCTTCAAAATATGGTAGTGGCTGACCTAAAGGTGGTGTAGTTACTGTAATGTAATTAGTAAATTCAACACTATCTGCTCCAATACCGCCATAAGCTACAAGTTTCACCGAATAAGTGCCTAAAGCATTATACGTGATTGTAGGATTTGTTGATGTTGAAGTTGCAGGCGTTCCTCCAGTGAAATACCATTGATAGGAGGTTGCACCATTGAGTGTTTTATTCGTGAAAAGAATTTGATTATTAATACAAATTGTTTGTGAATTAGCGGTGAAGTCGGCAACAATATTACATGGCGCACTCACATAACCGCTGTCGCATCCTGTAAATACCAAATTTGTATCACTCCAAATTAAAGTTCTAATCGTGTTTAGTGTAGCGTGCATTCTTGTTTTTTGCCCCATTGTAAACATATCCTTGCAATTGTCGTCTGAATAATCCAAATAGTTTTGAATCTGGTCATTTACATCAGGGAAATCGATTGAACAACTATTTATTGTAGGGCAACCGAAATTGGGGTTTGCAGCGGGTGGTGTATCACAAACATAATCTCCGTCTGCACAAGTGTCAATACCGCAGCCTCCGTTAAATGTATGGTACAACCCAAACCAATGACCAATTTCATGAGTTGTTGTTCTGCCAATAGATGCGGCAGCCGTTCCAACTCTTCCAAAATAATTGTGTCTTACTACAATTCCATCTTCATCAGGCGGGCCTCCCGGAAACGAAGAGTATCCTAAAATACCACTTGAACCATTAATACTTTTAACCACATACATATTTAAGTAGCGGGTATTATCCCAATAAGTCAATTGTTTTAACATTGACCTTTGATAGGTTTGATGATTTGAAAGGGTAGACAGAATCCGCACTATGCCATTTGTACATTTTCCATCCGGTGTTTTCTTCGCTAAACAAAATTGAATTTCTGTATCAACCCCATTTCCATCACCATTTGTTCCAGTCATTTTTCTAAAATCTTCATTTAATACATCTATCTGACTTTGTATTTGTGCATCAGATATATTGTTAGTGCCTCCATCATGTATAACATGAACCACAACTGGAATAAGCTTGACAGGTGAGGTCATTGCTTTTTGATAAAGTTTACTTTTAGAGATTTCTTCTCTTATTGTTTTTTCAGCTTCGTTTACTTTCAATTGATTTTGTCTTTGATATTTATCAAAATAACAAGGCTCATTTAACGATTGTCCTAACAAATTTGAACAAGTAGCAAAAATGGATAGAAATAAAATTGTTTTTTTCATCATATATAATTTTTATAATCTTCAATACACATTAAACAAACATCATAGCATCTTTCAAATTCCTGTTGAGATTTATACATCTCTAACAGCTCTTTGCATTTAAACCATGCTTCTATACAACAAATTAGCAGCGGCTTCTCAATTTCAGATTTTCTTTTAACGAATTCTGAAAGTAGGATATTCAAATCCGCACAATCACGCATCAAAGCAGCTCCTTTATCGAAATTATTTGTAACAAATAACGACTCACATTGTAAGCAGCATTCTGTAAATAAATCTAATTCTTGTATAAGCAATATATTCAAATTTATAATTCATATTAATTGTTCTTTACTTTTGCCTTATACAGAGCAAGTGTCCCAAATATTGTTGAATAATTCATGGTTGTTTTCACATTTAAAAATCCAGCATTCTTAATGTAATTCGGTATTAACCCTTTAACATTATCATTGGTGGTTTTAAACCCGTCTAAAAACTGAACTAAATAAAAAAGAGTTCTCATTAAAAAATTTGATGCCTTTCCCCAATCGGCTATATGCAACTCTCCATCAGGTTTTAATACTCTTTTGATTTCTAAAAGAGAATTTTTCTTTTGTTCGCTATCTAAATGATGAAAAACTAAACTTGTGATAACCCTGTCGAAAGTGTTATCAGGATAAGGAAGTTTTAATCCATCGTATTTAGTTAAAATTATTTTGGCATTTTGCTTTTCAATTTTTTCTTTTGCAATCCCAAGTATTTTGTCATCAACATCAACTCCCTCAATATAACAATCAGGCTGTTGCTTATTAAGGAGTAATGACAGGGTAGCCGTTCCTAAGCCAAAATCCAACACCTTATGATTAGTTGCAATATTTGCTTGTTTAATTAATTCAGACTTAAATTTCGCTTCAGGCATCGTAAATGCTACTACAGGATTGTAAATTTTAGTCAACCAATTGTATCTTAATGCAGGTATAAATTCTTTCTTTTCCATAATTATATTGTTTTAGATAAATAAATACTATGACCAAATATTTTCATTCCATGATAAATTGTTATCTGAAGCACATTACCTTTTTTTAATGTTGCAGCACAATCAGCACTATGCTTTTCAGTTGGCATAATAAAAGAGCCGTCGTCATACTCTCCTCCGCTAAATTCTAAATCTCTCATTACTATTTTACCAATTTCATCTTTTTTATCCGAATTCTTAGCCCAAATAATTTTACCAAAATACTTTTCATTTTGTTTGTAAACAGAAATTTTCCTTTCTCCATCACTTGTAAGCCAAGTGCCTAAAATATCATCAGATTTTGTTTGGGCAAATGATGTTGTTGTTACAAATAGCACGAAGAGAAAAAAAAGTTTTCTCAAAATTGAGGCATTTCTATTTGAAGTGCCGCTTTTTAATTCAAGTTTCATTTTTGTCATTGTTTTATGTTTTAAAATTTCTACAAAGCACAGCTTTTATTAATGATTAAACTTGAATAATCAGGCTATTCTTTTTAATACTCTTGACGGAGCAATTCCGAACATTTCCACGAAAACCCTACTCAAATGAGCTGAATCAGCGAAGCCCGATTCATGCGCAGCTTGAGTAAAGTTTAATTTATTTGAAAATAAAACAATTGCTTTTTGCAAACGACACCATAAAACATATCTCACAAATGGCAGACCTATTTGTTCAGAAAACAAATGCCTAAACCTATCCTCAGAAAGATTTACCTTACTCGAAACATAGGTAAGTGAAAGGTTTTCATCGCTGATACAATTTTTTATCACATCAATTGCATTCTTAATTCGCTCATCAAACGCTTGGTAATCCTTTTCATCTGCAATTGTGATTGATAAAACACGTCCCAATTCATTTAGATTTAAAAGATTAGTCGAGTTCGTATTGATTTTTTTATCCGAAATATTGGGAATAAAAACACCGTCCTTATCAAATAGTTGGTCGCTTATTTGGATACATCTTTTAAGTTCAGGTTCAATAAACACAAATAAATAAATTCCATCTCCTCCAATGAATTTATGGGGTACATTTGGTCGAATGCCAACAGACGTTACATCTGAAAAAACTTTGGTATTTGTTTCAACAGAAAAAGTTCCTTCAATGCTAAATATAAATTCTAAAGCATGATGTTTATGAAGATCTGTTTCAAATCCTCTGCCAATGTAATAAGCTACTCCATTTTTCAAACCAAAATCAATCATTATAGTATAAATTAGTTCAACCGATTTTATTAAACCACAGGATTACCGCCAAC
>CAZJUY010000017.1:0-67607 GCA_964549315.1 uncultured Chitinophaga sp. | reverse complement strand
TTTAAATTTATAGTGGTAAGTTCTGAAGCAGGATTTGGATAAACAGAAATAGAAGATGTATTTGTTAAAGAATTTATTCCTGTTGTTGGCATTCCAGTAACATTAATATCATCTATTGAAAAAGAGGGATCAGCACCGGCTGTAGTGACTGTATTTACAAATCTAAAGCCGAACATTAAAGATGCTTGATTGTCAAAAGCAGGGTTTGTAACAGTTTCTTGTATCCATGTTCCTTGGTTGATGTACTGACTAGTGCTAGTAGATTGAGTCCAAGTGATACCTCCATCAGTGCTGTAAAATAGTTCTCCATAAGCATTTGCGCTACCCATGCAAATCCACCAGAAAGAAAGAGATACACTTGTGTGACCAGAAGTAGAAATAGATGGTGTTTTTGAAAAATAATTTTCAGCAAAAGCACAAAAACCATCAGCTGGACGATAGTTTGCGTTGGTAATTGAGTTAGATTGAGCATCTGTTGATAAGATGTGTAAATACCCGCTATTCGGAGATACAATTCCTGCTGGTTGAGCAGGTGTATTTCCTATAGTAGCTGTAAATGGAAATCCCATACAAATAATTGTAGCACTTCCGCCTGTATAAGAATTATTTACAATCCAAGTGTTAAACCCTGTTGTAGTTGAACTTTGGTCGGTTGTATTTAACTGAAATGTACCAGCACCAGAATTAAAATTTTGATTGTAAAGAACCATTTGTGCAAAAGAGATGGAACTAATTAGCGATAATGCAATTGTTCCAAAAATTAAAATGTAGTTTTTTTTCATGTGAGTAAGTTTTAATGGTTAAGCTAATATACAAAATAAAAATGTCTGTTAATAATTAAGGGGTGATTATGTTTTAGCAATTTTGATTTAAAATAGTATAAATTGTCTTACTTTTGGTTTTCGATTACTAAGCAATGAAAAAAATACTTTTTTTACTTTTTTTGTTTTTTAAATTGAATGGTTATTACGCTCAAAATTCTGCGAATGATTACTATTCAAGCGCATTAATAAATGACTCTTTAAAAGATTATAAATCTGCCTTACAAGATTTAGAAAACGCTTTAAACCTTAATCCTAATTATGATAGTGCTTTGTATCTGCAAGGTTTAATAAATTTTAAACAAGGAGATATCAGAATTGCAATAAAAACATTTGATAAAGTAATAAAACTATCGCCTAATTATTTTGATGCCATATATGCTCGTGGGGTAGCGAAAGCACAGCAGAAAGATTACATTTCTTCCATAAAAGATTTTAATAAAGCTTTACAACTGAATCCAAACCATGTTAAATGCTATTACAACAGAGCCTTGGCAAAAGGCTATTTAGATGATGTTACAGCAGCTATTCTTGATTTGGATAAAGCAATTGAATTGGATAAAAATTACATAAGTGCATATTATTCTCGAGCTTTTTGGAAAGAAATTTCAGAGAATTATACCGATGCAATCGCTGATTATAAAAAAGTAATTGAATTGGATGCTTCTTATATTGAAGCGTATATTGGCTTGGCTACTGCACATTATAAAAATGGGGATAAAAAAAGTGCTTGTGAAGTTTTAAAAACGGTTTCGGACAAAGGAAGTGTGATGGCAGAAGAATTAATTAGTAAATTTTGTGAATAGTGATGAGATGTAAATTTTATATATACATTGTTGTATTGCTTTTAATTAGCAGTAAATTATCGTTTGCTGAAATAAATTTTTCTATCGTTAAAAGAGATGTAGCTTGTAATTTTGCTAGTTTAGGAAGTGTTGAGGTGAATGTAGTATCTACAAATCCTCCTTATACGTATCAATGGAATATTGGTAATACAACACATATTGTTAATGATTTACAACCTGGTGTTTATTGGGTAGCTATTACAGATGGGGCAGGGGATGATACCTTGGTATATGTTACAGTTAACGAGATAAAATGTCAGATTGCTCCTGAAATAGTATTTACTCCCAACGGAGATGGTTACAATGATAATTGGGCAATTGGTAATATTCAGTTTTATCCAGAAAATTTAATTTTACTATATAATCGTTGGGGACAAAAAGTATATGAGCATGAAGGAATATATGAACCTTGGGATGGAAAAGATTTATTAGGAATTCCTGTTCCCGATGGCGTTTATTTTTACGTGATTTACCATGATAAAAAAGATAAAAAATCGATTGTTAAATCAACAGTTTCAGTAGTTAGATAGATGAAAAAAATAATATTTATACTAATTTTTTTTCTTCAACTATTTATTGTTGAGGCACAACAAAATGTGCAATACACACAGTTTATGCTGAATGATTATGGTTTAAATCCTGCTGTTGCTGGAAGTTCAAAAGGATTAATGTTGATGGTAGGAAGGCGTACTCAATGGAGAGGATTTGAATATGCTCCCGAAACAAATTTTGCAAGTATTACAAAAGATTTTGGCAAAAAAGGAAACAGACGTTTTTGGCATGGGGTAGGTGGTTATATTGAAAGTGATAAGTTCGGGATTTTTAATAACAAAGCAATTTATGGTACGTATGCTATTCATTTAAAATTATCTGCTAAATATTTTTTAAGTTTTGGTTTGGCAGGTGGTGTAAAAGAATATGCAGTTACTAATACTATCTATGATGTAAATGATCCTGCTTTAAATACAAGAGCACCAAGGGTGTTGGTTCCAGATATTATTCCTGGAGTTTATTTGTATTCAAAAAAAGTATTTGCAGGAATAGCTGTTCGTAATTTGTATAAAAATACTTTATCTCAAGGAGGAAAAGAAATTGGTAGTGGGAGTAAACTTTTTCCAAATGCTTACATTACGGTAGGTAAAAAATTTGTTACCAAAGGATATGACTTTATTATTGTTCCTGCTATTCATATTCAAACATCATTTGTAAATATTCCAGTAGCTAATTTTAATTGTATGGCATTTTTTAGAAAAAGAATAGGAGTAGGAGTGAACTATCGTATGCATGATGCTACTTCAGTTATTCTTCAAGCACGCATTTGGAAAAATGTAGTAGTTGGCTTTGCTTATGATTATACTATTTCTCGTTTTAGAGCTGCGAATGCAAACTCAACAGAATTTATGATGGGCTTTTCTCCAATCATGAGTTCTGAAAACTATGACCGACCGACAGGAGCAGTTAATTGTCCTAAATTCGAATTATAATACTACGATTTTATTGTGAAAGATTTTTTAAAAAAACTTTGGCGTTATGTATGGAAAACAGCAATGTGGTTTTTCATAATAAGTATTGTTTCAACAATTTTATTTCGTTGGATTCCTATTCCAGTTACACCATTAATGCTAATAAGATGCATTGAACAAAAAGGGGATGGGAAGGAAATGAAATTAAAAAAAGATTGGGAGCCATTGGAAAATTTATCTTCTAATCTTCAACTAGCAGTTGTGTGTTCTGAAGACCAAAACTTCATAAAGCACAATGGATTTGATTTCGAAGCGATAGACAAGGCAATGGAGTATAATGAAAACCATAAGAAAAAAAGGGGAGCAAGTACAATAAGCCAGCAAACAGCAAAAAATGTTTTTTTATGGCCAGGAAGAAGTTGGATTAGAAAAGGATTTGAAGTGTATTTTACTTTTTTAATTGAAACATTTTGGAGCAAAGAAAGAATAATGGAAGTGTATTTGAATGTGATAGAAATGGGAGATGGAGTTTATGGAGCACAAGCGGCATCCAAAGAGTTTTTTAAAAAAGATGCAAAATATTTAAGTAAAATAGAAGCGGCAACTATTGCAGCCGTTCTTCCTAATCCAAGAAAGTTTAATGCAGGAAAACCAAGTGCTTTTGTTTTAAAACGACAAGGTTGGATTATTAAACAAATGGGTTTTTGGGGCAATGAATTAAAATACGATGAGCCAGAAGTAAAACCTAAAAAGAAGAAAAAATAAATTTCTATTCTTATTCAAAACAAAACTACTATGCAATCGAATGCAAAAAGCCCTAAAGAATATATCGCATCACTTCCAGATGATAGAAAAGCCGCAATGACCGAATTGAGAAATGTAATTCTTGAAAATTTACCAAAAGGATTTGAAGAACAAATGAGTTATGGAATGTTGGGGTATGTTGTTCCACATAGCCTTTATCCTGATGGTTACCATTGTGACCCAAAGTTGCCTTTGCCTTTCATGAATATTGCTTCTCAAAAAAACTTTATTGCTGTTTACCATATGGGAGTTTATGGAGATAAAAAATTATTGGATTGGTTTACTGCAGAATACAAGAAACATAGCAATGCAAAATTAGATATGGGAAAAAGTTGTATTCGATTTAAGAAAGTAGATCAAATCCCGTTTAAACTTATTGGTGAATTAGCTAAAAAAATGACTGTGAAAGAATGGATTGAAAAATATGAGTCCGTTTTAAGAAGCAGGTAATTAAAATCCTATCCAATTTCCCTTAATTCCATTTTTATTAAACTCTAAGCTGGGTGCCGGTATTTTTATAAATCCAATTGTATTAAATACAGCTTTTAAAAATTTCGATTTTGTTTTTATGCGAGTTAAATCAGCATCCAATGAAAAATAAAATTGTCTGTATCTGTCAAAATAAATTTGATTCCCTTTTTCGTCTATATAAGGAGGATTAAAGCTGCCTCCTGTCATACCATTTCCTCCATATCCAAAAGCGACATTTAGCCATTTCGGGAATTTTGTTTCTTCACTCATAAAGGAAGAAAGGTTTAATGACAGCCAATATGTTTGACCATTGTAATCTTTCAAAATATTTTCCTGTAAATTTTTCCCTAATAAATTGGGTCGGTATTTTGCAAATTCACTTTGTTGAAATGAAAATTTTAATGTGATGCGTTGTTCGTCCCAAGCTAACTCCTGACCAATAACTAGTAAAGAACCTGCAGTGTTTGCAGCAAAGTCTGTAACGGAAAATCCCCATTCAGTAGAATAACCATCTAATATTTCTATTGTTGATTGATAAACAAAGCCAAGCATACCGCCATACCAAATTGCTTTTTTTCGTTGAACACCACACCATTTCAAAGAGTTGATTCCAATGCGTCCAATATAATACGAAGTAGTGATATGTCCTACTTTGTCCATTTGTAACCATTCATCACTATCATCAAAAAAATGAAAAGAAGAACGTGGATAATTCTTATACCACAATTCATTTAAACCAATCATTGAACCAATATATAAAGCACCTTCTGAAGTAGCAACAAGTGCAAGTCGTTTCGGTTTAAAAGGGTAAGCAATTCCGCAGCCGTATTCAGATTTTTTAATTCTCAGAGAATCTTTATTTGATTGAATTGTGCTGTCGGTTTGTGCAATAGAAAAATTTGCTATTGAAATAGTAAGTAAAAGCAAAAAAATATTTTTTTTGATGGAAATACGCACGATTAAAGATAGGGAAAAGTAAATTATTCCATTCTAAAATAATTAAGGGCAGACAAATCTATAAGGTTTACATCTCTGTAATAAAATTTTAATATGTCTTTGAACGTGTAATTTTGTTTCGACATTTGCATAGCACCTTCTTGACACAGACCCACACCGTGGCCGTAACCTCTACCAATAAATGCAATAGCATCTCCTTTTTGTTGAACAGAAAAATAGGTTGATTTTAATTGAAAATCACTTCGAATCGTTTTTAAAGGGATTTTTAAATCTTTATCAATAAAATAAATTGCTCTGCCATTTGGTTGTGAAAAAGACATTGCATTATTAAATTTTAAACTGTCGTTTACAGGATATTTATGTTTTAATTGGAGATAAGATTTCCAGTCTTCAAGAGCTATTTCTCTTTTCCATTTTGCATGTGGTTCATTTAAGCAAAACGTATCTTTAATAGATTTTAAATAAGAAGTAGAAACAGACCAAACATCTTGTGAGTTGACTGTTTGCCCACCACAATTAGAGTGAAATGCAGCGGTTATTAAATTTAAATCATTATCAACTACTACAATTCCTTTAGTTTCATAAACTGCCCTTATAATTTCAATATCTCTGCTTCTGTTTAAATAAGCTTGACAGTGAACATCATCGCAAATTTCATAGCCTTCTGCAATATGTCTGTTGATATGCGATAATAAATAAGTACGACATAAAATTGCTTGTGATTTGTAATATTCGGATGTTGCCTTAGTCCCTGATTCAGATTCTACGACTCCAGAAATATAACTTTCTAACTCCACTTTATTTACTAAAATCAATTGCTTTTTATCAGGAGAAATAGAAACTTCGATGTTTCCATCATACGTTCTTATTTTTGTTTCAGGCGTAACCGCTCTTATTTTAAAAGCAGTTTCATTTTCAGTGCCATAAAATTTTAAAGTTTTATATTTTCCAATATTCTTTTCAAATGTTTTTAGAATAATAGAATCATTTTCTAAATTCATTTGATAAATAGCAGATGCATCACAATTTTCAATTAATCTCCCATCTCCATAAACATTATACATTCCTGTAAGCGGAGAAAAAATAAACGATTTTATAACCTTAGTGGTAAGGATTCTTACAGAAACATTGTGTGAAAATCCTTTTGAAAATAATAGGAAGATTACAATAAATGAAAAAATATATTTGTTGTTTAATTTCATTTCAAATAGTCAATCATTAATTCTGCAGCTTTTTTAGATGCGCCATTTCCTCCAAGCTTTAATTTTAAAATATCGTAATCTGCTAGCATTTTTTTGCGAGTGTTCTCGGCTAGTAGTTTGTCTAATTCTGTTTTTAAATTTTGCTCGTTTAATTCATCTTGAATCAATTCTTTTACAATTTCATTGTCCATTATTAAATTCACTAATGAAATGTATTTTACTTTTATCAATTGTCGAGCAATCAAATATGAAATTTTTCCACCTTTGTAACAGACTACTTCAGGTACGCTAAATAAAGCTGTTTCAAGTGTTGCAGTACCAGAGGTAACTAATGCAGCGGTTGCTTGTTTTAATAACTGATATGTTTGCCCAAATAGAATACTTGTTTCTGAATCAATGTTAAATTCACTGTAATATTCTTGGGTTTGTGATGGGGCTCCTGCAATTACAAAATTATAATTTGGATAATATTTTTTTACCGATAACATTAATGGTAACATTGTGCTTATTTCTTGCTTTCTGCTCCCTGGTAAAATCGCGATAATTGGTTTGTTTGAATTTATTTGTAATTGATTTTTTTCAAGTTTAAAATTCTCAATTGCATCTAATAATGGATGGCCAACAAAATCTACATCGATATTAAATTTTTTATAAAAGTCTTTTTCAAAAGGAAGTATGACAAACATTTTGTCAACTATTTTTTTTATTTTGTGTACTCTAGATTGTTTCCAAGCCCATATTTGAGGGGAAATATAATAGAACACTTTTATTGAATTTGCTTTTGCAAATTCGGCTATACGTAAATTAAACCCAGGGTAATCAACTAAAATTAATACATCTGGTTTGTTTTCCAAAATATCTTTTTTGCAAAAAGCTATGTTTTTAAAGATTGTTCTAATATTCATTAGCACTTCGGTGAAACCCATAAAAGCTAAATCTCTGTAGTGTTTTACTAGTTTAGCTCCTTGTTGTTCCATTAAATCTCCTCCCCAGCAGCGAAAGTAGGCTTCGCTATCCAACTTTTTTAGTTCTCTCATTAAGTTAGATGCGTGTAAATCTCCTGAAGCTTCTCCTGCAATGATATAATAGTTCATTTTAGTAGATCTTGAAAAAATTAGTGAAATATCCAAGAGAAGTGATAGTAACTGCTAAAACAATAGTAATAAGTATTACTCCTTTTGTGAAATTGTATTTTTCTCTATTCATAGAGAGATAAAATGGAAGTAAGTTTGAAACCATGCAAATACTAATGTTTACACTTTTTAAGTTTAGTAAATGAACCAAACCAAAATATAATAGATAAGCAATTATAGGAGTTACTAATCCTGCCAAACATCCAATCCACAATTTATCTATATCTATATTTTTCATTTTAGAATTTCCATTTTGAAATTTGTTTGATGGTATTGTGAGCAGTCATATCAAATTGAGTAGGCACTACAGAAACATAATTGTTGTCTAATGCCCAAACATCTGTATCTTTTTTTCCTTTATCGAAATTTTCGAACTTCCCAGTCAGCCAAAAATAAGGCTTCCCACTGGGGTCCATTCGTTCGTCTAGTTCTTCAATCCAATTTGCGCGTGCTTGTCTACAAACTTTAATTCCTTTTATTTGGTCAAATTTTAGTTTGGGAATATTTACATTTAAACAAACATCTTTTGGCATTTTATTTTTTAAAACACCTTGAGCAATAGATTTTACAATTTTTTTAGATGTTGTAAAATCAGCATCAATAGAGTAATCGCACAAAGAAAATCCGATGGATGGAATACCTTCAATTGCTCCTTCAACAGCTGCCGACATGGTGCCTGAATAAATAACATTAATTGACATATTCGAACCATGATTGATTCCAGAAACACATAAATCGGGTTTGCGTTTTAAAATCTTATTCACAGCAATTTTTACACAATCTACAGGGGTTCCACTGCAGCTGTATTCCAATTTTGCACCATAAATATTAACTTTTTCTATTCTAAGAGTTGAATTAATGGTTATTGCATGTCCCATTCCTGATTGAGGTTTGTCTGGTGCAACAACTACCACATCACCAAGTGTTTGCATTACTTCAACCAATGCTCTTATTCCTGGAGCAGAAATGCCATCATCATTAGTAACTAATATTAGAGGTTTATGCTTTTTCATGTAATAACAAAAGTAAATACTATTTGCTGCGATAGTGGTCGTTTTATTATATATAACATTCACAATGAATTGTTGATAAAAGCAATGTTTAAAATGATTTTCAAATAAATGTTTGTTTTAAATGCCCATGTTTTAGAACAAACTGAAGCGTTCAATGTTTAAATTTGTAACTTTGTGGCTATAAATTTCAAAAATGAAAAGTTTTAATATTCCTGATTTTTATAAAAGTCCGATAATTTCTAAGGTTAAACAACTTCGCAAAATTTCTGACCCAAAGAAAAAAGATTTTACACCCACTGTTCTTGATTTTGGACCTGTTAAATTTTTTATTGCACGCCATTTTGGTTTTTGTTATGGTGTTGAACATGCTATTGAAACAGCCTACAAAGCAATTGATGAAAATCCGGGCAAACGAATATTTTTATTGAGTCAAATGATTCATAATCCAGAAGTAAATAATGATTTATTAAAACGCGGAGTTAAATTTTTAATGGATACTGGAGGGAATCAACTCATTCCTTTTTCTGATTTAACCAGCAATGATATAGTCATAATCCCAGCATTTGGAACTACTTTAAAAATTGAGGAAGAATTAAATGATGCAGGAATTGAAATTAGAAAATATGACACTACATGCCCTTTTGTGGAACGCGTTTGGAAAAAATCTGAAAAACTTGGCGAAGAAAATTATACTATTATAATTCATGGTAAGCATAATCATGAAGAAACTAGGGCAACTTTTTCTAGAAGTGAACAAAATTCAGCTTCAATAATTATTAAAAATTTATCTGAAGCAAAACCTGTTGGAGAATTTATTTTAGGTAATCTTGGTGTAGATGAATTAAGAATAATATTTAACGACAGATGTTCTGAAGGTTTTGATTTTAATAGGCATTTGATTAAGGTGGGAGTAATAAACCAAACCACTATGTTGGCCGCTGAAACACAAGAAATAGCAGATTACTTTAAAAATGTCATGATTAAAAAATATGGTGTTGAGAACTTAAAAGAGCACTATGCTGATACCCGGGATACTCTGTGTTATGCAACAAATGAAAATCAACAGGCTACTTATGGATTGTTAGAAAAAAAAGCAGATTTGGCAATTGTTGTAGGAGGATATAACAGTTCTAATACATCACACATAGTTGAGTTATGTGAAGAAAAACTACCAACTTATTTTATTTCTTCTGAAAAAGAAATTGTATCTAAAAAAACGATTAGTCATTTTGATTTTTTGAATCATGAAAATTTAATAACAGATAATTATTTACCTGAAAAAAATCCTGTTGAAATAATACTTACTAGCGGTGCTTCTTGCCCTGACTCAGTTATTGATGCTGTTTTGCAAAAAATTCTTTCCTTTTTTGATAATACAAAATCAATTGAAGATGTATTACAATCGTTGGAAAGTATAGAAAAATAAAAAAACCAAAAATAAATTTTACTTTATTTTTGGTTATAATTAGAGAGAGATTTTTTATAAGAATGACAAATTCTATTTGTCTAAGTCTTCGAAATTTACATCCGTAAAAGAATTGCTACTGCTAGATGAAGAATTGCTTTCAGTTGATGCAGAAGCTTCAATAGCTGGAGAATTTGCTTTAATAAATCCGATTGATTCATTTAAGCCATCCATAAATTTATCAAAGTCTTCTTTGTATAAAAACAATTTATGCTTTTCATAAAAATGTTTTCCATCATCGCTAAATCTTTTTTTGCTTTCAGTAACAGTTAAGTAGTAATCATTACCCTTAGTGCTTTTAACATCAAAAAAATAAGTGCGTTTTCCTGCTCTTACAGATTTTGAGAAAGCATCATCTCTTTCTGTTCCATTTTTTTCAAATCCTTCTTCGGTGCTCATAAATTGTTTTAATTAAGTTTTAAGTTTAAACTGCGTTGAGCAAATGTTTGCAAAAAAAGACTTAAAAACAAGCCTTGTTAATAACTTTTTATAGCTTGTTAATTACCAATGAATTTCAAGAATTAAGGCTTTTCACTATCAAGCAATTGCATTTTATACAAATTAAAATAATTGCCTTTTAAATTTATTAGTTCTTGGTGTGATCCTTTTTCAATTATTTTTCCTTCTTCAAGCATAATTATAGTATCTGAATTTTTAACAGATGATACTCTATGGCTTATGATTATTGATGTTTTGTCTTGCATGATAGATTTTAAATTATTCAAAATCTCTTCTTCCGTTTCTGTATCAACAGCAGATAAGCAATCATCAAATATTAATATTTCTGGTGATTTTATAATGGCTCTTGCAATTGAAATGCGCTGTTTTTGTCCTCCTGAAAGCGTAATTCCTCTTTCTCCAACCAATGTTTCAAATTTATTTGGAAAACTTTCAATATTTGAATAAATAGCAGCATCTTTTGCGGCTTTTTGAATTACATCGATGTCTTTATTTTTTGTTCCAAAAGCTATATTGTTGGCTATTGTATCCGAAAATAGGAATACTTCCTGTGGTACATAGCCAATTTTATTTCGAATATTTTTAAGGTTGTGTCTTTTTACATTTTTGCCATCAATTAATACCTCCCCTGTGTCAGCGTCATAAAGTCTGCAAATTAAATTTGCAATAGTAGATTTTCCGCATCCTGTTTTGCCAATTATGGCTAATGAAGAACCTTTTTCAACCTTAAAGGATAAATTATCAATTGCTTTTATTCCTGAATCGGGATATGTAAAGCTTACATTTTTAAATTCTATATCACCAGCTATAGTATCATTCTCTTCTGATAAATTTTTTATAGTAGATTCAGTATGTAAAAATTCATTTATCCGAGATTGAGATGCAGCAGCCCGCTGAATAAGAGATGTAACCCAGCCCAAAGAAGCAATTGGCCACATTAGTCGGTTGATGTAAACAATAAATTCTGCAATATTTCCAAATGTTATTTTTCCATCAATCACTTTTAATCCTCCTAAATAGATTGTCATAATTATACTTAATCCAATTAAAAATATCATAAAGGGCTGAAACAATGCCTCTGTTTTTACCAATCCCATTGTCCGCTTCATGTATTCCTGATTTTTTTGTTGCAACTCATTTTCAGAATATTCTTGTCGGCCATAAGCTTTTAGTATTCTAATTCCGGAAAAAGCTTCTTGTGTATGCGAAGTAATGTTTGAAAGTTGCTCTTGAACTCTGGTGCTTTTTTTGTTGATAATATTGCTCACAAAGTAGATAGATATTGCTAAAACAGGAAGAGGTAGCAAAACATAGAAGGTCAATTCTGTGTTAATTTTCCCCATCGCTAAAATTGTTAAAGTAAAAGTTATTGCAGTATTTACGATATACATTATTGCTGGCCCAATGTACATTCGTACTCTGCTTACATCTTCACTAATTCGATTCATTAAATCCCCCGTGTTGTTTCTTTTATAAAAAGCAATATCAAGTGATTGATAGTGTTCAAAAATTTCATTTTTTAAGTCGTATTCAATTAGTCTTGACATTACAATTATCGTTTGTCGCATTAAAAACAAGAAAAAACCGCTTATTAATGCAAAACCAATTACTATCAAACAGTAAAATAGGATCTCATTTTTTATATTTTCTTCGTTATTGCCTGGGGATAAAATATTTTTAAGAAAATCAACCGCACTGCCCACATAACTAACAGAATAGATTGCAAAAACATTCGATATTCCTGTAAATAAGATGCCTAGCAATAATCGCCACCTGTATTTGTAAAAATATTTATTGATATGTTTAAGAGATTTCAAGTTTTATGCTCTTTTTAATTGAAAAATCAATAGTATTGATTTGTTATTTATTGCTTATTCGTTTTGGCTACTCGGAAAATAACTATAATTTTGCGCCACCAAATTATTAGCGACAAAAGTACTCAAAATACAATGTCAATTCTACCAAAGAGAAAAAACTCAATTTGTATAATAATAAATAATAAAACAGATAGGTATGGTACAAGTTCAAGATATAAAAACTTCTTCTTTAATGGAGAATCCTGTTATTGCTCAAATGGCATTAAATAACCATGAACAAATAGTTTTTTGTAATGATAATGAAACAGGATTAAAAGCAATTATTGCAATTCATAATACTATTCTTGGTCCAAGTTTGGGCGGCACACGTATGTGGGCTTATAATAATGAGATGGAAGCTCTAACGGATGTGCTGCGTCTTTCGCGTGGGATGACTTATAAATCATCTGTTGCTGGATTAAATTTAGGAGGAGGTAAAGCGGTAATCATTGGAGATTCTAAAACACAAAAAAATGAAGCGTTAATGCGCAGATTCGGAAAGTTTGTAAACAGCCTTTCTGGAAAATACATTACTGCTGAAGATGTTGGAGTAAGCACAAAAGACATGGAGTACATAAAAATGGAAACTGATTTTGTGAGTGGATTACCAATGAATATGGGTGGCAGTGGAGACCCCTCTCCAGTTACTGCTTATGGTGTATATTTATCAATGAAAGCCTCTGCAAAAGAAAAATGGGGAAGTGATAGTCTTTCTGGGAAGAAAGTGGTGGTTCAAGGAATTGGACATGTTGGAGAAAGTCTTGTTAAACATTTGGTTAAAGAAGGTGCTAAAGTTTCAATATTTGATATTAATGAAGATAGAGTTAAGTCGGTAGCAAAAGAAACAGGCGCAGAAATAATTGCAGATGGTGCAAAATTGTATGATTTAGATATGGATATCTATGCTCCTTGTGCACTTGGAGCTACTGTAAATTCAGATACTTTAAGCAGATTAAAATGTGCTATTATTTGCGGAGCAGCAAACAATCAATTGGCTGACGAAAATGTACATGGAAATATGGTTATAGAAAAAGGAATTTTATATGCACCTGATTTTGTAGTAAATGCAGGAGGTATAATAAATGTATTTTATGAGCTAGAAGGATATAATAGAGAAAGAGCTATGGGGCATGCTGAAAAAATTTATGATACAACGTTGAATATTTTTAAAATTTCAAAAGAGCAAAATATCCCAACGTTTATGGCTGCTAATAGAATTGCAGAAAAACGTTTGGCTGATATTGCTAAAATTAAAGTTAGTTTTTAATCAAACTTAATAAGTAAACCGATACATTAAAGATGTTAAACAGGAGATATTTAAGAATAAAAGTGATGCAGGCGTTGTATGGTTTATTTCAGTCTGATAATAAGGATTTGATTAAAGCAGAAAAAGAAATGTTTAATGGTGTAGATAAAATTTATGATTTATATATCTATCAAATTTCTTTTTTACTTGAATTAAAACACGTTGCATCTGTAATTACGGAAGATGCTAAGAATAAAAGACTTCCAACCGAACAAGATTTAAATCCAAATTTAAAATTTATTGAAAATAAATTTTTAGCTCAACTAGAAGAAAATATTCATTTAAAACGCGAAATGAATAATCGTAAAATTAGCTGGAACAATGAATTTGAGATGGTAAAAAAAGTGTTTAACACGATTAAAAATTCAGAGCAGTATGGTAAGTTTATGAATGTTTCTGACGACTCATACAATACTCAAAAAGCATTTATCGTTGAAATTTTTAAAGAATTTGTAGCAGATTATGAAGTGCTAAATCATTTTTATGAAGAACGTAATTTGCATTGGGGAGATGATATTTATATCGTAAATCCTACAGTTGTTAAAACAATTGAATCGTTTAAAGAAAATACCGCACCAGATTTTCATCTTAGTATTTTGTTTAAAGATAAAGAAGAGGATATGGATTTTATGAGAGAATTGCTTCGACAAACAATCTTAAAGAATGATGAAACAGAAAAATTAATTGGTGATAAAACAAAAAACTGGGAAGTAGATCGAATAGCGATGATGGATGTATTGTTAATGAAAATGGCTATTACAGAGGTTTTGCATTTTTCTAACATTCCGGTTAAAGTTACTTTAAATGAATACATTGAAATTTCGAAAATGTTTAGCACACCCAAAAGTAAAATATTCATTAACGGAATTTTAGATAAGCTTGTTGCAGATTTTAAATCAGAAAACAAACTAAACAAAATGGGCAGAGGATTAATGGAATAAAAAATTAATTCAAATAAATAAAATACAATGAAAAAACAAATTTTATTTTTCGGATTGCTTTTAGCAATTGTTTCTTGTGAGCCAGCCAAAGTTAGTCAGGATGAAAATACAATTTCTACTGATTTGATAAATGTACCGGCTACTGCATCGGATAAGCCAATTGTTCCAGGCTCTGCACCTGATTTAAAATTTAATGAAGACGCACATGATTTTGGAAAAATAATTCAAGGAGAAAAAGTTACTTATTCATTTACTTTTAAAAATACTGGCGGTAGTGATTTGATTATATCTTCTGCTCAAGGTAGTTGCGGATGTACTGTTCCTACTTATCCAAAACAACCAATTAAATCAGGGGAAGAAGCTAAAATCGATGTTAAGTTTGACAGTGAAGGAAAATCTGGATTGGTAAAAAAAACAATAACATTAACTACAAATTGTAATCCAAGCACAAAAGTTCTTACAATTAGCGCAACAATAGAAGTACCTGAACAAGAATAAAAAATTAAATAATTAATAACAACTAAAATAAAAACAAAATGACAAACACATTATTAATGGCTGGAGCTCAAGGTGGTGGAAGTGCTTTAGGACAATTTATACCTTTGATTCTGATAATTGTAGTATTCTATTTTTTTATGATTCGTCCTCAATTAAAAAAATCAAAAGAACAAAAAAAGTTCCGTGAAAATATAAAAGTGGGAGATAAAATAGTTACAATTGGTGGTATTCATGCTAGAATTACAGAAATTGGAGAAACTACTTTTGTAATTACTACAGAAGTTGGAAACGCAAAATTAAAAATTGAAAAAAGTGCGATTTCAACAGATGTATCTTCTTTATTAAATAATGAGCAAAAATAATTTGATGAATTATAATAAAAGAAAAGAGTTGAGTACAAATTTACTCAACTCTTTTTTTTGTAATTTTATTTTAAAATAAAGCAATTGAAAAATCTTTTATCACATATTAATAAAACAAAAGATGGTGGAGCTTGTGACCTTTATTTTTTGTGTTTTCGTTTCTATTTTCTTTTGGCTATTAATGACATTGTCTAAAGAATACTCTAAAGTTTTTTCTTTTCCAGTAAATTATCTAAATGCTCCTGTGGACAAAGTTATTTCCAATCAACTACCTCAAACAATTGAAATAGAAGTAAAGGCAAGTGGATTTAGTATTTTTGCATATAAATTAAAAAACAAACAAAAAGAAGTTTGGATTGATTTAAAAGATGCGAAACCTTTATCTCAAAAAAATCATTTTTTTATTTTAACTAATTCTAGGATTGATAAATTAAAAATTCAATTTTCAAATGATATTGTATTAACCAAAGTAAATCCAGATACGATTTATTTGAATTATAATCGCAAAGAGGAAAAATTAGTTTCTGTGATTCATCATGTTAAGGTAAGTTGTGATAAGCAGTTTCAGCTAATTGATTCGGTTAAAATACTGCCTTCAATTGTAAAAATTGCAGGAGCAATTGATGTTATCGATTTGATAGATAAAATAGAAACAGAACCCATTGAATTAAATAATGTTATAGCATCTAAAATCATTGAACTTAAAATAAAAAGAACAAAGCAGCTTGAAAATGTAGATGTAATACCTTCTATTATTAAAGCAAAAATTGATGTTGCTAAATATACCGAAGCTACTGTTTCTGTTCCTATTCAAGTAGAAAATTTGCCAAGTAACCTTATTCTTAAAACATTTCCAGATAACGTGTCTATAAAATACAATGTTGCATTTAGCGACTATGAAAAAATTAATGCATCTCTTTTTAAAGTAGTGGTAGATTATAAAAAAATTGAACTAAACGATAATAAATTAAAACTGCAATTGATTGAATATCCCAATCAAATTAAGTCGATTAAACTAGATCCCGAAAAAGTGGAATATATAATCAGAAAAAAATAATGATTAAAATAGGAATAACAGGTGGTATTGGTAGCGGAAAAACTACAATATGCAAAATATTTGAGTTGCTTGGGATTCCTGTTTTTTATGCTGATGTTGTTGCCAAAAATATTTATGAAACCGATGAGTCATTAAAAAATGAAGTAGTTGATATGTTTGGGATAGAGATACTGGATGAAAATAAAAAAATAAACAAGCAGAAATTAGCAACAATTGTTTTTTCGTCTTCAGAAAAATTAGAAAAATTGAATCGACTTGTACATCCTGCGGTTGGAAAAAAGTTTGATGATTGGGCGAATAAACAGCATGCTGCTTATGTAATAAAAGAGGCTGCTATACTATTTGAAAGTGGTGCATACAAACAAGTTGATAAAACAATTGTGGTTGCTGCATCTGAAGAAATACGTATTGAACGCGTTTGTAAAAGAGATGATGTTACACATGAAGATGTTTTAAAACGTTTAAATAATCAGATGAAAGATGGGGACAGAATTAAATTAGCTGATTTTGTGATTGAAAACAATGAAAATGAGCTTTTAATTCCTCAAGTTTTGGCAATTCATCAAAAAATTATTGGGTAAATGTTTTATCAAATCAAAACTTTATTATTTTAGTTGAATAAATTAAAACTAACTATGGAAAACCAAGGACCACAAAATCAAGAAAACATCAATAAACAATTTGACCAACAATTTGGACAACAGTTCGGACAACAACAATTACCAAATGCAACAGCAGTTTTAGTATTGGGAATTATCTCAATTGTTGGCTGTTTTTGTTACGGTATTGTTGGATTAGTATTAGGAATTATTGCTGTAGTACTTGCAGGTAAAGCAACTAAACTATATCAAGCTAACCCATCAGCATATACCGAATCTTCTTTTAAAAATATGAAAGCAGGTAAAGTATGTGGTATTATTGGACTTTGTCTATCAGCAGCATATTTTATTTTCTTAATTATTTATATTGTAGCAATAGGAGCAGCTTTATCTACTTTACCTTGGGCAACTATGGGAGGGCATTAATCTGAAAAAATAATGTAATTTTAAAGAGGACTTCATGTCCTCTTTTTTATTTTATAATTATGAATTCAATTATTCACTGGTTAGAAAATCATATGATGGCTTGTCCTTATAAGGCTATAGCTGGGATTGATTGCCCGGGTTGTGGTATGCAGCGGTCATTTATTGAATTGTTGAAAGGAAATTTTTTAAATAGCTTTTATTTATATCCCGCTTTGATTCCTATTATTTTTACATTGGTATTAACGGGCTTACACCTAAAATATAAATTTGACAATGGAGCAAACTATATTAAATACTCATTTATATTTACAATTAGCATTGTTGTAATAAATTATGTCTTAAAGTTTTTTTTATAAGAGAATAAAAATGAAAAAACAATTTCTTCTTTTTTTGCTTTTTGTAATTCAATGTTCTATTGTTTTTTCTCAATCGTACAAACCTTTTTCTCTTTTTTTAATTGGTGATGCTGGAGAAGATACATCATCTGGGCCTGCCTTATTGCGTTTAAAAGAACAATTAAATGAAACACCTAATTCTACAGTTGTTTTTTTAGGAGATAATGTATATCCAGCAGGATTAAAGCTAAAAGATTCTAATTCCATAAAAAGAATGGAATCACAATTAAAAATATTAAATGAGTATAAAGGGCAAGTTTATTTTATTCCCGGTAATCATGATTGGAATGCACAAAAACCTAATGGTGCAAATATTTTAAAAGACCAACAGGTTTATGTAACGGAATATTTAAAGAATAAAACAACCGTAAAAAATAAAAACGATAAAACATTTTTACCCGAAAATGCTTTACCTGGACCAGAAACGGTTATGCTCAATGAATATTTACGTTTAATAATTATTGACACACAATGGTTTTTGCATTATTACAAAAAAAATAAAATTGGAACAAAAGCAAACACAAAAAAAATATTTTATTCAAGATTGGATAGCATCTTAAATTATTCGAGTTTAAATAATCAAAAAGTTATTATAGCTGCACACCATCCCATTTATACCAACGGACAACATTCGAAAAAAAAACAGCCCTTACGTTTTTTAATTAATTACACACCCTTACAAGTTTTCGGATTGTTGGGATTAAATCGTCTTTTATCACAGGATATTGAGCAGCCGCGATATAAACGTATGCGTAAAAAAATGATTTCTATTTTTGAAAAATATCCGCATCAAATTACTTACGTTTCTGGGCATGACCATAATCTACAGCTTATTCATAAAGATAATGTAATATATATTGTTAGTGGAGGAGGTAGTAAATTATCTAAAATTCGCAATAAAAAAGCTTTTGCTTCAGATGAAATAAAAGATATGGTTCAGGACAATAATACAGGTTATGTAGAAATTGTGTACGATGAAAAGAAGTTTGGCGCTATAATTTTTAATGGTTGGGATTTAGTAGATGAAAAGTTAAATACTAAATAATGCAAGAGCAGCGCCTAGTATAATTACAATGAATTTTATTAAATTAAAACGATGATTTTCACTTGATTCGAAAAGAATAGTAGTAGAAATGTGTAAAAATATACCAACTACCACTGCCATTATTTTATCAAAATACATTGAAAAATTTCCAATCATATTTTCTCCTATTGCAATACTTGTAAAAGTTCCTAAAGGAGTAATTAATGCAAAAATTACTAAAAATAGCAATGCTGTTTGTTTTTTAATGTTTGATTGTAACAGCATTGTCATTAAAGCAATAGCAATGGGGATGTTGTGCATCACTATTCCTGTAAGTAATGAATTATGCGTTCCTGAATCTTGATTTGCTAAGGGCATTCCTTCTAAAAAAGAATGGATACATAATCCAATCATCATGGTAAAAGGAAAAGTGCTATGTGCATGCTTATGAACATGTATGTGTCCATGCTCAATTCCTTCTGTGAAAAATTCTAAAAGTAATTGTAAGAAAAAGCCAATAAGAATATAAATGCCAATATTTTCTGTTCCTGCCGAATATATTTCAGGGATTAAATGCAACACACTTATTGCAAATAAAAATGCTCCGCTAAAAGAAAGAATTAGTTTTAAATTTTTACTACTAATGTTGATATACAATACCGATACACCGCTGATGATTACAGAGAGGATAAGTGCAATGTATGTTATGTAATTATTCATGCTTGTTTTTGTGCAATGATTATTAATCTATCCGAATTGGTTTCGTTAAATGGATTCAGTTGATAATCACCTAGCAAATTTACTATTTTTAGCTTGCTGTTATTCAGGAATTTTTCAAAATCAGCAAGTGTAAGTGCTTGTACTTTTTCTTCAAAAGAATAGCTTTGGTTCTTATCTGTAAATTTTATTTGTTTAATAATAAAGCCATTCTCGATTTTTTTATGAATATCAAAATTAATTCCATCAATAATTTTGTTCTCCTGTTTTTTAAGGCAATCCATTACTTTTTTTGCATTAAAAAAATCAATCACTACTATTCCATTTGGCAAAAGTGCTTTTTGGATGGTGTTAATCGTTGCGAAATTATCTTTTTCATTTTCGAAATACCCAAAACTGGTAAATAAATTAAAAACGTAATCAAAATAATTAGTGCGGAACAACTTTCGCATATCGTGCACATAAAAATGCAGTTTGTCGTTTTCAAAAGTATTGGCACATTTAATACTATTTTCAGACAAATCTATTCCTGTTACATCAAACCCTTTTTTATTTAAGAAAACAGAATGTCTTCCTTTGCCGCAAGCTAAGTCTAAAAACTTAGCGTTTTGTTTAGGTTTTAATAAATCAATGATGGAATCAATAAAACGTTCCGCTTCTTCACAGTCTCTGTTTTTATAAAGAATGTGATAGTAAGGCGAATTAAACCAATCTTTAAACCAATTTGGGTTGTGTTGTTCCATTTTTTGAACAACAAAAGTAGGAAAAGGAATTTAGTTTGCTATTTTTTTTATTTTTGTCAAAAATTCATAGTCAGGGGATGAATATTTGGAATCAGGCACCGCTCGTACGTTTGATACTGCCGTTTATTGCAGGTGTAATTGCTGCAATCTATTTCCCATTTAATTACACCTATTCATTGCTTATCATCTTTTTTTTGTTGGCTATAGTAGGCTTAATAGTAAGTATTCCTAAGTTTTATATTTCCTATAAAAAATCATGGTGGTTTGGTATATTAATTTATTTCGCACTTTTTGTATCGGCATACCAACTCACAATTAATAATACCATTACATTTCACCCTAACTACTTTGCAAGAGAAGGAAGGATTGATTCTTCCTCTTTTTATCATTGTAAAATTTTAGAGTCCATACAGGAGAAAGAAAAATCGGTTAAAGCAATTGTTAATATTGAAGCCATTGATCAAAATGGAAAATGGGAGACCTGTTCAGGAAAAGCAATTGTATATTTTAAAAAAGATGTTCGTTCATTGCAATTAAATTACGGTGATGAATTATTAGTAAAAGCCGAAATGAAAGAGGTTCAGCCTCCTCAAAATCCTTCTCAGTTTAATTACAAAGAGTTCTTGCGATTTCATAATATTCAACATCAAGCTTATGTTAAGCCCAGTAATTGGGTTTTTACTGGTATAAACAGCAGTAATATTTTTGTTTCTACATCATTGCGTTTACGAAACTCTTTATTGGATGTTTTAAAACAATTTGGTGTGAATGATGATGAGTTGGCGGTGGGAGCTGCTTTGCTTTTAGGCTATGAAGATAAATTGGATGCCGATATTATATCTGCTTATTCTAGCACAGGAGCAATGCATGTGCTGTCTGTTTCGGGTTTGCATGTAGGAATTATTTTTATTGTTTTTAATTGGCTGCTTTTGTTTTTTGATAAAATCAAGCATGGAAATATTATTAAAGCAGTAATATTAATTTTTTTACTTTGGTTTTATGCTGCCTTAACTGGGCTTTCTCCTTCTGTTTTAAGAGCGGCATCCATGTTTAGTTTTATAGTAATAGCCAAATCGTTTAATAGGTACACCAATATTTACAACACATTAGCAGCATCTGCCTTTTTATTATTGGCATTAAATCCATTTATAATTATGGAGGTTGGGTTTCAACTTTCTTATTTGGCAGTAATTGGTATTGTTTTTATTCAACCTAAAATAAATTCGTGGCTGGATTTTAATAATAGAATTTTAATTAATATTTGGTCAATCACAACTGTTTCCATAGCTGCACAAATAGCTACTTTTCCATTAGGATTGCATTATTTTCATCAGTTTCCTAATTATTTTTTGCTTTCCAACTTAATAGTAATACCTATTTCAACTTTGATTATATATTTCGGAATTGGAGTTTTTAGTGTTTCTAAGATTCCCGTTTTGGCAAAATATATTGCGCTAGCATTTATTGGCTTGATTTCATTTTTAAATATTTCGGTTAAATACATTGAAAAATTACCTTTTGCTTTATTGCAAGGCATTTCAATTTCTGTTTTTGAAACATGGTTAGTTTACGGAATGATTATTTTGTTTCTGTTTTATTTTACTAAACGTAAATACGTTTATTTGATTTCAAGTTTTGTTGTTTTGACCTTTTTTCTTTTGATGCAAATAGTTGAACAACAAAAAGAGTTCTATCAAAAAAAGATTGTAGTATATAATATTAATAAAACATCGGCTATTGATTTTATTGATTCACAGCAAAATGTATTATACACAGATTCAACACTTGCAAACAATCAAAGTTCATTGTTATTTAACGTAAAACACAATTGGTGGAATTTAGGTGTAAATAATTCAAATATTGTTACATCTGATTTTACTAGCAAGCACCTCATGATTAAAAATAAATTCATTCAATTTTTTAATAAAAGAATTGCAATTTTAGATAATAAAATACCTTATAAATTCAGAAATCTTGAAAGAAAATTAAAAGTAGATTATTTATTGATTTCAAATAATTCAGTTGTTAAAATGAAAGATGTTCTAAAATTTTATGAGCCAAGGGAAATAATTTTTGATTCTTCTAATTCAAGCTATAGACTAAATAAATGGAAGCAAGAATGCGCTGCATTAAATCAAAAATATTATTCCGTAATTGATTCGGGTGCTTTGGTAATTGATTTGTAATGTCATTCCGAGTATAAGGAGGAATCTTACAAATAATAGGATTTCTCACTTCATTGTATTACGTTTGAAATAACAGCAATTGAATTAATGCTTTATTTTTGAAAAATATCTTTCATTACTTTTCCATTAGCAGTGGGCATAGTAAATCCCATTAATTCTGCAATGGTGCTGGCAATATCAATTTGTTCATAGGAAGCAGTACAAACAAAATTCTTTTTAAAATCAGGACCGATAGCAAAAAATTCTATGTGTTTGCAACCTTCACAATTGTCACCATGAGAAACATAGCCATCTGCATAACCTGCTGTATGCCTTCCATGGTCATTTGTTACAATTAAGGTTGTTTTGTTTTTATAAATAGTGTCATTTTGTAAATAGTTCCAAATAGAATAAATATAATTGTCGGTATCTCTAATGCCTTGTATATATCCTGCAGAATCACCAGCATGCGCTGCAACATCAGGCTGCTTAAAATTTACAAGTATTAAATTAGGATGATAATTTGTTAATGTGCTTTTTACATTTTTAAATGTTGTACTATCTTCTCTATATCCAGTTCCCAATCCAGCATTACCACAATCTAGGGATGGGTTGTATGTGTTGTGCCATTCAGGGTTAAGGCAATCGGATAAAACAGCCAGCTTGTCTTTTGTAGAAATAACCCATGCTTTTGATAAGCTTCTTTTAAATATTTTTAACCAATACTGAAAAAAGGAAGGTTCCGCTGGATATTCAGCACCACCGTTATTTATGTTTTGATATGTTCCTGTACACATTGCTGTGTGTCCGGGAACGGTAGATGTTGTGCCATTGTTATGAAAATTATTACACATAACACCTTCGCTCAACAATGCCGAACGATATGGAATTAATTGTTGGTTGCCCCATGTTTCAGAATATCTGGCACCATCAACTACTATAAGAATTACATTTTGAGTTCTGTATCCCGAAATAGGAATATCTTTTTCGCAGCAGCAAAAAGTTAATGTTGTTATAACAATTAATAAATAAAAAATTGTTTTAAATCTCATTTATACAAATGTAGTGAAATGCATATTATGTTTTAAATTTGTGATATGGAATATATCATTGGAGATAAAGTAAGTTTTTTAAACGAAAAAGGCGGAGGTATTGTAACGGTTATAAACAATAAGTTTATTGTTACAGTTACTACTACTGATGGCTTTGATATTCCATATTTAAAATCAGAATTGGTAATAGTTGAAAAAGCACCAAGGCCAGTTATTGAAGAAAAAAAAGTGAAAGAAGAAAAAAAATATTCAGCAGAAGAGCTAAAACAATCGCTTTTTCAAAAGTATGTAAAACCTGTTTCAGTTAAAAAGTCCAAACCTCACGCTAAAAAATCTATTGTTGAAATTGATTTGCATATTGAAGAATTGGTGGATGATATTAGAGGCATGAGTAATTTTCAAATTGTAACGCTTCAGTTAAGTGCTTTTCAAAAAGCTTTAAATCGTGCAATTGAAAATCGTGCAGAAAAACTTATTGTAATTCATGGAGTAGGTAATGGTGTTTTAAAAAATGAAATTTGTTCTATACTAAGGAATGATTATCAGTTACAATTTTTTGATGCATCTATTACTAAATATGGAAAAGGAGCAACAGAAGTTTTGATTAGTTGATTGATGATTGATGATTGTTGAATTGTTGAATTGTTGAATTGTTGATTGATGAATTGTTGATTGTTAATTGTTGAATTGCCAACTGCATTTTGCCAACTGCCAACTGTTGAATTGATGAATTGCCAACTGCTAATAATCTAATTTCTACTCACTAACTACTATCTTCCAAAAAAAACTACCTTTGCACCGCAGGCTGTTCTATCGCTGTTCGCCTTTGGGCGGAGAGAGGAAAGTCCGGGCAACACAGAGCATCCCACTTCTTAACAAGAAGGTATTGTAGTAATACAGTAACAGAAAGTGCCGCAGAAAACTATACCGCCATGCTTGCATGGTAAGGGTGAAAATGTGAGGTAAGAGCTCACAGTTATAATTGGCAACAGTTATAGCGGGTAAACCTTGGGAGTTGAAAAACCAAATAAGCCGAAGCTTGAGAACGGCTCGTTCGATTTCGGTGGGTAGGTTGCTTGAAACTTGTAGTGATGCAAGTTCTAGATAAATGATAGAACTCGACAGAACCCGGCTTACAGGCCTGCTTTTTTTATTAATACAATGCTATCTCGTTTTTTGCAAAGTTATTGCGAATATAGCGCAGCAATCTACAATAGCAAATTTAATATAGATTGTTTTACCGCAAAGACGCAAAGGCGCCTTTCAAACCATTCTTATTATTTATTTTGAATTAAATTCTCAATTCTCGCCAAAGGCTTATTAATACTAAGCACTTATAAGTTATTCTTTGGAGGATAAAATTCCTTGTTTGTCTTAAATTTAGTAGTGAATGTATTATATCAATTAATTATACTATCTTTGCAGCGGTTTTAGTCAAAATAGGATTTTGCTGAGACGAATTAACGACTGGTATTTAATGCCGAAAACAACCCTAGTACATGATGGCGGGGTTCCTAAACTACAGTTGTCCGATTCAACTCACATATACTTCCTAGTAAGTTGACAACTGAATATTAACTTAATAAAAAATTAATGAACAAATTTGAAGCGTTAGGCTTTAGCAATGCTATTGTTAAGGCAGTAACAGAATTGGGTTTTGAAAATCCAACTCCAATCCAGGAAAAAGTAATTCCTGTATTATTAGAAGGTAATACCGACCTTGTAGCATTAGCACAAACAGGTACAGGTAAAACAGCAGCATTTGGTTTGCCACTTACACACTTAGTAGATTTCTCTTCAAGAGATACACAAGCTGTAATTATTTGTCCTACACGTGAATTGTGTATGCAAATTACTCGCGATTTACAGAGCTACACTAAATACATTGATGGAGCAAACATTGTTGCCATTTATGGTGGTGCTAGTATCGATAATCAATCACGCGATATCAAAAAAGGTGCACAAATAGTTGTTGCAACTCCAGGTCGTTTATGTGATATGATTGATCGCAGAAGAGTAAACTTTAGCAACGTACGTTATGCTGTATTAGATGAAGCAGATGAAATGTTAAACATGGGATTCAAAGAAGATTTGGATACTATTTTATCTCAAACACCAGAAGAAAAAAACACATGGTTGTTTTCTGCAACAATGCCAGATGAGGTTTTACGTATATCTAAAAACTATATGGAAAAACCTGTTGAAATTACTGCAGGTACAAAAAATTCGGGTAACGAAAATATTGAACACATTTATTATGTTGTTCAAGCACGTGATAAATATGCAGCATTAAAACGTATTGCAGATTCTAATCCAGATATTTTTGCAATTGTATTTTGTCGTACACGTATTGAAACACAAGAAATTGCTGATGCTTTGATAAAAGATGGTTACGGTGCAGATTCATTGCATGGTGATTTATCACAACAACAGCGTGATCATGTAATGAAACGTTACCGTGCTCGTTCACTTCAAATGCTTGTTGCAACAGATGTTGCTGCACGTGGAATTGATGTGAATGATGTAACACACGTTATCAATTACAATTTACCTGATGAAATAGAAAATTATACACACCGTTCTGGCCGTACTGCACGTGCTGGTAAAACAGGTGTTTCTATTTGTATTATCAACATGAAAGAAGTTGGTAAAATCAGAGTGATTGAACGTATCATCAAGAAAAAATTTACACAAGGAACAATTCCTACAGGTTTTGAAGCTTGCGAAAAACAATTGTTTAGCTTGGTGAAAAAAATTCATAATGTTGAAGTAAACGAAACAGCTATTGAATCTTATCTTCCAAAAATTTATGATGAGTTAAAAGACTTATCAAGAGAAGATATTATTAAACGTTTTGTTTCTACTGAGTTTAATCGCTTTTTGGATTACTATAAAAATGCTCCAGACTTAAATGCAAATGCAAGTAGAGGAGATCGTGGTCAGTCAGCTCCTGGAATTACTAAATTGTTTATCAATTTAGGAGAACTGGATCAGTTGAACAGAAACACGATGAAAGAATACATTGCTGAAGTTTCTGGTGTGGATATGAATATGATTACAAATATAGAAGTGAAAAGTAGTTTCTCTTTTATTGAAGTAAAAACAGAAGCAGCAGAAATTATTCAAGGTACTTTTAAAAATGCACGTTACAACAACCGTAATGTACGTATCGAATCTCGTGGAAGTAAAGATTCTGGCGAAGGAAGATCACGCGACAGAGGTAGAGGCGGATACGGTGGTGGCGAAAGACGTTCATTTGGTGGAGGAAACCGTAGTGGCGGAGGTTATGGCGAGAAAAAAAGCTATGGCAGCAAAAGTTACGGAAACAGTGATAGAGGAGAACGTAAAACGTATGGTGAGAAAAAATCATATTCTTCTAGTTCTAAATTTTCATCTGAAGGAAGTGGAGGAGGAGATAGAAAAAGTAATTTCTCTCGTGAAAAACGACCTAGAAAACAGTTTTAATATTCTATATCTGAAAGCCCCGCAAATATTTTGCGGGGCTTTTTTATTCCTGAAACCCAAAAAAACATAAAAAATGGTTTTACCAAAATTATTTTAATTTGTAGAATTGCGTAAATTTTACAAATAGTTTATGAAATTTATTGAATATCAGGAGAAAATAGAGATCATACTAAAACTTGCCAAGTATTCTAATACTGGAACCCCCAAGGAATTAGCAAATAAGTTAAAAATTTCAGAGAGAACCGTATATCGGTTGATTCAAAATTTGAACGATCAAAATTTTAAAATTGATTTTTGCAGAAAATCAAAGAGTTATCAATTAAAAAATTAATTTATTTTTTACTGACAAAATTTGTCAGTGGTGGCAAATATGTTTGCAGCATAATTTACCATTGAACTGCAGCAATAAGGTAAAAAATGAATAATTAATAACTTAAAAACTTTTCTGTTGAAAGTAACAGAGCAATTTTTATGAAAAAAATAGTATTATCAGTTACAATGGCTTTGGTTATAGCAGCTATAACTTTATTTTCTTGTAAAAAGAACATTAACAAAGAGGCAGAGTCTATTGTAGTTAAGAGTAAAAATTCTTTTAATTCTAATAACCCTGATATAAATTCGATGAGGAAGGAGCTTGTTTTATTTGATTTAGATGTACAAAAACAAATATTCAATTCTCTTTCCGCAGAAAAAAAAGCATTGCTTTGGCATGATAAAATAGGTCAAGTTCTTAAAACGAATAAATTTTCTAATTATCAGATTCAATTATTAGAAGAATTAAATAATCAAATTTCTAAAGATCTATATGAAGTTGGTAGTGACAAAGAACAAGATTTTAAAGAAAATTTTCATCCAGTTTGGTTAGAAAAAGCGAAAGGTCAATTTGTGTTTGATCACTTGATGATGATTGTATCTTTACTTGATGATTTTGACCAAAATAAAATAATTATAGGCGGAGGCTCAGGAGATAGATATGATGATTGTGAATGTAGTACAAAATCAGATTGGTGCACTTTTGGTAGATCTTGCAGAATCCAAAATTGCAATGATTCTGCTCACGGTTGTGGTACTCTTTGGACTTATGCCTGCAGAGGGATGTGTAATTGGAACTAATTTAAACGGAGAGTAATTATTTTATGAATTTTAAAAAAATAGGGTTATGTTTTTTGTTGGGAGGATTAATTGGTTTTGTAATAAACTATACTTGGTCTTTTCAGCAAAATTTTATCACATTTTCATGTGCATTTGTTTTGTATCTGACTGCAGGACATTTTCTGTCAAATAAAAATCGGAACATAAATTATTTAGGTAATATTTTATTGTTCTGGTATGTTATTTTGTTAGTTGGTTATTCTTCTTATGTGAATTATTCATGGGACCTTCCTGTTTTATTTTTAATTTGTATAGTATCTTATATCTTGGGCTATTATTTGAGTAAAATTCAGAATAAGAAAAACAAAATAATAACATTTGGAATTTCTTTTTTTACTATCTCGATAATACTTTATTTTGCGGTTCCTTGGATAACTTACAAAAACGAATCAAATGTTATTGGTTCATCTGAGATTATAAAATACTCATTAATTGATATTAGAAATCCAGATGTTGTGATAACTGATAAAGATTTAAAAGGTAAAGTTGTATTGTTTGATTTTTGGTTTAAAAGATGTGGAGCTTGTATGCGACAATATCCTGAAATGGAAAAAGTTTACAAGCATTTTAAAGACAATCAGAATGTTGCAATTTATTTTGTAAACAATGGGACTGATGAATTAGAAGAAATTGTTAAAGTGTCTAAGGAAAGAGATTTTCATATTCCTATTTTATGGGACAAAGGTAGCTCACTTATAAATAAGCTTGGTTTGACAGAATTTCCCGTTTTTATCTTGATAGATAAAAGTGGTAAAATTATAGAATCACATCTTGGTTATTCAAGAGATGAAGAGTCGGTTTTTGAAAAAAACACTATAAAAAAGATAGAATCTATTTTAACAATGAAATAATTATTCTAAAAAAAACGCCCCTAAATTTTAGGGGCGTTTTTTTTAAGAATGCAAATTTTTTAATTCATCACAATATTATAAGTAGTGCCATTTAATGTTGCAGTAGCTAATGCATCGCAAGCACCAGAACCATAATCAAATGTAATAGGATAGCTTGGGTAATTGTTTAATGTTAAGGTAAATGTTCCTTTTACAATCCAACGGCAACCAATGTTTACTTGTAAAGCTGTGTTTACAGTAATATCATAAGGCTCACCATCACCAGAAACACCGTTTGCATTTCCCCAAATCATATACACATCATCAAAAATATTTATTGGCGTGTCATAACCTGCATAAAATTCACGGTATTGTGTAGTACTCCAAGTACTTGTTTGCCCGTTTGTAGGATGTGTTACAGTTGCGCTGTTTACAACTACTCTGTAAACAATATGTCCTGCAGCATTACGTCCCATATTGGTAATCGTTTGAGTACCTTGTATGTGGTAATCGTTATGGTAATAGTTAGAAAGTGTAACTGTAATTACTGTTAATGAATCTTGGTAACGGCCAGTAAATACTGCTGTAACAACTCCTCTGCGGTAGTTACCATCGTTTCCTAAACAATTCGTTGTTCCAAAATCAATTGTTACTGTTTTTGGCCAAGTAGTTAAATCATATGGTGTAATTGAAGCTGTTGCACAAGCAGAAGCCATAGAACGAATTGCTCCAGAGCTGTCTGTTACAGTACTAATTTGTTTCCAGATACCAGCAAAAGCATTATCTGCAGCAGCATTATCAGCAGCTGAATTTGCATTTTTGGGTTTTTTGTCTTCTTTTTTACATCCTGTATAAAGTACTGATGTACCAGCAATGATTGCAATTGCAATAAAAAATTTAATTGATTTTTTCATTTGAGAGTAATTTTTTTAGTTTTTGTTAATCAAATATAAGAAAAATTATTAAGTTAAATTTAAGTTGAGATACAGTTAAGTTTAACCCACCCCTAACCCCTCCTCCATAGGAGTCCTTCGGACAAGGAGGGGAATGTTGGTGCGTTTATTTAATAATTACCATTTTCGTTGTTTTGCGTTTATCATCGGCAATTAGGCTACAATAATAAATTCCGTTTGGTAAATTTTTTCTTTCAAATTGTGCCGTATGTTTTCCTGCAGGTAAATTTTTATTCAATAGTGTTTCTACCAATCGTCCACATTCATCCAATAATTGAACTGTAACATTTGATTTTTTAGTCAGCGTAAATTCAATAGTTGTGTTATCCGCAAAAGGGTTTGGATAGTTTGTTAATTGAATATCATTATTTGTTTTTGCTATATCATTAACAGTAACAATATCATTTACGCTTGTAAGATTCGCAGAAAAAATTCCATGTGCATGTGTTGCAATTACTACTAATCCATCCGATTGGCGGTAATCAATCATGTCGCAAACAGCGTTTCCAATTGTGTTTGCTCCTTGTTGTACCCAAGTGGTTCCACCTCCCAATAAAAGTGTGTCAGTAGCATAAATTCCAGTACTGGTAGCAACCATATATATTGTACCATCTGCCACATGCATTATTTGTGCCCAGCGTACAGATGGTCCGGCACCTGTTCCAGCAGCACTTGACTCAAGATTTCCGGCAACTTTGCTCCAAGATGTTCCACCATCAACAGAATAAAAAATGCTATACACTCCATAGTTAGAAAATGTTACCATCACTTTGTCGGCATCGTTAGGGTCAACAGCAATACAACTTACATTTCCGCTTCCAGGGAAACCACTTGTTCCTGTTAATGTAGATGTAACGTCCACTGGTGTTGGTGTTCCTGTATTGGCATTATCCACACGGTAAACACGTTTTTTATCAGTACCGTAATAAACTCTGTTTGCAGGTGTTTTAGAAACGGCTACAGCAGTTATGTATGAGTTTGCAGTAGGAACAGAATCGGTAAACTGTACCCAGTTGGTACTGATAGAATCCCAAGTATTTAATAATGGAATACCCGATAAATCATTATTACGCCACAAATATTTTCCACCTGCTAAATACATGATGTCATTGTTGTTGGGGTCTAAAATAAAAGGGTTGATGAACTGTGGTTTTTTTAATCCAATAGGGTCAATACGTGCATAAGCAGTTTTGTTTCCATTTGCATCCAATGTTGCTTTCATCATTTTTCCGTTTTGTATTGAAAAATAATAATATGCTTGATTGTCGGAAATAGCACAATACGAACCATCTCCACCTCTTGGTTGTACCCAAGGCGAAGTTAAATTAGTGGTGTTGGTGTACCATGTTCCATTGTCTTGAGCACCTGCAATAATTATATTGTTATTTGGAGTAGCATGGTCAATAGCTATGGTATAAAACATTGTAGTTAAATAACCATTGTTTAACGATTGCCAAACAATTGTGTCTGCTAAATTATCTAGTGTTTTAAATACGCCACCATCATTTGCATTAATCATAATGTTAGGATTAGATGGCATAAATTCTAAACAATGTTGATCTGGATGATGGTTTAAATAACTATTAATTACTGGTAAAGCAGAGTATTGTTCATAGCCACCAATAAATGTGGTGCTTGTTGAATCCTGAAATGCAGAAGTAGAACGGTATAAATTTGTTCCGCCTATATAAACAATGTTTGAATTGTTTGGATGAACTTTTACCACCATATCATACGAGCCTTGTACTTGCCATTTATCAAATTGCCCTCCTGTGTTTGGTAAATTCATTGATAGAGTATCCCATGTTCCATTTGCGCCAGAACCATCACCGGTTACATAAGTATATTTGTAAAAACTATTCCATTCAGGTGTTCCTTGCCAATCATAAGTAACTTTTCCAGCCCCTGGTGTGTTTGCTAAAAAGTAAACTTCGTTTTCGTTAGAAGGATTAATACCTATTACAATTCTGTTATAAGCAGAAGGGAATCCTGTAGGAGTAATGCTTGTAAATGTTATACCATCATCACTTCTCCAAATTCCTTTTTGTGTTCCATCATCACTTAATGTTGCATACACCACTCCTGTAGTAGTTACTGCAACATCCGTAAAATAAGAGTTGCCGCCTCTTGCTGTTACCCATGTATTTCCTCCATTCGTACTTCTATAAATAGAACTATAACAAGCTGCGTAAATTTCTTCAATTGTATCATTTGCCGAAACATCATTTGCTACATTCCATACAATTTGAAAATTTGTAGAAAATGCGTGTGGACTACCACCTGCAGTTGATGTAATCGGATTCCAAGTTACTCCCCCATCAGTAGATTTAAAAAGACCGTCACCCAAATAATATGCTCCTCCATCGCTTGCCGATGCTCCATAACCTTCACCACTTCCATGATACCAAGTGTTGGTATGTCCTGTGCGTTTATCTTGAACAAGGCAAGTAGCATTTTTTAATTGAGAAAAAGTATTGGTCATATTCCAAGTACCTCCACCATCAGTGCTTAACCACATACCTCCTGAGGTAGTACCTGCTAAAATTCTGTTTTCATTTGTAATATCTATTCCTAATGCACGTGTTCTTCCGCCTACATTCCATGGTCCACGTTGGTTAAAACTTATAGTTCTGTTTGCATTTACATCATTTGGTAATGTAGCAGCAAAAGCTAATTCTTTCTGTCTGATATTATCTGGTATTTTTCCTGATGGGTCAGCCAAACGGCTTAATTCCCAGCGATAGCGTTCGGTAGCATCATCTTCCATCGCTTCGGTGATGCGATGACTATTATAATTAATTTTATTTGCGGGTTTGTCGTTAAATAAAAATAATGAGGCAGATGCTGCAAATAATGTAGAAAAAATAACTGTAGTGGTAGATTTCATTTGGATAAATATTTATGCTACCAAATATATTAAAATTTACGAAATAAATCTTTGTTACCTTTGTGCTGCAAAACAAAATCGAAAATGCAACGTTATTTTATTCAATTGGCTTATAAAGGAACTGCCTATCATGGTTGGCAAGTACAGGAAAATACACCTGATACTGTTCAGCAAGTTTTGAATGAAAAAATATCACTTGTATTAAATGAAAAAATTGAATTAACGGGTTGTGGAAGAACAGATACTGGCGTTCATGCAAAAGATTTTTATGCTCATTTTGATTGCACTCATGATGATTTGATTGAAAACGAAGGAAAATGGTTGCATAAGTTTAATTCAGTTCTGCCAAATGATATTGCTATATTTAAATTGATAAAAGTTAACAATGATGCCAATGTTAGATTTGATGCCATAAGCAGAACCTATCAATATTTTATTTCAAAAAATAAAAATCCATTTTTAATTGATGCTGCTTATTTTACGCATGTAAATTTTGATATGGATTTAATGAACAAAGCAGCTGCTCTTTTGTTTGATTATACAGATTTTAGTTGTTTTAGTAAAAGCAACACGCAAACGTTTACCAATAATTGTAAAATAAAAGAAGCGTTTTGGAAACAGGAAAATGACTTGCTAGTTTTTACAATTACTGCAGATCGATTTTTAAGAAATATGGTAAGAGCAATTGTGGGAACATTATTGGATGTAGGAGCAGAAAAATTATCAATGGAAGATTTTAAGGTAATTATAGAAAGTAAAAATCGTTCGAATGCTGGGCTATCTGTTCCTGCTGCTGGTTTGTTTCTCACAAAAGTAGAATACCCAGAAATAATTATTAGTAAAAAATAATGCCACAAAAAAATAAAAATACGGGAAGTGCTTTTGATTGGCAAATTTTAAAACGAATTTTTAAATACACCAAACCGTATAAAAAAATATTTGTTTTTGCTACTATTACAACTCTTTCTCTTGCTGTATTATCTCCTCTTCGTCCGTACTTAATAAAGTACATGCTTGATAATTATGTGTCGAATCCTGATGCACAGATGTTATTAAATTTCACTATTTTATTAATTGGTTTATTATTGCTTGAAACCTTTATTCAATTTGCAGATGCTTATTTTACTGGATTTTTAGGACAAAGTATTATTAAAGATTTAAGAAATCAAGTGTATAAACATGTTTTGAATTTGCGTTTAAAATATTACGACAATACTCCAATTGGAACACTTGTTACCAGAACTGTTTCGGATATAGAAGTAATTGCTGATATTTTTTCAGAAGGTATAATTGTAATAATTGGTGATATAATAAAGCTATTAGTGATTTTAGGTTTTATGTTATACCTAAATTATCAGCTCACAATAATTTCATTGGCTACTATTCCTGTTTTATTAATTGCTACTTACTTTTTTAAAAAAGCGGTGGCTGCTTCATTTCATGAAGTAAGAAACCAAGTAGCAAGGTTAAATGCTTTTGTTCAGGAACATATAACGGGTATGAACATTGTTCAGATTTTTAATCGAGAAAAGGAAGAGATAAATACGTTTAAAGAGATAAATGCAAAACACCGTGATGCAAATGTGAAAGCAATTATGGCTTATTCTATATTTTTTCCAATAGTTGAAATTTTATCATCTGTTTCATTAGCCCTTTTGGTTTGGTGGGGAGGAAATGGTGTTTTAAAAAACACGGCTTCATTGGGTGATATCATTGCTTTTATAATGTATATCAATTTAATGTTTCGTCCTATTCGTCAATTGGCAGACAAGTTTAATACACTGCAAATGGGTGTGGTAGCATCAGAGCGTGTTTTTAAAGTTTTGGATACAAATGAAATAATTGAAAATAGTGGTACTGTAAGTGCAGAAAATATTAGAGGAGAAATAGAATTTAAAAATGTAAATTTTGCATATAATGATAATGATTGGATATTAAAGAATATTTCTTTTCAAGCAAAAGAAGGCGAAACAGTTGCTTTGGTTGGTGCTACAGGAGCAGGCAAATCTTCTGTTATTAATTTATTAAGTAGATTTTATGAATACAATAGTGGTGTTATTACGGTTGATAAAATAGATTTGCGAGAATATGAAGTTTCATCCTTAAGAAAAAATGTAGGTGTTATTTTACAAGATGTGTTTCTATTTTCCGATACAATTTTTAATAACATAACACTCAATAATTCTTCAATTACATTAGAACAGGTTGTTCAAGCATCAAAAGTAGTTGGTGCTCATGATTTTATTTCAAAGCTGCCTAACGCTTATGATTACAATGTAATGGAAAGAGGAGGGATGCTTTCTGTTGGTCAACGCCAATTGATTTCGTTTATACGTGCTTATGTTTATAATCCCAAAATTTTAATTTTAGATGAAGCTACCTCTTCTATTGATACCGAGTCGGAAATATTAATTCAACATGCAATAAATAAATTAACAGAAAATAGAACATCTATTGTTATAGCACATCGTTTGGCTACTATTCAAAAAGCAGATAAAATAATTGTAATGGATAAAGGCGAAATTATGGAGATGGGTAACCATCAAGAATTGTTGAAAAATAACAACAACTATAAACGTTTATTTGAATTGCAATTTAAGAATGAAATAGTAGAAGTATAATATTTATCCTTTTGCTTTTAATGACCAAGTGAAAGTAAATACAGAAACAATATCTCCTTTTTCATCTTTCCCAATTGATTTTAATTCAATTGTTCTTCCTTCAGCGTTTTGTTTTAAATCTTGAATGATGTTTTTTATTTTGTTACCATCTTCACATGTAAACGTAATTTTTCCTAATGCTTTTTTAAAATACTCCGCATCATTTTTTACTATTAACATTGAAATAGCAGGGATTGATTTGTAGGTATAATTTAATACCAACAAACCAGTGCTCATTTCTGCTGCCATTGCTTGGCATGCAAAATACATCGACTTAAATGGATTTTGTGTAAGCCATTTGTATTTAATTTTTACTATGGCTTTTTCATCTGTTAATGAATTTACTCTAATACCAGCAATAAATGCCATTGGCAGTTTACTTAATAAATACAAACGAAATAAAAATTTACTGTTGGCTAGTTTCTGAAACATTTTATTTTAGTTAGATGGAAAAATGTTTGATGAAAGTTGCATCGCATAAGCAAAGGCAATTTCATCTATTTCTGAATAAATATTATTTTCTTTTAAATAACTTAAAACATTTTCAGTTGGCATATTGCCAGTTAATTTATCCGTAGCCATTGGGCAACCTCCATAACCTTTGATTGCACTATCGAATCTTCTGCAACCACTTAAATATGCAGCATTTACTTTTTCTTTCCATGTATCGGGTGTGGTATGTAAATGCGCACCAATTTCAATCCCTGGAAATTCAGGAATTAATTTCGAAAACAAGAGAGAAATATTTTCCGGATTCGAAACACCAACTGTATCACTTAGTGCAATTATTTTTATTCCCATTTTTGCTAATCGTTTGGTCCAGTTAATTGCAATTTCTGCACTCCACTCATCAGCATAAGGATTGCCAAATGCCATAGAAATATAAACCACCAATTGTTTTTTATTTCTAGAGCACAAATCTTGAATTTCTTCTACCCTCATTAAAGATTCTGCAATAGATGAATTTGTATTTCTTTGTTGAAATGTTTCGGAAATTGAAAATGGAAAACCTAAATAGGTTATCTCTTCAAATTCTACTGCATCTTGTGCTCCACGAGCATTTGCCACAATAGCCAAAAGTTTAGATCGAGTAGAAGTTAAATCCAATCTTCCTAAAACTTCAGCTGTATCGCGCATTTGTGGAATTGCTTTTGGAGAAACAAAACTTCCAAAATCAACAGTGTCAAAACCACATTTTAAAATAGCGTTTATATATTCTACTTTCTTATCCGTTTCAATAAAATCATGTATGCCTTGCATTGCATCTCTTGGACATTCTATAAGACGGAGTGGTGATGGACGATTTGTATTTGATAATTGCGACATCTAATTAATCAGTTAATTGTTTTTATTGTTATTTATAGCCTAATCTATCTTCTAAAATCTAATGACTAATATCTTTTTTCAAAATCCCTTTACAAATATTTTTAACTATGCTTGGACCTTCATATATAAATCCTGTATATACTTGAATTAAACTAGCTCCAGCATTAAGCATATTTATTCCGTCTTCTGCTGTATGAATTCCACCAACACCAATTATTGGAAATGATTTATTGGATTTTTCACTTAAATATTTTACAACTTCAATTGCTCTGTTGGTTAATGGTTTTCCGCTCAAACCTCCAGCACCAATTTGTTCCAATGTGCTTTTCGATGCAGATAATTTATCTCTAGATATGGTAGTATTTGTTGCAATGATACCATCAATTTTTGTCTGTTTTACAATATCAATAATGTCATCTAATTGTTCATTTGTTAAATCAGGAGCAATTTTTAAAAGAATTGGTTTGGGATTATTTTTTTTTGAGTTTAATTCTTTTACTCGTAATAATAATTTAGTTAATGGTTCTTTGTCCTGCAATGCTCTTAAATTTGGTGTGTTTGGAGAGCTCACATTTACTACAAAATAATCTACATAATCAAATAGCGCTTCAAAACATTTTTCATAATCCGACACTGCTTCTTCGTTTGGAGTAACTTTATTTTTGCCAATATTTCCTCCGATTATTATTTTCGATTTTCTGTTTTTTAATCGTTCTGCAGCTTCTTCAACACCACCATTATTAAATCCCATTCTGTTTATTACCGCTTCATCATTTGGCAATCGAAACATTCTTGGTTTTTCATTTCCAGGTTGCGCTTTTGGAGTGAGTGTTCCAATTTCAATAAATCCAAATCCGTAATAACCCAATTCATCATAAAGTTTGGCGTCTTTATCAAAACCAGCAGCTAAACCAACGGGATTTGGAAATTTTAATCCAAATAAATTACGTTCTAATCTTTTATCATTCACAGTATAAACACTTTTAATAATTGCACTTACGCCTGGAATTTTATTAATGATTTTTAAAGTTTTAAATACAAGGTGATGAATTGTTTCAGGTTGAAACAAAAAGAATATAGGCTTAATAAATATTTTATACATACACTGCGAATTTCGGAATACTAATCCGATATGCAAAATTAATAGTTAATAACTCTGAAATATTGTTGAATACTTATCTTTGAAAAGATAACATTTGTCGTTATATTTGTATTGTTCATCGTATAAAAATTGTTTAATAATGAAGAAAATCACCACTAACGTAGCCGAGTTTGCATATAGCAAAAGCGAGCGTATTTTACGAGTGAAATTATTAGAAAATGCAGAAATTGAATTGGAAGATGCTGTTCAAAATATGCGTACATCTGAACAGTTAACTCAAGGTGATCGTTTTTTAGTTTTGGTAGATGCGAGAGCAACAGTTACTGTATCTAAAGAAGCTAGAGAGTTTGCCGCTCGTCAATCCGAAAGAGATGGCAGGATTGCAGAAGCATTTGTGGTAAGTTCACTAGCAAATAAATTGGTGGGTAATTTTTATATCAACTTTAATAAACCTCAAGTACCAACAAAAATATTTTCTACGGAAGAAAAAGCAATGCTTTGGCTTCAAAGTCATTTGTATCTAACCGAAAGAGGAGAAGGTAGAGCGCTGAAAAAAGAATATGCAGAAATGTTAAGGTACTAAGGAGCTAATCTTTCAATTATCCAACTTCCATTTTTATTTTTAGAATATAGAATTCTGTCGTGCATGCGACTGGGTCTTCCTTGCCAAAATTCAATTGTATTTGGTTTTAAGTTATAACCACCCCAAAAATCTGGTCTTGGAACATTTTCGTTTGGAAATTTTTCAGAATAGTTTTTATAGTTTTCATCTAAAACCTTTCTGCTTTCAATTTTAGAACTTTGAGCAGAGCTCCAGGCTCCAAGTTTACTTTCTCTAGGTCGGGTATTAAAATAAATGTCAGAATCTTTTGGAGATTGTTTTTCTAAAATACCTTCTATTCTTATTTGTCTTTCCAATTCAGGCCAAAATAACAGCAATGCAGCTTGCGGGTTGTTTTCAATTTCAATTCCTTTTCTACTTGTGTAATTGGTGTAAAAAACAAAACCGGATTCGTTGAAATTTCTTAATAATAAAATTCTTGCTGATGGTTTTCCTTCTTTTGTTGCGGTAGAAAGAGTCATTGCATTGGGTTCATTTACTTTTGCATCTACTGCTTCTTTGAACCATTTTTCGAATTGTAAAATGGGGTTTGAATTCACATCCTTTTCATCCAATGTTTGTTTTGAAAAATCGTGACGCAATGTATTTATGTATAATCTTAAATCTTCCATTTTTTAGTTAATTGGTTCACTAGTTGATTAATTTATTGGTGAACTGTTTAATTGTCTGTCGTTTGCCGTTTATTGTTTAGTGCTATTTGCCAACTGCCAATTGTTGAATTATTGAATCATTGATTGTTGAATTAACTGTTAAATTGTCAACTGTTTTATTGTTTGCTGACTGCCAACTGTCTACTAACTACTATCCAACACCTCAGTTCCCCACCAGCTTATTTAATTCTTCTGTTAGTTTTTTTGAAGTATTGTTAAAATATCTTTTTTGTTTGTATGCTACCACCCACCTAATTCCATGTATAGTATTGGTTAAAAATAATTCATCGGCTGCAAGTAAAACATTTTGCATGATAGAAATTTCATATACAGCAATTTTATTTTCATTGGCTATTTCAATTATTTTTTTTCTCATTACACCATCCACGCAGCCATCGCTAACTGGAGGAGTGTAAAGCACACCATTTTTTACTGCAAATATATTTGAACTTATGGTTTCAATAATATGATGTTTATCATTTAGCAAAATACATTCATCTAATTTTTGTTCATTTTTATGAATGCCAGCCATTACATATACTATGCTGTTGGCAGACTTAATTGACGACAATACATTTTGAGGCTTTTTGAAATCGCTGAATAAATCAATCGTAAAACCTTTTGTGTTTAAAACGTAATTCTTTTCTTCTAGCGGATAAACTTCTAATAAAAAAGACGTTTGATTCTCGGAAGGAGCATACATTCCACCATCGTTTCTATACAATGTTAACCGCACTCTTCCATCTGTATCTACTCCATTTTTTTGAGCTAATTCTAAAATTATTTTTTCTAAAAACGCAGCATTAAAATTTGGATTCAATGCCATCTTTAAAACTTCAACACCTTTTAATAAACGTTGATAATGCTCTTTTATGTATTGAGGTTTTTTATTTGCAATACGTATTGTTTCAAACAAAGCATCTCCATATCGGAACGACCTGTTGTTGACATTTATAACAGGCTTGTCCGCTTCAAAAAATATTCCGTTATGGTTAATATATTGTTGCATCAAACAATTTGGTTTACTATTGTTTTTAGTGCTTGATTTGATTCAATTAATATTCCTTTTACTCCAGCTTTGTGTGCTGCTTCAATATCTCGTTCCTTATCTCCAATGAAATAACATTTTTTTGCATCCAAATTAAATCGAGCTAACCCTTTTTCTACAAACAAAGAATCTGGTTTTCTACAAATACATTTTGTTTTATCCGGGTGGTGAACACAATAATATATTTCGGCAAATTCAATGGCATGCTTTTTTAACTGAGTAACTAAAAAAGTATGTAAAATTTCAACATCATTTTGCGTGTATAAATCTTTTGATATTCCACTTTGGTTTGAAACAATAATAAAGATAAAGCCTTTTTCCTTTAAATGCAATAACACTTCTACCACATCAGGTAGAATAACAAAATCTTCTAACCTGTAAGTATATCCTCTTTCAAAATTTATTACACCGTCTCTATCTAAAAAAATTGCTTTGTTCATTTTAGTTGGTTATTTGGTGTATAAAACGAGAGAACAAACTTGGTTTTAAAGCTATCGTAAATAAAATACCATAAATAGCTCCCCAAAAATGTGCATCATGACCAATGTTAGTATTACCACGTTTTCCCAAGTAATATTCAGCCGCCAAATAAATTCCTCCAAATATGTAAGCAGGAATAATAGGTGGAACAAAAAATAAACCAAGGCGAGCGGTTGGATTTAAAATAATAAATGCAAAAACAACAGCAGATACTGCACCAGAGGCTCCTAATGCATTGTAATACATATTGTTTTTATGTTTTTCGTAGGAATACAACGAGGACATAATTAAACCTCCTACATATAATAAAATATAAAATAATGGGCCTTTCCCACCAAAAACATTGTATTGCGAATAATTTGCCTCTACATAACGGCCAATCATATATAAAGAGAACATGTTAAAAAACAAATGTGTCCAGTCAGCATGTATAAGACCACTTGAAAAAAAACGATACCATTCTTTATTCCTTTTTATAGCATAAGCATTAAACATCATTTTGTTTTTCATGCTATAATCTTCCATGGCTTTAAAGGATGTTATAACAGTTATGGCTATTATTATGTATGTAATCATATTAGCAAAGGTAAAATATTCAAATGTTAATCAATACAATTTTCAAAAATTAAAATAAAAGCCTTATTTTTGTGATGTTAATCAATAAACAAAAAATAATATTATGCAATCAAAAATATTTTCAGCACGTTTTATATTTGTTTTAGCAGCGGTTTTATTAGCAGCTGTGAGTCGTATATTGCCGCACATTCCTAATTTTACACCTATTGCAGCAATGGCATTGTTTGGTGCAGTTAATTTTTCTGACAAAAGATTAGCTTTTGTATTGCCGCTTATAGCAATGATTTTAAGTGACCTTGCTTTAGAATTAATGTTTGGTTGGGGCTTTCATAATACTGTGATTTATGTTTATGTAAGTTTTATATTAACTTCTTGTATTGGTTTATATGTTAGAAAGCATAATAATGTTAAAACTTTATTAGCTGCTTCTTTAGCTTCTTCTATTTTGTTTTTTGTTATCACCAATTTTGGTGTTTGGGCTGCTAACGGTTTTGTTGGTGGTGGTGTAGGTTTAAGCGGAGTATATGTACTTGGATTGCCTTATTTTTCATACACATTAATTGGAGATTTATTTTACAATGCTATTCTTTTTGGATCTTTGTATTTTGCACAACGAAGCTTTCCAATACTGATAAAAGCTTAAAAATATTTTTAATAAAATCTGAATCCCTCACGCTAAATGAGGGATTTTTTTTACAAAAATAATATGCACATTTTTTTTACTTCCGATATTGATTCTAAGGCAAGTGTTTATACTTTAAACGAAGAGGAGAGTAAACATGCTGTAAGAGTTTTACGCATGAAAAATGGCGATACAATTAATTTAATTGATGGAGTAGGTGGATTTTATTTAGCTGAACTTACAGACGATAATCCCAAAAGATGTTCGGTAAAAATACTTGAATTCAAAAGCGATTTTGGAAAACGAAATTGGAATTTACACATAGCAATAGCTCCAACAAAGTTGAATGATAGAATAGAGTGGTTTGCAGAAAAAGCAACCGAAATAGGTATTGATAGAATTTCTTTTATTAATTGCAAAAACAGTGAACGCACCGTTATTAAAACTGAAAGAGTTTCTAAAATTGTTGTTTCTGCTATTAAACAAAGTGTAAAAGCCTATTTGCCTCAAATAGATGAAATAATTGATTTTAAAAAGTTTATCGATTCTGTAAAAAATGAATCATCTCAAAAATTTATAGCTCATTGCGACAAAAATTTTGAATTAGATAAAAAGCATTTGAAAAATGTTTATTCTAAAAATGACAATGTAATTTTATTAATCGGACCAGAAGGAGATTTTACCAAACAAGAAATTGAATATGCCATTGCAAATGGTTTTATTGGTATAAGTTTAGGCGAAGCACGCCTAAGAACAGAAACCGCTGCAGTTTATGCTTGTACGGTTTTAAATAGTATAAATGAATAAAAAAATCGCTCGAAAACTCAAGCGATTTTTTTATAAAGATAAATTTGGTTATTAATTTTTTATCGGGATTAATCCTCTAATTCCCATATCGGTAACTACTTCACCAATTTCTGGTTGGTAGTATCCATCAGGTGTAGAGTCTATCCACTCAAAACTATTATTTGTAGATAAAGAAACAGTAATAATTATATCACTTGTTTCTAATCCTGTTATTACTAAAGGAGAATTCGCCATAGCATTGTCAACAAATTGTCCTGTTACTAAACAACTTCCTGCTGGTATTGGAGATGTTGCAAACAATGGATTTGGAACAGTTGTAGCCCCTGCCGGTGCTTGCCCGTCATAAAAATAATCTTGACCTGCAATGGTAGTTAAAAAGCCCCAATATCCTTGGTTGTGGTTTCCCGGTCCTCCCGCTGCTGTGCTTGGAGTAAAGTTTTTACCGTTTATTTTATATCCTGTTACATACGTTTTAAATCCAATGAAAGAAGCAACTGTACCAGTTCCTAATCCACTTCCAGGAAGGTATTGAGATTTGTATGTAATATCATAATTTTGATATGCCAATGAAATACGCAACCATTTATAAGAACCTGGTGTTAATGAGGAAAGCGGCACTGAAAAGAATGTTGATCCTTCATGTGTTTGTGTAGAAGCACAATAGGAAATAGCATTTGCACCACCTGCAGCTGTTTGTTGCCCTACATATAATACACTTCCTCCGCCTACAGGATCCATATCTCCAGCTAGCTCAATGTAATGTTGGCTCATTAAATTAAATTTAGGAGATTGAGCCGCATGTCCTGAAGGGATTGTTGATGGGTTTCCTAAATTATCTAAACGTACTTGAGTACTGTCGAATTTGAATTTAAAAATTAAACGAGGGCCAGTTCCAGTTCCGGCTGAATAAACAGTATCTGGAGCACATGCACTTGTTGTAGGTGTAGTAGTTGTAGTTGGTTCTTCTTCCTTATCTTTTTTGCAAGAGCTTATTGTAGAAATAGCAAACATTGAGAAAATTGCTAAACCAAGTAGTTTTTGATTGTTTTTCATAGTTTATAAAGTTTTGGATAGCTAAAATACGAAATATTAAAGGAAATATTGTCTTCATAAATAAAAGAAAATCAGTTTTTTGTGTAAGATTTGTTTTTATTTATGATATTTACATATCAAAAAAAATAAAAATGATTAAAAAGATATTTTCTTTCGTAGCAATTTTACTTGCAAGTAATTTGTTTTCTCAAATAACAGTTACTTCGGCTGATATGCCTAATCCTAACGATAGCATTGTATTAAGTACTGGAAGTATTGTTGGTGTTACAATTGCCCCTGGCGATACAGCTATGAATTGGGATTACAGTTCACTTGTTCCTACTATTCAACGTTATGATAAGTACGATTCTCCTTTTTCTTTTACAGCCCCATTTAATATTTTATTTAATCCTTCAAATACTTCTTATGGTAGAGATAATTATCAAATTACCAGTTTGCCTTTGCCTGGAATTACTTTATCGGATGCTTATGATTTTTTAAAAGAGTCAGGTTCACAATGGAAACAAGTTGGTATTGGTTATACAATGAATGGTACGCCAGTTCCTTTTGTATATAGTGCAGCTGATATAATTTATCGTTTTCCTATGAATTATGGAAATATTGATTCTTGCAATTTTAAATATGGTTTACCTTTTCCTATTCCTTCTTTAGGTTATTACGGAGAAACAGGTCAACGTCACAATACAGTTGATGGATGGGGTTCTCTAACAACACCCTTTGGAACATTTAATACATTAAGAGTAACTTCTGTCATAAATGCTATTGATACTGTTTATGTAGATGCTTTAGGTTTTGGATTTAACATTCCACGTCCGACCAGATATGAATATAAATGGTTAGCAAATGGAATGAAAGTTCCTGTATTACAAATAAATGCTACTGATGTAGCTGGAACAATTGTAATAAATGATATTCAATATATTGATAGTTTACGTAGTGATGTTCCTCATGTTGGAATTACAGAAAACACTACTTCAGATTTTGATATTAACATTTATCCTAATCCTGCAAATAATAATATTGTTGTAAGTTCAAATATGAATGATAAGGGAATTGTTGTTATCACAAATGTTTTAGGTGAAACAGTTCTTGAAACAAATTTTGTTGCTAAGCAAACTATTAATATTGAACATCTTTCAGAAGGAGTTTATTTTGTTTCTGTTCAGAATAAAAATCGAAAGAGTACTAAGAAATTAATTGTTTCGAAATAATTAAAAGCCCGATTTGTCGGGCTTTTTTGCTATTGATTTTTATCAACCTAAAACAACTTTTTTTCAGTATTTTTGTATCCGAAATGAAAAAGATAATTTTCTTTATTTTGGTTGTTATTCCTATTTTTTCTTTTTCTCAAACTAAAAAGAAAAATACTAAACCTGAATTAAGCTATTACTATAAAACGTATGAACTAAATCCTGATTCGGCAAATACTCCTCATCTTTATTATCAAGTTTATGATTGGTTAGGTGCACGATATAAATATGCAGGTGAGTCGAAAAAGGGAATTGATTGTTCTGGATTTGTTTCAAAAATGTATTCTTCGGTATATTGTATTCAGCTTATGGGTGGTTCTGCAGATATTTATAAAACGGTATTGCCAGTAGAAAAAGAACAGCTCCAAGAAGGAGATATGGTATTTTTTAAAATTAGAAAAGGAAATATTTCGCATGTAGGAATTTATTTAGGTAACAACAAATTTGCCCACGCATCGGTACATTCTGGCGTAATTATAAGCGATTTGAATGAAGATTATTATAAAAAATATTTTTACAAAGGCGGACGAATTTTATCGTAAAAAAAATAAAAATGAGTAAAACATTAATATTAAATAGCAAACAAATTGAGCAAAAAATTAATCGACTTGCTTATGAAATAGTTGAAAATAACTATACAGAAAAAGAGATTATTATTGCGGGTATTTCAAAAAACGGTTATTTGTTTGCTAAAAGGCTAAATGCTGTTCTTCAAAAAATATCTTCCATAAAAACACAGTTGATAGAAATTGTAATTGACAAAGAAAATCCTTTATCTAAAGAAATAAAAATTTCGCTTTCAGAAAAAGAACTTAAAAACAAAGTGGTCATCTTGGCGGATGATGTTTTAAATTCTGGTAAAACTCTAATATTTGGTGCAAAACCTTTTTTGGTTAGTCCATTAAAACGATTAACAACAGTTGTTTTAGTAGATAGAGGTCATAATCGTTATCCTATTAAAGCTGATTTTGTTGGGTTGTCACTATCTACAACTTTACAGGAGCATATAACCGTGGAGTTGGATGTAAAAGGGAAAGAAGTAGTTTACCTATCATAAAAAAACCGCCATTGGCGGTTTTTTATTTATCTTAAATCTTCAATCGAAATGCCGGGATGAGCTTTTGTATTAAAAGTAAAATCGGAATCAGCTATAGCTGTATTTGTTTCAAATTTTTTGATTTCATAAGTGTGGGTTGATCCATCTTTCATCATCATTTTTACCATTGTGATCTGTTTTTTTGTTTTGTCGATGTACAATTTAACAGTATGGTATTTTTTCTTGTCAGGATTTTCTGGGTAAAGTGCTATAATTTGTTGAGTTGCACTTTCGCTTTCGAATTTATACTTAAATCCTTTTTCATACATTGTAAATATCGTAGTAGGATTCACTCCATCTTCTTTATCGTTCTCAGCTTCTTTTATTTGAACTTCATTGGCATCCTTAATATAATCCCAAAGTGTTTTACCATCGCAGTAAATTTCATGCCCAGGAATTTCAAGTTTGTATTTGCTTCCTTTTGTTTGAATTTTTCCATTTTGAGTGTCTTTTGACTTATCTTTTTTTTCTACTGTAAATGAAAAATCGGCTTTAATAGAAGTATATGCTTTTGTTTTAGCGCTTAATTCATCTAAAATAGCCTTTGCTTTAGGGTCGTTTTGAGCACTACAAATCGAAGATAGGCTAAGTGTTAACAGAGTAATGATTGAAATTTTTGTAATTGACATTGTTTTAATTTTTTAAATGTTATCCTTGTTGTTCAAAAACTGTTCCAAAGATAACATATCTTTTATTTTCACTTCCCTTGCTTTTGAACCTTCAAAAGGTCCAATGATGCCAGCGGCCTCTAATTGGTCTATAATTCGCCCTGCCCGGTTGTAACCTAGTTTTAGTCTGCGTTGCAGTAAGGAAGCAGAGCCTTGTTGAGTTGAAACTACAATTTGAGCAGCATCATTAAACAAACTATCACGTTCGCTTGGGTCTAAATCTCCTTTTCCGCTTCCTTCTCCAGATTCATCTACATATTCAGGTAGTTTAAATGCTTCTGGATAACCTCTTTGGTCGCCAATGAATTGGCAAATTTTTTCTACTTCAGGAGTATCTACAAATGCACATTGTAAACGTATTAAATCATTTCCAGTAGAAAGTAGCATATCTCCTCTTCCGATTAACTGTTCTGCGCCACCAGAATCCAATATAGTTCTAGAATCAATTTTAGATGTTACACGGAAAGCAATACGAGCAGGGAAATTGGCTTTTATTGTTCCGGTAATAATATTTACAGATGGTCGTTGTGTGGCAATAATTAAGTGGATTCCAATAGCACGAGCCAATTGTGCTAAACGAGCAATTGGCGTTTCTACTTCTTTTCCTGCTGTCATAATTAAATCTGCAAATTCATCTACTACAAGAACAATGTATGGCAAAAATTTATGTCCATTGTTTGGATTTAATTTTCGAGCAATAAATTTTGCATTGTATTCCTTTAAATTTCTTACTTGTGCTTCTTTTAATAAATCGTAACGCTGATCCATCTCAATGCACAAACTATTTAAAGTATGTACCACTTTTTTTGTATCAGTAATAATTGCTTCTGCGCTGTCAGGTAGTTTAGCAAGAAAATGGCGTTCGATTTTATTAAATAATGTAAGTTCCACTTTTTTAGGGTCAACCAAAACGAATTTTATTTGCGAAGGATGTTTTTTGTAAAGTAAAGAAACTAAAACAGCATTTAGCCCAACAGATTTTCCTTGTCCAGTAGCCCCAGCCATCAATAAATGTGGCATTTTTGCTAAGTCAGTAATAAATGTTTCATTACTAATTGTTTTACCAAGTGCTATTGGTAAATCCATTGTGGAATTTTGAAATTTGTCAGAACTTAAAATAGTACGCATTGGAACCATTTCTGGATTTTGGTTTGGTACTTCAATTCCAATAGTTCCTTTTCCAGGAATTGGCGCAATAATACGAATGCCAAGAGCAGAAAGACTTAATGCAATGTCATCCTCAAGATTTTTAATTTTTGAAATACGAACTCCAGCAGCAGGGATAATTTCATAAAGTGTAACAGTTGGTCCTACAGTTGCTTTTATTTTTTCGATCTCAATCCCGTAATCGCCAAGTGTTTTTAAAATTCTGTCTTTGTTGGCGTTCAATTCCTCCGTATTAATTTTTATATCTTTCGAACCTCCGTAGTTTTCTAATAAGTCTAAATGTGGGAATTGATAATTTCCCAAATCTAATGTTGGGTCATATTCTCCTACTTGCGAAACTAATGCTTCTGCAATTTCTTCTGGAGATAATTCTTCTTCTTTTATTTCGTTTTGTTCAACTGTAAATTGAACGCCATCATCATTGTTTGACAATACAATTGGTTCTTTCTTTTCTTCTATTGGAAGTTCAACTTCTTCTATTTCATTCTTTTCTTCTTCTTTTATTTCTTCAATGATTGGCTCCTCTTCATTATTTACTATTTCAAAACCATCTTCATCTTTTAATCTGTTTTTTAGAACAGGCATTTCTTCTTCTAACGGTTCCTCAATAGCTTCTTCTTCTTTCTTGCTTAAATCAAAAGAAAAATTAAAAGCTGCAATTAAATAAACTATAAAACTAAAAACAAGCAAAACTCCTGTTCCTATTGCCCCTATTAGTGCATTTGTTTTTTCAACCAATGTAAATCCAAATGCTCCTCCTAAAAAAAATAAATCACGATGAAAAACAAAACCTAATGCTACTGAAGTAAATATTAAAAAAAATAAAGAATGAACATACACTTTTTTAGGGTCGAATAGTTGTATGTTGAGTGCTATTCTTAATCCAAGTACAAATGAAACAAATGAAAATAAGTAAGAAGAAACTCCAAACCATTTGTGAATAAAAACATGTGATAAGAGAGCTCCAAATTTTCCTAGCCAGTTGTTTACTTGTACATCTGCCGAAAACAAATCACTCATAACTTTATCTTGGTCGGTTTGCCAAGTGAATAAAAAAGATGTGAAAGCAATGGCTAGATATACAGAAAATAACAAAAGGCTAAATCCAAATATTTTTTGAAAACGCTCATTGCGTGCAAATGCAAAAAAATTATTTATTTTATTCAGAAATGAATTTTTTTCAGTTTGTTCTGCATTTTTTTTCTCCTTTGGAACTCGAGGTGTTTTCGGTTTATTTTCCTTTAAAGGAGCTTTTTCTTCAGCGCTTTCGTCCTTAATGGTATTTCGTAACGTATTTTTTTTAATTTCTGTCATTTGCTTTTTAATGGTTTAAACCAATCAAAATTAATAAATACAAAGGGTAGGAGTGTTGTATAGTTAAAATCTTATAAACCATTAATTGTGGATAAACAAGTAATTTTTGATTTTGAAAATCATGTATCGAAAATGGTGTTTTTAAGGTGTGTTTATTTGTCTGTATATCAGCAGTTTATGATTGGTTTTATTTTCTTGGAAATGAATCTATTTAAAGCACAATATATTTTAAATAAAGTCGTTTCTGAAGAGGATATTTTTATTTACTTTGTAAGAATGAATTTTAAAAAATTACTGATAATTTTTATTGCATTTGTAAGTGTTGTTTTTTCTAAAGCACAAGTTGGAGGAAATAACACTTTTGAATTTTTAAATCTTCCAATTTCTGCTCGTGTAACAGCTTTGGGTGGAAATTTAATTTCTGTTAAAGACAATGATTTGAATGTTGCTTTAGTGAATCCGTCATTGCTTACAGATTCTATGGATAACAACATTGCATTAAGTTATGTGAACTATTTTGCAGATGTAAATTATGGTTATGCAGCTTATGCTAAAAAGATAAAGAAAGTAGGTTTAATGGCATTTGGTATTCAGTATTTGGATTATGGTAAATTTATAAGAGCGGATGAAATAGGTAATACAGATGGAACTTTTGGTGCTAGTGAAATGAGTTTTAATGTTTCTTATGCCAGAAGTATTATTGATAGTAATTTAACTGTAGGTGTAACCTTAAAAACGATTTATTCTCAGTTAGAATCATACACATCTACTGGTTCTGCAATAGATCTGGGTGCTACATATGTTCGACCAAAACAAAACTTTGCAGTTGCGGCTGTTATTAAAAATATTGGAAGACAATGGAAAACATATACGCCTGGAAATAAAGAGCCTTTGCCTTTTGAAATTCAAATTGGGATTTCAAAAAGGCCAAAACATGTTCCTTTCCGTTATTCAATAACATATGAAAATCTTGAAAAGTGGGATTTAACTTACATTGACCCTAGTGTGCCAACAACAGATCCATTAACGGGTGATCCAATCAAGCAAAATAAATACAAAGTATTTGGTGATAAATTAATGCGACATGTTGTTATTGGAGGAGAGTTTATCATTACCAAAAATTTATTTTTGAGAGCAGGATATAACTATCAACGTAGAAAAGAACTTAAAATTCCTGAAAAAAGAGGAATGACAGGGTTTTCATTCGGGTTTGGATTTAGAATTTATAAATTCCATTTTAGTTATGGGAGAGCAGTTTATCATTTGGCGGGAGCAACGAATAATTTTTCTATTAGTTTTGATATCAATAGCTTTCACAAAACAGTAGCTCGTATGTAGCCTTTAAATTGTGAATAAACTTGTTTACAATCGTTTTCATAAAATTTATTGGGTAATAAATATTGGTTAATTTCGCATTACCAATATTACATTTTGTGAAAAAAATCATTTCATTCATCCGTCATAGTCATCCTGAAATATACAAAGCAATTTTGTTTGTAATTGCAATTGGTTTAATTGTATATGTTTTTCCTAAGCAAGGAAAATTCAAATATGAATATAGAAATCTAAAAGGTAAACCTTGGCACCATGATGATTTAATTGCACCTTTTGATTTTTCAATTAGAAAGTCAAAGGAAGAAATTGCAAACGAAAAGTATGATATTATTAAAAATCATCATCCTTATTTCAGGTATGACGTATTTGTTCAAAAAAACAAGAAAGATATTTTTTCAAAAGAATTTAAACAATTAAAATCAACTAACAATAAAGAAAAAAACTTAAGTAGTGCTCTTGCATTATTAGATAGTATATACTCAAAAGGGATAATTGAACCAAGTGCAATTATTGATGGAAAACCAAACGACTATACTGTATTTTTGCTTAAAAATAATGTTGCTGAAGAAAAAGAATTGGGTGATTTTTTTACAATCAAGTCGGCATACGAATACATTCAGAGTAAACTCTCTTCATCGGCTATTCAAGCAAACTCAGATTTAATCCAATTGATTGAAAATGCTATTGCGCATAATGTGTTTTATGACAAGGCTACTTCAGATAAGATTTTAAACCAAAGCGTAGAAGATATTTTACCCAGCCATGATATCATAGTGAAAGATCAAAAAATAATTTCGAAAGGAGATATTCTAGATGTTGAGAAATTTCAAATAATAGAATCGCTTCAAATGGAATATGATTCACAAGAGCATGGTACTGCTAGTTTTGCATTTATATTGTTTGGACAATTGATTTTGGTAACCATTACCATGGCAATTCTTACCGTATTCTTATTTGTATTTCGAAAAGAAATATTTTCTGATAATGCTAAAATTACTTTTATTTTATTGTTAATGGTTTTGCAAGTAGTAATGGCAAAATTTGCTGTAAGCTCACAAACGTTTAGTATCTACCTATTACCATTTTGTATTCTCCCGGTGATTATCCGTGCATTTTATGATACACGAGTTGCTTTGTTTGTTCATTTGGTAACCATTTTGATTATTTCATTTATGGTACCAAATCGTTTTGAATTTGCCTTTATTCAATTACTTGGAGGAATGATTGCCATTTTTAGTATTGTTAATATGCGTAATCGTTCTCAGATATTTGTTTCGGCACTGTTGATATTTGTTACGTATAGTGTTTCTTATTTTGGAATAACAATTATTCAAGAAGGAGGGAGTGATGTGCTTACATGGTATGATTTTGCTTGGTTTGGTGTGAGTGCTTTGCTTACCATATTTTCTTATCCTTTGATTTTTGTTTTTGAAAAATTATTTGGATTTATTTCTGATGTTTCATTGCTAGAGCTTTCAGATACCAATAGAAAATTATTGCGTGAACTTGCTTCTCGTGCTCCAGGTACATTCCAACATTCATTGCAAGTTGCTAATCTTGCAGAGGATGCTATTTATGCTATTGGAGGGAATTCTCTTTTAGTAAGAGCAGGTGCTTTGTACCACGATATTGGAAAGATGGAAATGCCAATGTACTTTATCGAAAATCAAGCTGGAGGAGTGGATCCTCATGGTGAGATGAGTTTTGATGAAAGCGCATCAATAATTATTAGCCATGTTATAAAAGGCATTGAAATAGCTAAAAAACATAATTTACCCGAACAAATTATTGATTTTATAAGAACACATCACGGAACCACTATTACTGCTTATTTTTATCGTTCATTCCAAAATGCTTTTCCTGAAGAAGAGGTGGATGAATCTAAATTCCATTACCCAGGTCCGATACCATTCTCAAAAGAAACGGCTGTTTTAATGATGGCAGATTCAGTAGAAGCCGCATCCCGTAGTTTGCAAAAATACGATGCGGAAACAATTGATGCTTTGGTTGAAAAAATTATCAATTCTCAAATTGAACAAGAACAGTTTGCGAATGCTGATGTTACTTTTAAAGACATTACAAAACTCAAAAAAATGTTCAAGAAAAAGTTGATGAATATTTATCATGTAAGAGTAGAGTATCCTAGGTGATGGAAAAAGGAATCGAAAAAATATCTTTTGGTGCTACTTTTGAAGGTGGTGTACCTATACTTGGTTTATTTATGTTTTTCTTTGGCTTATTGTTGTTGATTTTTGATTTTACATTCTGGGGAGGATACCCGTTTGTTTTTTTTGGAATAATCTTTTTTCTAAATATTAAGGGCGTTTTGATAGATTATGAAAATAATAGAATCCAAAAATATATAAACTATGTTTTTTTTAAATTAGGAAATTGGAGGGATTTGTCTGAATTTAAATATATTGGTTCAAAAGAGATAAGCTCACATATTACAAGAAAATCTCCATCATCTTATTATAAAACTAAAATAAAATATTTTGATATTTTTATTTTCAATGATTTAGGTGATGAAATATTAATTAACTCTTTTGAGGATATAAAGAGTGCAGATGCTTTTATAAAAATATATTCTTTAAGATTAAAAAAAATTATTAAAAACTAAACCTCCTCCGAATAAATAGCCTTAACTCTATCTCTTAAATTATAGGCCGAACTCATTACTTCACCGTAGGCCCCAGCTGTTCGTATTGCAATTATATCTCCTCGTTTTGTTTCAGGTAGGTTAACTGCTTTACCAAAACAATCAGAGCTTTCACAAATAGGACCCACCACATCATATTTATGTGATGATGATTGTTGCGATTGAGATAAATTTTCAATTTTGTGGTAAGCTTGATATAATGCTGGGCGCATAAGTTCAGTCATTCCTGCATCTAAAATTGCAAAATTCGTACTCACTCCATTTTTTATATAAAGCACTTTAGAAATTAATGTCCCGCATTGGGCTACTATTGCTCTTCCTAATTCAAAATGCACTTTTTGGTTTGGACGTAATTCTAAAAAATCATCAAATAATTTAAAATATGCTGCAAAATCAGTTATTTGGTTTGTGTTTGGTTCGTGATAATCAACTCCAAGTCCCCCACCAACATTTATATTTTCAATTTCTATTTTATGGCTAACAAACCAAGATTGTATTTCATTTACTTTTAAACACAATGATTTGAATGCACTTAAATCGGTTATTTGAGAACCGATATGAAAATGTAATCCTATTAATTGAATGTGTTTAGCTGCATGAATTTGAGATACTACTTGCTCTAATTCCCATAAATTTATTCCAAATTTATTTTCTTCTAAACCTGTTGTAATGTATTTATGTGTGTTTGCATTTACATTTGGATTAATGCGTAAAGCAATTTTTGCAGTCTTGTTTTTTGCTTTTGCTAAGTCGTTAATCACTTCAATTTCTTGAGCACTTTCGCAATTAAAGCAAAAAATATTTTGATCTAAAGCATAATTAATTTCATCATCACTTTTTCCAACACCTGCAAAAACAATATGTTCAGGTTTGAAATTACATTCAACCGCTTTTTTTACTTCATTTCCACTAACACAATCAGCACCAATGTTGTATGATTTAATAATATTTAATAAAGTATTATTTGCATTTGCTTTTAATGCATAATGCACATTAAAATTATATTTTTCACTTTCTGTTTTTACAATTTGGAGTGTTTTTTTCAAAACTTCCGTATCATAATAATAAAAAGGAGTTTTAAGAGTGTTGAATTTTGAAATTATTTTTTGAGTGAACATTTTCGTTTTGGATAATTATTTGAACAAACCATTATTTAATGCAACTAACGTTTCTTTCTTTAGTTTACTATCAACCAAAATAGATACATTATTTTCACTTCCACCATAAGAAATCATACGAATAGGAATGTTTTTTAAAGCATCAAAAATTTTAAAGGCATAACCTTGTTTTTCGGCTGCAAAACTTCCTACAATACAAACTATTGTTAATCCTGAATCTACTTCAATGGTGCAAAATTCTTTTAGTTCAGTAACAATAGCATCTAAATTTGTTGTGTTATCTATTGTTAATGATACAGCAACCTCAGAAGTGGTAATCATATCAATTGGTGTTTTGTATCTCTCAAAAATTTCGAACACTGCACGCAAAAAACCATAAGCTAAAAGCATTCGTCCTGATTTAATATTTACAGCAGTAATTCCATCTTTTGCAGCAACAGCTTTGATATTATCTCCTGACTGTTTAGATGTAATAACAGTTCCTTTTGCTTGAGGTTGCATTGTATTTAACAAACGAACTGGGATGTTTTTAGTACGAGCAGGAAGAATGCAGGTAGGGTGCAAAATTTTAGCACCAAAATAGGCAAGCTCGGCCGCTTCATCAAAAGATAATTCTGCAATTGGATGTGTTTTTTCTACAATGCGAGGATCATTATTATGCATGCCATCTATATCCGTCCAAATTTGAATTTCATCCGATTGAATAGCAGCACCAATAATGGTAGCAGTATAATCACTTCCTCCACGTTTTAAATTATCAATTTCACCAAAAGCATTTCGGCAGATATATCCTTGTGTAATAAATAATTTTGCGTTTGGATGATTTGCTAATTCTAATTTTGCATTTGTTTCAATGTATTTCATATCAGGCTCTTCGTTTTCATCAATTCGCATAAAATTGAGTGCTGGTAATAAAACGGAGTCGATATTAATTTCTTCTAAATAATAATGAAACATAGCTGTTGAAAGCAGTTCGCCTTGAGCCAGAATCGCACGTTCTTCATTAATGGTAAACATATCCATTGTAAAAGAACGCAAATAACTAAAATGAGATTCGATTAAGCCTTTTGCTTTAGTTAAGCTTTTCTCAGATTTATAGAGTTGTTTAATTGAATCTTGATATTTTTTTTCTAAAGTGTCAATCAATAGTTTTGCTTTGTCATTTTCTTTTGCATACAACGCACTTGCTATTTCAACTAAGTTGTTTGTTGTACCACTCATTGCAGATAAAACAACTATTTTTGGAATGCCATCATTAATTAAATTTACCAATGCATGCATTCGTTCTGCAGACCCAACGGATGTTCCTCCAAATTTTAAAACTCTCATAATTTATTTTATTTAGGCTAGCAAATTTAAACTATTTGGCGTAGCAAAAAAGTACTTATTTAAAATAAAAAAACATCCGTTTTTTAGGCGGATGTTTTCTTTTACGATTATCATTTCAACTATTCCACCACTATCACTAAATATTTTGATGCACTCCAAAAATCATCTGCATTAGTAATTATAAGCTTTTCTGCCTTACCATCATTTCCTTCAATCTTAAAAGAACCTGCAGGATGTGTAGATAATAATTTAGCTTTTTTAGAAGCCAAAACTATTTCTGTTACTTGTGTAATATCAATTTTAGTAAAATAATTTTTATTGAAATCTTCTTTTACCTTTTCAGATTTACCAATTCCAATAAATCCTCCTTCTTTGGTTAAAACTCCATTTTTTATTAATTCTTTAGAAGTTCCAAACGCATAATAAGCAGTATTAAGTTTCTGAGTTTTGAGATCTCCTTCTTGTGATAATTCTTCGTAGCTCGTGTTTAATGTAGATAATTCAATATTCAAGCGCTCTAAAGCACTTTTTAATCCAGCTATTTCAATATCTTTTTCTTCTAATTGAGCTGTTAATCGAGAAATAAATTTTTCTAACTCCTCATTCGATTTACCTGATTTTTCAAGTTTTTGTTTTAATGATGAAATACGTTGTTTGTTTTTATTCATCATATCATAAATAGCTTGAATATCATCTACTATTTGCTGTTCTTTGCTTTTACGCAACTCACTATCGCTACTATTTTTTGTTACAATTTTTTCTTTGTCTTTAATAGCATCTAAGTTATCTTGTATCTCATTAAAGCCTCTGATAAATGCTTCTAAGCTTGAATCTTTTGTTGCTATTGTGCTTCTGAATTCACCATTTGCCATGCGTAAACTGTCTTCCGTGCTCATTTTTCCATCACTGCCATTGGTTCCGCAACTAAATAAAAGTGGCATGAAAGCCAACAAATAAATTATTTTTTTCATTTTTTCTTGTTTGATTTTAAATTGTTTGCAACAAAGATATAGCAAATTAAAGTGTGTTTTAATTACAAGTGTTAAATTTTGTAAAATTTATAGGCTTTCCTCTTCTGAATCTTGAGATTTGTCCTCTTTGCTGCTAAGTATACTTAGGACATCACTTATGTGGTAAACACCTTTATTGTATTTATTAGATAGAACAATTATGGTTATTTCTTTTTCAGGAATTCTGTAAAAAAGCGTGTTGTAGCAATGCCACCAACCATTATGGTAAATAACTTTTGGATTCTTTTTGTCATCAATTGTCCTCCATCCAAAACCGTAGTTTCTCGTGCCTTTATGTTCATTGCTGTAACCTTCATAAGCTTCAAGTTTGGTCTCTTTTTTCAATAATTTGTCAGAATTAAGTGCTTGGTCAAACTTATACATATCTTCTACCGTTGAATAAATACTTTTATCGCCAACAACATCATCGGCAAATATTTCATCCTCTGGTTTTCCATTAGCCTTGTATCCTTTGGTTTGATGTTGATGTAATTTGTCATATTTTACTGAATGCACCCAAGTGTTTTTCATTTTTAATGGTTGGAATACATTTTCATTCATAAAATCTGCATAAGTCATGCCTGATGCTTTTTCAATAATTAAAGCTAAAATTGCATAGTTTGTATTGCTGTATTCAAATTTTTTGTCGGGAAGAGCATATGCTGCTGGTTTTTTTTCAATCAACAACTCAAGCATGGCTTTATTGTCAAATACTTTTCCAGCATATGTATTTGACTTTTCACAATATTGTTCGCAGGCATAAATATAGTTTGGTAATCCAGAACGGTGAGATAAAAGATTTTTAATTGTTATACCATTGTATGGAAATTCAGAAAAATATTTTTTTACATCATCATTTAATTGAATTTTTTCTTGGTCTTTAAGTAAAAGTATTCCAACAGCAGTTAGTGTTTTAGAAACAGAGGCCAATTGAAAAGCTGAGGACGTCTGTAAAGAATCTTTTGTTTCGAAATTTTCGAACCCGAATGCATTTTTGTATAGTATCTGACCTTGTTGAGCAACTAATACAGTCCCATTAAATCCTTGCTGTTTTGCTTTTGATTTAAAAATAGAATCAATTAATGCTGCTTTTAAATCGGCATTAATGCCTTTTCGAAATGAACTAATACTATCCTGATTGATAGATAAATTAGTATTTTGAGTATTAGAAGAATGAGAGTCAAAGCAAGATGCGAAAGTGCTTATTAAAGAATAGGTAATTAAAATGAAAATTATTTTTTTTAGCATGCTCAATGAAATGTGTTTTAATCACAAGTAATTTTATCTTCTTCTTTCTACAGCTTCTTCTACAATTAAAGCCTTTCCTTTTATATCTTTTCCGTTTAAAGCCTCAATCGCTTTTAGTGCATCTGGTTTTTTTGCCATTTCTAAAAAAGCAAATCCTTTTGATTCCCAAGTAATTTTGTCGTATACAATTTTTGTATCAACCACTTCGCCATATTGAGCAAACAACCCTTCTAATTGTGCTTCGTTGATATCAGGGTGGATATTTTTTACAAATAGTTTCATTTTTTTGAATTGTTAAATTTTTACAAAAATATTTGATTATCTGAGTTTTGGTTTAATTTCACTAAAAATATCTACACATGAAAAAGTTAATAACTATTGCTGTTTCTTTTGTTTTGTTGCTTTCGGGCTTAGCTTTTACTTTTCAAGAAAATGGAAGTATTAAATCTAAAATTTCCAAAAAATCCACAAATATTAATTTTAAGGATGGGGATATTGTTTTTCAAACTACCCAATCTGCACAATGCAAAGCTGTTCAATTAGCGACTCATTCACCATATAGTCACTGTGGTATTGTTTTTATTGATAATGGGAAAACATTGGTGTATGAAGCCGTACAGCCTGTAAAAATCACCCCTATCAATGAATGGATAAAACATGGTAAGGATAATAAGTTTGTTGTAAAACGTTTAAAAAATACTGAAGCATCACTTTCTTCTGTTGCGATAGAAAAAATGAAAAAGTATGCGCAACAGTTTATGGGTAAAAATTATGACATTTATTTTGAGTGGAGTGATGAACGAATATACTGTTCGGAATATGTTTGGAAGATATATAAAAATGCAGCAAATATTGAAGTTGGGAAATTGCAACAACTCAAAAGTTTTGATTTAACGAGCAATGAAGTAAAACAAATTTTAGCTGAACGTTACGGTTCAACTATTCCTTACCAAGAAACAGTAATCTCGCCTGCCGATATTTTTAATTCGGATTTGTTGGAGGAAGTAAATAAATAAGAATTGCGTTAGACTAATTTTTTTATTTCCTTTTTCCAATTAGCATCTGCTTTTTCGATAATGATATTTTCGCAGCTATTAAAACTCACAAATTCTTTTAGCTTTTCACTAAATATTAAATTGAAATTAGTTGTTGGTTTAAATCCTTTTTCAAAATGCATTTGTTTGATGCAAAAGGTTTTATTGGCTTTGTCGGCTTTTGGGTCGAACCTTCCTACAAATTTATTGTTATATAAAATTGGCAGACAAAAGTATCCAAATTTCCTTTTTGGTTCAGGTAGGTAACATTCAATCATATAATCAAAATCAAAAATAGTTTGCAAGCGTTTTCTTTGAATTACTGAGTTGTCAAAAGGAGAAAGAAAATGAATTGATTCTTTTGGTTTAATTTGGTTTAATTCATCTAATAGGTTTTGAGTTGTGAAATAGTCTCCTGTTTTCTTGTTAATTTTTGTTTCAATTAATTCTCCCTCTTTTAATAATTGTTTTAAAGTTTTGATGATTTGTTCTTTTGTGTTTGATCGTAAATAAGAAATTTCTTTTTCTTCAACCAACCCATTTGCTTGAATTGCCTTTTTTATCAGGTATTCTGAAAATTCTTTTTCTGTTGGTGTTTTAGTATCCACATTGTTTGGCAATACTCGTTCTGTTAAATTATATACTTTTTGAAAACCTTGTCGTCTTTCCACCATCAGTTTTCCTTCCATGAATAATTGTTCTAAAGCACGTTTTGCAGGCTTCCATTCATACCAATTTCCTGGACTGGTACGCTTGTGTTCAAAATCTTTTGATTGTAATGCACCTTCTGCTTTTATTCTGTCTAGAACATATTTCTTTAACTTTTTATCTTGTTCAAACCAATGAGATTTACCCGATGCATAATTTTGTTTTCTTAATAAAGAAAATCGATAATCTTTCATTGGCAAATAAGAAGCTGCATGGCTCCAATATTCAAAAATGGTTTTATCTTTTTCTAAAAGCTCATTTAAATATTTTTCATTGTAACTAGCTATGCGCGACCAAAGCGTATGGTGGTGAGCTCTTGAAACAACTGCAAGAGTATCTATCTGAATGTAACCTAGATGTTCAATTGCATTTAATACTGCTTTTTTACCATTGCCAAATTTTGGTTCAAGTAAACCTTGATTTTTTAATGCAAGCAGTTGGGCTTGTTCTAAAGATAAAATATTTGTTTGGTTTTTCAATCTAGCTTTTCGTAGATAGAATTATTACTTATAAATTCAGGAACCAATTCCTTCATTTTTTTTACAATTGAAATATTATCTTGTTTGTCAAATAAGGCAATAAGTTCAGCAATAGATTTTGAAGTTGTTTCAAAATCGTATTCTTTAACTTTTGCAATTAATATTTGTTTGTGGTGTGTTGGTATTGTATTTTCTTCGTTTGCAAGCAATTCTTCATACAGTTTTTCTCCAGGTCTTAATCCTGTGTAAACAATACTGATGTCTTTATCCAATGTTAATCCAGAAAGTTTAATCATCTTCTTTGCCAAGTCAATAATTTTCACAGACTCACCCATATCAAAAATAAAAATCTCTCCACCTTTTCCCATTGCACCTGCTTCTAAAACAAGCTGACATGCTTCTGGAATCGTCATAAAAAAACGAGTGATATTTGGGTCTGTAATTGTTATTGGTCCTCCATTTTCAATTTGTTGGCGAAAGCGAGGAATCACAGAACCATTTGAGCCAAGTACATTACCAAATCGCGTAGTAATAAATTTAGTTTCAGAAGTTTTTGTCAGCGATTGAGTATAAATTTCGGCTATTCGTTTACTAGAGCCCATTACATTTGTTGGGTTCACAGCTTTGTCGGTAGAAATCATTACAAATTTCTCTACCTTATATTTTACTGATAGGTCGGCTAAATTTTTAGAGCCTAACACATTTGTTAAAATAGACTCTGATGGATTATTTTCCATCATTGGAACATGTTTGTATGCTGCTGCATGAAATACGATTTGAGGCAGAAACGTTTTAAAAACATTTTCCATTCTTTCGTAATTTCGAATATCACCCATAACAACTTCATACTGCTGTTCTTTGTATTTATCGTAAAGTTCCATTTCCATTTCGTACAACGGTGATTCGGCTTGGTCAAGTAAAATAATTTTTTTAGGATTAAATTTTATTACTTGTCTTACAATCTCGCTACCTATACTTCCTGCAGCACCTGTCACTAAAATGGTTTTATTTGTAAATTGTTTTTTTATGTTTTCTTTGTCCAGTTGTATTGCATCTCGTTCAAGCAATTCTTCAATTTGAACCTTTTTAATTTGTTTAAAGCTTAGTTCTCCATTAATCCAGTTACTTACAGGAGGAACGTTTAAAACTTTTGTGTTGTGATTTAAACAGATATCAACTATCTGCTGTTTTTTGCTTGGAGATAAGTTCTGCACTGAAATAATTAAATTGGAAACATCATTTTCATTTAATAATTCGTCTAACTTTTCAATCCCTAAAATGGTAGCACCCTCTAATTTTTTGCCTTGTTTCTTTTTATCATCGTCAATAAAAGCTAATACTTTATATTTTGTACCAGCATCTCTGTCTAGCGTACGTTTTGTTATTATTCCTGAATCTCCAGCGCCAAAAATTATTACGCTTCGTTTCTCTTTATTTGGATTCGTTAATTCTTGATACAAGGCTTTAAACATCACTCTTAAACTAATCATCAAAAAAGTACTTGCCATGTAATCAATAATAATTATTGAAAACGGAATTGGAAATTTTTCGTTGATGAAATAGAAAAAAATAAGGTTTACAAAAACAAATAGCGCACTACCAATGGTCAAAACTATAAAAATTCGTTGGGCATCTTTTGAACTCGTATATTTTACAATTCCTTGGTATGTTTTAGAAAAATAAAAACTTATTGCTCGAATGCCTAATACTACACTAAAAACAAACGGAAAATCAACAATAGCAAGAGGAGGTATAGAAAAGTTAAAGCGGACTAGATAAGCTAAAATCAATGAAAATAAACAGATGGAAATATCTATTAAAAATATTATCCATCTAGGCATATTGCGTTGAAACAAAAAATCAACTGTTTTCATAAGATTCAAAGATATAAAAAATGAGTACTAGATTGGGAGTTTTTGAAATAATAAAATCCTACATTTGTAATCTATAAATTAAAAAATATTCTTTATTAAATGGAAACTACAACTGATTTGAAAAATGTTGCCTTAGATGGAACACATGTTGCTCTTGGTGCTAAAATGGTTCCTTTTGCTGGTTACAATATGCCTGTTTCTTATTCTGGATTAAATGATGAGCACGTTACTGTTAGAAATGCAGTAGGTGTATTTGATGTAAGCCACATGGGTGAATTTATTTTAAAAGGAGAAAATGCCTTGGATTTAATTCAACGTGTTACTTCTAATGATGCTTCTGTTTTGGCTGATGGAAAGGTTCAATATTCTTGTTTGCCAAATGATAAAGGAGGAATTGTAGATGATTTACTTGTATATAGAATTAATGATAAAGAGTATATGTTGGTAGTGAATGCTTCTAACATTGAAAAAGATTGGAATTGGATTTCAAAATATAATAACAAAGGAGTTGAAATGAAAAATATTTCTGACTCTGTTTCTTTGTTAGCTGTTCAAGGGCCAAAAGCAGTACTTGCATTGCAAAAATTGACTGATATTAATCTTTCTGAAATGCCCTATTATACCTTCAAAAAAGGAACATTTAATGGTGTAGATAATGTTGTGATTTCAAACACAGGTTATACTGGCGCTGGTGGTTTCGAAATATATTTTGCAAATGAAGTGGCTGATAAAATGTGGAAAGCAATTTTTGAAGCAGGAGCAGAGTATGGAATTAAGCCAATTGGTTTAGGTGCTCGTGATACTCTACGTTTAGAAATGGGTTTTTGTTTATATGGAAATGATATAGATGATACTACTTCACCACTTGAAGCAGGTCTAGGGTGGATTACTAAATTCACAAAAGAATTTACCAATAGCAAAGCTTTATTAGAGCAAAAAGAAAAAGGAGTTTCAAAAAAATTAGTCGGATTTGAAATGATAGACAGAGGTATCCCTCGCCATGATTATTTAATAGCTGATGCTGCTGGGAATACAATTGGTAAAGTTACGTCTGGAACGCAATCTCCTTCTCTTAACAAAGCTATAGGAATGGGTTATGTGCCAACAGCCTTTTCAAAAGTTGATTCGGAAATTTTTATCATGATTCGTGATAAAGCTATAAAAGCAAAAGTTGTAAAAATTCCATTTTATAAAGCTTAAAAATTTTACACTAGTTTCTTCTTGGGAGAGACTAATTACATCTATGGAAAAAAAACTAATTGTTGATGTTTGTTTATCTCCGCAATTGTATCCAGCTTATCAAAAAGAAGATGCAATTGTAGTGGTGATAGATGTATTGCGTGCAACATCTGCAATGTGTACAGCATTTGAGTTTGGTGTTGAAAAAATGATTCCTGTTGCTACTCTTGAAGAAGCTACGGAATATAAAAAACAAGGTTTTTTAGTTGGAGCAGAAAGGAATGGGATTGCTATCGAAGGTTTTGATTTTGGAAATTCTCCATACAGTTATATGACAGAATCTATTAAAGGGCAGACAGTAGTCATCTCTACTACCAATGGAACACAAGCAATAGAAGCTTCGCGTAATGCATATAAAGTGGTGATAGGGGCATTTACTAATATTACCGCACTTTGCAATTGGCTTCAATCACAAAACAGAAATGTGTTGCTTTTATGTTCGGGTTGGAAAAACAGGCTGAATTTAGAAGACAGTGTTTTTGCAGGTGCTGTAACCGAGAGATTAATAAAAAATAATAAATACCAAACAGGCGATGCAGCTCTTGCTGCTTTGTTTTTATATCAACAAACTCAACAAAGTCAAGTTAAGTTTTTTCATAATTCTTCTCACTCAAAACGGCTTGCTGCAATGGGTTTAAAGAAAGATATTAAGTATTGTTTCTCTTTAGACAAAACGGCTATAATTCCAATATTGGATGGTAAGTACTTGGTAAAAATGACATCTTAAATTCAAGTATTTTATTTCTTACCTTTACTCCTAAATTCATTATTGTTTTTCCCTGTTTAATACAAATGAAAAAAATAATTTTACTCATTACAATTTTTTTAGTTGTTACATTCATTTTTATTCCAGCGGAGCAACCTGCCTATACTTGGGGGTTTTATGCGCATAAAAAAATCAACAGAATGGCTGTGTTTACCTTGCCAACTGAAATGATGGGTTTTTACAAGCAACATTTAGAATTTATTACAGAACATGCTGTTGACCCAGATAAAAGAAGATATGCAGTAGAAGATGAGGCAGCGAGACATTATATTGACATCGATCATTATGGTTCACACCCATTTGATTCTGTTCCAATTTTTTGGAAAGCCGCAGTAAAAAAATATACAGAAGATACTTTAAAAGCATACGGAATAGTTCCTTGGCACATCGAAAAAATGGTTTACCGTTTAACGGAAGCATTTAAAAACGAAAACTTAGATATGATTTTGCATTACTCGGCTGATTTAGGCCATTATATAGGTGATGCACATGTTCCATTACATACTACAGAAAATTATAATGGGCAACTGACAAACCAAAAAGGGATACACGGTTTTTGGGAATCACGTATTCCTGAATTAAAATCAGAGAACTACGACTATTGGGTTGGAAAAGCAAAATACATTGATAAACCAATTTTAAAAGCATGGGAAACAGTAAAAGCTAGTCATGCTGCAGTTGATTCTGTATTAAAATTTGAAGCGGAATTAAATGCAAAATATTCTCCTGATAAAAAATATAGTTTTGAAAACAGAGGGGCAGCTGTAATGAAAGTTTATTCAAAAGAATATACCGAAGATTATGATAAAATGATTGAGGGAATGGTAGAACGCAGAATGCGACAAGCAATTATAACTGTTGGTAGTCTTTGGTACACAGCTTGGGTAAATGCAGGTAAACCAGATTTAGGTAGGTTTGGTGATAAAGATGTTTCAGACTCATTAAAGCTTGCACAAAAAAAAGAAGAAGAGATGTGGAAAAATGGCGGGACAAAAGAAGTTAAAGGGCATGATGATTAATAATTTCAATCAATGAATTTCCACCTTACATTTCCTATAAAACCTTTCGAACAAAAAATTAATTACCAACAAAAAATGTTGTTTGTAGGTTCTTGTTTTGCCGATAACATAGGCGATTTACTGCTAAAATATAAATTCAATTCGCTTATTAATCCACATGGCATTTTATATAATCCTTTTAGTATTTCAACGGCAATCAATCGATACATTGATAATAAAAGTTTGAAAGAAGGCGAATTGTTTTTTGCAAATGATTTGTGGAATAGTTGGGAGCACCACAGTAAATTTTCAAATGAAAATCAAGCGGAAGGCTTAAAGCTGATAAATGAAAAAATTGCTGAAGCTCATGCACAATTGAAAGATGCTGACTGGCTTTTTATAACCTTAGGTTCTGCTTTTGTTTACAAACACATTGAGAACAATTCCATAGTTGGTAATTGCCATAAAATTCCACAGAAGCAGTTTGAAAAAATTCTTATAAATTCAGATGAAATTATTAAAGAATACAAGGAGTTGTTCATCAAACTAAAAAAAAATAATTCTAAAATTAAAATTGTTTTTACAGTTAGTCCTGTCCGTTACATTCGTGATGGAGTAATTGAAAATAATCATAGCAAAGCACAGCTTTTGTCTGCTGTACATCAATTAGAGAAAGAATTTGAAAACGTGTTTTATTTCTCCGCTTACGAGTTGGTAATAGATGATTTACGTGACTATCGTTTTTATAAAGCAGATTTAGTTCATCCAAACGATTTAGCAATTGAGTATGTTTTCGATAAATTAAAAGAAACGATGTTTGATATAAGAACAATCGAAATTTATGAGAAAGTAAAAAGTCTGATTGCGGGCATTAATCACCGACCTTTTAATGAGAATTCAGAGTCGCACAAAAAATTTAAATCGTCATTATTTAAAATTTGTAAAGACTTAGAATCAATTATACCTTCAGCAGATTTTTCTGCAGAGTCGAAATTTCTTTCTTGATTACTAACAATGGTTGATAACTGTATTTTGCAGTTCGTTTTTTAAATTTTACTTTTCGGTAAAATTAAAATTGTATGATTCAAGAACAACAATCAAAACCATCCGCTTTATTAGTCCTAATATCTGTTTTCTTTTTTTGGGGATTTGTAGCTGCAAGTAACGGAATTTTAATTCCTGTTTACAAAGAAAGATTGCATTTAGAACAATGGCAAACCATGTTTATAGATGTGGCATTTTATGTTGCCTACACAGTTGGTTCATTGATTTATTTTTTCCTTTCCAAAATGAGTGGCGGTGACATCCTAAATAAAATTGGTTACAAAAATGGAATCTCGTTGGGTTTAATGATTTCTGCAATTGGTGCTTTTCTTTTTTATCCTGCAGCTCAAACGGAATCGTTTGCTCTAATGATAACAGGTTTATTTATTATTGGTTTAGGTTTTTCATTGCAACAAACTGCTGCTAATCCTCTTGCCATTACAATTGGTAATCCTAAAAAAGGAGCACAACGATTAAGCCTTGCAGGTGGAATCAATAATATCGGAACTACTATTGGCCCTGTCGTGGTGAGTTTTGCAATTTTTGGTTCTTTTGTGGAAGGACAAAAACTAGAATCTTTGGAAGCGGTAAAAACGCCCTATCTAATTTTGGGCGCAGCGTTTATTATCGTTGCTTTAATTTTTAAATTTTCTTCTATTCCAAATAAAATTAATCACGAAGAAACTGTTTCTGAAGTTGAACAAGGAATTACAAAAAGTGTATTTTCCTATCCACAGTTATGGTTAGGAATGATTGCTATTTTTGTATATGTAGGTGTAGAAGTAGCAACTGCCGCTAATCTTCCAGAATTTATGAAACAAAAATTAGGAACAGAAACAGCTGATGTGGCGCCTTATGTTTCTTTGTTTTGGGCAAGTTTAATGATTGGTCGCTGGGCTGGAGCAATAGGAGCTTTTGATATTAGTAAAGGAATAAAACATGTTTTAGCCTTTGTTATGCCTTACGTTGCTTTTGGTGTATTCTTATTGGTAAATAGAATTGCGAATCATGATTTAACACCATTTTATATATATGCAGTAATTATTTTGGTGATTATTTTGGCAGATATTTTAAGTAAAGGAAACCCTGCTCGTCAATTAATTATTTTTTCTTTATGTGGTATTACCGCTTTATTTATTGGAATGCTCTCAAGTGGAATGATAAGTGTTTATGCTTTTATAAGTGTAGGATTGTTTTGTTCTACGTTGTGGCCTTGTATATTCACACTTGCAATTGCTGGTTTGGATAAAAAAACAAATGAAGG
>CAZJUY010000016.1:0-69381 GCA_964549315.1 uncultured Chitinophaga sp. | reverse complement strand
TAGTAGATAATAGTGGTTGTACAAGTACTTTCACTAATAATAATATGATTAATGTTTATCCAATACCAAATGCGAGTTTTTCTGCTCCATTATCATCAAGCATATTGAATCCATTGGTTCAATTTACAGATAACTCTACTGGAGCTAGTTCTTGGAACTGGAATTTTGGAGACAATATTTTGAATCCAACAACAAATACTAGTTCACAGCAAAACCCATCACATTTATATTCAGAGACTGGAACTTATTGCGCTACATTGATTGTAAGTAATGGTGCAGGTTGTGTTGATACAACTCAATTATGTATAGTAATAGACCCAGAATTTACATTCTTTATTCCAAATGCGTTTTCTCCTAATGGAGATGGAGTGAATGATTTCTTCTTTGGGAAAGGAGAATTTATTAAAGAATATGAGATGTCTATATACGACAGATGGGGAAACATGATATTTTTTGCTGATGATATAAATAAATATTGGGATGGACGAGCAAATCACGGAAGTGATATAGCTCAGCAAGATGTTTATGTTTATGTTGTAAAACTAAAAGATAATAAAAATGTAAAACATAAATACATTGGTAGTGTGACACTTGTTAAATAAAAAAGTATTCTACTTTACTTAAATTAAACTAAAGAACAAATGAAAAAACAATTATTTTTTATTGTAGTAGCGATAATAACGATTTCATCGTTGAAAGCTCAAAACAATGTGGGTATAGGAACAACTACGCCTGATGCAAGTTCGATAGTAGATATGCAATCAACATCAAAAGGGATGCTAGTGCCGAGAATGACAACTGCACAAAGATTAGCAATCGTATCTCCAGCAAATAGCTTATTAGTTTATGATACGAATTTTGATTGTTATTATTATTATGTAACAGCAACCACCGCTTGGGTTTCATTATGTTCTGCAGGTTCTGGTGCAACAGGACCTACCGGTGCAAATGGTGCAAATGGCGCAACTGGTGCGACTGGAATTGATGGTGCGACTGGTACTACAGGAGTTGCAGGAGCTACAGGGAACACAGGCGCAATAGGAACAACTGGACCAACTGGAATTGATGGTGCTACAGGTGCTACAGGAACTATTGGCTCAACTGGACCTACAGGAAATAATGGTTCTACGGGACCAACTGGACCTACAGGAGCCATTGGCAGTACAGGACCAACAGGTGTTGCTGGCACAACAGGACCAACGGGAGTTATTCAAAAGTTTCATGTTTATGGTACAGCCGGAAGAGCAAATGTATCTAACAATACACACACCCTTCAACCAGGAATGACTCAAGCTTTTGTTCTAACAGCACCTGCAACAGTAATAATTTGGGCTACAATTGGTGGGACTAATACATCAACTGCAAGCGGAGCATATTCTACTGTAGATATGATTATATATGTTGATGGAGCATTTTTACCAAATGGAGGGTGGAATCGATTTTCAATTGTAAATCCAAACTTAACAAATGGCTTTAGTACATGTGCAATTAATACTATGATTACTTTGCCAGCTGGAGCGCATACAATTGACTTAAGAACAGCACGGCCTTTTGGATCTTCAAATGTAAACATTGGCGGAAATGCTGCTCTTGATACAAACCCAGGAGAATTAACAATAATGATTTTAAATTGATTTTCATGAAAAAAATAGCTATAATTACTACTCTATTTTTTTGTTTCTTTGCTACGGCAAAGTCTCAGGAAGAAGTTGTTCCTTCAACAAAAAAAATAACTACGGATTCAACTGAAAAAAAAGAAACTGTAGAAATTAATGAATCAACAAAAACAAATTATAATTCTAATAAAAAAGAGGCAGAACAAAAAAATGCTTCTGAAAATATTATTGTAATCAAAAAAGAAGATGGAGAAAAAACATCTCCTAATTCAAAGGTCATCCCAAAGAAATAAAAACTAATCAATTAAATATTAATAAAAAAGCGATGAATTTTCATTGCTTTTTTATTTTTCCATACTAGATATACTTATTATTATGTCTACTCTAAAGGTAAATTAAGACAAACACAATCAAAATACAATATGTATAATATATTCTAGGGCAAATAGAACAAAAAAAATTAAATAAAAACTTTATGGTGTATAACACATTGTATTATAAAAAATATATATTAATTTTACTACAAATTAAACTTTAACAAAATGAAAAAACAATTACTCTCTATTGTTTTAGTCCTAATAACAACTACATGGATTAAAGCTCAAAATAATGTTGGTATTGGTACAACTACACCAGATGCAAGTTCCATTGTTGATATGCAATCCACATCAAAAGGGATGTTGGTTCCAAGAATGACAACTGCACAAAGGTTAGCAATCGTATCTCCAGCAAATAGCTTATTAGTTTATGATACAAATTTTGATTGTTACTATTACTATATAACAGCAACTACCTCATGGGTATCGTTATGTTCTGCTGGTTCTGGTGCAACAGGTTCTACTGGTCCTACTGGAGCAGCTGGATCAATAGGAGCTACTGGCCCCACTGGAAATAACGGTATTGATGGCGCTACCGGAAATACCGGTTCTCCCGGAACAAATGGCATAGATGGTGCTACTGGACCAACAGGTGTTGCTGGTTCAACAGGAAACACAGGAGCTACTGGTTCAACAGGGACTATCGGTGCGACAGGAAACACAGGTGTAGCTGGAGCTACTGGAAGTACTGGAGTTACAGGTTCAACTGGTACAATTGGAGCTACTGGGACAACTGGGGTTGCAGGAACTACGGGGCCAACAGGACCAACAGGAGTGACATTTAAGCAAGGTGTATTTTTAGCTGCATCACACACAGTTACTACAACTACTTGGGCAAATGTTCCAACTATGACTTTTACTTTTACCGCTCAAAACACATCTGCATTTGTATGCTTTAGTGCTTCTGGATATGGATTTACAAATTCTATGTCTTATGTTCAATTCAGAGTATTAAATAATGCTGTTTCAATTGGAGGAACAAATGAAAAAATTCAAAATTATGATGATGTTACTGGAACGGTAACTCCATGGAGTTGTTCTTTTACACGAATGCTAACAGGATTAACAGTTGGAACTAATTATACATTGCAAGTACAAGCGCAAAGAAATGGTATTTTGGGGACATATAATGCGATTATTGATCCAACTTTGGACGGTCAACATATGTCTTTATCTGTAATTCAATAAATTTTTTATTATGAGAATATTATTAATTATTTCGTGTTTGCTTGCTTTTACACTAGAATCAAAATCACAAGCTTTAAAAGATAGCGCTAAGCTTTCGAATTCTTCGAATGTTGATATAAAAAATAAAACAAAAGTAGAATTACAAAATAAAAAAGAAGAGCCTAAGCCAGCCTTAAGCGAAAAAAAAGAAAATTCAAGTGGAAGTTCTAAAACTCCTCTACCAAGTATAATCGAGAAGAAAGAAGAAAACAATTAAACTAAGAAGCGATGAAAAACCATCGCTTTTTTATTTTATCAATTTTAATATATTTGTTTGGTGACTACTACTCTTCGTACTATTGAATCAGAATGTATTATTCTATCGATTAATTCAGATGGCATTGGTCAAATGCATTTCAAAGACAATGTCACTTTTGACATTCCAGAGCAAATAGAACATCTAAAAAATTTAATCGAGATAACAAATGGACAAAAAACACCATTTGTTGTTACTGCTGGAGAAAATGTAACTATTACAAAAGATGCACGAGACAACGCAATTGTAATTGAAGATGATTCACCTGTTTGTGCTTCGGCAATAGTAGTTCAAAATTTAGCATATAAACTACTCGCTGAATTTTATATAAAAATTCAAAAGCCAAAACAACCCTATAGAATTTTCACCAATCAGGATTCTGCATTTGAATGGTGCAAACAGTTTGTTAAATAATTTTTACTTCTTTAATTTTTTATCAAATACTTTTTTAAATTTTTCAACTTTGGGTTGAACTACAAACTGACAATAAGGTTGGTCTCCATTTTCATTGAAATAATTCTGATGATAATCTTCAGCTTTATAAAAATTAATTATTGGACTAATTTCTGTGACAAGAGGTTTATCCCAAGCGCCTGATTTATTTAATTCTGTTTTATATTTTTCTGCAAGAAGTTTTTGATTCTCATTGTGATAGAAAATTGCAGAACGATATTGGGTACCTATATCATTTCCTTGTCTATTTAATTGAGTTGGATCATGTGTTTGCCAAAAAGCGGCAAGTAATTCCTCATATGTCAACTTTGTAGTATCAAAAACTATTTGACATACTTCTGCATGGCCAGTGGTCCCATTACAAACTTCTTTGTAAGATGGATTTTTTACTGTACCACCAGAATATCCAGATTGAACAGAAATAACTCCATCTAACAATTGAAACTGAGCCTCAACACACCAAAAGCATCCAGCACCAAACGTAGCAGTATCAATTGTATTTATTTTATTTGTATCCATAGTTATAGCTTGTTGTTTGAGTTTATCATCTGCATAATTTGTTTGCTTTTGAGCACAGGAAGAAAAGGCGAGTGTTGATAATATTACGAGTATTTGTTTCATTTTATTCTCTAATTATTTTAAGCAAAAAGAGGCTGAAAAATTCAGCCTCTTTAAAAATTAAATTATAGATTTTATTTCTTTTTTGGAGAGGCTAAAGAATCTGATTTTACTTCAACTTGATTCGCTTTTGCCTTTGCTTTTGTTGGTACACCTTGCTCATTAATAGCCATCTTTTGGCCTGCTGGAGCGGGTGCGTCTTTTTTATCAGATTTTGCAGCATCTTTTTTTGCTTCTGAAGATGTTTTTTTAGGTTCTTGTTTTACTGGTTCTTGAGCCGGAGCTGCTTCTCTTGCCGTAGTGGTTGATGAAGCTGGTTGAGCAGTTTCAGGTTTAGAACCTTGCATTACTTCTGCAGCATTAATCGCTTCCGTTTTAATAACTTCTTGAGCAACTGTTTTATTAGCCAAAACTATGGCACCAAAAACAAATAGTGTATTAATTAAGTTTTTCATTGTATATTATTTAAATTGATTACTTACTTTTTATTATCTATAAGACAAAGATAATGCCAAAATGCTTTATTTCAATAATTCCAACGCTTCTTGAATGCTGATATATTCCCCGTTAAAAAATGCAACTATAAATGCATCTTCAAGTCCCTCTGTTTTATTTAATTCCGATTTAGCTTTTTGTGCTGCACTATAATCGCTGTATGTTCCAGCAACATATCGTGTTAAACCTGTAGATGTTGGTTCCTTTGATAAATTTTTTAATTTGCCATATACCGCTAATTTCTCTTCTGGTGGTTCATTTTTAAATACCCCTACTTGAACTTTAAAAACAACCAATTTTTTATTTACTGCATTTACAAGTGTGCTATCTGAATTACTTTCAATTTCTTTGTTATCCATCGATGTAGCACCAGCCTCTTTTAATGTAACTCGTTTACCATCTTTATATGCAGTAATAAACGCACCTTGATACCCTTTTAATAACATTTCAACTTTGTGTTTTGCAGCAGCATCAACAGATGTGAATGAACCTGTCATATATTTATACAAACCATCTTCTGTTTTTACTTCTATCAAATCTGGAACATCTTTAAACACACTTTTTGATAGTTTTCTACTGTAAGCTCCTAGCTGAACTCTTAAAACAACTCCTTTTCCTGCTACAGCAGAATTGTTAGAATTATTAGTAGAGGAGTTATTATTTGAATTATTGGTATTATTAGATGTATTGTTAGCATTCGTATTGCCAGTAGTATTATTTGTATTGTTATTGTTACCCGTTGAATTGTTCGCGTTATTATTTCCCGAATTATTATTTGTCACGGAATTATTATTGTTTGATGTGTTATTTCCGTTTGAAGTAGTGTTATTATTTGAATTTCCACCGTATTTTGGAGCATCATAAAATTTACCATCTTTCTTATACACAACTTTTGCATCTGGGTTGCCCTCATCAATTAACTGCTGTTTTCTTTTTTCTGCATCTAGTAAATTATTGAATTTTCCAGCAGTATAAATGGTTGTACTATCATTAATATTTGTACTTGAGATATCATTTATCGATAAAAATTTGGTCATCAAAGCCGCTGGTATTCCTTTTTCATATGTACCAAGAGATACATAGTATTCTTTTTGACTAGCATTATTGTATATAGCACCATTGTGAGCACTATATTCAATAGTAGCAAACGCACCAGTTGAATCCATGTAAACATTGTAACGATAAGCAATAATTGAATCTGTTAATTGAACACCCTTTTCATCAACAAACATTCCTTTTGGTGTATCCAATTCATCATCTTTATAATTTGGGACACCATCTTCATCGTCATCAATAGGACAACCTTTTGCATCAACTGGAATACCTGGAGGAGTACCTTGGCATGAATCCTTTGAATCAGGAACTCCATCTTTATCCATATCTTCTAAATCAAGAGCAAAAAAATCAACATCATCAAAATTTCCGTTTTCTTCCTGTTCTTTGCTTCTTTTCTTGGTACCTAAATTATAATGCAATGAAAATGATGTCATCATAAAATTATCATTCTTACTATTTCCAACTCTATTTCCTGTACTATTACTGCTTATCCCATCAATATTATCTGTATAAGTAAAATGCATAGTGGCACCCAACTTAAATGTCCAATAGTCATTTATTTTAATCAGAGCTCCTGCACCAACAGGAATAGCCCAAGAACGTTCTGCATATTTCCCAAAACCATCTAAATTCATTGTTCTTATGTCGCTTTCGTAAGTATAATCTCTTTGAATTTCAATAGCCATAAAAGCGTTGGGTGCATTTTGGTCAATATTTCTAATTGTACCATCTGTCCAATAATAGTAGCGATAACCTTGTTTGTCGTAAATGTCGGTTTTTGATAAAAATTCAAATGACTCAATTCCAACAGATATAAATGGACTAACTGTTCTTGTTTTAGGTAAAAAATTATCGAAATTATAAAGTACGTTTAATCCTCCAGCACGTATTTGAGATTCAAAATTTACGTTTCTACCTCCACTTGTATTTCTTTCATTGGCACCTAATTTACCAAACAAAACATAAAAATTAAATTGTAAATAGTCAGTAAAATATTGCGAAACATGTAAATCATAGGCAATACGACTCGTCATAGGGGGTTGAAATTTTTTGTCATATATGTCACCAAAATATGAAAACATTCCAACACCGAGACCGATAGTGGGTTTAAATACAAATCCATTAGCTGGTTTTTCAGAAGCGATAACCGAAGCTGAACTTATAGATGAGTTAGCTAAAGAGTCGGAAGAAGTAGTTTCATTTGATTGCCCAAATGAGGTGATACTCCACACGAAAAAACCAAGAAAAAGTTTTATCCTAAAACTCATAACTACAAATATAAAAAAAAACCCAATTTAACTGACTATAAAGGAAGTTAAATTGAGTTGAACGTTTTTAAAGGATTAACGATACCATTGTTGACTAGTAATCATCAACGCTTCTTGAACAGTAATACGATTTCCACTATTGTATGCAGTTACAAATGCATCGCTAACTCCCTGTGTTTTTATTTGTTCTCTTGAATCACGAGCTTTTTTATATTCATTGTATGAACCAACGGTATATTTGGTAAAACCACCACCCATTTCAGTATCAATTTTTTGATTAATGTTAAAACGAGTAGCTAATCTATCAGCACTCACAGGGTTTTGCAATGCGGCAATTTGAACTTTGTAATTTACATTTCCTTGAGAGGAAGGAATATTAGTAGCAGAAATTGCATTGTTGCTGTTTTGGGAATTATTAGTTGTTGCAGTGGTGTTGTTATTTGTAGTTGAATTATTATTTACAACCGCATTATTATTTGTAGTTGTGGTATTAGTTGTTGTTGTGTTATTAGATGCAGCTGTGTTATTATTGTTTGTGGTATTTGTATTAGTAACAACTGGCTGTTCTGAAGAAGAACCACCAATATTTATAGAATTAGCTTGAATAACATATTTTTTTGTATCATCATTTTCGATATAAGAAAACACACCATCAATTGTTTTTATTCCAGAAACAGAAGGCGCAACAGAAACTTTATACGAAACTTTAAATTCTGGTTGAGAAGGCATAGCCACCCAAACATATTTTACTTTTCCATCAGCAAACGTAAATGATGCACCTTGAGCATCTCCAAGAGTTGCAGTAAATCCTTCAGGAATATTTTCAGTAAGTTTTGCAAATCCTGTGGTATTTCCTTTATTAATAGTTAATTCTACAGTAAAAGACCCATTTGCTGTAGAAGGCATACTGCGTTTTACAACTATAGAAGAGGGTTCTGGATTAACATTTTCAGGTGTTTTGTTTACTGGTTCAGAACCTGTATTATTTGTAGAATTCGTATTTTCAGTTGTTGTATTAGTTGTGTTACTTGCGGTACTAGTATTTTCTACAGCAGAGTTTGTTGTAGAATTATCAGTAGTGTTAGTTGTAGTATTATTTGTAGCAACAGGTTGTGAAGTACCAATTACCTTAACAGTAACAGGTGAAACATCTGCAGATTGTTTTACATTATCTGTTACATATGAAAATTTACCTGTAATAATTTGATCTCCATTAACACCTGCAGCAACTTTAATTTTATATTTTACTTTGAATTCCTTTTCGTTTGGCAAACTCATCCAAATAAATTTAACCGCTTGGTTAGAAAAGGTGAATGATGCTCCATTGTTATCGTCCTGAACAGCAGTAAATCCTTCTGGTAAATCTTGCTGCAACTTCGCAAAACCAGATGTTGCCCCTTTGTTCACTGTCACTTCAACAGTAAACTCCGTTTCAGGTTTTACATTTTCGGGCACTTTTGTAGTTATAGTAATTCCTTCAGCAAAAAAGAAATGAAAAACTAAAAGTGCAATTGAGTTGATTAATAAAGCAAAGTATTTAAGCATATTGTTTTGTTTTACAAATTTTACTGTTCAAAAAAGTAATCTATTAATTCATTAAGTTTTTCTGCTGTAAAATCAGAGTCTCCTTCAAAAAATGAATCAATAGCCATAGTAATTTCATCTGCAGAAATATAACCATCATTGTTTTTATCAGCTGATCTAAACTTAGAAGGGACACTACTATTTGTATTTCCACTGTTTTTTCTGCTTTCTAAAGTTTTTGATTCGATATCTTTTAAGAATGCTAGGCTTGGATTTTCATTAAATAACTGACTTCTTTCAGTAGCCAAAGAATCCCATTTAGCTTGTCTTTCTCCAAGTATCGCATCTGTTAGAGTTACACCATTTTCATCTACTAAGGCACCTTTTTTAGTTAATGGTTCTTTATCTCTGTAATCAGGAACGCCATCTTGGTCAGCGTCCTCAGGACATCCTCTGCTATCAACTTTAACGCCTTTGGGTGTTCCTGGACATCTATCAATATCATCTTTTATTCCATCACCGTCAGTATCTAATTTTTCAAGTGCAGCAAAATCTACTTTTTTATAAATTGGGTCACTATCATCATAAGGTTTTCCAAATTGATAGTGCAAAGAAACATTTCCGTAAAAATATTTATCATTTGAACCGCTTTTTACATTATCAATCCAATCTGTTAATGTGATGTAATATGTTCCACCAATGCTCATAGCTAGGTTGTCAGTGATTTTTAATTTTAAACCACCACCCACAGGTATCGCAAATGATTGGCGAGGATAGTTTGTTGTACTATCTTTTAATTTAGTTTCGTATTTATAATCACGTTGGATAATATTACCTCCACCCAAAGGAGTTTCTATAGAATCTCTAATTGTCCCATCCATCCAATAATTATATGCTACACCATTTTTATCTTTTAAATCTCCATAAGAATCAAACATTAAAAAGCCAAATCCACCTTGTATATATGGTGCAAAAATGCTTCCTCTTGAAAATATCAAATCATTATCAAAATGGATTACCAAGTTTAAATCTGCTTGAATAATTTGTGATTGAAAATTTAGGTTACGTGTTTTGCTTCTTTCGCTATCAGCTAATTTTCCGTACAATCCATTTAAAGAAACGCCAATGTATTTTCCAATACGTTGTTCTACGGTTAAATTGTAACCTCCTCTAATTCTACTAAAGGAACTAATGTCAGCACCGCTGCCGATATCACCACTAAAGGTTGTAATTCCCACTCCTAAGCCAATAGAGGGAAGTTGTTTTTGTTTTTCTACTTGTGAGTTGATACTCCCAACCATTGTAAAAATTGCTAAGAAAAAAAGTAAATGTTTTTTCATTGTTTTTTATTTAGTCGTTTTTAATGTATCAACATCCATTAAAACTATATAGTCAAAAAATAGATTTTCCTATATTGAAAACAAATCTATTTTAATTTGATATTGATTTTAAGGGGTGCTGACTGTTAATTACAAACACACCAATGTTAATAAAGGTGTTTTTGTAGCGCGTATAAAAATAAAAAAAACTCGGTTCGTACAACATTTTGTTTGAACCAAGTTTTAAATAGTTATGAATACTTTTTAAGCCTAGAAATTTGGCTTTAACATGTACTTAGAGTAGAATTCGGTGATAATATTTACAGCTTCGTCAGGTGTGTCAACAATGTTAAATAATTCAAGGTCTTTTTCACTAATATTATGTTCTTCTATCAACATCGTTTGTCTAACCCAATCAAGTAATCCTTCCCAGTATTTTTTTCCGACCAAAATAATTGGGAAATGAGCAACTTTATTTGTTTGAATTAATGTGATTGATTCAAATAGTTCATCCAAAGTCCCAAAACCACCTGGCATTGCTATGAATCCTTGAGAATATTTTAAAAAAATTGTTTTGCGTACAAAAAAATAGTCAAAGTTTATTCCTTTATCGCTATCAACAAAAGGATTTGAATTTTGCTCAAATGGTAACACAATATTTAATCCTACAGATTTTCCTCCTCCTGCTTTCGCACCTTTATTAGCAGCTTCCATAATTCCTGGACCACCACCTGTAATTACTCCATAACCTTCGCGTGTAAGTTTAAAAGCAATTTCTTCGGCTAATTTGTAATATGTATTGGTTGGTTTAGTACGTGCAGAACCAAATATAGAAACACAAGGGCCAATTTTGCTCATTTTTTCAAAGCCTTCTACGAATTCGCTCATGATTTTAAATATTTGCCATGAGTCTGATGCTTTAATTTCGTTCCAATCTTTTGAAGCAAATGCTTTTCTGATTTTATCTTCGTCTTGATTTGTCATATTTTTTAATGTTTATTACTTGTTTTAATAATAGAATATTTATAAACCTCTCCTGCATAAAAGAATGCGATGTTATTATTTCCAAAATTAAAAACAGGCAAGTCCCTAATCAAATTTTTTTTCTTTAATTTTTCAATTAGAATACTTTCATAATGTTTCCCTTCAATAAAGCACTTTATCCTATTTCTATTGTCAAGATATAATACAGAATTAAAACCAATTAAAACATTTTTTTTAGGAATAAATTTTTCAATTGAATATACCTTTCCTTTATAGAAAATAAAATATTCCATTAAATAGCTATAGAATAAAATGCTGTTTGATGTTGAATAATCATGAGGGTGATAACTTAATAATTTTGTAATGGTATCATTATAATATACCATAAAATAGTCATTTATATCAATATAAACAATCTGGTCGTCACTCACTTCAAATTCTTTCGGCTTAAACGTGCTTATTGTTTTAAATTCTCCTTTATAAAATACTTTGAATTCATTATAAAAATCATCATAATAGGCCATAATATTTTTGGCACATTTAAATTCAACAATATTCGAAGTGTTTGCGTTATAAACTTTCCCATCGTAAAATACTTTTAAATGATTATTTAGATCGTTGTAAACAAAAATATTCCTTCCAACCTTAAACTCTTTTATTGTTTTTAAATCTGCTGATTTTTCGATTGTATATATGGAGCCTTTAGAATATGCCATTATATCATAACTTGGTAAATCTACCCAAACAACTATTTCTTCTCCAATCCAAAATTGCCCTGTCCAATTTGCTAACTGAAATTTTTGTCCATTTTCGTAAACCATTAATCTGTTTTGCATTTTGTAAACTAGTGCTTCTGAAGTTCCAATTATTCTGCTTGGGAAAACATTTTCTATCACGTGAACCTCACCATCAAAATACACCTTCAAGTTTGCTAAAGCGTCAACATAAGCTAAATAATTATCTCCATTTCTAATACTATCAACACTTGTTCGTTCCAAAACGATTGTTTTTCCTTTATCAAAAACAGTAAATTCATTTGTTGGGGAAACAAAATAGCCAATCCCATTTTGCCCATTCATTGAGCAAAATAAAAAAGAGAATATTATTAAAAAAAATAATTTCATTATGCTTTCGTTTTTATAAGTGTTTTTGTGTTTTCTAATTCTTCTCTCAAAAATTTAGCCGTAAAACTTTTTTCATTTTCACTAATTTGTTCGGGCGTTCCTTCACACAAAATTTCTCCGCCACCATTTCCACCTTCTAAACCTAAATCAATAATATGGTCGGCAACTTTGATTATATCCATATTGTGTTCAATTACCAAAACTGTATTTCCACTATCAACCAATTTAGTTAAAACATCTAACAAAATACGTATGTCCTCAAAATGCAAACCTGTGGTTGGTTCATCTAAAATATAAAATGTATTTCCTGTATCGCGTTTACTTAATTCAGTTGCTAATTTTACTCGTTGCGCTTCACCACCCGAAAGTGTTGTACTTTGCTGCCCAAGCGTAATGTAACCCAAGCCAACATCTTTTAATGTTTTTATTTTTTGAAGTATAGAAGGTATGCTTGCGAAAAATTCTACAGCTGTATCAATATTCATATTCAATACATCACTTATAGATTTTCCTTTGAAACGAATTTCAAGTGTTTCTTTATTGTATCGTTTGCCGTTACATGTTTCGCAATTCACATATACATCTGGTAAAAAATTCATTTCAATCGTTCGCAAACCAGCACCTTGACATGTTTCACATCTCCCACCTTTTACATTAAAAGAAAATCGGCCAGCTTTGTATCCTCTAATTTTTGATTCAGGAATTTCTGCAAATAAATTTCTGATATCTGAAAATACATTGGTATATGTAGCTGGATTACTGCGAGGCGTACGACCAATAGGCGATTGATCAATATCGATTACTTTATCAATATGTTCCAAGCCAGCAATAGACTTGTATGGCATTGGTTTTTTTTCGGAGCGATAAAAATGTTTACTTAAAATAGGATAGAGTGTTTCATTTACCAATGTTGATTTCCCACTTCCTGAAACACCTGTAACACAAATTAATTTTCCTAAAGGAAATTGCACTGAAACATTTTTTAAATTATTTCCTGTTGCTCCTTTTAGTGTTAAATATTTTCCTGTTCCTTTTCTTCTTTCATCAGGAATCGATATTCCTTTTATTCCATTAATATAATCAGAAGTAAGTGTATGGTATTTTAAAATTTCCTTGGGTGTGCCTTCTGCTATTACTTTCCCTCCATGAATTCCAGCGCCAGGACCAATATCTAACACATGGTCAGCAGCAAGAATCATTTCTTTATCGTGTTCAACCACAATTACTGAGTTGCCAATTTCTTTTAAATTCTTTAATGCTTTAATTAAGCGAACATTATCTCGCTGATGCAAACCAATACTTGGTTCATCTAAAATGTATAACACACCAACTAGCTGTGAGCCTATTTGTGTTGCTAATCGAATACGCTGTGCTTCTCCACCAGAAAGTGTTCTGGAGCTTCTGTTTAGTGATAAATAATCTAAACCTACATCCAATAAAAATTGAATACGTGTTCTGATCTCTTTTAATACTTCTTTTCCTATTGTATTTTGTTTGTTATCCAAACGTGACTCAATACCATTAAACCATTCATTCAACTCAGAAATTCCTAACGCAGAAAGTTCAGCAATATTTTTATTGTCAATTTTAAAATGCAAGGATTCTTGTTTTAACCTTGCACCATTACATTTTGGGCAAGTAACTTTATTCATAAAACCTTGTATCCATTTTTCAATGGTTGGCGAACTTTGTTCATCATTTTGTTTTACAATAAAATTAGCAATGCCTTCAAATGCTATGCTATAAATAGTTGCAGCACTATCCGAATGTTGTTTTATTTTAAATACTTCATCCGAACCAAACAAAATAGTGTTGATTGCTTCATCCGAAATGTCTTCAACTGGAGTATCTAAGGTAAAACCATACTTATCACCAATTGCTTCTAATTGTTTAAAAACCCAAGTTCCTTTATAAGCGCCAATAGGTGCAATTGCCCCTTTTTTAATTGTTGTTTTTTTATTCGGAATTATTTTATTGATATCAATTTCTGAAACAACACCCAATCCATTGCATTTAGGACAAGCACCATAAGGAGAATTAAAAGAAAATAAATTGGGCTGTGGTTCGTCATACGAAACACCAGAAGTAGGACACATTAAATGACGCGAATAATATTCTACTTTTCCATACTCATCTTCAAAAGACCCCTTTTCAAAAGGCTGAACCATAATAATTCCTTTACCTTGCTTCATTGCCAATTGTAATGATTCAGAAATTCGAGGACGAGAATCCGCGTTCACTTCTAATCGATCAATTACTATTTCAATATCATGTACTTTGTAACGGTCCAACTGAATACGCTTGGTTAATTCAACCACTTCGCCATCTACACGAGCACGCAAAAATCCCCATTTTTTTATTTGTTCAAACAAATCACGGTAGTGGCCTTTTCTGCCTTTTACAACAGGTGCAAGAATTAATACTTTTTTATTGTAAAATTTTTCGAGAATTAAATCAATGATTTGATCATCTGAATAACGCACCATTTTTTCACCTGTTACATAGCTGTATGCATCAGATGCACGCGCATATAACAAACGTAAAAAATCATAAATTTCGGTGATAGTACCAACGGTAGAACGTGGGTTTTTATTTACCGTTTTCTGTTCAATAGAAATTACAGGACTTAAGCCTGTGATTTTATCTACATCTGGGCGCTCCATATTACCCAAAAACTGACGTGCATAAGCCGAAAAACTTTCGATATAACGCCTTTGCCCTTCGGCATAAATGGTATCAAAAGCAAGTGATGATTTTCCACTACCGCTCAAACCTGTAATTACAACTAATTGATTACGGGGGATTTTAACATCTATATTTTTAAGGTTGTGTACGCGTGCTCCTACAACTTCTAAAAATTCAATTTCACTAATCGTTTCTGCTGACATTTATTATATTTTTTTGTCGTGTATTATTTTGCAAGGACGACAATCCTATTTGCCATTTCGAGCGTAGGGAGAAATCCCTTCATTAATAATGATTTCTCTATTCATTCTATTCCGTCCGAAATGACGAAGACAAAGATAGTGAAGTATTGTTGGATGGGCAACATCAGGAGAAGTATCCCTTGGCGTTTCTATTCTCCATTCATAAGATTTCTCTCTTCATTGCATTTCGTTCGAAATGACATAATAAATGATTGTTGGATGGGCAAAAGGATTAAACCTGTTTATTTCATTGATAAAATTAGATTTTGATTATATTTGAAACTATAACAAAAAACAAAATGGATGAAAAAAATAATTGGTTTTATAGTATTATTTTTAATTGGAATTTTTTCTTTTTCCCAAACAAATGCAGAGCCTTGTTTTTTTGATACTTATCAAAGGACGCACAAACAAAGTATTTCTGCATCCGAAAAAATAATAAGTGAGGTTATTTTAGATGGCAAACAAAAATTAATAAATCACAATCCTAATTTAAAAACAATACCTGTAGTAGTTCATGTAATACATGATGGTGGAGTAAGTAATATTTCGGATGCACAAATTCAAAGTCAGATTGATGTATTAAATGAAGATTACAGAAAAATAACAGGAAGCAATGGCGATGGAAATGGTGCTGATACCGAAATAGAATTTTGTTTGGCAAAAAAAGATCCGCAAGGAAGATGCACAAATGGTATTGTAAGAATCAATAGTCCTTTGTCAAATCATCAAACGTATCAACGTAGTTTGTTAAAACAATTAAGTTTTTGGGATAACACCCGTTACTTAAATATTTATGTAGTAAAAAACATAAACAGTGGTAGTGGAACATTGGGCTATTCTTCTTTCCCAGGAGGGCCTAATGACGAAGATGGAATTGTTGTTCGTCATGATTATTTCGGGAAAATTGGAACTGCAGCTTCCTCGCTTGGTAGAACCACAACGCATGAATCAGGTCATTGGCTGGGATTGTACCATACTTTTAATGGAGGTTGTGGAGTAGATACTTGTTCTGATGGTGATTATGTATGTGATACACCACCTGTAGCTAATCCAAATTTTGGTTGCCCTACAATAAATAGTTGTTCAAATGATTTCCCAGATGTAAACGACCAAATACAAAACTACATGGATTACTGCAACGATAACTGTAAAAACATGTTTAGCGAAGGACAAAAACAAAGAATGATTACATCACTTATTACTTTGCGTTATGATATTTGGCAGCCTTGGAATGTAGATTCTACAGGATGCGACAGTGGTTTTGTAAGCAGCAATTGTAGCGTAATTGCTGACTTTGTGACTTTATCTACAACTATTTGCGAAGGAAATACCATTACGTTTTACAATAAATCACAAAACAACCCTACTGCTTTTCAATGGTTTTTTCAAGGAGGAACACCTGCAACTTCCACGCTTACTAACCCAGCAGTTACATATTCTACAGCAGGAATGTATGAAGTGAAATTAATTGCTACCAATCTATATGGTACAGACAGCTTAACAATTACAAACTACATAAACGTTACTACACCACCTATTGGACAAGCATTACCATTTGCCGAAAATTTTGAATCCTTTACTTTCCCAAACAACGGAATTACAATTGATAACCCTGATACTGGGATTACATGGGAAAGAGACACTATTGCTGTGGCTTACCAAGGAATTGCAAGTGCAAAAATTAATAATTTAATAAATATTAATTATGGACAATCAGATGCCCTAGTACTTCCACGCTTTGATTTTACAACATTTACAGGAACACCTTATTTGTTTTTTAAATGGGCCTATGCAAAATCTGACCCCACTTATTCTGATGAACTAATTGTACTTGCATCTAAAGATTGTGGTGTTACTTGGACACAAGTATTTTACAGAACAGGTAACGGTTTGGTAACAGGACCAACACAAACTACACCCTACATTCCAGATAGTGCTACCGTATGGAAAACTGCAAACATTAATTTAAATACGTATGCTACTTACCAAAATGTGATGCTAAAAATTGTGAATGTAACCGATGGTGGGAATAATTTATATATTGATAATATTAACCTTGGTTCAAATATTATTGGGATAGAAGAAAATGAAATTTTAATTAGCAATGTAAATTTATTTCCTAACCCTAATGCAGGTAATTTTTATATTGAATATACACTTGAAAAAGTTGAAGATGTTACATTTGAAATTACAAATGTATTAGGACAAAGCCTTTATAGTTTTAATATTAAGCCACAAGCAGCTGGACTAAACAAACAAGAAATAAATTATGATTTACAAAACGGAATTTACAACGTAATGATAAAAAAAAAAACTTCGCTACTTATAAAAAAGTAGTGGTAAATAAATAAATTGATTTCTTTCATTGATTTGTCATTTCGATCTGCCAACTAGCGGAGAAAAATCCCTTCATTCTAAAATAAAACCCACTCTCAATTTTACAAAACAATTACTAGGCTTTAGTAAAGCCTAATTCATCTTGTATGAGTTTATACACTTGGTCATGTGTAGAATATTTAATGCTATTATCATCGCATTTTAATTTTAAAAATTCATACACTTTTTCTTTTTCAGTGTAAAGCCCCGAAACATAATTTAATTCATGTTCCTGTTCACAGCTAAAAAATTTATCGTCTCTTGATTTATTGTTTGACATGGCTTTAAGTTTTAGTTATTTCTTGTAAGTTACAACTCTTAAAATCAAAAAACGATGATAGGTATCAATATTAAATAATAATATATGACAATGATAGTTTTTGGTTGCTTAAAAAATCACAATAAAAAAGTCTTCGGTTAAGAAGACTTTTTTATAAGTTTTTTTTTAATTACATAAACCTGACGCTAGATCGTTTGGCATTTTGAGCTCCTCCCAAAATTCCTCTATACTGTAAAAATAGCTCAAATCCACCAACAGACCTGCTTGCAGGAGTTAGTCCGGAAATATTAATATCGTAGGCTACACCGCCTGAAAAATCTTTATAATCATAACGTACTGTTGCGTAAGCAGCATCACGGAAGCGGTAAAACACACCAATGTAGAATGCTTTGTCGGTTTGGTTAGTGGTATAACGTGAGCGTTCTTCTAGAACATATTTTACATTTAATCCTCCATTAATTAAAAGGGAAGTACCTTGTTGGTAAGCCATTAAACTTGGCATAAGTGTAGTATTGCTTGTTTCGCTAAGTTTATATCCAATATTCCATTGCACGCCAAGTTTTGGAATAAGCTTATCAAAACCACCACGTATACTATTGTTAGGAGCTGTAAAGTGATGAAATGAAAATCCTAACGCACTACGGAATAAATGTGTTGTAGTAAAATTCCAAACAAGTCCTGTTGACATATCAATTAATCCTGTTCCGCCACCACCTGGCTCCCCACTTCCATAAGCAGGATTGTAATTTGTTCCATCCCATTGGTTATCCCATTTTAAAGCACCATAAGTAGCTCGTCTTATAAAATATCCTATTTCGTAACCCAATGTGATTTGGTGTTTATGTCGTCCTCCAATAAATTTAGTAAACGACATTAATACATTGTAGGAGTTTTGTTTTAATCGTGCATTTCCCCCATTATCATTATTAAAATTTAAGCCCAATGCAAAAAAATCATCGCGCTTCATTTTCTTTTTAAATACAGGAGCGTCAATAGCAATTGAAAATGTTTTATATGGTGTAGCCACAGTAAACCACTGCATACGGTATAGTGTGTAAGCTCTTACATCTCCATTAAAAACACCTGTATTTCCAGGATTTTGAGTTAATGGCGATGCATAAAATTGTGAGTAATGAAAATCTTGAGCAGCAGAAATAAGTGTTGTTGCTGTAAATACAAGAGTATATACTATTTTTTTCATAATCTAAATTTTTAATTCTTTTAAATTTATTTTACCAATGTTACGTTGCCTTTTTCTTTTACCATTTCTCCATTGCAATAGTGTACTTCTAACATGTATACAAACACAGCATTATTCATTGGTACACCAAACAGTTTTCCGTCCCAGCCTTTTTCAAGTTCGGTAGTTTCAAAAACTTTTTCACCCACTCTGTCAAAAACTTTTAAGCTAATGTAATCAACCCCTCTTCCGTGCACCTGCAATACATCATTCATTCCATCGCCATTTGGTGAAAATGCAGTAGGCATGAAATAAGTATAAATATCTGTTACAACTACGGTTGTTGTATCTGAATCAACACACCCTTGAGGGCTTGTATAGGTTACCCAATACTGCTGAGTAGCGGAAGGGGAAACAGTTGCTGATTGACAGTTTTCACAAAGTATATTTACATTTGGCCCCCATTGATAGGTTCCATCAGCTGGAAATGCTGATAATACAGCGTCTTCACAAGCATTTATTAATGTGTTTCCAGTAATGTTCACAGTTACTGGGCTGCCAACAGTGATATAACCCGCTTGTGTTAATGTATCAGCACCATCAGCATTAGATACAATTAATGTTACTGTATAGCTTCCGTTTGCAGAGTAACAAATATTACTTGGATTTTGAGATGTAGATGATGAAGGTGTCGCTCCAGGGAATGACCAATTCCATGTTGTTGGAGTATTGGTACTTAAATCAGTAAAGTTTACACACCCTGGTTGGCACATTACTGTCGGTGTTCCGCTAAAGTTGGCAACAGGCTCATTGCAAGCTTGTGTTGTAATTGTTATCGGATTTGAAGTAGCGGTTGTTGGACTTGCGCAAGGTGAATTACTTGTCATGATTACGGTTACAACATCTCCCGAATTTAAAATAGAAGAGAATGTTGCTGAATTTGTTCCAGCATTACTACCATTTACTTGCCATTGATAACTTGGTGCTGTACCACCACCGCTTGGTGTAGCAGTAAATGTTACTGCTGTTCCATTACATGGAGTAGTAGTACTTGCGCTAATTGTTACAGATGGTGTTACTGTAGCTTGTATTGTTATGTTTATTGCATTTGAAGTAGCAGTAGTAGGTGTAGCACAAGGGTCGTTTGAAGTCATTATAACGGTAACAACATCACCATTGTTTAAACCAGCGTTTGTATAAGTAGTTCCGCCAGTTCCCACATTACTACCATTCAATTGCCATTGATAGGTTGGTGAAGTTCCCCCGTTTGTGGGTGTAGCAGTAAATGTTACGGATTGTCCTGCACAAATTGGTGGTGATGGTACAGCCGAAATACTTACTGAAGGTGTAACAGAAGATGTAACAGTCATAACTATTCCATTTGAAGTAGCAGTAGTAGGTGAAGCACAAGGATCGTTTGAAGTCATAATAACCGTAACAACATCACCATTGTTTAAACCTGCATTGGTATAAGTGGTTCCACCTGTTCCTACGTTACCACCATTCAATTGCCATTGATAGGTTGGGGTAGTCCCTCCATTTGTAGGAGTAGCAGTAAACGTAACGGATGTTCCTGAACAAATTGTATTTCCGGGACTAGCCACTATACTAACAGAGGGTGTCAAAGAGGTGGTTACCGTAATAGTAATAGCATTAGATGTTGCTGTAGTGGGCGAAGCGCAAGGGTCGTTAGAAGTCATAATAACTGTGATAACATCACCATTGTTTAAACCAGCGTTGGTATAAGTAGTTCCTCCAGTTCCCACATTACTACCATTTAATTGCCATTGATAGGTTGGTCCTGTTCCTCCATTGGTAGGAGTTGCAGTAAATGTAACGGATGTTCCTGAACAGATTGTACTTCCTGGGCTAGCAACAATACTAACTGCTGGTGTCAATGAAGCAACAACAGTCATTGTAATTGCATTTGAAGTTGCAGTAGCAGGGGAAGGACACGTTGCATTTGAAGTCATAATAACTGTAACAACATCACCGTTATTTAAACCAGCATTTGTATAAGTAGTTCCGCCTGTACCCACATTACTACCATTTAATTGCCATTGATAAGTTGGTGCAGCACCACCGTTTGTTGGTGTTGCAGTAAATGTAACTGATGTGCCAGTGCAAATTGTTCCTGAAGGGCTTGCAGCAATACTCACAGAAGGAGTAGTTGTAGCATTGATGGTGATATTTACTCCATTATCAGAGCCTGTTACAGCAGGATTAGAACTCACTACTCTAATTCTGTATCCAGAACCAGTAGGAGTAGCACAAGGAATTGTAGCTGCAATAGTTCCGGTATTTGCAGTACTTGCTAATGTTCCAATTGCAGTGGGAGCAGCAAAGCTACCTGCAGCATTTGATAATTGAGCAGTATAAATATTACCAGCTAAAAAAGTTCCAGTGCTAGTAAAAGGTACATTTACTGTGCTACACGCACAAAAAGGAGAACCTGTAATTGTTCCAGTTGTAATTGTATTTGCTGATGCTACTACAGATAATGTTATATCATCAACTGCAAATGAAGGGTCAGCAGCATTTCCATCACCGTTATTTACCCATCTAAAACCAATTTTTACATTTGGGTTGTTATTAGCCGATGCCGGTAAAGTCATTGAAAAGGCTGTCCATAAGCCTTGCCCACTACCACAAACTGTTGTTTTGGCTAGAGCATTTATATTTGTCCATGTAGCGCCATCAAAATACCATAATGTAGCATCATCGTTTGCTCCTTGCCCATTTTCAAGATAATTAAATGCCAATGTAATATTTGTTTGTCCAGTACAATTTATAGTAGGAGACTCACATCTTTTGTCGGTACGTTCTCCTGCACCTGAATCGTCATAAGCAGCTCCACAATCGCCTGTTGGACAAAAAATAAATGCAGCTGTAGAGGTAGAAATGTTTCCTACGTGTAATGATTGATCTGTCCCACATCCGCTACCGCAAACGCCAGCAGCATTCCCATTTTCTTGGCATGAAACATAAAATTTGTTAGGATTTGCACCATTAGTACCTGTGTTCGTGGTTGTCCAAGATACTAAACTGGGGTCACAGCCAGAAGTTGCAGCGCAGGCAGTACCATCAAAAGTTTCAGTATAAAAAACTTGTGCATTAATATTTAAACCAAATACAAAAAATAGAAATGTGCAAATCAGTTTTAAAAAAGTGGTTTTAAAAGAGTAGTTTATTTTCATAATAAAAGTATATAATGGAGTTGTTTTGTGTTAATGTTTGATAGAACAATTATAAGTATTTATGCCGATAAATCAAAGACGTTTTTTTTGAAAAGAAGGTTGTATTGAATCATAGCTTAATTTTTTTACTAATTAATTGATTAGAATTAAATGCCTTAAGCAAATATATGCTATTACTAAGCTCAGAAGTAGGAATGAAAATTTTTGTGAAATTCCCTTCAGCGTTTGCGGAATTTGTAGTTATTTTTTTACCTATTAAATCATATAGTTCTATTGTGATATTGCAATCATTTTTACAATTAAATGTTAATTCTAAATAATTTGTTTCGGGATTATTATATGAATAAACTAGTTCTAAATCGGAATGATTTTCTATGTTCAAAGAAATTACAGAGCTGTATTTATAATTACCATTAAAATCGGTTTGTTTTAAACGGTAATAGTTTATACCATTTATTGGTGTTTTATCTATCAAATGATAATTGAGAATAGAATTGCTATTTCCGGCACCATCAATATTATCTATTTCAGAAAAACTAATACCATCAATTGAACGTTCTAAAGTGAAAAAATCATTGTTTGTTTCGGATGCTGTTTCCCATTTTAAAACGTTCTCATGACCAATGTTATGACCTGAAAATGATAAAAGCTCAATAGGAAGCACCGTAGGAACAGTGATTGTGATATCATCAATTGCAAGAGAAGGGTCTGTGGGTGTTGGTGTTGTTGTTGTGTTATTGTTTTGCCAAGCAAAAGCAATTCTTAAATTGGTTATGTTTTCACATGTTGTAGGCAATGTCCATGTTATGTTAGTCCATCTTCCTTGACCACTACCACATATTTGAGATTTTAAATTGTTTAGGTTAGAACTCGCTGGCAAAGCTGGATTAGAGGTTGTTGGTGCTCCTGTTGCATTTATCCAAGAAGCGCCTCCATCAATACTGTAAAGTAGGTATCCTTTATCTGCAGTTCCTGATCCGTTTCCAATAAAATTAAAACTTAATGTCATATTGGTGTATCCAGTAGTATTTATGTTTGGAGAAGAAATTCTTCTATTGGTATTGGCATTTGATATGTATGCAGCACCAAGAGCCCCTAATCCAACTGCCCCCATATATAAAGAAAAATTTCCCATATTAGCGGCACCACATGTATTTGGTGGTCTTCCAGATTCAGCATCATTTACATACCAGTTGTTTGTGAAAATACCAAGATAACTCCCGCTTGACCATGGTGCAGTTAGGTTGGTGTTCGTCCAACCACTGGCTGCTAAAGAAACATTAAAATTTTGGCTATAAACTATTGTTTGAGAATTTGATTTTTTTGAAATGGCAATAAATAGTAGAATAACACCTATTGTTTTAATAAGAAATTTTACGCTTGGTGTGTAATATTTGCTTGAATTTTTAAACATTACTATTTTTAATTTCTACATAAAGGTCAGTATTAAAGTAAAAAAAATGAATCTAAATTTTCATCATTATACTAAATCTAATTTAAAATATATATAAAAAATGTATATTTGATAATATTTATATCAAATAATTATACTATTTCATGATTGCATCAGATGAGCTTCATAAATTGATAAAATCCCTTTCTCAAACAGAGAAAAGGTATTTTAAAATATATGCAACAAGACATGTGATTGCTGATGGGAATAATTATGTGAAATTATTTGATGCTATTTCAGTCCAAAAAAATTATGATGAGGGAGCAATTAAAAAGCAATTTGAAGGACAAAATTTTATTAAACGATTTGCAGCAGTAAAAAATTATTTACATCAATTAATTATTAAAAGTATGAGGACATATCATTCTGCATTTTCGATTGATATGGAATTGAAGGAAATGTTGATTGATATAAATTTTTTATATCAAAAAGGTTTATACAAACAATGCAAAAAAATGTATTTAAAAGCAGAAAAAATGGCATCTGCTACCGACAATAAAATTCGCTTATTAGAAATATTAGAGTGGAAAGCAAAATTGTATCAAGTAACTGATCAGTCGGCAGAAGAGGCTGACTTTCATAAAAAAATATTTAAGGAAGAGAGCGAGATTTTAGATTCTATAAAACAAAGCCTGTTTATAAAAAGCGATTTGCACAATGTGTTTTCTATTATCAATAAAAAAGGATTTGCCCGATCAAAAGAAGATTTAAATTTAATGTTGGATGTGATAAAAAAATACAATCGTTTAAAAAATAATGCGTTAACGTTTTCTGACAAATATTACATCAATTACATTAATACCGTTTACTTTACTTCTTCTGGTAAGCATAATGAAAGTCTGGTTTTTACAAAAAAAAATATTGAACTAATAGAATCCATGCCCCCAAAATTGAAAGAAGAAGAGGTGGCAAAGTATATAGTTACTTTAAATAATTTGGTTGTAAACTATTTGCATCTGCAACAATTTAAGGAAACTACACCCTATATTTCAAAAATTCGCTCACTTGCAACACATAATATCCGTGAAAATATTTTGTTGTGGACTACATCCTATAAGTTGGTTTTGGGAGTAAGTATAAAAATTGGAGATTTTGAAGAAGCAGAAAGAATTGTAAAGGAAGTTATTTTAGGTATAAATGAGTATTCTGATAAAATACCTTTAGTTGAAATTGTAACTTTTAAATACAACATTGCAACTGTTTACCTAATAAATAAAAATTATTCAAAGGCATTGAGTTTTTTGAATGACATTATAAATGAGAATAATCCTTCGTTGCGTGATGATATACAAAGCTTTGCAAGAATTTTGAGGTTAATTGTTTTGTGGGAGAAAGGAGAACAAGAAATGCTTCCTTATGCTGCCATTTCTGCATATCGTTTTTTATATAAACGGAAACGTCTATATAAATTCGAAAATATTGTGTTGAGTTTTATTAAAGATAAATTGCCACATATAAATACTAATGCAAAGCTTCAGGATGCCTTTATGGATTTAAAGAGTAAATTGGAAGTGTTATTCAAAGATGCTTTTGAAAATAAAGTTTTAGAATATTTTGATTTTATTACCTGGATAGAAAGTAAAACGACTAAAAAAGATTTTCGTTTACTTGTGAAAGAAAAAATTATAAAAGAATAAAATTAGTCAACAGATAAAGTTAAATCTTGGATAAGTTTTAAAACAAATTCCAACTGTTGCTCTCTACTTAAATCAGAATTATCCAAAACAATAGCATCTTTGGCTTGTGTTAAAGGATTTTCTTCTCTATGCGTGTCTTCATAATCTCTACTCAGTAAATTTTGTTTTACTTCTAAAAAAGTAGGAAATTGACCTTTTGATGTAAGTTCGTCTAATCTGCGCTGGGTTCTAATATCTGGGTCGGCAGTCATAAACAATTTTAGTTCAGCATTCGGAAAAACATTTGTTCCAATATCCCTTCCATCCATAACTATTCCCCCGTTTTTTCCAAGCTCACGTTGTATTATAATCATTCTAGTTCGCACAGCTTTTATAGCACTTACTTTACTTACATTTTCTGAAACAACCATTTGACGAATTTCTTTTTCAACATTTTCACCATTCATAAATGTTTCAGATGATTTTGTATTGGGATTAAATTCAAATCTTAATTGGATTTCAGGAATAATTTTTATGATTTCATCCTCAATAAAACTATGATCTTTTATTAAACCTTTTTGTAATGCATAAAGTGTGATACATCTATACATCGCACCAGAATCGGCATAGCCATAGCCTAATTTTGAAGCCAAAGCCTTTGCTAATGTACTTTTTCCGCAAGATGAATAGCCGTCAATGGCAATAGTTATTCTCGACATAAAATTAATAGGCTTTTGACTTCTACAATATTACTCATTTATTTTTTTGATAAAAACTATTTTAGCTACTTTTGTTTACTATGACAAATAAAATTTTTAAAACTTTTCTATTCGTTTTTTCATTGTTTATTATTTCATGTAGTAATTCTAGTACAGATGAAAATTCTAATGAAAACAAAAACACATTAAACCTTCCGCAGGAACTTGTTGAATTAAATCAAAGCATAAAAGACGATTCGAAAAATTCTGATAATTATCATAAGCGCGCACAATATTTTATGAAAGAGAAAAATTTTCAGTCAGCTTTAGATGATATGCTTACTGCTGTTAACATTGATAGCACCAAAGCCCCATATTATCTTACACTAGCTGATATTTATTTTGCAGGAAATAAAACTGGTACGGCAAAAAATGCTTTGGAAAAAGCCGTGCAATTAGATAACAAAAATCAGGATGCAATATTAAAATTGGCAGAATTGTATTTATATGTTCAAAAGTATGATAAATCGATTGAAAACATAAACAATGTTTTGCGTTTGGATGCATCCAATGCTAAAGCATATTTTATGAAAGGGATGAATTACAAAGGTTTGAAGGATACTGCAAAAGCAATTAGTAGTATGCAAACGGCTGTGGAACAAGACAAAACCTACTATAATGCCTACATGCAATTGGGTGTTTTGTGCGCTGCTCAACAAAATAAATTAGCGGTGGAATATTTTAAAAATGCAATTCGTTTACAACCAAAAAGTGTAGAGGCTTGGTATGGATTAGGTAAATACTATCAGGATGTTCAAGATTTTAAAAATGCAATTGAAACATATAATTCTCTTTTAAAATTTGATAATAACAAAAATGCTAAATACAATTTAGGCGTTATTTATTTTTTGAATGCAAAGGACTATAAAAATGCCATTCTGTATTATTCAGATGCAATTAATGTTGACCCAAAATATGTTGAAGCATATTACGCTAGAGGCGTTTGTTACGAAACAATGAAAAACAAGCAAAAGGCAATTGCTGATTATCAAGCATGTCTTGCAATTAATCCCGACTTTGAATTAGCTCAAATTGCTCTTCAAAAAATTAGTAAATAAATAATTAATAGGGTTGGGCGACAATTATTTGTTACCTTGAGTTTGTAAAAAATCTTGGTAAATTTGTTTTAGATTAAAAAAAATGAAAAATAAGGAAGAAATAGTAGAAAACTGGTTGCCAAGGTATACTGGAACAGAATTAAAAAAGTTTGGTGAATATATTTTGCTTACCAATTTTAATAATTACGTAAAAAAGTTTGCAGAGTGGAATAATGTACCTGTTGATGGTGTAGATAAACCAATGCCAAATGCCACTGCAAATGGAATTACAATTATAAACTTTGGTATGGGAAGCGCAAATGCGGCTACCATCATGGATTTGTTAAGTGCTATAAACCCTAAAGCAGCTTTATTTTTAGGCAAATGTGGAGGATTAAAAAAGAAAAATGAGCTAGGAGATTTAATTTTACCTATTGCAGCAATTAGAGGAGAAGGTACGTCTGATGATTATTTCCCACCTGAAGTTCCAGCATTGCCAGCATTTAGCTTACAAAAAGCAATTTCTACTACCATAAGAAATCATAATAAAGATTATTGGACAGGAACAGTTTATACCACAAATAGAAGAGTGTGGGAGCATGATGAAGATTTTAAAGAATACTTGCGTTCTATTAGAGCAATGGGAATTGATATGGAAACAGCAACTATTTTTTCTACTGGATTTTCAAATAGCATACCCACAGGTGCATTACTTTTAGTAAGTGACCAACCTATGATTTCTGCTGGAGTAAAAACATCTGAAAGCGATTTAAAAGTAACACAAAATTTTGTTGACGAGCATTTGAAAATTGGAATAGATGCTTTGAATGAGTTAAAAAATAATGGACTTACGGTTAAACATTTACGTTTCGAATAATATTTAAGGATGGAATACAGTGCGATATTATCTGATTTAAAAAACAAAAAATACAAACCCGTTTATTTTTTGTCGGGGGAAGAGCCTTATTTTATTGATTTGATTTCTGATTATATTGAAAAAAATGTATTAGACGAGTCAGAAAAAGAATTTAATCAAACTGTTTTGTATGGCGGAGAAATTACTGCAAACGACATAGTTGGTGCTGCAAAACGCTTTCCAATGATGAGCGAATATCAGGTTGTTATTGTAAAAGAAGCTCAATCCATCAAAAACTTTTTAAAAGAAGAAGACGATAAGAAAAAAGAAAAAACAAAATCTGCTTTTGAAGCATATCTAGAAAATCCGTTGCAGTCGACCATTTTAGTGATTTGTTACCGAGAAAAAAAAATAGACAAGCGTACCAATATTGCCAAAGTAATTGCAAAGTCGGGTGTTTTGCTAGAGTCTAAAAAGCTGTATGATAATCAAGTGCCTGATTGGATAAAAAGTTATTTAGCGCAAAAAAAATATACTCTTAATCCTAAAGCTGCTGTTTTGCTAGCAGAATACTTAGGAACTAGTTTGTCTAAAATTACGAATGAAATAGATAAGCTAATAATTAATGTTCCTGCAAATACTGAAATTACTCCTGAACATGTTCAACAGAATATTGGAATAAGTAAAGATTATAATGTTTTTGAATTGCAAAATGCAATCACAAAAAAAGATGTTGTGAAAGCAAACAGAATAATAAATTATTTTGCTGCTAATCCTAAAGACAATCCATTGGTTATGGTTGTTGCTTTATTATATGGACATTTTTCAAAAGTACTGCTTTATCATTCTGTGCAAAATAAAACAAAAAGCAATGTTGCGTCCGAAATGCAAATTAATCCTTATTTTGTTGGTGATTACGAAATTGCTGGAAAAAACTATCCTTTGGGAAAATTGAAAAGTATTTTTTCTTATTTGCGTGAATACGATTTAAAATCGAAAGGAGTAGAAAACACTTCGGCAACAGATGGAGAACTTTTAAAAGAACTTGTTTTTAAAATAATGCATTAAAAATATTAGCAATGAACTATTGGCTTGTAAAATCAGAACCATTTAAATACAGTTGGCAACAGTTTTTAAAAGATAAAAAAGCTGTTTGGGATGGGGTGCGAAATTATGCTGCACGTAACAATATGCGTGCAATGAAAAAAGGAGATTTAGTATTCTTTTATCATAGTAATGAAGGTTTGGAAATTGTTGGAATTGCAAAAGTGGTTAAAGAACATTATCAAGACCCAACCACAGATGATACTGCTTGGAGTGTTGTTGAAATTAGCCCCTTTAAAACTTTAAAACGACCTGTTTCATTAGCCGAAATCAAAACAGATAAGCAATTAGCTAATATGCAAATCATCAAATTGTCTCGTTTGTCTGTATCAGCTGTTAAGGCAGAAGAGTTTGATAGAATTATTGAATTATCAGAAACGAAAGCCTAATCTCAAACCCGATAAAAGAGCAATAAAACCGCTTATCTGCCAAATCCTACCGATTACCTCAAAGATTAAGTATTTCAGAAAAACGAAGCATTTTTTAACAAATTATTTTGTTACATTTACACGCCTTAATTAGTAAGGCATTTTTATTTATATCAGAACACATTAAAGAGTAAAAAATGAATTTCAAAAAAATATTTTTAGTAGTTATTTCGGCAGTTGTAACAAGCCTTTCTTTTTCGCAACAATCTACAGGTACTGTTCGTGGATTTGTTTATGTAAAAGAAACAGGTGAGCCATTATTATTTAACAATGTTGTTTTAAAAGGAACTGCCATTGGTAATACTACTGATGTAAACGGATATTATTCAATAACTAAAGTACCCCCAGGTAATTATATATTGATGGTTGCGGCTTTAGGATATGATACTTTAGAGCAAGCAATTACAGTTAAGGCAGGAGATATCGTTGATAGAAAATTATATGTTATCAAAGGAAATGTCAAATTAAAAGAAATAGAAGTAACAGCAGAACAAGAAGCAAAACAAACGGAGACGCAAGTTTCGGTAAATAAAATTGATCCGATTGTTATTAAAAAATTACCAAGTGTGGGTGGTGAGCCTGATTTAGCACAATATTTACAAGTATTACCAGGTGTTATATTTACTGGTGACCAAGGTGGGCAATTATATATTCGAGGCGGCTCTCCAATACAAAATAAAGTTTTGTTAGATGGTATGGTTATTTACAACCCATTCCACTCCATCGGATTGTTTTCTGTATTTGATGCCGACATTATACGTAATGCTGATGTTTATAGTGGTGGTTTTGGAGCAGAGTATGGTGGAAGAATTTCTTCGATAATGGATATTACTACTCGTGATGGAAATAAAAAAAGAGTTTCTGGTAAACTATCTGCAAGTCCATTTGGTTCAAAAGTATTAGTAGAAGGACCATTAAAAAAATTAACAGACGAATCAAATACTTCTGTTTCATTTATTTTTTCAGCTAAAAATTCTTATTTACCTACTACATCTAAGTTGCTTTATTCTTATGTTGATGAAGAGGGTTTACCATTTAGCTTTAATGATTATTATGGAAAAATTTCTTTTAATTCTAACAATGGTAGCAAGTTAAATATGTTTGGATTTAATTTTTCTGATGAAGTAAATTACAAAGCAATTCAAAAAATGAATTGGTCTTCAACCGGTGTAGGAGGTAATTTCTTGCTTGTTCCTCAAAACTCACCAATATTGGTAAGTGGTAATTTTGCTTATTCTGATTACGGAATTAAATTAAAACCAGAAGGAGAAAAAGAAAAATCAAGTAGAATAAAAGGATTTAACATGGGAATTGGTTTTACTTATTTTATTAGTAGAAACGAATTGAATTATGGTGTAGAAATGCTAGGATTCCAAACGGATTTTGATTTTTACAATTCACTAAATAGGCGTATAGAACAACAAGAAAATACTACTGAAATAAGTGGATATGTGAAATACAAATATGTTTCTAAACGTAAAAAATTATTGATTGAACCCAGTTTTAGAGTTCAATACTATGCTTCCTTAAAAAATACTTCACCAGAACCAAGGTTGGGTATGAAGTATAGCATTACTCCAAAATTTCGTTTAAAATTAGCAGGGGGGATGTATTCACAAAACCTTATTTCTGCAAATTCCGATAGAGATGTGGTGAATTTATTTTATGGGTTTCTATCAGGGCCAGATAATTTGCCTTCGGAATACGTTGATGAAAAAGGCAACATAAAAAAAGTAAATCATAAATTACAAAAGGCAAATCATTACATTTTTGGTGTTGAAATTGATTTAGCTCGTCATCTAGATTTGAACATTGAAGCATATCGCAAAGATTTTACACAGCTTACCAATTTGAATCGTAATAAGCTGTATGATGATACTGGTGATAATGCTACGAAGCCAGATTTATTGAAAAAAGATTTTATTATTGAAACAGGTAGAGCACAAGGTTTAGATGTGGTTTTGAAATACGATTATAAACGTGTGTATGTATGGGTTGTATATTCATTAACGTATGTTACTCGTTGGGATGGAATACAAACATATCATCCATTTTTTGATAGAAGACACAATGCAAATATCGTTGCTTCTTATACGTTTGGTAAAAACCGTAATTGGGAAGTTGATGCACGTTGGAATATTGGTTCAGGGTTTCCTTACAGGCCTACAGGCGGATGGTATGAAAAATTGGATTTCAATTCTGGTTTATCTACAGATTATACTTCTGCAAATGGAGATATGGCATTCTTTTTTGCTACTGGAGAAAAACGATTGCCTTGGTACCATCGCTTAGATCTTAATATCAAACGTTCATTTCAGTTTTTTGAAAACACCAAATTGGAGGTTGCTGTGGGAGCAACAAATGTTTACAATCGTCCTAATGTATTCTATGTTCCACGTTCTAATCCACAAGGGCGTGTGAATCAATTGCCAATATTACCTACTGTGAGCGTGAATATGAGATTCTAGAAAACAGTACTATACTATTGAAAATAAGGGGCATTGGAAACAATACCCCTTATTTTTTTAATATTTATCGAAAAACATTTTTTAGCCCACAGAATTATTTCTACTTTTGTATGACCAATAATTAAAAAAGCAGTCGCTTAAAAGGCAATTGGAATTAAATTTATTTGGTCAAATTTTTTTTGAACCATTATTTATTTAAGCCAAGCATGTCATCTTCAACTAAATACATTTTTGTTACCGGAGGCGTTACTTCATCATTAGGAAAAGGAATTATTTCTGCATCTTTAGCCAAACTCTTGCAAGCGCGCGGCTTTACAGTTACTATTCAAAAGTTAGATCCTTATATTAATGTTGACCCAGGAACTTTAAATCCTTATGAGCATGGCGAATGTTTTGTGACTGATGATGGAGCCGAAACAGATTTAGATTTAGGGCATTACGAACGCTTTTTAAATATTCCTACATCTCAAGCAAATAATGTTACTACTGGAAGAATTTACCAATCTGTAATTGAGAAAGAGAGAAGAGGAGATTATTTAGGAAAAACAGTTCAGGTTATCCCACACATTACAGATGAAATAAAAAACAGAGTAAAAATTTTAGGTAAAACTGGCAATTATCAATTTGTAATTACAGAAATTGGTGGAACTGTTGGTGATATTGAATCATTACCATACATTGAAGCTGTACGCCAGTTGAAATGGGAACTCGGTAAAGATGCAATGGTTGTGCATTTAACATTGTTGCCTTATTTATCTACCACAGGAGAATTAAAAACAAAACCAACTCAACATTCAGTAAAATTATTGTTGGAGTATGGTGTACAACCCGATATTTTGGTTTGTCGTTCAGAACATCCGATTACAAAAGAGATAAGAAATAAAATTGCATTGTTTTGCAATGTTGCTCCTAATGCTGTAATTGAAGCAATGGATGCAAGTACCATTTATGAAGTTCCATTGTTGATGGAAGAAGAAAAATTAGATGTGGCAGTATTGGAACATTTGAGTATGCCTATATCTGAAAATGTAGATTTAACAAAATGGAGAGATTTTTTACAAAAATTTAAACATCCTAAACACGAAGTAAAAATTGGTTTGGTTGGTAAATATGTTGAGTTGAAGGATTCTTATAAATCAATATCAGAAGCGTTTATACATTCTGGAGCAGCAAATGATTGCAAAGTAAAAATTGAGTGGATACATTCTGAAAGTATTACAGATGAAAATGTAAAAGAAAAATTTAAAGGATTAAAAGGAATCCTTGTTGCTCCAGGTTTTGGACAAAGAGGAATAGAAGGGAAAATTTCTGCAATAAAATATGCTCGCGAAAATGGTGTCCCGTTTTTTGGAATATGTTTAGGAATGCAATGTGCAGTAATTGAATTTGGAAGAAATGTTTTAGGATTTAAAGATGCAAATAGCACTGAAATGAATCCTGGCACTACAAATCCCGTGATAGATTTATTAGAAGCACAAAAGAAAATAACCAAAAAAGGTGGAACCATGCGCTTAGGTGCTTATCCTTGCAATGTTTCAAAAGATACCAAAGCTTGGGAAATATACAAGCAAAAAGAAATTACAGAGCGCCATCGCCACCGTTATGAGTTTAATAACGAATATTTACAAGATTACGAAAAAGCAGGAATGATTGCTTCTGGAATTAATCCAGAGGGAGGTTTAGTAGAAATTGTTGAGATAAAAGACCATCCTTGGTTTGTAGGAGTTCAGTTTCATCCTGAGTACAAAAGTACTGTGGCTAATCCTCATCCATTGTTTGTAAACTTTGTTAAAGCAGCAATTGAAGTTGCTAAATTGGTTCACTAAATTTTCTATTTACTTAGTTTGTCATTGCGAGGTAAGAAGCAATCCACATTAAGCTTTGTCCAGAGATTGGCTCAATCCTACCTTCCTTCGCAATGACTAGATATTATTCTCGACTACTCTCGAACTGGGTTTATAACAGTTGTATCTTGTTGCAAAAAAAACTTTGGTGTGCCTAGTTTTTCTCTCCAAAAAAGTTGAAATTTGCTGAGTAATTGGATATTTGAGGTCACAGGGTTCATAACCCTGAGGTCTCGGGTTCAACTCCGCAACAAAATTTGAATATTTATATGAGAAATTTTATGTTTAGCAATGGACATATTGACTTTTTAAAAACGCCATAAACAATGAGTAATATAATCTCAGCTATTTTTAGTGGCGATAATTATGGTGAAAATCATTATGCAGATTTTACCGCTTTTATTAATATGATTAAATTGATAAATATTAATAATATCGAAATAGAGAGTTCTTTTTTTGGATATGAAGACAATGCTACACAAAGTAGCTTTTTGATTCAGCTTAATTCAATAGGCGCTGAACATATTCCAATAAAAATAGAAATAGATTTTATTTACAAAACATCATTATATTATCTTGGTAAGTGTCAGTCCATCGAGGAAACATACGGACAAGAAGATGTTAATTTAAATATTGTATTTTGCACTTTCAAAAATTATCTTACATCGGAATATAGCGAGGTTGCTTATTACTCACAAAATCATAAACTTATTAAAGGTTATTATGTTTCATCAAAGCATAATGAGCAAAAAAACTGGTATAAATGGTCATTTGCTTTTTTTCAAAAGCTTCAAACGAAAAGTTTCTACTATAAACGATGGGTTTAAAAAAACGAAAAATATTTTTTGTAGGCGCGTAAGATGTTCTTACGTGCCAAGAGGTATGATTTACGGAGGAAAAAAATTAAAATTTCCCGATAGCTAAAGAAGTAACTCTCAAATGATTTTTCAATTATTTTTATCCTCCCTGGCATTTTAAAGTTTTAAAATTTTAACAATATATCCATCATCACTTTCTTGCTCTACTCAAAAAAATGTTTATAAATAACTTTTTTTACTCTGTAATCAATTTTTTTTATTGCTTCAGCAAGATTTATTTGCTTTTGTATTTAAACTTCCTTTTGACAAGAAGAACATCTTACGCACCTAAAAAAGCTTTCTTCACTTATGTAAAAGTACTTTTATTCCAACTGATTTAAATAAACCTATAGCAATCGAAACTATTTCTTTTTTTTTATCAAACGAGATGAGTCTTTTATCTTTTTTATCGTAAGGTTTAACATTATCTGCATATATAACCAAGTTATATTCTGGACCTACCAACATCTCCGAATCAATATAATACTTTTGGTTATCTTCTTCGTATAAGATCCCTGATCGCCCCAAAACCTTTACAGAGCGGCCTCTTTCATCTTTAGAATCTTTCATAATTTCTATTTTATAATATTCTCAATAATTAAATATCCGATTTTTTCAGGCCCTCTGTATAATTCATACTGATTGCCAATCACAACTTCTTTAATAATCCCATCATCAATAAAACTCAATTGAACATAAAAATCTTTATCATACTCTGCTATATCAGGATTAATAATTTTATAAAAAACAGTATGTTTATTTTTCAATTGTAAATGGCACCAGTTAACAACATCGTCAGCAGGTTTTTTATAATCAAAACTCAATGTTTTTTTTATATTAGCTTTAGCTATTAACTGATAACTCCTGTTTTTGGGGTCTATTGTCATTGTATTACTGTTTGTGGTCTTATATGGATTCTAAACCCTAACTCACCATTTACTTTATGTTTCCACTTTTTCGGAGGAAAAATTGGTGCATCGAAGGTGTTAATTTTTTTCTTTAAATATTAAATACAAAATTGCTCCTAAAAAACAGTTATAATTTTATTTCTACTTCCTCACCCAAAAATTTTGGTTCTTTGTGAATGATATATAAATCAATTACAGCTTTAAATTTTGCAAAGTATTCTCTAATTTTTGTTTTTAATGAATATTGCGAAGGAACATCCTTGGCATTAAATGCAACTACATTCATATTGTAATAATTCCCAATAAAAGTGGCTCTTTGGTTATGAAATTCTTGGGAAATTACGGTTATATTTTTTTGTTTAAATACTTTTAAGCACCTAACCATAGAATCTAAAGTTCTAAAACCAGCATAGTCCAATGTGATACAACTGTCTGGTACTCCTAATTCCATCAATGCATCTCGCATATCGGTGGCTTCATCGTATTCTTTTTTATGATTATCTCCGCTAACAATAATGTGTTTTATTTTACCAGCTTTGTACAATTCTGCTGCTGCTTCTATTCTATAATTAAAATATAAATTGTCGTTCCCTCTTACTGTTTTTTTACTTGCTCCTAATAGCAGCGCAACATTATTTGTAGGTATTTTTTCTATATCGGTATATAATTGTGTTTTAGTACTTTTTATAACATAGTAATTACTTAAGCAGATAGAAACAAAAAGAAGAAGTAGAAATAAAAATCCCCACTTTAAGATTTTTTTAATGGGAATTAATTTTAATTTTTTTAGCATTTAAAAATGTTTAAGCATATAAACCAATCAATACAAACACTGCAAAAATTACACTTGCTATTCCGTTGGTGGTAAAAAAAGCAATGTTTACTTTGCTTAAATCATTGGGTTTAACTAAGGTGTGTTGGTAAATCAAAAGTCCAACAAAAACAATTGTTCCTATCCAATACCAAAAATTAAATTGAGCATAAATTCCAGCATAAATAATAAACGAAGCACTTAACAAGTGTAAAAAAGTAGAAAAATAAAGAGCTCCTTTTTTTCCCATATATACAGGAATAGATTTTAAATTTTTTGATTTATCAAAGTCTTCATCTTGCAAAGCATAAATAATATCAAAGCCACTTACCCAAAATAAAACAGCAAATGAAAAAAACAAGGGTAACCAATCAAATTTTCCTGTAACAGCTAAATATGCTCCAATAGGAGCAAGTGCTAAGCCAATGCCCAGTATTAAATGACAAAGCGCAGTAAATCGTTTTGTTAAACTATAACCTAATACAACAAGCAAGGCAACAGGAGATAAATAAAAACACAAAGGATTGATAAAATAGGTGGTAGTAATAAATAATACACAATTAATAATTACAAAAGCAAGGGCTGATTTTGGTTTTACAATTCCTGCAGGTATTTCACGTATGGCAGTTCTTGCATTTTGTTCGTCAATTTTTCTGTCGATATAGCGGTTAAATGCCATGGCTGCACTTCTGGCAAACACCATGCATAAAATAACCAATGCAAAAAGAGTTAAATCAAATGTAGCATCTGTAAAATTTATTGCTAAAAAATAACCAATGATAGCAAACGGCAATGCAAAAATGGTGTGGCTAAATTTGATGAGTGATAAATAATTGGAAATGCCAGAAGCCATTTTATGAATTTATTTTGCTTAAGATAATTACTGCCAATAAAAATAAAATAGGCACAGAACTTAAAAACATTGAAATAATACCAATAGTAATTTTGTTTTTATTTATTTCGTATTTGGTATCAATACCTACATAAACTCCTGAAATTAACATACCAATTGTTCCGGCCAATAAAGCATACATTATTCCGAAAGAAAAAAAACACAGCGCAGTTGCTGAAATGCCAAGTACTAATGCAAGAATACCAACCAATTTTAATTTTTGTTCCATACAATTTATTTCTGTTGCAAAAGTATTATTTTTTCAGTTGCCGTGGTTTTCCCATTGATGATTAAATCACAAAAATAAACGCCAGCAGGTAAATTATTTACAATAATTTGTTTTTCGTTTACTAGTATCCTTTTTATTGTTTGTCCTAATGAATTGTAAAATTTTAATTCTACTTTATCCAGCGTATTGATTGAAATAAAATTCAAATTAATATTTACATCATTAATTGCAGGATTTGGATAAACAAAAGAAAAATTCGAAGTGTTAGAAATGTCTTGGTTGTCAGTAATTACACATCCTGTAAGTGTAGTAAATGCATCTAATTTTCCATAGCCCCAAACATTGTTTGGTAAACTTGCGCCTGTAAAGCTATCTTGTTTTGTACAACTTATTACAGCTTGTTTAATTTGCGCTACAGTAGCATTTGGATTTTTTTCTAAGTACAAAGCAACCGTTCCAGCTACTACTGGACTTGAAGCAGATGTTCCGTTTCCATATTTATGATATCCTCCTAAGGCTAAATCATCTGGTAAAAAAGTAATAAAATCACTTATTAATGGAGTAGCAATACAAGAGAGCACCCAATCGCCAGTAGCTGTAATATCTGGTTTTATTCTTCCATCTCTTGTTGGCCCTTTACTGGAAGAGGAAGCAATTTGATTAATAATAGTTGACGGGTCGTAAACCATATTGCCATTGTAAGCAACGTAACTGTTTCGGTTGATATAATTTCCAACTGTAATCACTTCATCTAAACATTGAAAACTACTTACAATTGTTTGTTCTAAATCGGGTTTTTTATAATAAACACTATCGGGCATTGTAGCTAAAGAAGGTAAACCAGAGCTTACCATACCAAAACTCCAACAATCAAATTTTCCATTTCCTGTGGTAATCAATCGCCATTTATAAGAAGTGGAATCGGGGAGAATATTAAACTCCATAGAATACACATCATCTAAAACATCACCATAACTTTGAATAATTCCAATTCTATTTCCTGCATTGTAAAGTGTATCTTCTTTTAATATTCCAATGTGTGGGATAATGTTTGAAAAATTTATTCTTCCTCTAAAAGAATGTGTTGGCGACATTTGGTCGACACCAATCGAAAATTGTACATTTTTAAAATTGTTTGTATCTGCCCACATTTGAATATACACTTCTCCACCACCGCCAACATTAAAAAAAGTAAAATTGGTGTCGGCAGTAACGGTATATCCCAAATGAAATTTATTGTTTCCTCCGTTTCCTGCTGCTGCCACCAATGAACGACCGTTTTGAGCCACAATCATATTTTTAATCATTTGAGCTTGTAAATCTTTACCATCATGAGAGCCATAATAATCGCCAAAACTGCAATTGATAACGCAGGGTTTGCCTAATGCTTGTGCTTTAGTGTAAATGTAATCTACAGCATCTGTAATTAGGTTTGGGTTAGTACTATTAAAATCCAAAGCAACAAAAACAATATCCGCATCGGGTGCAACACCTGCAAATTTTCCAATTGCAAGCCCGTTACCTGCTGCAATTCCAGTTATATGCGTTCCATGACCGTAATAATAAGTTGGGTCGTGCCCAGTTGCATCACCATTATCAATTTCGGTATTGTTCCATTCTTGCCCGTAATTATAAGGCATTGGAGTATTAGTGGATATAGCCAATGTTTGATCCCACAAATGTTTTATTCTTGTATTGCCTCCACTTGTTTTAAAATCAGGATGGGCAATATCAATTCCAGTATCGATTACACCTACAACCACACCATTTCCTGTGTATGCCTGTGTTAGCGGAGCAGTACCATTGTGTACAGGAGTAATGTTGTTTTGAATAACCATAGTATCCGCCATTGGTTTTAACTGAGGCTTGTGGTATTCTATGCGTTGAATGTTTTTGTTAGAAATAAATTCTGTTAATGAATTGGTATTTATTGTGGCTGCAACAATATTTCCATAGGCATATTTGAATGTTCCGCTGTTGTTTGTAATCAACTGTTTAATAGTGCTTACATTTCCTTTAATAAATACATTAATAACTTCATTTTGAGTGATAGCTTGTTTTTGTTTAATAGCTAATTCAAAATTTATTTTGCTTTTTTGGGAAAATGAATTTGAAATGCAAAAAGCAAACAAAACAAAAAAGGGAAAAATGCGTTTCATATTATTATATTTTAAATAGAAAAATCACGAACTTTGTTTCAATGAATCGAATTATAAATATACTAATTTTTATTTTCATTTCTTCACAGCTATTTGCAAAGGATAGTATAGCGTATAGTCGTGATTACGAGATAAAAGAAGGTTTTTTTCTTACCGTATCTGATTTTATAAATAATTCTCCTATATCTAAATCGGTGATTGTTTCTAATTATCCAAAAACAGATAATGATTTTTTAAGCCAAGTAGCTACCCAAAAACAAATTACATATAAAGACGAAAAAGGAGTAGAACAAAAAATAGAAACAAATAGTATTTGGGGTTATTGCCAGAATAGGGCTATTTATATAAATTTCAACAAAGAATTAAAGAGAGTGAATGTAATAGGTACGCTTTTTCATTTTACAGCTATGGTTACAGTTTATTCTCCTTATCGCGATCCAATGAATACTACTTATGGGATTAATTCTGTTCAGTCGCAATTACAGCAGTTTATTTATGATACAAGAACAAATAAAATTATGGATTTTACCGTAAAAAATATGGAAGTAATATTAAAAGATGATGATGCCTTGTATAAAGAATTTATGAAGCTAAAAAAGCGAAAAAAGGCAGATTCTATTTTTATTTACCTCCGCAAATACAACGAGAAGCACCCACTTTACTTGGCAAACAATTAAGAGCTTAGTATATTCCTAAAATTTACGATATTTGCACCTCAATAAAATTTCGAATTATTGAGTTGTTGAAGTTGTTAACTAAGAATTAAATTCTTTGTTTGATAACAGCACAATAAATTAATAATTCTCTAAATCATAAAATCAAAATTATTATGTCAGAAGGCAGACAAATTATTTTTTCGATGGTAAACGTAAGTCGTACGTTACCAACAGGTAAAACTATTCTAAAAGATATTTACCTATCATTTTATTACGGAGCAAAAATTGGTATTCTTGGTTTGAATGGTTCTGGTAAATCTACTTTAATGAAGATTATAGCAGGAGTTGAAAAAAATTACCAAGGCGACATTCATTTTTCTCCAGGTTATAAAATAGGAATGTTGGAGCAAGAACCTCAGTTGGATGAAAATAAAACTGTTTTGGAAATTGTTCGTGAAGGAGCACAAGAGCATGTAGATATTTTAAAAGAATATGATGAAGTAAATAACAAATTTGCTGAAGAAGAATATTTGAATGATCCTGATAAAATGGATAAGTTGATTAACCGTCAAGCTTATTTGCAAGAAAAAATTGACCAATTGGATTTGTGGAATTTAGATAATCGTTTGGAACAAGCAATGGAAGCATTGCGTTGCCCAGAAAGTAATTCATCTGTAAAACACTTATCAGGAGGTGAACGCAGACGTGTTGCGCTTTGTCGTTTATTAATTCAAGAACCAGAAATTTTATTATTGGATGAGCCTACCAATCACTTGGATGCAGAATCTGTTGATTGGTTAGAACAACATTTGCAACATTACAAAGGAACTGTTATTGCTGTAACGCATGATAGATATTTCTTGGATAATGTAGCGGGTTGGATTTTAGAATTGGATAGAGGTGAAGGTATTCCTTGGAAAGGAAATTATTCTGAATGGTTAGATCAAAAACAAAAACGTTTGGCACAAGAAGAAAAAACAGAAAGTAAACGTCAAAAAACATTATTGCGTGAGTTGGATTGGGTGCGCCAAGGTGCAAAAGGAAGACAGGCAAAATCAAAAGCACGTTTGCAGAACTATGAAAAAATGTTGGGCGAAGATTCAAAAGTTGTAGAGGAAAAATTAGAATTATACATTCCTAATGGACCACGTTTAGGAAACGAAGTAATTGAAGCAGTTAATGTTTCAAAAGCATATGGGGATAGATTACTTTACGAAGGATTAAATTTTAAATTGCCCCCTGCTGGAATAGTTGGTATCATTGGCCCTAATGGTGCTGGTAAAACTACTTTGTTTAGAATGATAATGGGACAAGAAACACCAACAAGCGGTGAATTTAAAGTAGGACCAACAGTAAAAATTGCTTATGTTGACCAATCGCATAGTGGAATTGACCCAAATAAAACGGTTTATGATGTTTTGAGTGGTGGAGCAGATAATATTATTCTTGGTGGAAGACAAATGAATTCAAGAGCATATATTTCAAGATTCAATTTTGCGGGTAACGACCAAGGTAAAAAGTGCGGAATATTGTCAGGAGGAGAGCGTAATCGTTTGCATTTGGCAATGGCACTAAAAGAAGAAGGAAACGTATTGTTACTGGATGAGCCAACAAATGATTTAGATGTAAATACATTGCGTGCATTGGAAGAAGGGTTAGAAAATTTTGCTGGTTGTGCCGTAATTATTTCCCATGATAGATGGTTTCTTGATCGTGTGTGTACACATATACTTGCATTTGAAGGAGATTCTCAAGTATATTATTTTGAAGGAGGATATTCTGAGTACGAAGAAAATAAAAAGAAACGTCTTGGAAATATTGAACCTAAACGTGTACGCTATAAAAAATTAACAGTTTAATCTTTTTACAAAATTAAATACACTAATTTTAATGAGGAATTCAAAAATTGAATTCCTCATTTTTATTTTTAAGATGCGTAGAATAATATTTTCAACTTTATTTATTTTTAGCTTAAGTGTTTATTCGCAAAACGAGGTGATTTATTTGTGGAGTGGAGCCTTAACGCATAATTCAATAAAAGTAAATGCAAAAATGACAAGTACATCAACTACTATCAGATTGGTAGTGGATGATGATATTAGTTTTTCTTCTCCTTTGTTTTCACCTTTTTATTCTGTTGACTCAACTACGAATTATATGGTTTCAATGGAAATGACAGGTTTAAATCCATTAACTAATTATTATTACTGTGTGGAATCAGGTGGAATAAAAGATACAAGTGCAGAAGATATTGGTAGTTTTAAAACATTTGCAAACGGACCATTTTCATATTCCTTCGCTACAGGCAGTTGTACCGAAATTTCCAATCACAAAGTATTTGATGTTATGAAAAGTATGAACCCTAATTTTTATATAGTGATGGGAGATTTACATTATATGAATCCCAATAGCAACGTAAATATAAATATGCATCGTTTGCCTTATGAAACAGAAGTTTTATCAAAACAACGAGCTGCAGATTTTTTTAAAAAAACACCTGTCGCATATATATGGGACGACCATGATTTTTGCGGAAATAATAGCGATAGCTCCTTCCTAGGGCGACAAAATGCCAGAATTGCGTATCATGAATATGTGCCGCATTATCCATTAGGTTTTGGTAATGGAGCTAATTTTCCCATAAATCAAGCATTTACTGTTGGGCGTGTACATTATGTATTAACAGATTTACGCTCAACTCGTTCATCGCTAAAAATCATGGATGATGATCAAAAACAGTGGTTTGAAAATGAATGTATTTATGCACGTGACAATGGATTCTTCATTGCTTGGATCAATTCTAGTACTTGGAATAATACTACTGAAACAGGTTATGATAATTGGTATATTTTTAATTCGGATAGAGTTGAATTAGGAAATTTTTTCTTAAACGATTCCATTAAAAATATGTTTATCATCTCAGGGGATGCTCATATGTTGGGAATTGATGACGGAGCTAATTCTGATTTCTCATTTACACAAAACAATCTCAATAAATATCCTATTTTTCAAGCAGGAGCAATAAGTGGTTATGGCTCATATAAAGGCGGAATTTTTAACCAAGGAGGTCCAATTCCAAATCCTTCTGATGGAACAGATGGCCAATTTGGAATGGTAAATATTACCGATAATGGTATTGATAGTATTTGCATCGAATTTAAGGGATACCGTGTAGATAGTTCTGGAACAATAGTGCAACAAATGAACAACTATAGTTTTTGTAAATATTTAACTCCTGTTTCTATACAAGAAAAAAATGAAAAACAAGAGATAGATTGGGTAATTATTCAACCCAATCCATCAAATGAATTAAAATTAGTATTCAAACAAAATGTAAATTTGAAATCGATAAAAATTTATTCTATCAATGGAAGTTTGTTGCTTTCAGAGAATAAAATAAATTTGAATGTGGATAATTATACTATAAACACTTCTCATTTACCTTTATCTAATTATATTGTAGAAATTGAAACAAATAAAGGTTCGGCAAAAAAATATTGGCAAAAAAATAACGTAAAAAATTAATTATGCGAAGTAAATTAATAATTGCAATTATTGCAGGTGGAATAATAGGAAGTTTAATTATACTATCCTTAATGTATTTTTTTGAACGTCCCAGTTCAAGAAATAATGGATTGCAGTTGGTTGGTAAAGATTCTATTGGGAATGAAGAAAAAAACCAGCAAGTGTTAGTTTATGGAAATTACATGAATTTGGATAGTACCAATTTTTTATTGATTCCGCTTGGAATGAAAACATTGGAAAAGACATCTGGTGGGGGAGTGCGATCAAAGTCTTATGACGAATATGAATCAAGTATTTATAACGATAGTTACCGAAATTTTAAATACAACTTTTATTCTTTAAACTTTAACAACTGCAACAATATTATTTTTTATAATAAAGTAAATGATGAAACGCATTTGCTTTTGAAAGTTCCTGCAATTATTTCGCAGTTTTATTTCCCTTATTACGATAGTGAATACAAAGGCAAAAAATATTGGTTTATTTTAATGGCTATTAGAGAATATGATACAAATGCTGATGGTTATATAAATGAACAGGATGCGGAAAAGGTTTATATCTCTGACCTTTCAGGGAAGTACAGAACAGCAATAACACCTGATGAAACACAATTGGTGGATTGGTTTATTGATGAATCAACAAATACTGTTTTAATGAAAGTAAGGTTTGATTCAAATAATGATAAAAAGTTTGATTATACAGATGAGTTAGAAATTTTAAAAACTTCAATTACATCTCCTGAAATAGGAAAAATGATTATAAGCAAGGAAATTAAAAATGACATTTATAAAATTTTGAATAAGATTCGATAAGAAAAAAAGCCTCAGTTAACTGAGGCTTTTTTTCTTATTACTTCACAATCTTCATTTCATTAATCAAATTCGTTGCTCCTCCTAGTTTTTCAATAATGAATAATACATAACGAATATCATTACTGATAGTTCGTTTGTATTTACTATCAAAATAAATATCACCACTCATTGCTTCCCAATTTCCGTCAAATGCAAGTCCTATAAGTTCTCCATTGGCATTAATTACTGGGCTTCCAGAATTTCCTCCTGTAATATCAGTGTTGCAAATCATAGCAACAGGCATTTCACCTTTTGCGTTTGCGTACTGTCCGTAATCTTTTGCTTTGTATAGTTCTTTTAATTTTGCTGGAATTTTAAATTCAAACTCGCTTGGATTTTCTTTTTCCATTACTCCTTCAATGGTTGTATAAAAATTATTTTGAACACCATCTTTTGGAGAGTATGATTTAATGCTACCATACGTCAAACGCAATGTTCCATTTGCATCTGGATAAAATTGTGTGCTTGGATTCATTTCCATTAAACCCTTAATGTATTTTTTGCTTAATTCGTTATTGGCAACATTAAACTCTTCAATATGTTGTCTAATATTCGTCATAAAATTTTCATAGAAAGCTTTGAAATAAGCAAAAGCAGGGTCATTTTGTAATTTTTTTAAATCAGGCTTTTGTAAAAAGGCATTTGATTTCGCTGTTGTAGTCATAAAACTTTTTTCAAAAGTATTTTTAGCAAATTTTTCAAATGTTTCAGCATTTGTTTTGCCTTTGTATTTTTTTACTATATCACTTAAGTATTTTGGTTGTTGGTCTTTTGGGATTTTTTCATAAAACTGGACAGCAAGTTTTGCAAGTATTTTTTGTTCAGAAGCAATATTAAACGACTTGTAAAATTCCTCACTATTTTTTTTTATTCGATTAACTGCTTTATCAATATCAGCTTGTGCTGGTTTTTCTGATTTTAATACGTTTTCCAATGCCATAAAAGAACTAGCATAAGAAATTAATGAAGATGCAGTAACACATTCACGCATAAAAGTATTGTGCAAAGCATAATTATTATAGTTGGCGTATGCTTTTTCAAAATCAGTTAAAACGTTAGCATATTCAGGTTTATCTTTTGCCCAAGCGGCAAATTGTTTTTCGGTAGCTAATTTTTCTTCAACAACTTTTAATCGTTTTAGTTGTTCTGTTTGCCCGATGAAATATTTCCAATAGTTTGCAATTTTTGCGTAGTCAGACGATAATAATAAACGTACACTATCACTTTTTTTCATTTCTTCTTTCCAAGAGCTTAAACGTGCATCACGCAATTCAACAATTGCTGGATTTATTTTGTCTACAGCTAATTGTACACCAAAAGAAGTTTCATAACGATTGGTTCTTCCTGGATAACCATAAACCATAGTAAAATCGCCTTCATTTACTCCTTTAATTGAAATTGGTAAAAACTTTTTTGGCTTGTACGGAACATTGTCTTTTGAATAAGGAGCAGGTTTGTTTTCTTTGTTTGCATAAATTCTGAACATTGAAAAATCTGCATTGTGTCTTGGCCACATCCAGTTGTCGGTATCACCACCAAATTTACCGATTGATTGTGGAGGTGCAGCAACAAGACGAACATCCTCAAATCGTTCGAAAACAAAAAGATAATAAGCATTGTCTCTAAACATAGATTTTACCATTGCCATATTTCCCGATTCTTTTTTTGCTTCATCTTGAATGGTTTTAAATATTTCCATTTTTTTTGCTTCAGCAGCTTTTGAATCAAGTCCTGCAATTGCTTTGTTTACTCTTTCAGACACATCCTCCATACGAGTTAAAATTGCTGCCCACATTCCCGGGTTTGCTTTTTCTTCAGGAAATGATTTTGCCCAAAAACCATTGTCTAATATATTGTCAGCTGTTGTGCTATGTTCTGCAATTGCATCATAACCACAATGATGGTTAGTTAATAATAAACCTTGATCAGAAATTATTTCAGAAGTACATCCTCCATTAAACCATACAATCGCATCTTTTAAACTAGAATTATTTACGTCATACAATTGCTCGGCAGTTAATTTTAAGCCCAACTTTTGCATTTGCTCATAGTTGTTTTTTAATAACATTGGCAACCACATTCCTTCATCTGCTTTAATAGATAAGTTAAATGAGAAACTGATAATGATTAACGAGAGTAGAATCTTTTTCATAATATATGTTCTAAAATTAAAAGCACGAAATTAACATTCTAAACGATATAATTGCACTACTTTATAGCAATGTATATCTATGTGGGATGAGCGGTAAAATATAATAGATGAATTGCGCCAAAATGGATGAAAAAAATCACGATATTCGCATTTGAAAAGCAGGATTTGAATAATTTGTAAATTGGATTATTAATAATGGCACAAAAACCAAGCATACCAAAAGGAACTCGAGATTTTTCACCACAAGAAATGGTGAAACGTAATTATATTTTTGATACCATTAAAAAAACCTTTCAATTGTATGGCTATTTGCCAATTGAAACTCCTGCAATGGAAAATCTTTCATCTTTAATGGGAAAGTATGGTGAAGAAGGAGATAAATTGATTTTTAAGATTTTGAATAGTGGGGACTTTATGAGTGGAGTTGATTCAAAATTACTTCAGGCTAACGACTCAAGACTCCTGACTAATAAGATTTCCGAAAAAGCTCTTCGTTACGATTTAACTGTTCCTTTTGCTCGTTATGTAGTGCAACACCAACATGAAATTACATTTCCATTTAAGCGTTATCAAATACAACCTGTTTGGCGTGCAGATAGACCACAAAAAGGTCGTTACCGTGAATTTTACCAATGTGATGCAGATGTGATTGGAAGTAATTCATTAGTAAATGAAGTGGAATTGGTGCAGATGATGGATGAAGTTTTTAAAAAACTTGGTATTGGTGTAACAATAAAAATTAATAACAGAAAAATATTAAGTGGCATTGCGGAAGTGATTGGTGAAAAAGAAAAAATTGTAACTATAACCGTTGCTATAGATAAATTGGATAAAATAGGAGCAGATGGAGTAAATAAAGAATTGGCAGAAAACGGGGTAGGAGCAGAAGCAATTAAAAAACTACAACCATTAATTGAATTTAAAGGAAACACAAAAGAAAAATTAAATTTCTTAAAACAACTTTTGGCAGCTTCTGAAATTGGAATAAAAGGAATTGAAGAAGTAGAATATTTGTTCGACACTTGTGCGGCTTTGCGTCTTAGCGGTGAACTAATTGAATTAGATATTACACTCGCTCGTGGCTTAAACTATTACACAGGAGCAATTTTTGAGGTAAAAGTAAATGATGCGCGTTCTCAATTTACAAGCAGTATCACAGGCGGTGGAAGATATGATGATTTAACCGGAATTTTTGGTTTGCCAAATATGAGTGGTGTTGGAATTTCATTTGGTGCTGACAGAATATACGATGTGATGGAAGAATTAAATTTATTTCCAGAATCGGTTGCTGCAAGTACAAAATTATTGTTTGTAACATTTGGTGAACAAGAGCAGAATTACTGTTTACCATTGTTAGCACAAGTTCGTAAGGCAGGAATAAATTCTGAAATATATCCAGATGCAAATGCAAAAATGAAAAAACAAATGAGCTATGCAGATGATAAAAAAATTCCTTTTGTAATAATTGTTGGTAGTGATGAAATGCAAAGTGGAATGTTAAGCTTAAAAAATATGAGTTCGGGAGAACAAGAAAAATTGAGTATTGAAAATATTATAGAAAAAATTAAATAAAAATTACCGCAAAGGCGCAGGGGCGCTTGAGTTATGGAAAAGAAAATATATGATGTGTTATCACGAGAAATATTAGATTCATGTATAACGGTTCATAGGGCAATGGGGCCAGGTTTGTTGGAGTCAGTTTACGAAAAGTGTTTGATGAAAGAATTTGAGTTAAGAAAGATTAAGGCGCAAAATCAAGTATCAATACCACTTATTTATAAAGGTTTTGAATTGTCAAAAGAATTTAAAATAGATATTTTAGTTGAAAACGAAATTATAATTGAACTTAAATCTGCCGAAGCTATGATTCCTGTATTTGAAGCTCAATTGATTTCATACTTACGCTTAGCCGATAAAAGGTTAGGCTATTTAATAAATTTTAATGTTCCATTGATTAAAAACGGGATAAAGAGATATGTAAATAATTATTAGCAAAAGCGCCTATGCGCCTTCGCGGTAAAAAAATAAAAGGTTGTAAGAATGCCTCCAATGAAAATAAATTATAACGATTTGTAAATAAATATTAAAAATAAAAGCGCCTTTGCGTCTTCGCGGTAAAAAAATAAAATACTTGAGTTTATTAATTTTAATATATCTCAGTGAAAATGGAGTAAAAAGATTTGTAAATAACTATTAAAAGTAGCGCCTTTGCGTCTTCGCGGTAAATATTATGCATCAAATAACAACATCAAAAAAAGATTTCAAAACAATTTCTGAAATCATTTATTCAAATAAAAAGCTTGCTCTTTCGGACGAAGCAAAAAAAAATATAATTGCTTGCCGTGAATATTTGGATAAAAAAATGGCATCTCAAAAAGAACCGATTTATGGAATAAATACTGGTTTCGGTTCTTTGTACAATGTATCCATTCCTGATGCTGATTTAGAACAATTACAAAAAAACTTAGTCATGTCACATGCATGTGGTACGGGAGACGAAGTGCCTCAAGAAATTGTGAAGTTGATGTTGTTGCTTAAAATACAAGCATTGAGTTATGGTAAATCAGGAGTGCAATTACAAACTGTTGAACGATTAGTTGATTTTTATAACAATGATTTATTGCCTGTTGTTTATCAATTAGGTTCACTTGGTGCGTCAGGTGATTTAGCACCTTTAGCACATTTAAGTTTACCATTATTAGGTTTGGGCGAAGTTTATTTAAAAGGCAAAAAACAAAATGCAGCAGATGCTTTAAAACAAATTGGAGTAAATCCAATTCAATTAAAATCGAAAGAAGGATTAGCACTTTTAAATGGTACACAATTTATGAGTGCTTATGGTGTTTGGTGTATTTTACAAACAGAAAAAATAAGTACTGCTGCTGATTTCGTTGGAGCTATTTCTTTAGAAGCTTTTGATGGAAGAATAGATCCTTTTAAACCCCATATACATTCTATACGTCCGCATAAAGGACAAATGCAGACCGCTGAAAACATGCGTAAGTTATTAGAAGGTTCTGAAATTATAAAACAAAAAAAACAACATGTTCAAGATCCTTATTCATTCCGTTGTATCCCACAAGTACATGGTGCGTCTAAAGACACATTTGAGTATGTGAAAAATGTTTTTTTAACAGAAATAAATTCAGTTACGGATAACCCAACTATTTTTCCTGATGAAGATGAAATAATTTCGGGAGGAAATTTTCATGGGCAACCGCTTGCATTGGCATTGGACTTTTTAGCAATAGCATTGGCAGAATTAGGAAGTATTTCTGAAAGAAGAACCTATCAACTAATTTCTGGATTAAGAAATTTGCCACCATTTTTAGTGGCTACCCCTGGTTTAAATTCTGGATTTATGATTCCACAATATACTGCTGCAAGTATTGTAAGTCAAAATAAACAATTGTGTTCACCTGCATCTGTTGACTCAATAGTTAGTTCTAACGGACAAGAAGATCATGTTTCTATGGGTGCAAATGCAGCTACAAAATGTCATAAAGTGGTAGAGAATGTTGAACGTATCCTTGCAATTGAATTATTAAATGCTGCACAAGCGTTAGAATTTAGAAGGCCTTTAAAATCATCTTCTGTAATTGAAAAATTACTTTCTCAATATCGTAAACAAGTAGAATTTATTAAACAAGATAAAATACTTTATTCCGAAATCGAAAAGAGTGTGCAGTTTATTAAACATTCTTCTTTTACTATTTAAATTTTATAATGAAAAAAACGATTTTAATTTTATTCTTAATTTTTTCTAAAATCGTTTTCGGGTGTGATTGCCCTCCTTTAAGTCCTATTTCAGCTGCTGAGTTAGAAAAGTACGACATTGTCTTTTGGGGTAGAGTAGAATCAGTTGAAGCATGCGATGGCGAAAAAAGTAAAGTGCATTTTTTTGTAACAGAATTGTATAAAGGTGTTGCTGAGCGTCATATAGAAGTTATATTTGATTGTTCCAGCTCTTGTAGTATGAGTTTCGAAAAAAATGAAGAATGGCTGCTTTATTCTAAATATGCAAAGTTTAATCAGTTGATTGTTAGTTTTTGTTCTCATTCAAGAAAATATATTAAAGAAGTAGAAAAAGATTATTATACAATTGCATCTGGTAAAACGTTTGAAGAGGAAAAAAAATATTTACAAACTGAATTGGGCATTCAGAATTTAGTTCAAAGAAACAACATGATAGATCAGCAAAATGAATTTAAACATCAAAATCAATTGCCTTCGGGAATGAATGTACTTTTGTTGTTGGGCGTTTCTTTAATAGTTATGGTTGTTATTTATTTTGTAACAAAAAAATATTTTAAGAATGGTAAATAAGTTTAAATCACATCCTTGGCACGGAATTTCAATAGGTGATAATTCTCCGAATGAAGTAACTGCATTTATTGAAATTGTGCCAGCAGATACAGTAAAATATGAGATTGACAAAGAATCGGGGTATTTAAAAATTGATAGACCTCAAAAATTTTCGAATGTTATTCCTGCACTTTACGGTTTTATTCCGAAAACGTATTGTGATAAAAAAGTAGCTGAATTCGCATCATTTAAATCAGGGAAAAAAGTTGAAAAAGGAGATGGAGATCCTTTGGATATTTGTGTTTTAACTGAACGAACAATAACACATGGTGATATTATTTTACAGGCTATTCCAATTGGTGGTTTTAGGTTGATTGATAAAGGAGAGGCAGATGATAAAATAATTGCTGTTTTAAAAGGAGATGCATTGTACGAACAATGGAAAGATATTTCTGAATTTCCAGAATCTATTATTAATAGATTAAAACATTATTTTTTAACTTATAAAAATATTCCTGGGCATGAAAAACCAACTTGTGAAATAGCCAATGTTTATGGTAAAGAAGAAGCTCGTCAAGTAATTTTAAATAGTATAGAAGATTACAACAACTCTTTTTCGAAATAAAATGTTAACTGTATACTGTATTCCTGGAATGGGTGTTGATGCTCGCTTGTTTAAAAATTTAGAATTAAACAATTGTAAAATTCAGCATATAAAATGGCTCACTCCACATAAAAATGAAACATTACCTCAGTATGCTGTTCGTTTATCAGAACAAATAAATACGAGTGAACCATTTGCAATAGTGGGTGTTTCATTTGGAGGTATGTGTGCAGTTGAAATAGCTCGACATTTAAATCCAGTAAAAACATTTTTAGTTTCTAGCTGTAAATTAAAATCGGAAGTGCCTCAAAAAATTAAAATTTGGAAGTATGTTCCATTATATAAATCTATTAGTGATAGAGCATATAAAAAAGCAGCTTTGGTTCTTAAAAAACAATTTGGTGTAACCAATGCCGATCAAGAACAAAAATTTAGAGATATGTTGGAGTCTGCTCCTGTTGGTTATTTTAAAGGTGCGGTTCATTGTATAATGAGTTGGGAAGAGAAAGAAGTTCCTAAAAGTGTAGTTCAAATTCATGGAACCAAAGACTTGATTTTATCGATAAATAGAATTAAAAAATGCGATTATATTATTGAAGGAGGGTCTCACTTTATGATTATTAATAAAGCAAATGAGATAAATGCAATAATTAATGCTGAGTTGGATAAAGTTTACAAATAATCCAATACTCTTGAGCCTTGGTTAAATAGTAAATCTACAATACTTAAATTAGGAATAAAGCCATGACGGGTTTCGAAAACTTGAAAATAGGTTTGGCTGCTATAATTAGTATCTAGTTCAATACTTTCCTTCGGTGAAATAATATTTCTATAATCATCCACTCCTTCATATTTTTCCTTGTATTCCTGAGTAAATGAATAGTTGGGTTTTAATTTTATTAAGTTTAATATTTCTTGTTGTATTGCTTCGTTAAAATCAATTAGATATTCAAATTTTTTATCGTGATAGAATGGCTGCAAATCGTCTTCAAAATATTCAAAAAATGGAGAGCGCCTATAGCTTGATTCCAGAGAACGCCAATGCAAAACTTGCCAATTGTATTCATACGAAATTCTAATATCCTTAACAGTTTGTCGCTTATTTCTTTTTTCGAGTGGAATACTTAAAGTTAGTAATCCATTTGGTGAATAGATGTTGCAGCGGCTACGATAGGTTTGTTTGATAAAATTTTCGTTGTGTTCAATAATACAATTGTTGTATCGTTTTAGTTTTTGATAGTATTGTATAGGAGCAAGGTAAGCTGTTGATAAAAGCGCTGTGGGGTTCATTTATTCTTTGTTTTTGCTGTCGATAATAATTGTAACAGGACCATCATTTATTAATTCTACTTTCATGTCTGCACCAAATTCGCCAGTTTGTATAGGTTTGTTTAAATCATTTTGTAATTGCAAAATAAATTTTTCATACAATGGAATTGCTATGTCGGGTTTTGCAGCTTTTATATAAGATGGGCGGTTTCCTTTTTTTGTAGAAGCATGAAGTGTGAATTGGGAAACCAACAGTATTTCGGCATCACTATCTTTTGCTGATATATTCATCACACCATTTTCATCATTAAAAACTCTAAGATTGATAATTTTTGAACTCAACCACTCAATATCTTCTTGTGTGTCTGCCTCTTCAATTCCCAATAAAATAAGCAGTCCAGAGTCAATTGAACTTTTTAGTTTTTCATTTATAGTAACCGATGCTTTTGAAACTCTTTGTATAACTACTCTCATTATTAAATATTATTCATAAGAAATATCCATTTCTTCTCCATTAATAATTCCTAAATAACTGTTGTAACGCGATTGTGCAATTGTACCTTTTTCAACTGCTTCCATTACGGCACATTTGGGTTCATTTATATGTAAACAATTATTGAATTTGCAATTGTTTTTTATAGCATGCATTTCTGGGAAATAATCAGTTATTTCTTCTTTTTGCATATCTACCAATCCCAATTCTTTTATTCCTGGGGTATCAATAATAAAACCTCCATAATTTAAAGTATGCATTTCAGCAAATGTAGTTGTATGTTTACCTTTAAAATGAGATTCTGAAATCTCTCCAATTTTTAAATCTAAATTAGCATCAATAGCATTTGCAATTGTTGATTTGCCAACACCCGAATGACCTGAAATTAAGGATGTTTTATCTTTCGTAAGTGCTTTTAAAACATTAAGATTGATGTTATTGGTTGCAGAAACTTTAATACAGTTATATCCTATGTTTTCATAAATTGAAATAAAATCATTCACCTCTTTCATCATTTCAGGGTTTTCATTGAATAAATCAATTTTATTAAAAACGATAGTAGTGGGAATGTGGTATGCTTCTGCTGTCAATAAAAATCTATCAATAAAACCAGCGGAAGTTCTTGGTAGCGCTAAAGTAACTATCAATAAAGCTTGGTCGATATTGGCAGCAATAATATGCGATTGTTTGGATAAGTTGATGGACTTGCGAATAATGTAATTTTTTCGTTCATCAATAGCATGAATAACCCCTTTGTTATCTTCTCCCATTTTAAATTGAACATAATCTCCAACAGCAATAGGATTGGTGCTTTTAATGCCTTTGATTCTAAATACGCCTTTAATACGGCATTCGATAGTTTTACCATCTTCCGCTAACACATTGTACCAACTACCTGTTGATTTTAGTACTACACCTTTCATTTGCCGTTTAACATAATTTACGTGTCAAATTTATTAAAAAGAATTAGCTTTGTATCTACGAATTACGAATCTTTACGAATGTACAAAATATGTAAGTAGAGCGTTTTTCTTTAAATTTAAACTTGATTTTTTTGTAAAAGAGATATTATGTCAATTAAAGTAGAAAACATTACAAAATTATATGGTGAGCAACGCGCCTTAGATAGCATTTCTTTTGAAGTAAAAACAGGAGAGATAGTTGGTTTTCTTGGTCCGAATGGTGCTGGAAAATCTACCATGATGAAAATATTAACTTGTTTTATCCCTCAAACTTCTGGGGTTGCTTCCGTTTGTGGATTTGATGTGGCAGAAGATAGTTTGAAAGTGCGTGAGCAGGTTGGTTATTTACCAGAACACAATCCATTGTATTTGGATATGTACGTGAAAGAATATTTAGAATTTATTGGTGGATTACATCATGTTTCAAATTTGAAAGAGCGTATTGCTGAAATGGTTGAAATTACAGGATTACAAGTTGAGCAAAAGAAAAAAATTGGTGCTTTGTCAAAAGGTTATCGCCAACGTGTTGGTTTAGCTCAAGCATTAATTCACGACCCTAAAGTTTTAATTTTAGATGAACCTACAACAGGATTGGACCCTAACCAATTAGCAGAAATTAGAAATTTGATCATAAAAGTTGGAAAAGAAAAAACAGTAATGCTTTCTACTCATATTATGCAAGAGGTGGAAGCAATGTGCGATAGAGTAATTATCATTAATAATGGTAAAATTGTTGCAGATGACGAGACTTCTGTATTGCAAAATTCAAAAGTTAAAAACAATTATTTTATAGTTGTAGAATTTGATAAAGTAACTACAAAGTCAGCATTAAAAGCAATAAGTGAAGTGGTGGATGCAACAAATACAAAAGATAATATTTGGCAATTAGAAGTTTCTTCTGATAAAGATATTCGTACAGATGTATTTAATTTTGCTGTTAAAAATGGATTAGCAGTATTGATGCTTAATAAAGAAGAACAAAAATTAGAAGATGTATTTAAGCATCTTACAAAAAAATAATTCACCCCAATAATATTTAAGATGAAAAAACTTTTTTTTATTGCAAGCACGTCTTTGTTGTTTGCTTGTGGCAGCTCTGAAAACAAATCAACAGATTTAAATATAGTTGACCCTGTTACTTCGCATATTGATTCCACCATTTCGCCCGGACAAAATTTTTTCATGTATGCTAATAATGGTTGGTTTAAATCTCACCCAATACCTTCTTCAGAAAAAAGCAATGGAATATTTAGAACCATTCAAGATACTATAAACGAATCTATCAAAAAAATATGTGAATCATCTGCAGCAGATACAAAAGCTACTAAAGGGAGTAACAAACAAAAAATAGGAGATTTTTATTTTAGTGGAATGGATACAGCAACCATTGAAAAGGTTGGTATCACACCTTTAAATAATTTGTTTTCAAAAATTGATGAAATAAAAACGAAAGAAGAATTATTGAATACCATTTCATTTTTATATACACAAGGAATTCCTACTACTTTTGGTTTTACTGTTACTCGCGATGAAAAAAAAGCATCACAATACACTGTTTATCTTTCCCAATCGCGTTTAGGTTTGCCTGATAGAGATTACTACTTTAATACTGATGAAAGAACTTCTACTATTAGAGTAGAATATTTAAAACACTTAACTGCCATGTTACAACTAATGGGTATGGAACAAAAGACGGCAGCTAGTGGAAGCGATAAAATAATGAAATTAGAATCTGCACTTGCTAAATCGAGTAGAAAGATGGAAGATTTACGCGACCCTTACTTGAATTATAATAAAAAAAGTATTGATGGCGTAAATAAATTAACTCCTTCTATTAATTGGAAGGAAACACTTAGTAAACTTGGTATTTCTCAAATTGATTCAGTTGTTGTTGCTCAACCAGAATACTTCTCTGCTCTCGAAAATAATTTAAAAAATATTTCTGTGGATGATTGGAAATTATATTTGAAATGGAATATAATTAATCGTTTTGCAGATTACTTAAATAAATCTATCGCAGATCAAAATTTTAATTTTTATTCAACAGTATTGGATGGAATCAAGGAACAAAAACCTAGATGGAAAACAATAGTAGAAGAAACAGATGCTTCATTAGGAGAGTTGATTGGGCAAGTGTACGTTGAAGAATATTTACCAAAAGGAACAAAAGAAAAATTATTAGAAATCGGAGAAAATATTAGAACAGTTTATGCAGAACATATTAAACAATTGGATTGGATGAGTGATGCTACTAAAGAAAAAGCATTGAACAAATTAAAAAAACTCAACATGAAAGTGGGATATCCTGACAAATGGAAGGATATGAGTTCTCTTACTATTTCTCGTAACAGCTTTGTAGAAAATGGAATGGCTGTTAGCAAATGGAGCTATGATTTTATGATTAATAAATATGGAAAGCCTGTGAATAAAGATGAATGGGAAATGTATCCACAAACTTATAATGCTTATTACGATCCAACGATGAACGAAATTGTTGTTCCAGCTTGTAATATTATAGTTCCAGGATTTGAAGGAAGAATGCCTGATGATGCGGTATTGTACGGAATAATTGGAGGTTCTACCTTCGGGCACGAAATAACACACGGTTTTGACGATCAAGGAAGTTTGTATGATGAAAATGGAAACTTAACGGATTGGTGGACAAAAGAAGATAGAGAAAAATTTGTTGCAAAAACGAAACTAATTGTAGAGCAGTTTAATAATTATGTGGTGTTGGATAGTATGCATGTAAGAGGGGAGAATACACAAGGAGAAAATATTGCTGATTTGGGTGGGGTAATAATGGGACTTGAAGCATATCGCAAAACAAAACAAGGGCAATCAACTGAATTGATTAATGGTTATACAGCCACTCAGCGTTACTTTTTGGCTTATGCTTATGCTTGGATGGTAAATAGAACAGATGCATCTTTGGCGAAGCAAATTATGAGTGATGTGCATTCGCCAGCTGAATTCAGAATAAATGGACCTTTGTCGGATATTGATGAGTTTTACAAAGCATTTAATATAAAGCCAACGGATGCTATGTTTATTCCTGAGAATAAACGTGTAAAAATTTGGTAATATATACCACATTCATGAGGAATCGATTAGAGGATATTTTTGTATAATTTATTCCATTTACTATTTCTCATTTCCTTAATTAATTGTACTTTAGCGTCCGTTAAAAAAACGTTTAATAATATATAATTTCTAAAAATAATGGGATACTTATTTACATCTGAATCGGTTTCAGAAGGACATCCAGACAAAGTAGCAGATCAAATATCTGATGCACTAATCGATAACTTTTTAGCATTTGACCCAGAGTCAAAAGTAGCTTGCGAAACTTTGGTTACAACTGGTCAAGTTGTACTTGCAGGGGAGGTTAAATCAAAAGCATATTTAGATGTTCAAGAAATAGCTCGTGGAGTAATTCGTAAAATCGGATACACAAAAAGCGAGTACATGTTTGAAGCAAATTCTTGTGGTATTCTTTCAGCAATTCACGAACAATCTTCTGATATCAATCAAGGTGTTGATAGAAAAAAGAAAGAAGAACAAGGTGCTGGTGACCAAGGAATGATGTTTGGTTATGCAACAAACGAAACAGATAATTATATGCCTTTGGCATTGGATTTAGCACATGCTATATTAATTGAGTTAGCTGCTTTGCGCAGAGAAAATAAACAAATTAAATATTTGCGCCCTGATGCAAAATCTCAAGTAACTTTAGAGTACGATGATAAAAATAATCCTGTTCGTATTGATGCAATCGTTGTTTCTACGCAGCACGATGATTTTGATTCAGAACCTAAAATGTTAGACAAAATCAAAAAAGACATTGTAAATATTTTAATTCCTAGAGTTAAAAAGAACTATCCAAAATATGCACATTTGTTTAATAACAAAATTGCATACCATATTAACCCTACAGGAAAATTTGTAATTGGCGGACCTCATGGTGACACAGGATTAACTGGGCGTAAAATTATTGTAGATACTTACGGTGGAAAAGGTGCTCACGGTGGTGGTGCTTTCTCTGGGAAAGATCCTTCAAAAGTTGACCGTTCAGCAGCGTATGCTACGCGTCATATTGCTAAAAATTTAGTTGCAGCAGGAGTATGTTCTGAAGTGTTGGTTCAAGTTTCTTACGCAATTGGTGTTGCACAACCAATGGGTATTTATGTAAATACTTATGGTACAGCTAAAGTAAAAATGACTGATGGTCAAATTGCAAAAATTGTAGAAGGAGTGTTTGATATGCGTCCTTACTTTATTGAGCAACGTTTTAAATTACGTACACCAATCTACAGCGAAACGGCTGCTTACGGACACATGGGGCGTAAAAACGAAACAGTTACAAAAACATTTACATCTCCTGATGGTAAATCAAAAACTATGAAAGTGGAATTGTTTACTTGGGAAAAATTAGATTATGTTTCTAAAGTGAAATCAGCTTTTAAATTAAAATAATTAGAAAGCCCCGAAATCTTCGGGGCTTTTTTTATAATAGATAATAACATGCAATCAACTTTAAAATATTTTCGGATTGTTGCCTTTCTAGAAGGCATTTCTTTTTTGGCTTTGCTTTTTATTGCAATGCCATTGAAATACATGTATGCGATGCCAATGCCAAATAAAATTATAGGAATGTTACATGGTGTTCTCTTTGTTGCCTATGTTTTTTATTTACTAAATGTAAGGTCCGAATTTAATTGGTCGTTCAAAAAAACACTTATCGCTTTTCTTGCTTCCATACTTCCTTTTGGAACATTCGTGCTAGATGCTAAGGTTTTGAAGAAAGAAAAATTATGATGAAATATTTAAGTGTTTTATTGATTTTTATTTGTTTGTCTTCATACTCCCAAGAAGATAAAAAAGGGACAATAAAAGTTGTCAAACATGATTGTTGTAGTGATTTAGATCTATGGTTATTTCATTCTAGAAATTTAGACACAATTTCTTATGAAATTTTAATTAAAGAAGTAGGTTTAATTGTCTCTCCAGTCAATTGTAATAAAAATTCTAGATATACGATTGTCTCTTTTGAGTTAAAAGTGAATAATAAAAATTCAGTATTCGTTAAGGGAAATCAATTTAATTTTAAAAACCTTTCGGAATTAAAGGGTGGAGGTAAAGTTGAATTTATTAATTGTATTGTAGAATGTAATGTGGAAGGATATGAACTAAAAAAAACAATTATTTTGCCTAAAACATTCTATATAACTGCATCTAAATAATCAACCCCGCTTTTTCTCTTTTGTCGTAATCATGTATTAGCACTACATACCATATTACACCTATAGTGTACATTAATGCTGTTATTAAAAAGATATTTACATAATCTACATTTAAATGGCGTAAAATTCCAAAAATAATTGCACTAAAAAATGTAGAGCCCGACCAGATAGCAGATGTTAAACCGCTTGTCATTTCTCTATTACGTTCACCAACATATTTCATGGTAATATCTGATGTCATAGGTGCAGCAATATTCATTAATGGTTGGCGTAATAAATAAAAAATAATTGCAATATAAATGGATGCTGTTACGGTATTGTAATATTGAGTTGTTGCCATTGTTATTAATGCCATAATAGCTAATGATTGGGTTAGGGGGACAGCTTTTCTGTATCCAATTCCTTCTTTTATTTTTGGAACCCAAAGTGCTGCATAAACTACAATAAATGAGGCAGCAAAAGACATATAAGAGAATTGTGAGGTACTCATTCCATGAACATTGGAAAAAAATAAACTAATAAATGGAATTGTAAACCCTGCTCCAAAAGCAATAATAGCAGTTGGTATAAGTGCTTTAAAAATTAATTTCCAGTCGTAACCTTTTAAATTGCTTCGCTTTTCTTTTAAAGTAGGAATACTTTCTTTCTTAGTTACTTTACTGATAAAATAGATTGAAGAGAAACTCAAAATTACAATTCCCAAAAGTAAATTTCGTTCGTTGAAGAGTTGAGGGTTTACACTATTTAAGACTGCAATAAAAAAGAAACTTATAATACTTGCAATACTCCATGTAGCAAAGTTTAATGTAATTGCAGAAGTATGCTGATGGGTTGGTACATTCCTTAAAATATATGGCAAAACAGGAATTTGCATAAATGTGTATGCTGTTCCCCAAAGTAAATGAGATACAAGTAAAAGAAATGTGGAATGTATATGAACTCCAATTAAAATTAACAATCCAAATAAAGGAACTCCAATTGCTGCAACATAAAACATTGGTAAAATTTTTCTTCCTTTAATGTACATACCCAAGAAAAGCGCAAGTGCAAGCATTCCTAAATATCGATAAGATGTAAAATGAGCGTATTCAGAATCGTTGTATCCTTCTGATTGCATATAAAGCGGTAGAATAGCCATAAATGATACGTTAATCATTTGAACAAAAAATTCTACTGTAATTAAGTTAAGTATGGACTTGTTAAGCTTTGAATAATCCTTTAATACGCTAAGCATGATTTTTTATTTCCTTGTAAAGATATTCCTTTACCATTTCTATTTCTGTTGGTTCAAACCATTTAATTGTTTCATCTCTTTTAAACCAAGTCAGTTGACGTTTTGCAAAATTTCTAGTGTGCTGTTTAATTAGTTCAATAGCTTTTGATAATTCAATTTTATTATTGAAATAATCAAACAACTCTTTGTAGCCTACTGTCTGCAATGCATTTTTTTCCTGATAAGGCAACAATGATTTTACTTCATCTACCAAGCCTTGTTCAACCATTAAATCTACTCGCTTGTTAATATTTTCATATAATCTTTCGCGAGAAGTATTCATCCCAATTTTTATGATTGTAAAATTTCTTTTTTTATTTTTCCCTTCACGTAATGATGAATAAGTTTTTCCTGTTGTTAAACAAACTTCTAATGCTCTGCTCAATCGCTGAGGATTATTTAAATCAACTTGATTGTAATAATAAATATCTAATTTTTTTAATAGTATTTGTAATGCCTCAATACCTTCGTTTTTAAGCATTAGGCTGATTTTATTTCTCACTTCTTCATTTGCTTCGGGCAGTTCATCCAATCCATTACACACGGCATCAATATATAAACCTGAGCCACCAATCATTATTACAACATTGTTCTTTTCAAAAAGAGTGTTCAATACTTCAATAGCTTCAGTCTCAAATTTTCCAACATTGTAATCATCTGAAATGGAATGTGAATTTATGAAATGATGTGTAATGCCTTGCATTTCGGTTAAGTTTGGCTTCGCTGTGCCAATGCTCATTTCCTTATAAAATTGTCGAGAATCTGCCGAAATTATTTCCGTATTAAAAATAGCTGCAAGTTGAATGCTTAAAGCTGTTTTTCCTATTGCGGTGGGACCAACTAGTGTGATTAAATATTTATTTTCCTTCACCGTTTGGTACAAAAATTAATATAGTTGAATTCAAAATTAGAAATCCTCTTTTCCTTCATCAAAATGATCATTGTCATCAAATTCCGGAGCTTCTGCATCGTCTTCTGATTCTACTTCTTCGGTCTCTTCTTCCCCTTCTTCACTTTCTAATAAGGCTGTTTCGTCCTCGCTATGCGCGTAGGCATCATCATCATCATGGTGTTCATCATCATCAAAATCTTCATCTTCTCCCACAACTGGAACTATGTTGTTATTTTTATATTGTTTAGGAGATTCGCCTACGGTTTTTACACATTTTGGATAACTTACTTTTGCATCGTCTGCTAATATTTTTATAAGTTCTACTAAAAATGTCCAACCTGTTTTTAAGTCATATACGTAAACAAATTTTTGATGAGGATCATCAATTAAAGCAGCCATTTTACTTTTATTCATTTGGCGTTTTAATGGCAATTGTTTTCTTTCTCTCTGTTTTACCTCCTCTTCACTCATTGGGCGGAGCGTAATTTCATCCCCTTTTCGAAAGTAATCATCACTTATATAAAATGATGCATCATGTAAATTATCGAAACCGATAGATTGTACAATTACATTGTGAAAATCTTCAAAATTTTGAGTTGATTTTATTTCTATCTCACGGTAAACATCCTCGTTATCTTCAAGCGTAACTCTGAATCTATAAACTGCCATTCTCTGTTTGTTTGTTAATTTGTAATATGTACTACAAAAATAATAAAATATGCTTTATGAATTTATTTTGAGACCCAACTTTTCCCCTTCTTTTATCATAAATGCATGGGCCTGATTGAAATCATTTTGAATTACACCATCCAAAATGGCTTCTCTTATTGCATTTTTGATAATTCCAACTTCTCGTCCTGCACTGATATTAAACGCTTTCATAATGTCTTCTCCAGAAATTGGAGGTTGCCAATTACGGATATTGTCTTTTTCTTCAACTTCTTTTAATTTCTCACGTACTAGTTCAAAATTCTTTAAATATTTTTGGACTTTATATTCATTCTTAGAAGTGATATCCGCTTCACATAATTTCATTAAATCATCAATATCATTCCCTGCTTCAAATAGTAATCTGCGTACAGCACTATCGGTAACTTCACTTTTAGCCAAGACAATTGGTCTTAAATGCAGTAAAACAAGTTTTTGAACATACTTCATTTTATCATTTAAAGGTAGTTTTAGGTTGGCAAATATTTTTGGAACCATTCGTGAGCCTTTGTCTTCATGTCCATGGAAAGTCCAGCCATGCTCAGGCTCAAAACGTTTTGTTGGTGGTTTGGCAATATCATGTAATATAGCAGCCCATCTCAACCATAAATCATCTGTGGTTTTACAAATGTTATCTAAAACTTCTAATGTGTGGTAAAAATTATCTTTGTGTGATTTTCCTTCTCTTACTTCTACGCCTTGTAAAGCAACCATTTCAGGAAAAATGAAATGCAATAGTCTTGTATCAAAAAGTAATTTAAATCCAATGGATGGAGTAGGAGCAAGTATAATTTTATTTAGCTCATCGGAAATTCTTTCTTTGGAAATAATTTTTATTCGTTCACTATTTTTTTTGATACTTTCTAATGAATCCTGTTGAATAGTATAGTTTAGTTGGGTTGCAAAACGAATAGCACGCATCATTCTTAATGGATCGTCAGAGTATGTTACGTCCGGATTTAGAGGAGTGCGAATTACTTTTAATTCCATATCTTTTTTTCCATCAAAAGGGTCTAGTAGTTCTCCGTAATTGTTTTTATTCAATCCAATTGCTAAAGCATTGATAGTAAAATCTCTTCTGTTTTGATCATCTTCTAAAGTGCCATTTTCTATAATTGGTTTTCTGCTTTCAGTGCGATAAGATTCTTTTCTGGCTCCAACAAATTCAATATCGTAATCTTCATAAACAATTTGTGCTGTACCAAAATTTTTAAAAACAGTTACATGAAATTGATTGCCTAATTTTTTAGCTACACGTTCAGCAAGTTCAATCCCACTGCCGATAGCAACTATATCAATGTCTTTACAAGGCCTTTCTAAAAGTAAGTCGCGCACCCAGCCACCTATTACGAAAGCTTTGATATTCATCTCGTCAGCACATTCAGATACAATTTTAAAGATGGGATGTGTTAATTGTGTTTTCACTTTTTACTATCGAATAATTTTTATCTCCCCGTTCAATGCTACTTTAATAATAGAAGAAGGTTGTGTGTTGTTTATTTCTTTTTGACGATAGTTTACAATATAGTCCACTTTATTTAATACATCTAGTTTTATGTCTTTAAATGAAGATGGTGCTGGTTCACCGCTAATATTGGCAGATGTTGAAACAATTGGTTTCCCGAATTTGTGAATTAAATTTTTACAAAATTCATCTTTTACCAATCTAATTCCTACACTACCGTCTGCAGCTATCACATTTTCTGCAAGCATTCTTGCTCCTGGATATATTATTGTTAATGGTCTGGTAGCAGTTTCAATTAAATCCCATGCAATAGCAGGTACATCTTTAACATATCTATTCAACATTTTTTCGTCACACACTAAAATCACCATGCTTTTGTATTCAGCACGCTGTTTTAGTTTATATATTTTATTCACTGCTTCTTTGTTTCTTGCATCACAGCCTAGGCCCCAAACAGTATCAGTAGGGTAAAGTAAGCTTCCTCCTTTGCGTAATACTTCCAATGCGTTTTTTATTTCTTCTTCCATGTGATTTGAGATTGAATTTAACACGAATATACGAATAGCAAATTTGTTACGGAATAGTAAATTACTATTTGTACAAATTAATAATCTGCTTTGTAATGTTTTTTGGATGAAATAGTTTTGAATATTCAAAACCTTTTTCAGCCATTTCGCTTCTTGTATTTTCTGATGATAATAAAAAATTTATTTTCTCTGCTAATTCATTTTCATTAGCAGGGTCAATGTAAATAGAATTAGGTCCTCCTGCTTCTGGAAAACAAGCTCCTTTTGTTGTAATAACAGGTGTTCTGCTCGTTAAAGCTTCAATAATAGGAATTCCAAAACCTTCGAAGATAGATGGAAAAATAAATATTTTTGCTAGTTGGTAAAGAACAGGCATTTCATCATTGCTTACATTTTCTAAAAGATGAACACGATTTTCTAATTTGTTTTGTTTGATGTATGCTTTTACTTTTTCATAATAGCTTGTTTTTTTACCAATAATATAAAGAGGAATGTCTTTTACTTGTTTTAAAGCTTTTACAATCGTTAAAAGATTTTTTCTTTCTTCAATTGTCCCAACATAAAATAAAAAATCTTTAGGTAAATTATATTTTTTTGCAACGGTTTCTATTTTTTGAGTAGGTTGTTCTTTGTAAAACTCTTCATCACAACTTTGATAAATAACTTTTATTTTACTTTCTGGAATAAAATAATATTTTTCAATATCACGTTTGGTTTCTTCACTGATTGCAATAATTGTATCGGCTACATCACAGGCATGACGAAATTTTTTATTATAAATTTTTCTGTCCAAATATGGATATAAATTTGGATAACGAACAAAAATCAAATCGTGGGTTGTAACAATTTTTTTTCCTTTAAATTGATTGATATTAAAAGGTAGTTCGTTGCTTAGTCCGTGATAAACATCAATATGATTTTGAGTTAGAAGTTCTGTAATTCCATAAGAACGCCATCTGGAGCGAAATTTTTTATCAATAAAATTTTGAGGCTCAAAAATATGAATGTTGCTTTTGGTTTCAATTTGCTTTTCAAATTCGTTTCCAGATTTTTTAGAAGTGAACAATGAAAAATCATTTTCTGGAAAATATTCGTTTAATGATTTTATAAGCGTACGTGAATAGTTGCCTAATCCACTATTATTTAAAAATGCTCGTTTTGCGTCAAACCCTATTTTCATGTATGCTTTATAAAATTAAACCTTCTTTTTCTCTTTTCAACTCAGAGCCCTATGCTTTGAACTCTGAACTTTGAGCTTTGAACTTTCCAACTTATTCTAAACCGCCACATCGTATTCTCTTAATGCGTTGTTCAAAGAAGTTTTTAAATCTGTACTTTCTTTTCGTTGTCCTATAATTAAAGCACAAGGAACCTGAAATTCCCCAGCAGCAAATTTTTTCGTGTATGAACCAGGAATCACAACTGAGCGAGGAGGAACTATACCTTTATATTTTTTAGGTTCATTTCCGGTAACATCAATTATTTTGGTAGATTTTGTTAAGACTACATTGGCACCTAAAACAGCTTCTTTTTGCACACGAACTCCTTCTACCACTATACAACGTGAACCAATAAAACAACCATCTTCAATTACAACTGGAGCCGCTTGTACGGGTTCTAATACACCACCAATTCCAACCCCGCCACTTAGATGTACATCTTTTCCAATTTGAGCGCATGAGCCAACTGTAGCCCATGTATCCACCATTGTGCCGCTATCCACATAAGCTCCTATGTTTACATAGCTTGGCATCATAATTACTCCTTTAGCTAAAAAGGCACCATAACGTGCTACAGCATTTGGAACAACACGAACGCCTAATTGTTCGTAATTGGTTTTTAATTTCATTTTATCATGATACTCAAAAATGCCAACTTCAATCGTTTCCATTTTTTGAATAGGAAAATATAAAATCACCGCTTTTTTTATCCATTCATTTACTTGCCAATCGTTGCCTTTTGGTTCTGCAACACGTAATGTTCCTTTGTCAAGTTGTTCAATTACTTCACGAATGGTTTGTTGCGTTTTTTCTTCTTTTAGTAATTCTCTGTTTTCCCAAGCTGCTTCAATAATCTGTTGCATTATATTCGTATTTTATATTTATAAATTAAGTTTACAAATATATCCTTTTTTGATTTATATGTTTTACCCTTATTTATATGGGGATTTGAAAATTATGCTTTGATTTTTTTACTATTTTTGCTTTATGGCTCGTATTATGGCAATTGATTATGGTAGTAAGCGTGTGGGGATTGCTGTAACAGATCCAATGCAAATAATTGCAACAGGTTTAACAACAGTTCATTCAAAGGATTTAATAGAATTTTTAAAAAAATACATTGCTTCTGAGGAGGTAGAATGTATTGTGGTAGGAGAACCAAAAAGAATGAATAATGAAGCATCTGATTCGGCTCGTTTTATTGAACCGTTTGTGGTTCATTTAAAAAGAACATTTCCTCAAATTAAAATTGATAGAATGGACGAGCGGTTTACTTCTAAAATGGCATTTCAAACAATGATTGATGGAGGGCTGAAAAAAAAAGCAAGACAAAACAAAGAACTTGTAGATGAAATAAGCGCCACAATTATTTTACAGAGTTATATGAGTAAGAAATAATTATCGAATAATAAAAAGGTAAAAAAAGTAAATAATAATAATATGATATTTCCAATAGTAGCTTATGGCGACCCAGTATTAAGAAAGGTTGGGGTGGATATTGATAAAGATTATCCGAATTTACAGCAATTAATAGCTGATATGTTTGAAACAATGAATAACGCATTGGGTGTTGGTTTGGCGGCTCCACAAATTGGTAAAGCAATTCGTTTATTTATTGTGGACACAAAACCTTTTTCCGAAGTTGATGAAGATGACGAAGAAGATGAATTTACACCTGAAGAAAGAAAACAATTAGAGGATTTTAAGCAAGTATTTATTAATGCTAAAATAATTGAAGAGACGGGTGAAGAATGGCCTTTTAATGAAGGTTGTTTGAGCATTCCTAAAATTCGTGAAGACGTTCATCGTAAACCAAAAATTAGAATAAAATTTATGGACGAAAATTTTGTTGAACATGATAAAACTTTTGAAGGATTAATTGCACGTGTTATTCAGCATGAGTATGATCATATAGAAGGAAAATTATTCACAGATAAAATTAGTCCTTTACGCAGAAGAATGATTCAAGGAAAATTAAATGATATTACAAAAGGGAAAGTACAAATAGGTTATAAAATGCGTTTTCCAGTAAAAAACAAATAAAAAATTATGAAAAAATATATTTTGTCTCTAGCTGTTGTTGCCGTTTTGTATTCATGTGGTAATGATGAAAAAACTGCAAAAAAATCTGCTCCATCGCGACAAGAATTAATAGAAGCAATTAAACGTGGAGAAAAAGAACTGTATTCATCTATGGAAATTGATAATGTGAAAGCAAATATTACACTTGCAAACTATATCGATTTTGCGGATAATTTTCCAAAAGACTCTCTTACTCCTGCATTTTTATTTAAAGCAGCTGAAATAGGAACAGCTACTGGTCAATACCCTCAAGCACTTTCATATTACGAAAGAATTACGAAAGATTATCCTGCATTTAAATTAGTTCAAGAGAGTTTATACTTACAAGCTTACTTATTGGATAATTTTTTGAATGATGATGCAAAAGCAAAAATTGTTTATGAGCAAATCATTCAAAAATACCCTGATTCAAATTTTGCTAAGGACTCAAAAGATGCAATTTTTAATCTTGGAAAAACAGATGAACAATTGATTCAGGATTTTAAAAAGAAGAATGGTGAGAAGTAGAGACTAATTAAACTCTCTTTCTAATAATTCTTTTAATCGTTCTTGAGAAACATTCACTTTTAATTTTCCTTCTTTGCAAAAAGAAATTTCGCCCGTTTGTTCCGAAACAACAATCGCTATTGCATCTGTATTTTCTGTAATACCTACAGCTGCTCTGTGGCGCATACCCAAATGAGCAGGAAAATCAGCATCTTCTGTTACTGGCAAAACACATCTTGCCGCTATAATTGTATTGTCAGAAATAATTAACGCTCCATCATGCAAAGGTGAATTTTTAAAAAAGATGCTTTCTATCATTCGTGCAGAAATTTTTGCATTTAAAGTATCTCCCGTATTGGCATAAAATTTTAAATCGTTATTTTTTGTAATAATAATTATTGCACCTGTTCTGCTTTCGCTCATGTGCTTGCAAGCTTTAATAATTGTATTTGAATCCAATGTATTAGTTGCTGCAACATTCCATTTAAAATCAAATATTCCCTTTCTTATTTTCCCTTTTGTAAATAAATCGGATGTTCCTATGTACAATAAAAAACGTCTCAATTCTTGTTGAAATACAATTAATAAAGCGATAAAGCCTACATCTATGAATTTACCCAATATGCTTCCAAACAATTGCATGTTTAGGGCTTTTACAATTAACCACAATAAATAGAAAAGGATAATGCCAATGAATATATTTACTGCCACAGTGCCTTTTACAAGGTAATACAATTGATATATAAGTAAGGCTACGAGTAGAATATCTACTATATCAATCAAACGTATGTCTATAAACAGTTGTAACATACTACAAGTATAAGAGTTTTTGATGAATTTAATTCTATGAAATGGCTATTAACATTTTTTTTGAAAAATAAATTTGGTGGGAATGAAATTTATACTTTACTTTGCATTACAAAGTACTTTTAATTAGTCTAAATATGGAAGAGCAAAAAGAACATTTA
>CAZJUY010000015.1:0-77493 GCA_964549315.1 uncultured Chitinophaga sp. | reverse complement strand
TGTAATTCTTCATGAATTACTCCCGCCCATTTTGTTATTTTTCTATCAAACAATCTAACTTTTGTATCAGGATACCAACCACCATGTTTTACCCAACTTCCACAATAGTTTGTCAAACGGTTAAACTTACATGTAGAAATTTCAGATTTGCTTTTTAATGCTTTAATTTCCTTTTTCAACTCTTCCGACAATGCTTCATCCGCATCTAAAGATAAAATCCAGTCGAATTTTGCTTGGGTATTTGCGAAATTTTTTGTGGCAGAATACCCTTCCCAGTTACGTTGAATAAAATTTACATGGTATGCTTTACAAATTTCAGTAGTAGTGTCTGTAGAAAATGAATCCACAATTACAATATCGTCTGCTAAATCTTTTACAGAATCTAAACAACGAGCAATATTTTTTTCTTCGTTAAAAGTTATTATTACTACAGATAATTGTGGCATTCAACAATTGTTTTCACAAAAATAAGCATTTGAAAATGATTTGAATCTATAATTTTGACTCGGGAATATATCCCATAATAACTTATATTTGCAATACAATGGGAATGCACAAAACATTGATAGAACAACTACAAAAAGGGGATAAAAAATCCCTTGCTCGTTGCATTACTATTGTTGAAAATGAATTAGATGATTACGAGAATATTCTTACAGGGATACAAATCAAATCTACTCCTGTTATAGGTGTTACTGGACCTCCAGGAGCAGGGAAAAGCACATTGATTAATTCTTTAATAAAAAAAATCACCGATTTAAATAAAACAGTTGGCATTTTAGCTATTGACCCTACATCTCCTTTTAACTATGGTTCTTTGTTGGGAGATAGATTAAGAATGGCAGAACATTTTAACAATGAGAATGTATTTATCCGTTCAATTGCCACAAGAGGCTCCTTAGGAGGCTTATCGGCAAAAACGATTGAAATAACAGATTTAATGCGTGCTTTCCCTTTTGACTATATCATTGTAGAAACAGTGGGTGTAGGACAAAGTGAAATTGAGATTGTTGGTTTAGCAGATACTACAGTGCTTGTTTTAGTTCCAGAATCTGGGGATGATGTACAAGCAATAAAATCGGGCATCATGGAAATTGCTGATATTTTTGTGGTAAATAAAAGTGATAGAGATGGAGCAAATACATTTGTAAAAAATATTGCTGAGTTGGTACATTCAAAACCATTAAGTAATTGGAGCATCCCTGTTATAAAAGCAATTGCAACTAAAAATGAAGGCGTAGATGAATTGTTAAAACAAATAAACGAACATCAAAAAATAGAAGAAAACACAAAGCGTTCTTATTTGCTTGCCGAAAAAGCATATCGTATTATTCAAAACAACAAAATGAAATCCATTTCAAAACAGGATTTGAAAATTGATATTGAAAAAGAATTAAGCAAAAAAGAATTCAATCTTTATCGTTTTCTGAAAGAAAACTATTTGAAATAAAAATGATTTTACCTACTAAAATCATCTTGTCCCATCTCTCCCATTCCGATAACAAGTTTTTTTACTTCACCATCCAAGACCTTTATTGTGTCAACATTTAATTCTCTACATAAACGCGACCACACTTTCAAAGTATAGTCACCAGATTTAATATGTGAAAATTTAAATTGTCCCAGTGAGTCTGGAGATGTCATGTATTTATTCCTCCTACTAGACAAAGTAATTTCTGTCTCTGTAGTAGGAATAGAATCTTTCAGATAAAAAATTTCCCCCAGTATTACAGCAGTTACCGTATCCATTAAGGCTATTCGTTTAAACTCTATTATCTTACTATTTTGACCTTTTTCAGAAAGTTCTGCAGGGAAAAAACAACCGTTGGATCTTTTTTCTGTTGCACAAGAAATTGCAATAATAGCTAGTAACAATATTGATAACTTTTTCATCATGTTTTAGTTATTACTAACAATAGTAATTCGATTAACAAAAACCTAATTCTCCGTCCCTACGGCAGAATATTTCGACATAAAATCACAAGCCATATCTACCATGTCTGCAGAGCCAATAAATAAAGGAGTACGTTGATGCAACGTTTTTAAATCCAATTCCATGATTCTACCAAAACCATCTGTTGCTTTCCCTCCTGCTTGTTCAATAATAAATGCCAATGGATTACATTCATAAAGCAAACGTAATTTCCCTTTAGGTGATTTTGCAGTGGTTGGATATATATAAACGCCACCTGTAATCAAATTTCGGTGTATATCAGCTACTCCAGAACCTATATAACGTGATGAATACGGACGATTAGTAGCTGAATCCTCTTCCTGACAATACTTGATGTATTTTTTCACTCCATCAGGGAAATGAACATAATTTCCTTCATTGATAGAATATGTTTTCGACATTTTGGGTGTTTGCATATTGGGGTGCGACAAACAAAATTCTCCAATAGATGGATCTAAAGTAAAGCCATTAACACCTTTTCCAGTAGTATAAACAAGCATACAAGAAGAACCATAAATAACATAACCTGCAGCAACTTGTTCGGTTCCATGTTGTAAAAAATCCTCTAATGTTCCAGGTCCTGATAAAGATGTTCTTCTATAAATAGAAAAAATAGTTCCCACAGAAACGTTTACATCAATATTTGAAGACCCGTCCAAAGGATCCATTGCAACTACATATTTTGCATTTTTGGATTGTTCGTTATCAATCGTAATAATATCTTCGTTTTCTTCTGATGCAATTGCACAACATTCGCCACCAACACGTAATGCTGCAATAAATTGTTCGTTAGCAAATACATCCAATTTTTTTACGCTTTCTCCTTGTACATTAATTTCTCCTGCATCACCCAATATATCTGCCAAACCCGCTTTTGTTACTTCACGATTTACAATTTTAGCAGCAATTCCTATATCTCTCAACAATCTCGATAGCTCACCTTTTGCGTACGGAAAGTCAGATTGTTTTTCAATAATAAATTGGCCTAATGTTTTAACTCTGCTCATGGTTTATATATTTAATTACAACAAATATCGCAATATTTTTCATTGCTAAAAATCATTATTGAAAAGTATCACAAATGCCATAAATAAATACCTTTGTGCATTAATATTTAGATATGAATTTTTCTATAAGAAAAGGAAATAAATCAGACTTGCCACAAGTTCTAAAACTAATTAAAGAGTTGGCAACATATGAAAAAGCACCCAATGAAGTTACAGTATCTGTAAGTGATATGGAGCGTGATGGGTTTGGTGAAAATCCTATTTTTAATTTTTTTGTTGCTGAAAGCGATGGGATAATTATTGGAATTTCATTGTATTATATTAAATATTCTACTTGGAAAGGCAAATGCGTGTTTTTAGAAGACATTATTGTTACTGAAGAATATCGCAAATACGGCATTGGTAAAAAGTTGTTTAATGAAGTTGTAAAAATTGCAAAACAAATGCAAGTAAAACGTATGGAATGGCAAGTACTAGAATGGAATGAACCTGCCATCAATTTTTACAAAAAATTAAATTCTCATTTTGATAATGAGTGGGTAAATTGTAAATTGACAGATATAGAACTAAACAATTTTCAATTCGACTAATTTGTTGTAAGCAGGCGGAGATGAAAAATATTGAATTCATTCCGAACTTGTTTCGGAATCTACCGAGATGCTTAAACAAGTTCAGCATGACCAGTTGTAAAATTGTGCGTAGTCAAGAATATGCGAAAGAATAATTAAAAATGAACAAATGAAAATTTTTAAGTTTGGTGGTGCTTCTGTAAAAGATGCGGCAGCTGTTAAAAATGTTGCTACAATATTAAATCGTTTTCCTAACGAAAATATTATTGTGGTTGTTTCTGCAATGGGGAAAATAACAAATGCTTTAGAGCGACTTACAGATGCCTTTTTTTATAAAAAAGAAAACACGAATGAGATTTTAACTGAAATTAAAAAATACCATTTTGATATTCTAGAACAGCTTTTTGAAAATAAAAACCATCCTATTTTTGATGAATTGAATAACACATTTGTTGAATTAGAATGGGCAATTGAAGATGAACCTACACATTCTTACAACCATGAATACGACCAAATTGTAAGTATGGGTGAAATTATTTCTACAAAAATTGTGAGTGCATATTTGAATGAAACTAACATAAAAAATCAATGGCTTGATGTACGTGGAGTAATACAAACCGACAATACTTATCGTGAAGGGAAAGTAGATTGGGCATTAACGCAAGAACTATCTAATTCACATTTAAAAATATCAGGTATTGTTGTTACGCAAGGATTTATTGGCGGGACATCAGAAAATTTTACAACAACCTTAGGAAGAGAAGGAAGCGATTACACGGCTGCAATACTAGCATATACAACTAATGCAGAAAGTGTAACTATTTGGAAAGATGTACCTGGTGTTTTAAATGCAGATCCAAAATGGTTTGATGAGACAAAAATGCTTGAACAAATTTCTTATCAAGATGCAATTGAATTAGCATATTATGGAGCTACAGTTATTCACCCAAAAACAATTAAACCGCTTCAAAACAAAAAAATTCCTTTGCATGTAAAATCCTTTTTAAAACCAGAAGATAAAGGCACAGTTATAAATGAAGTGCAATCTCCATTGCCAATACCAAGTTTTATTTTTAAAATAAATCAAGTTTTATTGTCGATTTCTCCAAAAGATTTTTCATTTATAGTAGAAGAAAATTTGAGCGATATTTTTAATCTCTTTGCTGAGAAACAGATTAAAGTAAATGTGATGCAAAACTCCGCAATTAGTTTTTCGGTGAGTATTGATAACGATGAAAGGAAATTGCCCGACCTAGTAAAAACGCTCCAAAAAAATTACCGAGTTTTATACAATGATTCACTAGAATTAATAACAATACGCTATTACGATCAAGAAACAATTGACCGCGTTTGTATTGATAAAAAAATATTGTTAGAAGTAAAAAGTAGAAATACGGTTCAATTGGTTGTAAAACCCTTGATTTAATGCTTTTTTTGCTACAAAAAACCTTTTTGTAGGTACATTAATTATGCTTAATTTCGGGGATTAAATAACTCATTCGCTTTTAGGAAAAATATGTGGGCATCAATAGCACGTTTTATTTTACGCAATAGATTTATTATTGTTTCCGTAATTGGAGCAACTACGCTATTAATGGCTTATTTTGCTAATAAATCTGAAATAAGTTACGAAATTCCAAAGCTGCTTCCCGACCATGATACCACTGCAATTGAATACAAAGAGTTTAAAAAACGCTTTGGGCAGGATGGTAGCGTAATGGTTATTGGTATAGACACGAAAGACATATACACTCTAAAACTTTTTTCTCAATGGTATAATCTGGGAAATGCATTAAAAGATGTTGATGGAGTAAAAAATGTACTGTCTGTTGCTCGGCTTCATAACATCATAAAAATTGACAGTCTCCAAAAATTTGAAAATAGGCCCATTGTTAATCAGTGTCCAACCACACAAAGCGAAGTAGATAGTATAAAAGAAGTAGTTACCAATTTACCTTTTTATAAAGATATTATTTACAATGATTCTTCTACTTTAATGGCGATTACGTTTGATAACAAACAGCTTAACACGAAAAATCGCCTAGCCATTACAGATTCCATTAAAGCGCAAGTTGATAAATTTGTTTTACTGTCCGGAGCAAAAGTGCATTATTCTGGAATGCCCTATATCAGAACAAATGTAGCACGTAAAATACAAAAAGAAATGACGCTTTTTATGGCGCTTGCTGTGATTGTAACAGCCGTAATTCTCTTTTTATTTTTCCGTTCTTTTCTCCCAGTTATTTTTTCGTTGGCAGTTGTATTTGTTGGCGTAATCTGGAGTGTGGGCATATTGGTTTTGTTTGGATATCAAATTTCGGTTCTTACTGGATTAATTCCGCCTTTACTAATTGTAATTGGTGTTCCAAATTGCATCATGCTTTTAAATAAATACCATACCGAATTTAAAAAGCATGGTAATAAAATGCGCTCCTTAGCTGCTTCTATTCGCACAGTTGGTATTTCTTTATTTATGGCAAATGTGACTACTGCTATTGGCTTTGCCGTATTTTGTTCCACCGACAGCCAAATACTTTTCGAGTTTGGGTTAGTATCGTCAATAAGTGTAATGATAACTTATGCTTTATCAATGATGCTTGTTCCTATTGTTTTTAGTTTCCTACCCAACCCATCGGTTAAACACATTAAACATTTACAAAATATTCGCACCAATAAAATATTAGACAAAGTAGATTATTGGGTTCATAACTACCGTACGCGCATTTATACGATTGTTATAATAATTACACTTGTTTCTATTTACGGCATCACGCTTGTAAAACCACTTGGTTTTGTAGTGGATGACCTGCCAGAAAAAGATCCTGTATTGGTTGATTTAAAATATTTTGAAAAAAATTATCATGGGGTTGTTCCCTTTGAAATAAGTGTTGATACTAAAAAAGAAAATGGTGTTTTTGCTGATGGAGGAAAAACCTTATACAAAATAAATCAGCTTCAACGACTTTTGGCGCAGGACAGTGTATTTTCAAAAGCAGTATCAGTAGTAGAGGGAATTAAATTTTTTAACCAAGCTTACAATGACGGTGAAGCAAAAAGCTATAGACTACCAGGAGCAATGGATTTGCAGAAACTAGCTGATTATACAAGCGGGCAAGCAAAAAGCAAACAAGATCAATTTGCAGCATTTATTGATACAGCTAAACGCTATACACGTGTAAGCGTTCAGATGGCCGATATTGGTTCTATCAAAATGAAAAAACTAGTTGAAGAACTTAAACCAAAAATAGATACAATATTTAATTATGATTATGAAAACAACAAATGGGTAGATGCTGACAAACGATACAATGTAGTCCTAACAGGAAATACACTTATGTTTTTAAAGGGTAATGGTTTTCTTGTCCAAAATCTTTTAGAAAGTGTTTTGCTTGCTATTATTTTAATTGCAATTGTTTTGTACACATTGTTTATGTCTCCTAGAATGATTTTTGTTTCCGTAATTCCGAGTCTTATACCTCTTGTTATAACTGCTGGTTTAATGGGTTATTTTAATATTTATTTGAAACCAAGCACAGTTTTAATTTTCAGTATCGCTTTTGGAATTGCATCCGATGGTACATTGTATTTTCTTACTAAATACCGACAAGAAATTAAACAACATCATAATATTTCGAAAACAGTTTCATTAACTATCAAAGAAACTGGAGTAAGTATGATTTACACCGCAATTATTTTATTTTGTGGATTCGGAATATTCACCGCTTCAAGTTTTGGAGGAACTGCAGCACTTGGAATTTTAATTTCTGTAACACTATTAATCGCATACTGTTCCAACTTGATTTTATTACCATGTTTTTTACTTACAATGGAAAAGAAATTAACGAATAAAGAATTTTTACAAAAACCAATTATTGATGTGGATGAAGAAGAAGGAGATGAAACACAGGATACAATTTAAATAAAATTAAAATGAAAGGAATAATTTTAGCGGGTGGCAGCGGAACACGATTACACCCATTAACGTTGGCAGTTAGTAAACAACTGATGCCTATTTATGACAAACCAATGATATATTATCCATTGTCGGTTTTAATGATGGCGGGAATTTCAGAAGTATTAATTATTTCTACCCCTCACGACCTTCCAAACTTTGAACGATTATTAGGAGATGGAAAAAGTTTAGGTTGTAAATTCAGTTATGCTGTTCAAGAAATACCAAACGGATTAGCTCAGGCGTTTGTTATAGGCGAAAAATTTATTGGCAATGATCAAGTTGCACTCATACTTGGAGACAATATTTTTTATGGCGCTGGATTAGGAAGATTATTACAACAACATCAAAATCCTGAAGGAGGAGTTGTTTTTGCATATCATGTTTCTGACCCTGAAAGATATGGTGTTGTTGAGTTCAACGAAGAGGGAAAAGTAATTTCTATTGAAGAAAAACCTAAACAACCTAAATCAAACTATGCTGTTCCTGGATTATATTTTTACGATAATAATGTAATTAGTATTGCTAAAAATTTAAAACCTAGCCCAAGAGGAGAATATGAAATTACAGATGTAAATAAAGAATATTTAAGACAAGAAAAATTAAAAGTTGGAATTTTAGACAGAGGGACAGCTTGGTTGGACACAGGAACATTTGCATCTTTAAACCAAGCATCACAATTTGTTCAAGTAATAGAAGAACGTCAAGGCTTGCGCATTGGTTGTATTGAAGAAGTAGCTTACAGAATGAAATACATCAACAAAGAACAATTAAAAAAACTTGCTGAACCTCTTTTAAAAAGCGGATATGGCGATTATTTAATGAAATTAGTAGCACAATAATTTTACACTATGGCAAAAATATTAGTAACAGGTGGCGCTGGATTTATCCCAAGTTGTATAGCAGAAAAGCTGGCAGAAAAAAAAGAAAATACATTGGTGTTAGTAGATAATTTTTTGACAGGCAATGCACAAAAAATACCCACATCAAAAAATGACAATGTAAAATTTATCAAATGTGATGTAAATAATTTCCAGGATATTTCTGGTGTTTTTTATGCTTACCAATTTGATTATGTTTTCCATTATGCAGCAATGGTTGGAGTTAACAGAACTCAAGAAAATCCAGTAAGTGTATTAGAGGATATTACAGGAATTAAAAATGTATTGACTTTATGTAAAAATACTGGGGTAAAACGTATTTATTTTTCTTCTTCTTCTGAAGTTTATGGCGAACCTGTTGAGTTTCCACAAAATGAGCACACTACTCCTCTCAACTCACGTTTACCTTATGCTATTGTTAAAAATGTTGGTGAAGCGTATTTAAAATCATACAAACAAGAATATGATTTAGATTATACCATATTTAGATTTTTTAATACTTATGGTCCTAAACAAAGTAAGGATTTTGTTATTTCTAAATTTATTTCTGCTGCATTAAAAAACAATGACATTACAATTTATGGAGATGGTTCACAAACTAGAACTTTTTGTTTTATAGATGATAACATAGAAGCAACAACCAATGCTTTTTATCAAAATAAATTTGTGAATGATGTAGTAAATGTTGGCGGAGAAACAGAAATGTCGATTTTAGAAGTTGCTAAACTTATTATTAAACTTACAGATTCAAAATCAAAAATTGTGCATTTACCACCGCTAAAAGATGGTGATATGACAAGAAGAAGACCTGATATTACAAAAATGAAACAATTGCTTAATCGCGATTTATTGCCTTTAGAAGAAGGATTAAAAAAATTATTGCAAAACACTTCTTATATTATTTAATCGTTGGACTCAGTAAAGTTTTTTCAAGAAAAAATTGAAAATGAATTAAAACAAATTCAGTACGGTAGTAATCCAAAAGAGCTTTACGAACCAATTGAATATATTATGTCGCTGGGCGGAAAACGAATGCGGCCTGTTTTAGTTTTAATGGCTTGTGATTTTTTTGGAGGAGATGCTAACAAAGCAACGCATGCAGCAATAGCAATCGAATTGTTTCACAATTTTACATTGGTTCATGATGATATTATGGACAATGCACCATTGAGAAGAGGAAAACAAACTGTTCATGAAAAATGGAATAGTAACATTGCTATTTTAAGTGGTGATGCAATGATAGTAAAAGCATACCAAGAAATTTGCAAAGCAAGTCCAGAACAATTACCTGTTTTATTAAACATATTTAGCGATACAGCATTAAAGGTATGTGAAGGACAACAAATGGATATGAATTATGAAAAATTAAATAAAGTGTCCATCCCACAATACATAAAAATGATTGAATTAAAAACAGCAGTATTACTTGCTGGAGCATTGAAAGTAGGCGGAATAATTGGTGGAGCAAAAGAAGAAGATGCAAACGCAATTTATGAATTTGGTAAAAACATAGGAATTGCATTTCAATTACAAGACGATATTTTAGATGTGTATGCCAATGCAGAAAAATTTGGCAAACAAAAAGGGGGAGATATTATTGCAAACAAAAAAACTTATTTGCTTTTAAAAGCTATGGAAATGGCAGAAAACAATAGGTATATGAAAGAAGAATTACAACAGTGGATTGCAGCACCAGAATTTAATCCTGCCGAAAAAGTGGAAGCAGTAACAAACATTTATAATTTTTTAAATGTAAAAGAATTGGCTAGAAATGAAATGAAAAAACATTACGAAAAAGCAATTAGTTCATTAAATACAATTCCTGTTTCCGAAAATAAAAAACAAGAATTAATTGCTTTTGCCGATAGCTTAATGGTTAGAGAGGTTTAAAATGATTTACGACAAACATATATTTATTTGCATCAACCAACGCGCACCTGAAGCCCCAAGAAAAAGTTGTGGAGAAGCACATGGATTAGAAATTGTTGATGCATTCAAACAAAAACTCAAAGAAAAAAATCTTCCAATAAAAATTAGAGCACAAAAATCGGGTTGTTTGGATATCTGTGATTTTGGACAAACGCTGGTAATTTATCCAGAAGGCGTTTTTTACGTGGGGGTTGAATTATCTGATATAGATGAAATAATAGAAGAGCATATCATAAACAACAAAATCGTAGAACGCCTAAAATTAGAAAACGTAAGAAGTAAAAACAGGTAGTTTCTAATTCCCATCTCGAAATGGATTTCAACAATATTTCACAGTATTTTAATAAACTTGATATCATTCAAGATACTGCCAATCAAATAATCAAAGATTTTGATATGTTTGGCTTAGAAATAAAATTTTCTGGCAACGCATACAATGCGTATGAAGAATTGTTTGAACAAATAGAACCTCACATTAAAAATCTGATTGATACCAATCAATCAAAATTCATGGGAATATTGTACCGAATTGATTTGAATGATGAACAAATTAAAAAAGCCGTAAACGAAAACCATTCAGAATCTTTTTCTGAAATTATTACCGATTTGATTATTAAGAGAGAATTGCAAAAAGTGGTTATTCGAAAACATTATAAAAAATAAAAAGGGCAGCCAAAAATAGCTGCCCTAGAATTTTACTCAAAACAAAATTATTTAGAAACGATTATTTTTCTATTTGATATTGTTTCAGATGACTGAATTGACATATTATAAACTCCATTTTCAATTGTAGAAAAATCTAAAACAATCACCTTGCCTCCAGACACAAATTGAGATGTAACTAATTTCCCTGCAACATCATACAACGAAATTTTAACATTGTTTTCTTTAACAGAATTTAAGTTTACATTCAAATTACTTGAAGTAGGATTAGGATATACATTTATATTATCTAAAGTTATACTTGAATTGATACCAGTACATACATCCACAAAAATATCGTGATTATCTGTTCCTGAACATCCATTTCCATCAGTATATGAATACATTATAGTATGCAAACCTGCACCAGCAACACTAGGGTCAAATGATGAACCAGTAACTCCTGTGCCAGAATAAACCCCTCCGCTTGGAGAGCCAGTTAAAGTAATTGGAGAATAATAAACACAAATACTATCAACTGGACTAGACAGAGTTACTGTAGGTAAACTATTAATAGAAATGACAATTGCATCGCTAGTAGAACAATTATTTGAATTTGTAACTGTTACACTATAGGTTCCAGAAGCAGAAACAGTAAGTGTTTGCGAAGTAGACATATCATTCCACACATAACCATCTCCCACGTTTTGTGCATCTAAAATCAGAGAAGCCCCTGCACAAATAGCAGTATCATTTCCCAATGCTACGATTGGCGATGCAACTATTACAACAGTTATACCAACAGAAGCGGAATCTTTACAGCCATTAACATTTGTTTTAATCATATTATAAACTCCTGGCATGGTTGCAACATAAGTTGTTGCAGTTGCCCCTGAAATAATTCCTCCATTCATATACCATTGGCGAGTACCTCCACCTGTTCCAGTTAAAGTTGTACTTGAACCTGAACATAAATTAGGATTTCCAGACAAAGCAACAATTGGTAAAGTATTTTGAACAACCACAACCCCTGCTGCAAGTGAATCTGTTCCGCATGCATCTGAAACCATGCAATTATAATGACCTACAGAAGAAGCATAATATGATTGAGCGGTAGCTCCTGTAATTAAAGTTCCATTTTTATACCATTGGTATGTTGAGGCAATTGACATAGTTAATTGAGTACTATCACCAACACAATATGCTGCTGTGCCAGAAATCAATCGTGGACAAGTTAAAAATGCTGTACCTCTGATATCATCTGGTGTTGTTGCTCCATGAGGAGCGGCAAGATTGCCGTCTGAATACCATCTTTGAAATCTGCTATTAATATTTGAACCTATAAAATAATTTCCACTTACATGTACCATTCCAAATGTTTCTCCATTTGTAGCACCTATAATTGGAATATTTGTTACCGTAGTGCCTAATGTATCCACTTTTTCAAAAACAATCGTACCATTTCCAGACCAATGATATATCATATTATCAGAAGAGTTAAAACAAATTACTTCACCGTCAGCTCCATTGCCTAATGGAGTTAGAAGAGTTGTAGTTGCATCACTTGTGTTAATAATATATAAAGTTTCTGAAACTGATGCACCATCACCCGTAACACCATAAAGAGTACCGCTAGAATTAAAAGTTATTGAAGAAAACCTATCTCCTAAAAATCCTACTGATGTTACAACACCTGTTAGCAAATCTATTTTGCCTAATAGTCTATTTGTTGAAGTGCTACTCACTTTGCAAATAATAAAAAATTCCCCAGTTATTGGGTGTCTTGCCAAACCTTGCATACCAGTTATAGCATCGCCAGATACAGTTGGTCCTAGTCTTCTGATAACATTAAAGTTAAGTGAATCAAATACCCATAAAGAATCTTGGAATGCAGTTACACCAATTAATCGAGTAACAGACTGAGCATTTCCTGTGTTTAATAATAAAATAGCAATAAATAATAGTAATAATTTTTTCATAGTTTAGTTTTTAAAATTTTTGCAAAGGTAATAAAAAAAATGTTTTTTCTTAATTATTAAAACCAAAAACCACACATGCTGCTCAATCAAAAATAAATTATTGGTTTCAGCTAAAAATCTTAAATTTGTGCTCGTAAATTAAGAAGCACAAGGCTATGGATAAATTTTCTTATTTGGGCAACGGAGATGTGGTTGCAATTGAAGAATTGTTTCAACTGTACTTAAAAGATGTTAACTCTGTTGAACCAGATTGGCGTATGTTTTTTGCAGGATTTGAATTTTGTAGAGAAAACTATGAAAACAATGGGGAAATACCATCAAATGTAAAAAAGGAGTTTGATGTAATTAACCTAATTAATGCTTATCGTACTCGTGGACATTTGTTCACAAAAACAAATCCTGTTCGCGAAAGAAGAAAATATTCTCCAACATTAGATATTGAAAATTTTGGTCTATCTCAAACCGATTTAGAAACTGTTTTTCAAGCTGGTTCACAAATTGGAATTGGCGCTTCTAAATTAAAAGATATTGTTGACCACCTAAAACAAACCTATTGTCAATCAATTGGTGCGGAATACATGTATATACGCTCTCCGGAAATTCAGAGTTGGCTTCAAGAAAAAATGGAAAGCTCAAAAAACACTCCTAAATTTTCAATTGAAGAAAAAAAGATTATACTTAACAAATTGAATCAAGCCGTTGTTTTTGAAAACTTCTTACATACAAAATTTGTAGGTCAAAAACGTTTTTCATTAGAAGGTGCTGAAGCTACTATTCCTGCTTTGGATGCTGTTTGCGAAAAAGGTTCTGACATGGGAATTGAAGATTTTGTAATTGGAATGGCGCACAGAGGACGATTAAACGTGCTTGCAAATATTTTAAACAAAACATACAAAGATATTTTTACAGAGTTTGAAGGTCGCCCTTCTGAAGATGCTATGTATTATGGTGATGTAAAATATCACATGGGTTATTCCAGCGATCAAAAATCAAACAATGGCAAACAAGTTCACTTAAGTTTAACTCCTAACCCTTCTCATTTAGAAGCTGTGGACCCAGTTGTTCAAGGTATTGCACGTGCTAAAATTGATAACCTGCACAAAGGTGATTACAATAAAGTGTGCCCTATTTTAATTCACGGTGATGCTGCATTAGCAGGACAAGGAATTGTATATGAGGTTTTACAAATGAGCCAGTTGGATGGATATAAAACTGGAGGAACAGTTCATATAGTAATCAACAATCAAGTTGGATTTACCACAAATTATTTAGATGCGCGCTCAAGTACTTATTGTACAGATGTAGCAAAAGTAGTACTATCTCCTGTTTTTCATGTAAATGGAGATGATGTAGAAGCATTAGTTTATACGGCACAACTGGCGATGGAATTCCGTCAAAAATTTAATCGCGATGTTTTTATTGATGTATTGTGTTATCGTAAATATGGGCATAACGAAGGTGATGAACCTAGATTTACACAACCTACTTTATACAAAGCAATAGCAAAACATCCAAACCCAAGAGAAATATATATGCAGCAATTAGCTGCAGAAGGTTCTGTTTCTGCAGACTTGGCAAAAGAAATGGAAAAGAACTTCAAAAATCTTTTGCAAGAAAAATTGGATGAAGCAAAACAAACTGAAAAAGCTAAAATTACTTCTTTCTTGGAAGGACAATGGACTGGTTTAAAAATGCCTTCGAATGATGTATTTGATAAATCGCCTGATACGGCTGTAGATAAAAAAACGTTTTTAGATCTTGCAAATAAATCTGTTACACTACCAAAAGATAAAAGCTTTTTCAATAAAACAGAAAAACTTTTTGCTGACCGTGTTGCCATGATTAAAAACGACAACTACGATTGGGCAATGGGAGAATTAATGGCTTATGCAACATTAATGAACGAAGGTCATTCTGTTCGTTTTAGCGGACAAGATGTTGAACGAGGAACTTTTTCTCACAGGCATGCTGTTGTTAGAGTTGAAGATTCTGAAGAAGAATACACTCCACTTAATAATTTAGGAACTAAAGGGAAATTAGAAATATACAACTCTTTATTATCTGAATATGGCGTATTAGGGTTTGAGTTTGGTTATGCAATGGCAGCTCCAAATTCATTAATCATTTGGGAAGCACAATTTGGAGACTTTTTTAATGGTGCTCAAATTATTATTGACCAATTTATTACTTCAGCAGAAGCAAAATGGAGAAGAATGAATGGCCTTGTAATGTTATTGCCACATGGTTACGAAGGACAAGGTCCAGAACATTCCAGCGCTCGACTTGAACGTTTTTTACAACAATGCGCTGGCAACAATATGCAAATTTTAAATTGTACAACTCCTGCAAATCAATTTCACGCATTACGCAGACAAATAAAACGTGATTTTAGAAAACCACTACTTTGTTTTACTCCTAAAAAATTATTGCGTTATCCAACTTGCGTTTCTTCTGTAAAAGATTTTACTAATGGTACTTTCCAAGAAATTTACGATGATGCAAATGCAAATGCTAAAACAGTGAAAAAATTAGCATTCTGTAGTGGTAAAGTTTATTATGATTTAATTGAGGCGAAAGAAAAAAACAACAATGATGATATTGCAATTATTCGTATTGAGCAACTATACCCTTTCCCCGACAAACAGTTAAAAATATTGCTAAATAAATATTCAAATGCAAAAGAATATATTTGGGTTCAAGAAGAACCAGAAAATATGGGAGCTTGGGCGCACATCATTAGAATGTTTATGAATAGTAGTGAATTAAAAAATATTAATTTAAAATATATTGGCAGAACAGAAGCAGCAAGTCCTGCAACTGGATTTAGCAAAACACATATTGAACAACAACAATCTATTATTGATTCGTTGTTTAGTAAGGAGTTAGTTAAAAGTCATTAATCCAACTACAATTAATTACCAAGCTCATAAAATCAACAGAAGAAGTTCAAAAAATGATTGTAGGCTTACAAAAAAATATAAGACAAAAAACTAGAGGCTAGTAACAAAAGACTAAATACTAAAATATTATGGCAAAAATAGAAATGAAAGTTCCAAGTCCGGGGGAATCTATTACTGAAGTAGTGATTGCTCGTTGGTTAAAAAAAGATGGTGAATATGTTGAAAAAGATGAAGAGATTGCAGAAATTGATTCTGACAAAGCCACTTTAACTATCAATGCACAAGAGTCTGGCGGAATTAAATTACTTGCTTCAGAAGGAGACACAGTAAAAGTAGGAGATATAGTTTGTACAATAGATACAAGTGTGAAAGGTGAGAAAAAGCCTGAAGTTGTTAGTGCAAAATCAGTAGAAGTTGTTGCTCAAAAAACAGAAGTAGCAAAAGAAACTAAAGACTCTGGACTAAAATCTAAAGACTCTTATGCAAGCGGAACGCCTTCCCCAGCAGCAAAAAAATTAATGGATGAAAATAAAGTTTCAGGAGCAAAATTAAATGGAACAGGAAAAGATGGACGCATAACAAAAGGAGATGTTTTAAGTGCGTTGGCTGGAGGATTTGATTCTTCGTCTGCAGCAGCTTGGGGAGGAACAAGAGATACAGAACGTACAAAAATGAGTTCATTGCGCAAAAAACTTGCACAACGTTTGGTTTCTGTAAAAAACGAGACAGCTATGTTAACTACTTTTAATGAAGTAGATATGAGTGCTATTTACGCTTTACGTGCTAAATACAAAGAAAAATTTAAAGAAGTACATGGAACTAATTTAGGATTCATGAGCTTTTTTACTAAAGCTGTCACGGAAGCATTAAATCACTATCCAGCAGTAAATGCAATGATTGACGGTGAAGAAATTGTTTACCATAAATATGCGGATATTGGAATTGCAGTGAGTGCGCCAAAAGGATTAGTTGTACCTGTTGTAAGAAATGCAGAACAAATGAGTTTGGCACAAATTGAAATATCAATTAAAAACCTTGCTATTAAAGCACGTGATAATAAAATTACATTAGAAGATATGACAGGAGGAACATTTACTATTACCAATGGTGGTGTATTTGGTTCGATGATGAGTACTCCAATTATTAATCCTCCACAAAGTGCAATATTAGGAATGCACAATGTAGTTGAAAGACCAGTTGCTGTTAATGGTGAGGTAGTAATACGTCCTATGATGTACGTTGCTTTGTCTTACGACCATAGAATTATTGATGGACGCGAGTCAGTTGGATTCTTAGTAAAAGTAAAAGAGATGTTAGAAAATCCTACTAAAATGTTATTCGGTGGTAAAGACCCGAATGAGATTGTGTTGGGTCTGTAACTATATTTAATCACAAAAATTTACAAGACCGATTTTTATCATCGGTCTTTTTTTATTCTAAAATTTATACAAATGAAAATAACAATTATCGGATGCGGAAATATGGGTTTAATTTATGCTCGATCGTTTTTGAAATACAACATTGTTTCGAAAGAAAATTTATTACTTGCAGAAAAAAATGAGGTAAGAAAACAAGAACTATTAAAATTAAATGTTGGCGAAGTGTGTGTCATCAACGACAAACGAATAGGTGAAAGCAATATCATAATTTTAGCTGTAAAGCCACAAGATTTTTTAGAACTAAGTAATGAACTAAAAAACTGCTTGAGCCCAAGTAATATTATTGTTTCCATAATGGCAGGAATGACATTAGATAAGATTGAAAATTTATTGAACCATAAAAATATTATACGAGCAATGCCTAACTCCCCTGCTGAACTTGGGATGGGAATGACAGCATTTACTGCACACAACAATTTGTCAATTGAAAATATACGCAAAGCAGAAAATTTATTATCAACTACTGGTCGAACTGTATTTTTTGAAAATGAACACTTATTGGATGCTGTAACTGCATTAAGCGGAAGTGGACCTGCATACTTTTTTTATATTGTAAAACAAATGGTGGATGCAGGAAAAGAAATGGGATTTGATGAAGCAACATCTGCTATGCTTGTAAAACAAACTATGTTAGGTTCTTTTCACTTACTCAATACTGCAAATAAATCATTGGATGAATTAATAAAAGCAGTAGCTTCAAAAGGTGGAACAACAGAAGCAGCACTTAGTTTTTTTGAAAATAATAATGTTGGAGAAAATTTACAAAAAGGAATTATTAAAGCAAAAAATAGAGCTACTGAATTGTCCAATTAAACTAATTTTTCATTTTTTCTAATTTTTCGGCATTAAGAATGGTGATGCTGCCTCCATTAATTTGAATTAATTTTTCTTCTTTAAAATCACTCAGCGTTCTAATTGCTGTTTCGGGTGAGGTTCCTGCAATGTTTGATAAATCTTCACGAGAAATAGACATACTAAAGTTTTTTTTTTCATCTTTTTGATACCTGTTTTTTAGAGTTATCAATGCTTCTGCCACTCTTTTTCTTACAGAATTATAAGCAAGTTTTAAAAGAGCCTCTTCTTTCTCTGCTAAATTATCCGAAAGCATTTTAATAAATTTTTTCGAAACTTCAGTATTCTTATAAATAAGTGTAAAAAAATCATCTTTGGGAATCAAACATATTTCAGCTTCTTCTAAAATTGCAGCTGATTCATTGTGTTTGGTATTTTCAAGCAATGCTAAATAGCCAATAAAATCACCTTCTTTATGCAGCCCAGTGATAAATTCTTTTCCATCCTGATTTGTTTTATAAGTTTTTACTTTCCCTTTATTAATAAAATATACTCCATTTGGATAACTATCTTCAGAAAAAACTATTTCTTTTTTCTTATAGCTTTTTGTTTTTCTTTCATTTGATAGTTTCGCTAAATCTTCTAAGTTTTTTATTTGACTAAAAAAATCATTTAATCCTTCTATATTTTTTGAATACTCAATTTTTAATAATTCATTTTTCTTTAGCCTACTCTCAACTGCATTTAATAATTCAATATCATCATAAGGCTTAGTAATATAATCATCTGCTCCCATTTCCATTCCTTTTCTAAAATCTGTTCTTTCTGCTTTTGCAGTTAAAAATATAAAAGGGATACTTGCTGTTTCAGGGTTTTTACTTAAAAGATGTAAAACACCGTAACCATCCAATACCGGCATCATCACATCACAAATAATTAAATCTATTTTATTTTTTTGAGCCAATTCAACACCAATTTTCCCATTTGCAGCTGCAATTACTTTGTAATTATCAAGTTCTAGAATTTCGGTAGTATTCTCACGCATCTCATCATTATCTTCAATCAAAAGTATTGTTTTCATTATAGTTCAAATTTTATTGTAAATGTTGTTCCTTTATTAAGTTCACTTTCAAAATTTATTTTTCCATTCATCAGCTCTACATATTTAGCAACAATACTTAATCCCAGTCCAGTACCTTGAATATTTGTTGCATTTTGGGCTCTAAAAAAACGTTCAAATAAATGCTGTTGGTCTTCTTTTGAAATTCCAATACCATTGTCTTTTATTTTAAGAATAAAACTGTTTTCTTCAACTTTAGTTTCAACTGTAATCTCAGACCCTTCATCTGAAAATTTAATTGCATTGGAAATTAAATTTATTAAAACATTCCGATACAGTTTAGGATCAAGATATATTTTTGTTTGTGTTCCTAAATGTTTATAGGCAATTTTTTGATTTTCTTTTGCAACAGCCTGTAATTCGGATATTACTTCAGATGAGCACTCTTGGATATTAAAATCAACTGGCGCAAATGTAATTACTCCTTCTTCTAATTTTCCTAATGATAAAAAATCATTTAACAAATCAGTAAGATGACTAACAGAAGATTTTATTCGCGCAACGTGCTTTGTTTTTTTTTCTTCTGTTTCCGGAGTGTTATATTTTGAAATTAATGAAACAGATGAAAGAATAGTACTTAGTGGCGTTCTGAACTCATGTGAAGCCATTGACACGAAGCGAGATTTTAAGTCATTTAATTCTTTTTCTTTTTCTAATGCTGCATTAATTTCCTCTTTTGTTTTTTCTAGTTCTGTAATTGCTTCTCGTAGCATGAGTGTTCTATCTTCCACTCTTTTTTCTAATTCTACCGAATACGTTTTTAACCTTTCTTCTGCCTGCTTTCTAATTGTTATATCAATGATAAATGCAATTACAAACTTATCTTCTCCTTCGTTGTAATTACTTAAACTAATCTCAACAGGAAACTCAGAACCATCTTTTCTTAATCCGTATAAGGTCATGCCTTTACCCATAGATCTAGGTTGGGGATTTTGATTATACTTTTCACGATGAGTAGAATGATTTCCACGAAATTTTTGAGGAACCAGCTTTTCGATTTTTTCCCCTAATAACTCCCCGCTTTCGTAACCAAATAATTTTTCGGCACTTGGATTAATTTTAATTATCTCACCATTTTTATTAGTAATTAAAATTCCTTCAGTAGCATATTCAAAAAGGGCATATAAGCCTTCTTTACTATCCATAACAACAGATTTTTCTTTAGCTACTAATTTAGTCATTCTTATTAATTATAATCTAGAAACGAGCGAAATTAGTTTTAAACTACATCTCAAAATATGACAATTGTCATATTTGTAGCCACTCCTTTTGATTCTACAAATGGGGTGATATCAATCATCTTTTTATGTGATTTACATCATTAATACTATTGCTTTTGACATATACTTTTGGAGCTGAAAACGGAGTATTTATGAGTGTTTTAATAGTTTTAATAGTTGTAAGTATAACGGTAGCATTGGGGTTTTTAATAGCTTTTATTTGGAGCGTAAAAAATGGACAGTACGAGGATGATTATACTCCATCCATTCGAATGTTATTTGATAACGTTACACCTAAAGATAGCTCATTAACTAACGAATCAAAAAATCAAAATCAATCTAAAAACAAATAGCTTTTATGGAATTAGAAAAATTTTCATACGATAATAAAATTGTAAAACAGTTTGCATATGCAACAATTTTATGGGGATTTGTAGGAATGTTAGTTGGATTGTGGGTGGCATTACAATTCATATTTCCAACATTAAATGTTATGTCATACACCACATTTGGCCGCTTAAGACCATTACACACGAACGCAGTAATTTTTGCTTTTGTTGGAAATGGAATTTTTATGGGGGTATATTATTCTTTGCAACGACTTTGTAAAGCAAGAATGTTTAGCGATACATTAAGCAAAATACATTTTTGGGGGTGGCAATTAATTATTGTTGCTGCAGCAATAACAATTCCCTTTGGAATTACTACAGGAAAAGAATATGCCGAACTTGAATGGCCTATTGATATTGCAATTACACTAATTTGGGTAGTATTTGGCTGGAATATGTTTGGAACCATTATCAAAAGAAGAGAGCGCCATTTATATGTTGCTATATGGTTTTACATTGCCACCTTTGTAACAGTAGCTGTTTTGCATATTGTTAATTCCGTTGAGATTCCAGTTTCATTTTTAAAAAGTTATTCTTGGTATGCAGGTGTTCAGGATGCTTTAGTTCAGTGGTGGTATGGGCATAATGCCGTTGCATTTTTTCTAACTACACCGTATCTGGGACTTATGTATTATTTCATACCAAAAGCTGCTGAACGTCCTGTTTATTCCTATCGTTTATCAATTATCCACTTTTGGGCATTGATATTTTTATATATATGGGCTGGTCCACATCATTTACTATATACTGCATTACCAGACTGGGCGCAATCCTTAGGCGTAGTGTTTTCAATTATGCTAATTGCACCATCATGGGGAGGAATGATTAACGGCTTATTAACGCTCAGAGGCGCTTGGGATAAGGTAAGAGAGAGTGTAGTGCTAAAATTTATGGTAGTTGCAATTACTGCTTATGGAATGGCGACTTTTGAGGGGCCAATGTTATCATTAAAAAAAGTTAATTCAATTGCTCATTTCACCGATTGGATTATCGCACATGTTCATGTTGGTGCTTTGGGCTGGAATGGGTTTCTAACATTTGGAATTTTATATTGGTTAATTCCAAAAATATTTCGCACTAATTTATGGTCAACAAAACTGGCTAATTGGCATTTTTGGTTAGGTTCTTTGGGGATTTTATTTTATGCAATTCCATTGTATTGGGCTGGTTTTACTCAATATCTAATGTGGCAAGAATTTACACCTGAAGGATTTTTGAAATACAAAAACTTTTTGGAAACAGTAACTCAATTACGCCCAATGTATATGATGCGTTCGTTAGGAGGAACAATGTATTTAGTTGGTTTTGTAATGATGATTTATAATATTGTTAAAACTGTAAAAGTTGGTTCATTATTAGAAAACGAAGAGGCTCAAGCTCCTGCACTAAGTAAAATTAATGATGGCGGCCATCAAGGAGAGCATTGGCATAGATGGATAGAAAGAAAACCAATTCAAATGTTAATTTTTAGTTTGGTAGTAATTCTAATTGGTGGTGTTATAGAAATGGTTCCTACGTTTTTAGTAAAATCCAACATTCCAACTATTTCAAGTGTAAAACCCTACACTCCTTTAGAATTACAAGGCAGAGATATTTACGTAAGAGAAGGTTGTTATGTTTGTCACTCTCAGATGATAAGACCGTTGAGATTTGAAACAGAGCGTTATGGAGAATATTCAAAAGCTGGGGAATTTGTATATGACCATCCTTTTCAATGGGGGTCAAAACGAACTGGTCCCGATTTAGCAAGAATCGGTGGAAAATATCCTGATTCATGGCATTATAATCATATGCTTGACCCAACAACAATTTCACCTGGTTCTATAATGCCTGTTTATCCTTGGTTACTGGATGATGCCTTAGACACAACTTCAACAGCAGCAAAAATAAGAGCCATGCAAACTCTTGGTGTTCCTTACCCACAAGGTTATGATAAAAAAGCGAATGCAGATTTAATGAATCAGGCAAATGAAATTACGGAGAGTTTAAAAAAAGATGGAATAGAAACATTAAACGACAGAGAAATTATTGCACTAATAGCTTATCTACAAAGAGTAGGAAAAGATATTAAAGCAAACACACCTGTATTAACAAAATAAAATAATATAAAATGAAATTTATAAACTATTTAGAATCCATTGCTGGGATATCCATATTCCCAATGGTATCATTAAGTATCTTCTTTCTGTTTTTTGTGGTGCTGTTACTTTATTTAATAAGAGTGAATAAACAACATATAATTGAATTGAAGAATATCCCTTTTGAAAACAATAATGGTAATAAACTAAAATAAATTGTTTATGAAATCAGAAAGAATGAAAACATTTAAAAATATTGTTACTAAAAGTAAATTATTTTATACCGCATTAATAATTTTATGCAGTTACAATGCTTTTTCGCAAATTGTTACAAACAATCAAACTGAATCAACTTCTGTTTATTCAAACCCATTATTTATGGGCCTTTTAAGCATAATAATTTTATTGCTAATCATCATTATTGTATTGGCAGGTGCATTAAAAAGTGTGGCTTCATTTACTGTTCAGAAAAGCAAAAGCAACAAGGTTTTGTCTGTAATAATTTTATTTACAATGCTTTCACTATCAAAAAACACATTTGCACAAACTGTAGAAGTATCAATTTCTGGTGGGTATTTAGGGCTAAATACTGGTTTGTTTTACACCATGCTTGCTGTAATTGGATTTGAAATTTTGTTCATCATTGTTTTAGTAAACAGCATACAAATATTAGTAAAAAAAGAAAATGAAGAAGTAATAAATACATCAAATAATTTAGTAGGTGAGTCCAGTATTTTAGAAAAATTAAATGCATCGGTTTCTATAGAAAAAGAAGAAGAAATTTTGTTTGACCACGAATATGATGGCATTAGAGAACTAGACAATGATTTGCCTCCATGGTGGAAATATGGATTTTATTTAACAATCATTTTTGCTTTTATATATCTGGTACATTACCATGTAACAGCAACAGGAGATTTACAAATAAAAGAGTATGACAAATCTGTTATGCTTGCAAATATTGCAAAAGAAGAATATGCCAAGAAAGTAGCCAGTAACGTAGATGAAAATACTGTAACTATTTTCAGAGACGATATGCATATAGAAAAAGGCAAAACAATCTATTTAGAAATGTGTTCAGCTTGCCATGGAAGAAAAGGAGAAGGAGGAATAGGCCCCAACTTAACCGATGATTTTTGGTTACATGGAGGAAGTATAAAAGATGTTTTTAAAACAATCAAATATGGTTGGCCAGAAAAAGGGATGAAGGCTTGGCAATCCGAATATTCTCCTATTGAAATTCAAGAGGTTAGTTCATATATTAAAACATTAAATGGCACAAACCCAGCAAACGCAAAAGAAAAACAAGGAGATTTTTATACAGAAAGTACTGATTCTACAAAGGTTGATAGCATTCCACATGTGGTAGTTGACAGCATGAAGCTAGAAGAAAAAAAATAAAATTATGAATACTGATAATGAGTTCCTAGAAAAAGATTCGTTCAGAGATTCTATTGCAACAATAAAAGATGGTAAAAGAAATTGGATTTATGCTCAAAAACCTAAAGGAAAACTATACCACAAAAGAACCATTGTAAGTATTATTTACTTAATTATTTTTTTTACTCTTCCATTTATTAAAATAGATGGAGAACCTCTTTTTCTAATAAATATCCCTGAACGTAAATTTATCTTATTTGGTGCTATTTTTTGGCCACAGGATTTGTTTTTGTTTGTTTTAGGAATGCTCGTTTTTATACTGTTTGTAGTTGTATTTACTGTAGTTTTCGGGAGAGTCTTTTGTGGCTGGGCTTGTCCTCAAACTATTTTCATGGAAATGGTTTTTAGAAAAATAGAATACTGGATTGAAGGAGATGCAAGTCATCAAAAACTATTGAATAAAAGACCTTGGGATAAAGAAAAAATAATAAAAAAAGCTAGTAAAGTAACAGTGTTTTTTCTTGTTTCATTTATTATTGCAAACACATTTTTAGCTTATATCATTGGTACAGATGCACTTTTTCAAATGTACAAACAAGGTCTAATAACAAACGTAGGAACATTTATTTCCTTAATCGTATTTACTACAATTTTTTTTCTGGTTTACTTATGGTTTCGTGAACAAGCTTGCATTGTAGTTTGCCCTTACGGAAGACTTCAAGGAGTATTATTAGATAAAAATTCAATTATAGTAGCATACGATTATATTAGGGGCGAGCGAAGGGGAAAATTTAAAAAAAATGAAACAAGAACAAAAGGTGATTGTATCGATTGTTTTCAGTGTGTAAAAGTTTGCCCTACCGGAATTGATATTAGAAATGGTACACAATTAGAATGTGTAAACTGTACAGCATGTATAGATGCTTGTGATTACATGATGGAAGGTGTAGGATTATCAAAAGGATTAATTCGTTACGATTCAGAAAAAGGGATTGCTGAAAAACAAAAATTAAAAATTACAGGACGAACGATAGCTTATTCTTCTGTTTTGATTTTGTTGGTCTTTTTTTTAGTTGCTCTATTGGTAAGTAGAACAGATGTTGAAACAAGTATACTTAGAACACCTGGAATGCTTTTTCAAGAACAAGAAAACAACAAAATAAGCAACCTTTATAATATTAAATTAATAAACAAAACTAGACAAGAACTGCCTGTTATCTTAAAAATAGAAAATGGAATAGGAGAAATAAAAATGGTTGGAAAAGATACTATTATGGTGCATAAAGAGAGCGAAGCAAGTGGAGAATTTTTCATTCTCTTGAATAAAAATAAAATATCAGACAGAAAAACAAAAATTAGAATTGCTGTATTGTCCAACAATAAATTAATTGAAAATATAGAAACGACTTTTTTGGGTCCAATAAAAATTAAAAAATAAAATTATGCTAAAAATGAGCTGGGGAACAAAAATCGCAATGCTTTACATTGGATTTGTTTTACTTGTAATATTTATGGTTACACTGAGTATGAATCAAAAAATAGAATTGGTAAGCGCAGATTATTATGCCAATGAATTAAAATATCAAGATAAGATTGATCAGATGAACAATGCAAATTCTCTAGGAATAAACATTGAAACATCTATTGATTCGAATCACGTAAAGATTGTCTTCCCTTTATCTTTTATAAATGAAGAAATAAATGGGAACGTATTTTTTTTCAGACCATCAGATGCTTCAAAAGATTATAAAACAGAATTAAAAATAAATGAGAAGGGTCAACAGCTTATTTCATTAATTCATTTGACAAAAGGAATGTATAAAATGCAATTATCTTGGAGTGCATCTGATAAAAATTATTTTATAGAAAAAGTGATTATAATACCTTAAGTTATGAATCTATTTTTAGTAGCTATTACATTGGGGTTTCTTGGTAGTTTTCATTGCGTTGGGATGTGTGGTCCAATTGCATTGGCATTGCCTATTAAACACAACTCGACTTTTAAAAAATTTTTCGGAATTGTTTCTTATAACTTTGGAAGGATATTTACATATGCATTACTTGGAAGCTTTTTTGGATTAGTCGGACAAAGTATAGTAATTGCAGGATACCAACAAGTATTATCAATATGTTTAGGTGTTTTAATTTTAGTTGGAATTTTTCTACCTACCAAAATTTACAGCAGATTCAAGTTAACATCACTTCTATTTTCATATGTAGGAATGGTAAAACAAAAACTTGGTAGTCTTTTCAAAAAAAGAAATCTTTCATCTTTATTTGTAATAGGTTTATTAAATGGGCTATTGCCTTGTGGCTTGGTTTATTTGGGAATTGCAGGAGCAATAGCTTCGGGTAGTATTTTTAATGGCTCGTTGTTTATGCTGTTTTTTGGTATGGGTACAATTCCAGCTATGTTTATTTTGTCAATTATAGGAAATTCAATAAGTATAAACTTTAGAAATAAAATTAAAAAAGCAGTTCCTGTTTTTATAATTATTTCAGCTCTAATGCTAATATTAAGAGGCTCAAATTTAGGGATTCCATACCTAAGTCCTGAAATGTCAGCCAACAAACCAGAATGTTCCAAATGCTGTCATAAATAAATGAATATAATACGAATAACAAAAAAATTTAATTTCGAAATGGCTCATGCGCTTTATGGATATGATGGAGCTTGTAAAAATATTCATGGACATTCCTATCATTTAACTGTTACAGTTAAAGGACTCCCGATAAATGATACTAACCATCCAAAACATGGAATGGTGATGGATTTTACAGATTTAAAAGACATCGTTAAACCAATCATTGACAAACTGGATCATGCAACTATATTAAATGCAAATTCACCACACAAATCATTCGCACAAAAAAATTTATTGTTTGAAAAATTAGTGTTGGTGAGTTATCAGCCTACATGCGAAAATATGCTAATTGATATTGCAGAACAAATTCAAAAACAATTACCAAATCAAATCCAACTACATCATTTGTATTTACAAGAAACACCAAGTTCTTACGTAGAATGGTATGCTGAAGATAATTAGTTTTTATATGTCCATATTGAGGCTGAAGTTTGAATATTAATAATAAAATATGAACTTAATAAAAAAATACAATATTGCCGGTCCTCGATACACCAGTTATCCAACAGTTCCTTATTGGGATACAACCGTTCCAACTACCGACCAATGGCTGACTAGTGTGAGAAAATCATTTGATGAAACAAATGAAAAAGATGGTATTTCTCTTTATATACATTTGCCATTTTGTGAAAGTTTATGTACATATTGTGGTTGCAACACAAGAATAACAATAAATCATAATGTTGAAACACCTTACATTGATGCAGTGTTAAGAGAATGGAGAATGTACTTAAAAGTTTTTAAAGGAACTCCAAGAATAAAAGAGCTGCATTTAGGTGGTGGCACACCAACATTTTTTTCTGCAAAAAATTTAGAAAAATTAATTGATGGTATTTTAAAAGAGGCAAGTGTTTGCAATGGTGCTGAATTCAGCTTTGAAGCACACCCCAACAATACAAGTATCGAACATCTGATTACTTTATTCAAACTGGGTTTTAAAAGGCTAAGTTTAGGAATCCAAGACTTTGATTATAAAGTGCAAGAGATAGTAAACCGAATTCAACCATTTGAAAAAGTCGAAAATATTGTTGTTGCTGCAAGAAATATAGGATATGAATCTATCAACTTTGATTTAATTTATGGCTTGCCACTTCAAACACGAAAAACTGTTATTGATACAATAAATAAAGTAAACCTGCTTAAACCAGATCGTATTGCATTTTATAGCTATGCTCATATTCCATGGATTAAGCCAGGACAAAGAAAATTTACTGAGAATGATTTGCCTATTGATGAAGAAAAAAGAGCATTGTACGAGATTGGGAAAGAGAAATTTTCAGAAAATGGATATCATGAAATAGGGATGGATCATTTTGCATTAAAAACAGACAGCCTTTATAAAGCAGCTGAAAAAGGCACTCTTCACAGAAATTTTATGGGCTATACACATACTTATACAAATTTAATGTTAGGACTCGGTGTTTCGTCAATTAGTGATACTTGGAATGCTTATGCTCAAAATGTAAAAAAAGTAGAAGAGTATTACAATCTTATCAATAAAAATCAATTTCCTATATTTAAAGGACATACTTTAAATGAAGAAGATTTAATAATGCGAAAGCATATATTAAATATAATGTGTCGATTTGAAACAAGTTGGGCACAAAAAGAACAACAGTGTGAGGCTATTTATGACGCAATAAATCGGTTATCCGAATTGGAAAAAGATAACTTAATTGAATTAAAACCATTCCAACTAAAAGTAAAAAAAGCTGCCCGACCTTTTGTTCGTAATGTTTGTATGGCTTTTGATGCTAAACTATGGAGAAATACTCCTGAATCACAAATTTTTAGTTCTACAATTTAGAAAAATCAACTTCAGATTTACTTCAGATTTTAATCTGTACTTTTGAATATCAAAACAGATAAAAAGATGAAAATTCTTCTTATTGAAGACGAACCCGAATTAAGAAAATCTATAAAGCAATTTTTGTATAACGAAGGCTATACTGTAGAATCTGCTGAAGATTTTCCTAAGGCATCTGAAAAAGTATTTGAGTACGATTACGACTGCGTTTTAGTGGATATAACTATACCCAAAGGAAATGGACTTAAAATAATTGATCAGTTAAAAGAACGGAAATCAAAAGCAGGAATAATAATTATTTCAGCAAAAAATTCATTAGATGATAAAATAAATGGTTTAGAAATAGGAGCAGATGATTATTTGCCTAAACCTTTTCATTTATCTGAGTTAAACGCAAGAATAAAAGCGATCATTAGAAGAAAGAACTTTGATGGGAATAAACTCATAGTTGTAAATGAAATTTCTATTAACTCTGAAAACAGAAGTGTTTCAGTAAATAGTAAGGATGTAGTACTAACAGGGAAAGAATATGATTTATTATTATTCTTTATTTCCAACAAAAACAGAATTGTTTCTAAAAATGCTATTGCCGAACATTTAGTTGGAGACCATGCCGACCAAATTGATAGCCATGATTTTATTTATACACACTTAAAAAATTTAAGAAAAAAATTGCTGGAAAAAGGTTGCGCTGATTATATACAAACAGTTTATGGGATAGGATATAAATTCAACAATGAAATTACTAAATAAATACATACTAGTATTTTTACTAACAACCCTACTGATATTTTTATTGGGAGGTTTTGTTTTTTATAATCAACTTCAAAATATTATAAGTGAAGAAGCAAATGAAGAGTTGTATTTAAAAAAAGAACAATTTTTAAAAAGCATTGAAAAAAGCGAAACACTTCCTTTAATGAATATTGAAAATGCAAACTTTTCAATTGAGCCAATAACAGAAAAAATAACAGAAAAAATAATTGATACATCTATATATGTTGAAGAGGCAGATGAAAATATCCCCTATAGAAAACTAGTATTTAACGCTACCAATAATAATCAGCTATATAAAGTAACAATTAGCAAATCTCTTTTTGAGTCGGATGATTTAATTGAAACAATTATTCAATCCTTGTTGATAATTGCAGCGTTTTTAATTGTAATTATTATTGGTGTAAATTATGTTTTTGCGAAAACAATTTGGAAACCTTTTTTTAAAACCATTAATAAAATAAACACATTTGATATAAATGGGCTCAATTCTTTTGAAAAAGAAAATTCAAGCGTTAAAGAGTTTCAAGAGCTTAATAAAGCAATTGAAAATATGACAAAAAGAATTTTAACTGATTATGAAAACATTAAAATGTTTAGCGAAAATGCTTCACACGAAATGCAAACGCCAATTTCTGTTATTCGAACATCCATTGAAAATATGCTTCAATCAGAAAATATCACTGAAAAAGAAATTAGTCAATTGGAAAGCATTGAAAATGCTGTAAAAAAATTAAGCTCTCTAAATAAATCGCTATTATTACTTACCAAGATTGAGAATAATCAATTTAAAGAAACTAAAAATATTAATATTTCTGACCTATCTAAAAATTTGATAGAACAGTATGCGGCTATTTATGAGAGCAAAAACATTTCGGTAAATACAACTAATAGTGATTTGGTTTTAAACATAAACCCTCATTTAGCAGAAATTTTGATTAGTAATTTAATTAGCAATGCGTTTAAGCATACGAATGTTCGTGGAGAAATAAAAATTGAAATTATTGATAATCAATTTAAAATTGCCAATTCTGGCGCTCCTTTAAAAATTTCAGAAAATGAAATTTTTCAGCGATTTAAAAAAAACGAAGAGACCTCTGATTCAATTGGATTGGGGTTATCAATTGTAAAAAGCATAGCCGACTTGTACGGAATTGGTTTGTTTTATGAATACGAAGGTGGTTTTCATATTTTTAGCCTAAATACAACTTAATTTCATACATAAACAGAATTGCTTTAGATTTGCATTATACATTTACATAAAAATTTAAAAATCTATATACTATGAAAAAAATCGTTTTATTAATTGCCTTAAGCTTGGGAGTAAGTTTAGGCTATTCACAAAAAGTTAAAGAAGCTGAAGTTCCAGCTGCAGTAAAAGAAAGTTTTGTAAAACATTATCCAAACACAAAAGTTGAAAAATGGGAAAAAGAAGGTTCTAATTTTGAAGCAGAATTTGAAAGCAATAAAGTAGAAACATCTGTGCTTTTTGATGCTGCCGGAAATATTATTGAAACAGAGATTGAAATTAATATTGCCGCTTTACCAAAAGCAGCGTCAGAGTATGTTTCTAAAAATATGCCTGGAAAAAAAATAAAAGAAGCATCAAAAATTACTGATGTTAAAGGAAAAGTTACTTACGAAGCAGAAGTTGATGAGGCTGACTACATTTTTGATGCTAATGGAAATTTCATTAAAAAAGAAGTTGAAAAGGATGATGATACTGATAAAGACTAAATTATATTTTTTTATACTAAAAAAGCCTAAACATTGTGTTTAGGCTTTTTTTATTTGAATCAATAGAAAGTGTGCTTTGCGATAAAATAATTCACCATAAAATTGTATCTTCGTTTATACAATTAAAGGCATGAAATTTCAATTAAAATACTTTGTTCCCCCACTTTTAATCGCCCTTATTTTCAGCAGTTGTTATAATACAAGGAAACTAGTGACGGATGAAATAGTTTTAAAAACGGGGAACTCCGAAACTGGAACGATTACAGAATGTGATTCATCTAAAATCAAAATTAAAAAAATGGATGAATCTATCTCTATTATCAAATGGGAAAATATTGATACGATACAAGGTAAAAAGCTAAAAACATTATTCCTTGGAGCAAACTTCGGGTATTACAACAGCCCCTATTTTTCAGTTTTCAGAAATCAACCAATGGCTGGCAAACAAATGGGTATGCAATATAAAATTGGAATGGCTTACCGAGGTGAAAAGTTATATTATACAAATTTAACCTTCTCTCCTGCCCGACCAGACGCAATCACTAAATTTGGATTTGGCTACCAACGATATATTGGAGGAACAACTTATCAAACCAAAAAAAGTTTTTTTGTTGGTTCTGAATTAAATTTTATGAATGCAAAAAATAATAATGGCTCACAAACCACACTAGAACCATTCACCGGATATGAAGTGAAATTACATTCTCAATTACGCATCCACTTCAAATTTCAATTACAGTTTAATATTGCTAACAAAAATTCACAAACAGGTTTTAATACCACAATTGGAATACATTTTTTAAATCGAAATTTTAAAAAGCAATATGAGTTGTTAAACAAACAACACAAAATGTATAGAAAATGAAAAAAATAGTTTTACATATTTTTTTATTATTCTGCTTAAATTCTTTTTCGCAAGTTGGAAATATGGTTTTTAATGACTCCATTTTACACACACTTTATGTTGAAACGGATATGCCAGATTGGTTTTCAACTTTAGAACAAGACTTTCAATTAAACTTATCTAATCCTTCTGTTTACCCTGAAGTGTACCGAAAATGCAAAGTAACTTGGGATGGGATTGTTTTGGATAGTTGTGGATTCAGAGAAAAAGGAAATGCTTCTAATTCATTAACAAATTTTGGAAAGAAAAAACCTTTTAAAATTTCTTTTAATGAGTTTTTCTCAAATCAAACCTTAGATGGATTAAAAAAAATAAACTTAAATAATTTTACCAATGACCCGTCTTTGGTACACGATATGACTTCAATGAAATTATTTCGTGATGCAGGCTTAGTAGCTTCTAGAACTTCCTATACAAAATTATTTGTGGATGGCGAATATATTGGATTGTATGTGGTGATTGAAAATGTAGATAAAACTTTTTTAAAATTACATTATGGAGGTGCTAACAATGATGGCAACTTATATAAAACAGACAGAGGAGCATCCGTTTCCCTAAATTTCACAGGATGGGAATCATCAGGCTATAAAGACCAAGGATTAAAATTAACAACCAATGAAACAACTGACGATTGGAGTAAAATAATCAACTTCATATACTTTTTAAATTATTATGAAGGATCTGATTTTAAACAACAACTTGAAAGTAATTTTGATGTTCATGCTTACTTAAAAGTTTTGGCAATTGAAAAATGTATTCGTAGCTGGGATAGTTATTGGGGAGGAGGAAATAATTTTTATTTATATGAACACCCAGATGGAAAATATAGATGGATTCCATGGGATATGAATGAAACTTTTCAAGACATTAAAGTTTTAAGCGGGACATCCTTGCTAGACGGCTATTTAGTACCCACAAATAAATTTGATGTTCGTCCTTTACTAAAACGCATATTCGAAATTCCAGAATATAAAACAGAGTATTTAAATAATGTTTGTGATTTAATAAATTCAAATTATACTTTGAACTATTTAGGAGAATACATTTTATTTCGCCATAATTTAATTGACGAAGCGTATAAAATTGACCCTTATAGATATAACTCCTACGATTCTTTCAAATATTCATTAACCGATGACAATAAAGATGAAGTCTCACTAACTCATTCTGGTTATGTTTTAAAAATTACTTATCCAGGAATTTTTCCTTTTATACAATCACAAAGAGAATGGGCTGTAGATCAAATTCATGCATGGGCACTCACAGATTGTTCAATTGAAGATAATTCGATTTATGATTTATTTGTTTATCCCAACCCAACTGATAATTATATTAATATCAGCAACGAAGCAACAGGATTTGATTTTGCACAATTTAGATTATATGATTTTACAGGAAAACTTTGCAAAACAACAGAATTCAACATTATGCAAGGAACATATTTTACTTTGAACTTGGAAAATATTGCACCTGGAATTTACTTGCTTATTAAACAATCTGCGGATGGAAGATTAGGGAAAGCAAAAATTATTATTAAATAAAAAACCTTCGATAAATCGAAGGTTTTTTATTCTTTTAAAAGATTTGTCTCTTATTTTATTTGATAAAAGATATTTGTTAACCATTTAGCAGTATCTTTTTCAACCATTGGATCAGTTACATATTCTTCAAACACCATTCCTTGCGTTAAACCATTTTTTTTGATGTAAGCATCCATTGCTTTATGAGCATCTCCAGATTTATCATATGCACCATAATACTCAATTAATAATACTTTTCCAGCAGGTGTTTCATATTTGTCAAATCCATCTATTTTTGTCCCATTAGGAACTTCCATTGCAGCAGCACATTCAGTAACCATTGTTTGTTCATCAAATGAAAAATAAATAGCTTTTGGCGCACCAAGATATTCGGTTTTTGTTTTTGCCAATGCAGCACCAAGTTTACCATAACTTTCTCCAAAAAATCCAGCCAATTTATCAAAGGTTAATGTTTGTTTGATACCATAAAATGTTTTTGCCTCCCATTGAATTTCTTTAACATCATAATTTGAAGTTTCAGAAGCCAACGCCTCCATAACTTGTTTCATACTATTTAATCCTTTTTCATAATCAGGAGCCATTTGTTTTTCAAAATTCATAAACAACATAAATCCTCTTCCAAAAAATCCAACGTCAAATGTCATCCCCCAAGTAACTTTAGTTAAGTTATTTGAAGTTTCAACAACATAATACACTTTAGAATCTCCCATCCCGTCAAAACGTAATGTTTGTTGAACACTGTCATTTATGGTTCTATCATAAATCATCATTCCTTTACCTACGTCATCTTTTTCACTTTCCCAAGCATAAGTACTACCTGGCTGCCCCATTTCTCCTGTATAGGTATTTTTTGCAGCTGTGTCTTTTTCTGTCCATGGCGACCATTTATCATGAAAGAATTTTAAGTCTGCTAGCTTTTCTAACACTAATTCTTTAGGTGCATTGATCTCAATCGAACGCTCCACTTTAACAGATGCTGGTCCAAATAAACATAATAAAATATAGACTAAAAACAAGCCTACTATTACGTATAAAACTTTTTTCATGATTTTTTGTGTTTTGGTTTGAAAGACAAATATAGAACATTTTTAAATTCGTATTCCTAATATTAATACATCATCTACTTGCTCCATTGTTCCCTTCCATTCAGCAAATTTTTTTGCTAACTTTTTTTGTTGTTCTACACTATTTTCACTCGAGAAAGAAGTAAGCAGTTCGTTTAATTGATTGTATTTAAATTTTTTTCCTTTGGGCCCACCAAATTGATCAGCGTAACCATCCGTATATAAGTAAAGCATGTCTCCTTTTTGAGCATTTATACTAAACAATTCAAATGAAGATTCATTAATCCCTTTACCGATAGGCATTTTATCTGCTTTAAATTTTATTGCAGAACCATTTTTAATAAGCAAAGGGGCATTGTGAGCAGCTGCATAAGTTATTTCATTTGTGGATTTGTTTATACACAAAAGAGTGCCATCCATCCCATCTTGAGCCCCCTCTTGCGAAATGCTTGAAATTAAACGGTCTCTCACATAGTCAAATATTTTATTCGGTGCTAAAATATTTTTTTCATTAATAGCCTCATTCATGAATGAGATGTTTAACAAACTCATGAATGCACCAGGAACACCATGTCCTGTGGAATCACATACTGCTAAATAAAATAAATTCTCCTTTTCCGTAGCCCAATAAAAATCACCAGAAACAATATCTTTTGGTTGGAATAAAATAAAATGATCGGGAATATTTTTAATTAATAATTCTTGATGTGCTAAAAGAGTATATTGGATTCGTTTTGCATAATTAATACTGTCTAATATTTCTTTTTGTTTTTCTTCCACCATCTCCTTTTGTATTTCTACATCTTTCTTTTGTGTTTCAATAATTGCCTTTTGCTTTTGTGTTACTTTAAAACGATTAAACATAAAAGCAGCAAACACCAAAAGCAAAAACAAACCACCAAACAATGCCCATCGTTTTGTTTTTTCTCCTTCTATTTGTAATTGTTGGGCTACAATTTGTGCATCTTTTACTTTTTGAAACTCTGCATACTTAACACTATCTGCAACTGCTTTTTTCCCATACTCATACCTAAGCTGTTGCTTCGCAGCATCTTTCCTAATGCTTTCATTATTGATACTGTCGTGCATTTTTATATACAACTCGTACATTTCAACAGACTCTCTATATTTTCCTTGTCTGTTATATATTTTTGCTAATAAATTTGATGCGTTGCTAATATTTTCAGGGAACCCTAAGTCTTTAGAAATTTTTAAAGATTGATGCGCTTTTTCTGTTGCATTTTGAATACTATTTTTTATATAATATATCCTAGCAAGATTTATCAAGCAATTAGCCATTCCTTTTTTTTCATTGGATGACTCTCGTATCTCAAAACTTTTTTGATAATAGTCTAAAGCTAGTCCATAATCTAAACGATGTTCATAAATGTATCCAATATTATTATAGGAGTTTGCCACTCCTAATTTATCATTTAATTCCTGCTGGATTTGTAAACTTTTTAAATGTGTTTTAAGCGCTTCATCATAGTTGTTTTGATTTTTATAGATAGCACCTATATTAGTTAATGATTGAGAAAGTCCATGTTTATCTCCAATTTCTTCTCTTATTTTTTTGCTTTTTAAATAATATTCTAATGCTTTATTTAAATCATCTTGTTTTTGATATATAAAACCAATATTGTTTAAGGCATAAGCCATTCCGCTTTTGTCATTTGCTTTTTCATAATAAAAAAGTCCATTGTGATAATTTTCAAGGGCTTTTGAAATATCTCCTTTATTTTCTAATAAATAGCCAATATTAATGAGACTTTGCCCCATTCCTGCTGCATCTTTTAGTTCTTTTCGAATTGCTAAACTTTTTTCGTAATATCTAATTGCTGCAGCTATATCTCCAGTGCCCATATATGCATAACCAATATTATTACATGCAGATGCTAATTTTTTTTGCGCACTAATTTTTACTTCATAATTAGTGCTTTTGATTAACTGCAGTGAAAGTTGATAGGCAGGTTCTGCATACTTTAAAATATCTTCTTCAGGACAAACATCACTTATTTCCACCAAAACCTTTAGCTTTAACGTATCATTAGGATTATTTTTTAAAATCAATGCTAATGAATCTAATGGATTTGTTTGGCCAAAAATAGATCCAAAGGAAAATAGTAGAGCTATGAAAAGTATTTTATTATATTGCTTTTGCATCATTTCAAATATAAACAAATAAACCTTAAAGCTCTAACTCTTTTGAAGGGTCCCAAAAATGCTTATCAAAGTTTTTGATTTTATCTTTAATAATAGTTACTCCTTCTTTTTCAAGTAATTCTTGCATTAAAAAAGAAGTTTCAAAATGATGCTTTCCAGTCAATTCCCCATTTCTGTTTACAACACGGTGCGCTGGCACTTTCTTTTTTTGGGCATGAGAAGCATTCATTGCCCACCCTACCATACGTGAGGAACGTGAAGCACCCAAGTATTTTGCTATTGCACCATAGTTGGTAACCCTGCCTTTGGGAATTAGCCTTACCACATCAAAAACCATTTGAAAAAAATCTTCGTGTTGTTTCATTTTTTATGGTTTAAACTTTAAATAACAAATCTTAAAACCTTTTTTTGAAAATAATTCTTCGTAATGCGTTTTGATGTTTGTGAGAGCTTCGTCTCGCAATGAAACATCTGCATATAAGTCGTTTGTAAAATCAAGCTCTTCAAATTTGTTATCTTTTACAACTTCTCTGGAATACAGATAAAACGGCTCGTTATCTGTTTTTAAATTTATCGCGCCACCTTTTATTAAAATATTTTTATACCGATTAATAAACATCATGTTAGTTAATCTTTTTCTTTCTCTTGTTTTTTGTGGTTGAGGATCCGGAAAAGTAATCCAAATTTCAGATACTTCATTTTTACCAAAACAAGCCTCTATAAAATCTATTCGTGTTCGAACAAATGCAACATTATCCATTTTATCATCAACAGCTGTTTTTGCTCCCGTCCATATTCTATTTCCTTTGATATCTATTCCAATAAAATTTTTCTCAGGATAACGTTTTGCTAAGCCAACAGTATATTCTCCTTTTCCGCAACCCAGTTCCAAAACAATAGGATTGTTATTTTTAAAAAACAATTCATTCCATTTTCCTTTTAACGGCAGTCCTTCTGCTTTTGATTGTTCAAATGATAAAAAGAAGCAATTGTGAAAACTCGAAACCTCTGCAAATTTTTTTAATTTTCGCTTAGCCATACTCTGGTGCTTATTCTACTTTATTGATTATTTTTACAAAAATAAGAAATATGCCGAAAGGGAAACGAATATTAATCTGTCCACTTGATTGGGGATTAGGGCATGCAACAAGATGTATTCCCATAATTCGTTTGCTATTAGATAGAGGTGCAGAAGTTATTATTGCAGCAGATAATCGACCATTAGAATTATTAAAAAAAGAATTTCCAACACTCCAATTTATTGCATTTAAAGGCTATGAAATAAATTATTCAAAATCAGATTCATTGATTTTATCTATGTTGTTTTCTATTCCAAAAATATTAAGAGGAATAAAAAACGAACATAATGAATTAGATAAAATAATTGACGAACACCATATTGATGTTGTTATTTCTGATAATCGTTATGGTTGCTGGAATAAAAAAGTAAAAAGTATTTTTATAACACATCAATTGATGGTAAAAACACCATTTGGAGAAAAACTGTTACATAATAAAATACAAAATTTCATAAAAAATTTTGATGAGTGCTGGATCCCTGATTATGAAGATGAAAATAACCTTTCAGGAGATTTATCACACAAATATCCAATTCCATCAAACGCTTTTTTTATTGGCCCTTTATCTCGATTTGTTAATAGAGAAACTCCAAAAATTGAATATGATATTTTAGCTGTTGTATCTGGTCCAGAACCACAAAGAAGCGTTTTTGAAAGAATAGTGACAGAGCAAATATATCAAAGGAATTTAAAAGCGCTTATCGTTTATGGGCTTCCAAACAAAATGATAAAAATGGAAGAAAAACAAAATGTAAAAATGGTTTCTCATCTTTTATCAAAAGATCTAGAGAATTCTATTTTAAAATCAAAAATTATAATTGCCAGAAGTGGCTATTCCACAATTATGGATTTAGCTTCACTTGGTAAAAAAGCAATTTTTATTCCCACTCCTGGCCAAACTGAACAAGAGTATTTGGCAGAATATTTTAAATCAAAAAGAATTTCATTTTTTCAGAACCAGAAAAATTTTGATTTGCAAATGGCAATGAGTGAATCTGAAAAATATTCCGGGTTTAATCCTCCTCATGTAAATGAAAATTTATTAGCGTTAAAAATATTAAATATATAATCCTAATTCTTTTGCAGTATAATTGCTTGCAAAGGTTGTAAATAAAACTATTGAAATGGAACTTAATGGCATAAGTACAGCAGCAATTACAGGAGAAAGAGTACCAGTTGCAGCAAAAGAAAGTGCAACGGAATTATAAAGCAAAGAAATACAAAAACTAGCAATTATTATTTTCTTACCATTTTTACACAAATCAATAATTTTTTTTAAAAACATAAATTTTTCAGCTTCTATTATTACATCACATGCTGGAGAAAAATTATTTGTATTTTCAGAAATTGCAATACCTACATTACTTTGTTTTAATGCTCCAGCATCGTTTAAACCATCACCTATCATTAAAACAACTTTATTTTCTTTTTGTAAGTTTTTAATAAATTCTAGTTTATCTGTTGGCGACTGGTTAAACTTATAAATAGCTTTAGAAGGGAATATTGATTTTAAATTTTTTTCTTCAAAATCGTTATCACCAGAAAGAACTACAAAATTATATTGTGAACTTAAACTCTTTATTAATTCCGGCAATCCATCTCTATATCTATTTTTTATATAAAATTGACCGTACAAAGCGTCTTCAATCTCAACATATACTACACTTGCACTATTAATTTTATCTATCCCATTAATATATTTATTTGAACCCAATCTAATTTTATAGCCATTTATTTGTGCGCTTACTCCTTTTCCTAAGTGTTCTTCAAAATTATTAATTTCTAATTTTTTTGATAATGGCAGCCACTGCAATATGCTTTTACTTAAAGGGTGAGAAGACTGAACAGCCAATGTTCTTATAAGTTGTTTTTCAAAATCAGACAAGGTTTTTCCTTCATAAAAAATATCACTGTTTTGACTTTGTGTAATTGTGCCTGTTTTATCAAAAACAATAGTATTAATGTTTGCAATATTTTCAATTACATCAGCATTTTTAAAATAACTTTTATTTCGCCCTAGTATTCTTAAAATATTACCGTTAGTAAATGTGGCAGACAGTAATAAAGCGCACTGACAAGCAACTATTAAAACCGCAGAAAAAGCATTTATTGCTCTACTAAAATCAAAAAATGTCCAATAAATAAAACTTGAAAGAGCAAGAGCTAGCACTCCATAAGTAATGTACTGACCAAATTTATTTACAAAATTTTTGGGGTTATGCCTTTGTTCTTTAAATACATCATTATTCCACAATTCTGTTAGATAACTCTGGGAAACATTTTTTACTACTTCCAACTCCAGTGAGCTGCCAATTTGCTTCCCTCCAGCATAAATAATTTCTCCTAAATATTTTGGAATTAAAGCCGATTCTCCAGTTACAAAACTATAATCAATGTTAGCATCCCCTTTAAAAAGAATTGAATCAGCTGGAATTATTTCATTGTTTTTTACAATGATTCTATCTCCTATTTTCAAATCTTCAATAGAAACATTTTTTTCATCCCCATTTTTTTGTATTAAACAAACAGATATTGGAAAATACGATTTGTAGTCTCTTTCGAATGATAATGTATCGTACGTTTTATTTTGAAAGTAACGGCCTAGTAGCATGAAAAACACTATTCCTGTCATTGAATCTAAATAACCAACTCCAACTCCAGAAAGAATTTCGTAGATGCTTCGAATAAATGTCACCAAAATGGCTAATGCAATTGGAGCATCAATATTTAAATATTTTTGTTTGATGCTATTCCAAGCTGAAACAAAAAATTCAGAAGAACAATAAAAAAAAACAGGAAGAGAGAGAATTAAATTTAGAACATTAAAAAAAACAGATAGGCCATGCTCTTGAATTTTACTGCCAAAAGAAAAATACTCAGGTAAACTTAATAACATTATGTTACCAAAACAAAAGCCTGCTATTCCAATTTTATATATTTGTTTGCGATTGTACTTTTTACTCTCTGTCTTATCTGCATCTTTTAAATTAAAATGAGGGTCGTAACCTACATAAGCCAACAAATTAGCTACTTCTTTTAATGAAATCTTTTGGGAATTAAAATGTACCGTTAATTTTTTTTGTAGAAAGTTAACTCTTGAATAATTAATCGCAGGATTTAACTTTGTTAAATTTTCGAGCAACCACACACAAGAAGCACAATGAATTTGAGGTAAATAAAAAGTTATATGTGTTTGATCCCCATCACTGAAAGAAACTAGTTTTTTTTTAAAATTTTCATCTTCTAAAAAAGAAAACCTATCGGGATTAAACACTCCTTTTGCTGAGATTCCTGGTGTTTTTGAAATATCATAATATTGGCAAAGATTATTTTCTTGAATAATTTCATATACCAACTTACATCCCTCACAACAAAAAACTTTACTTTCAACAAAAATATTATCATTACACGCTTCGCCACAATGATAACAGTGTTCTTTTACGGTATTTCCCAGATTAACTTTCATAAAAAAATAAAGACGGAAGTATGAACTCTACCAAAACCAAAAAATGCTATAAAACATTTAATTTATTTTCATACATCCGCCTTATGATTCAAAAATTACTTTTTGTTTTCTTTAGGAGCACTAGTAGTTAAAAACATAAAAGTCAAAAAGCCAAAAACTGTTAGTAAAAAATAGAATATATATTCTACTCTACCTCCATCAATGTATTCCCCACTTTTAATAACATTTTCGGGGTAATCTAAGAAAGCCCAGCGAAAAGGGAAAAAATAAACTAAAGCTAAAATCACAAAGCCAATTATTTTCTTATTCATAACAAAAAAATTTAAAGATTAATAACGCATCAAATTTATTTGACAGTACGCCTATTAAAAATGACTTGCATCATACTTCTCAATGATTTTTGTCAATTATTTATTGGTTTGCTTAATTCTTTTGCTTGCTCATTTTGTTTCTCTAAAGTCCAATCATCTGTGGATGTTGTTTCTAACCACACTTTCCCAGATTTACGAAAAACCTGAACAGATAATCCAAATGATTTTTGAAACAACTGTTCTAGCTCTACAACTTTTTCTTTCCCTGAAATATTTATAGCTCCATTTCTTTTTATTTTTCTACAATCAGCAATTTTTGAGCCTGCCTTTTGTAAATTATTTTTTGATGTTCCTTCTCCCTTTTTATGCTTTTTAGAAAAAAACTCTAATTTCAAAAAAGGGAAACATCTATTGAACTTTTCTTGAATAGTTTCAATATAAACGTCATCATTTATTATTAATTCCATCTTAATTTTTATTATTCATTAATTGTTAAAAGGGGAACATGAGTATGAAAAGCCATAGACTTTGTATTGCTTTTGTGAAACAAACTTTGAAGAAAATTATGTTTGTGTGGAATCATAATTAACAAGTCTATATCATGTCTTTCTATAAATTCGTTTATTGCGTATGTTACATCATCACTTTCAGGAAAATTTAAGGTATGTCTAACATTATTCATTATTATTTCCAACTTTACCACCGCTGCTGCTTTATCAAAATTTGGCATTTCATCTTTGTCAATCACATTTAAAATATGAAGTTGAGCATTAAACAGTTGTGAAATACTTTTTACCTTTTCTATTGCTTTTGAATCTGTTTTATTATCAAAATCGCATGCAAAAGCTATATTTTTTATACTAGTAAACTTTGCATCAGCTGGAACCACAACAATTGGAATATTTAAACTATGAATTGCAATTGTTGCATTACTTCCCATCAACAATTCTCCTAGTTTGCCTGCTCCAGTAATCCCCATCACTACAAAATCAAACTTATTTGATAAATTTAATTCTTTCATTTCTTCAATTAAAAACCCAGCCTTTACAAGGGTTTTAAAATGAATAGTATCACCATATTTTTGTTTTATTTCTTTTTCGAAATCTTCCATAATTTTCAAATTATTTTTCTCTAAATTTTCGAAATTGGGCATCGCTACAACTGATTCACTTGCTATAGCTGGGATATGGTATACGTGTAAAAAAGTAATATCCGCTTTCAAAATTTTTGCAAATTCAATCGCATATTGAACTGCATTTTTTGAAACGTCACTAAAGTCGACAGGAACTATTATATTTTTCATGATTTCTATTTTTTTAATTTAATTATCTAGTAGTATTAAATCCATTTTTGGATGTACGTATTTGTTCTCTACAAATTCATATATCAAGTAATTATGATACAACTTATCTAATTTTTTGATACAGTTTTTATACGTTTGCGAAGCATTAACAGGCATTTTAAAAGATTGAGTTTCCTTTTCTATCTCTAGCATTATTTTTTTCATTTTACTTAGTTCGCCCTCCATCTTTTTAACAACCAAATCAAAACCTTTATCATCAATTATGTTTAAGAATCGGTTATTATTTATACATTTTTCTATAACAGGAAAAACAATGTTTTTTTCTTCTCCAATATGTTGACCCAATAGATTCTTAAACTGCTTAAACTTTTTATTTATTGGAATAATTTTTTTTATTACTTCGCTATCTACCTTTTGAGCTGAATCCAATTGAACTTCCAGTTCTGCTAATATTTCTTCGAAAAAAAGATGAAATTCCTTTTCTATAAAACCAATTAAATCGTTTAATTCAAAGTCTTCAATATCTTTATTTACCTGTTGAATAATCATTTTGATTCGTTTGTTAGTTTAAAACAAAGTTATTGACTGTAATTTTGTTATGTAATGACCTGCATCATCATAAAACATGATAAGAGTCATATTTATGAAGCACATAAGTATTGAATTTGATTAAAATCTAGTATTTTTGCGCCTTAATTACTTAAATATTAAAAAATGAAAGTTTTACGTTTTTATATTCTTTACCGATTACCAATTACATTAATTTTAATTGCACTTGGAATAACAGCACATTATTTTGACGATTTAATAACGGCTTGGATTTTATACATCATTTCTTTTTTCTCATTATTACTTTATTTTATGATGGGGACAATGCGATTGGTACAAGAAGCTGTTTCAGAAGGCGATGTGGATAAAGCAATGGAATACATGAAAATGATTCGTTTCCCACGCTTATTATTCAAACCTATTCGTGTAACTTATTATATGCTACAAAGCAATATGTCTTTTGCTTCAAACGATTTACAAAAAGCAGAAGAGAATATTAAAAAAAGTTTGAATACCAAATCTTCCATTGTTGGTAATGTACAAGGTGCAAATCTTATGCAATTGGGGTTTATTCAGCTAAAACAAGGAAATTCAAAAGAAGCGCGTAAAAATTTATTAGAAGCTGTAAAGTATGGAATAGATGACAAAGAAAGTTTAGCAGCTGTATATTTACAATTAAGTTCTATAGAAATTCAACGCAATCAAAATAGGGTTGGTAAAGAATATTTTAAAAGAGCAAAGGCCTTAAAACCAAAATCGGATGAGTTGCAAAAACAAATTAAGATGATGGAAAAAAATATAAGTAGATTACCGGGATAATTTTTTATCTATTGAATTTATAATATCGGTACCGTAGTTCAATGGATAGAATAGAAGTTTCCTAAACTTTTGATGCAGGTTCGATTCCTGCCGGAGCCACAAAAAACAAAAAGCTATCAAAATTTGATAGCTTTTTATTTTTTAATTTTAAATCCTTTTAAAACCCTATTTTTTTTGCCAAATCTTTTTTCACTGCATCTTTATGAACCATAATGCAAGTTGTTTTGTATTTAACATAAGATTCTGAAGCATAAAAATATCCATCACAATCATTGTTTTTTGTACCCCAAGAGTTTTTTACAATATAGTATTTTGTTCCATCTTGATCTTTTACAATCCCAACAATGTGCATCCCATGGTCATCTTGTGTTTCATAATTATCAAAAGCTTTTTGACGAATTTCTTCTGTAATTTCTTTTTGCTTTCCAGGATTCATAATAACAGAATCTATTTTCTCTTTTTTTATGTCATCCCAATCTGTATCAGGAACAATTGCAACTCCATTTTTAAATGAAAACCCTTTTTCACTCACATCAGCAGCCCAAGCAATACTATATCCATTCATCAAAGCATTATCAATTACATCCATCATTTCGTTTAGTTTCACATTATAAACTTCATCCCAAGCCCAATTATCTTGAACTTCTAATGCAAATTTTTTGTAAAAAGGATGGTGTGTAAATGATGTAATCTCAACATAATTATTCATATCTAAACCCAAAGATTGCATATACGTTTGTGGAGTGTATTTTTTCCCTTCGTATTCAAATTCTTTTGGTGCAGTTCCTAAATAACTATCTAATGTTGCATCAAAAGCTTTACTCCAAGAAGGATTTGGCTTATTGCTACGAGCAATTGTTTCTACCATTGATTTAAGAATATTATCCATATCATTATGATCAATATTTTTTTCCCCATTAACCATTCCCGAATAAACTTTTTGTGGAACAATTCCAAAATTTTTAAAAACATAAGTTACATCGTGAAAAGCTCCTCCTGGTCCAAAATTTATTAATCCATGCATACGAACATATTTATCCGCTTTTGCAGGATATGAATTTCTTACAATAAACATTTCTGATAAGTTGACTTTTGGTTTTCCCATACGTAATAATTCCGACTCAAAAAATGACAAAGTTGAAAAAGTCCAGCATGTGCTCGAGTGCGCTTGATTTTGAACTTCTGTAGCTTCTAAGTTTTTTACTACAGTAAATTTATAGTTGCCATCTTTTTTATTGGTAAAAGTTTGTGCTGTAACAGCAACTGAAATTGCAATTGCAAAAAGGGTAAATGTTTTTTTTGTGTGTTTCATGTTCATTCTATTTTATTTATACTAATTACTAAATCCTAATTTTTCTCTAACACGCTTTAATGTTGCATGAGCAATCACTCTTGCTTTATCTGCGCCTATTTTAAGTTTTGCATCCAACTCATTTCTATTATTCATATAATAAGTGTACAATTCTCTTTGTGTTTTAAATTTTTCTAAAATCAATTCATACAATGCATTTTTTGCATGACCATAACCATACCCTCCTTTTAAATAATTTTCACGCATCGTAGAAATGTCATTAGCACTTGCAAGTAATTTATATAAAGCAAAAACATTACAAGTGTCAGGATTTTTTGGATCTTCTAATGGAGTGGCGTCTGTAACTATGCTTAATACTACTTTTTTTAATTCTTTTTCTGGTAAAAAAATATTAATAAAATTATTGTATGATTTACTCATTTTTTGTCCGTCAATTCCAGGAACAACCATTACTTGTTCATCAATTTTTACATCTGGGATAACAAATGTTTCTCCGAATCGATTGTTAAATTTTTCGGCAATATCTCTTGTCATTTCCAAATGTTGAACTTGATCTTTACCAACAGGAACAAAATTCGCATCATACAAAATAATATCAGCAGCCATTAAAACTGGATAAGTAAATAACCCCGCATTTACATCCGCTAATCTTTCAGATTTGTCTTTAAACGAATGAGCATTTGCTAACATTGGAAATGGTGTTAAACAATTCAAATACCATGTTAATTCACACACTTCGGGAACATCACTTTGACGATAAAAAATATTTTTGTCTGTATCAAATCCAAATGCCAACCATGTAGCAGCAACTGCATCTGTACTCTCTTTTATAAAATTTATGTCTTTAACCGAAGTAAGCGTATGTAAATTTGCGATAAAAAAAAGCGATTCGTTTCCCGCTTGTTTTGATAACTCAATAGCAGGCATTACAGCTCCTAAGATGTTTCCTAAATGTGGAATATTTGTGCTTTGTATTCCCGTTAAAATTCTTGCCATTAATTCTATTCTTTTTTTTGCAGACCAAACCTACATAAAATTTTTCACTTTTTTGCCTCAGATGTCCATTGTAATTTAAAATTCACGGCTTACTTTAAATGTTTAAATTTGTGACCGAAAAAATGAACTATTTATTAATCATACCACGCACATTATGGAAAACATTGTTTTTGCTAAACTTTGTTTTAGGATTAATTATTTTATACCCTTTTTTTTATTTTTTATTGCTCAACAAAAAAAGTTTTAAATATGCTTTTTTATTAAAAAAAATATGGGCGGCTTGGATTCTAACTATTCCTGGAATTTTTATTAAAACTAAACGCAAAATTTCAAAAGAAAAATTGCCTCAGCCTTGTATTTACGTTTCTAATCATGTTTCGTATTTAGATATTGTTGCAAGCTATCTCATCATACCAAAATATTATGTTTTTATGGGGAAACAAGAGTTAGATAAAGCTCCACTATTCCGAATTTTTTTTAAAGAAATGAATATTCTTGTTGATAGAAAAAGTAATATTGGTTCGCACCGTGCTTTTTTAAGAGCAGGAAAAAACATTGATGAAGGAAGTAGTGTTTTTCTTTTCCCCGAAGGAACAATTTCTAGTAAAGGCGTTTTAAGAGGGTTTAAAAACGGAGCATTTAAATTGGCAATTGAAAAACAGGTGCCAATTGTTCCTGTTACTTTTTTAAACAACTGGAAACTATTACAAAATGGAGGTTTTTTTAAATCGCATGGCAGATGTGGCATCAGTAAAATTGTTATACATGAGCCTGTTTCAACAATTGGGATGACAGAAAATGATTTAATACCTTTGCGTTCGCAAGTTTATGATACAATTCTAAATGAACTTAATTTATATAATTCGAAAAAATGAAAATAGACAACGAAACGGTAGATAAAATTGCTCATTTAGCACGATTAGAATTCGAAAATGAAGCAAAGGAAAACATTATAAATGATATGAATAATATGTTAAGTTTCATTGATAAATTAAATGAACTAGACACATCTAATGTTGAACCACTTGTTTATATGAGCGATGAAGTAAATGTTTTAAGAGATGACGAAGTAATGCATACAATTACACAACAAGAAGGATTAAAAAATGCACCAAAAAAAGATTCAGATTATTTTAAAGTTCCTAAGGTGATTGACAAGCAATAAATTAACACGGTTTTCTGCTTAAAAACCAAATAAAATTGTATTTTAGTTCTCCCAAAAAAATTACAACATGAAAAAAATATTACTTACTCTTATTGTTAGTTTTATAACTACATCCATTTCGTTTTCTCAAAACACCTGGACACCATCTGTTACTGATGGCTTTGGAGATATTAACAGTGAATTTGTTTTTTGCATGACACCGTTCAAGGGAAATTTATATGCTGGAACTGGCATTAACTCTAACGGTGGTGTTTATAAAACATCAACAGGAAATCAAAACGATTGGAGTTTGGTTTTAAGCCAACCAAACATTGAATCAATTAATGCAATGGCAACCTCCTCTGTTGGTGGAGGGTATATGTTTATTTCTGCTTACGATTATTGGAGTGCTACAGCAATAGTTTACAAATCTTTTGATGGGGCTATTTGGGATACCCTATTTTTAGGGAATGGAAATTCTCATAATAAAATTGTTGCTTATAATGGTGCAGGAATAAATGATAGCATTTATATTTTCGAAAATGATTTTATGGGCACAAAAATTTTTAAAGGAGCTTATACTGATAATGGGGGAAGTGCTTGGCCAATGGCATTAGATTTTACTTCGTTGTGGCCTTATACTTTTGTAACAAGTTCTACGGTTGCAAATGGTAAAATGTATTTAGGAACAGATAATGGTGCCATGTTATGGAGTACGAATGATGGAATAAATTTTACACAAAATGTAAACGTTGGTTCTGGCTTTGGCTATACTGGGAATACTAGTATAAGTGCTATTGCTGAATTTGGAGGATATATATATGTGAGTACAAATAACTATTATGATGGCGCACAAATTTGGAAGTCAAATGATGATGTAAATTGGACATTAGTTCAACAGTTCCCAAGCTATATTTCTGATATACGCTCAATGACAGTTGCTGGGGGTAAATTATGGATAGCTGCAGTAAATTATAACGACTTAATGATCTATAATTCTGCTGATGGAACAACAATAACACAATCTAGCTCCGCTGGTTTTGGACAAACTGGTAACAATGGGGACAATGCAAATTTTGCAGAATTTAATAATAACATATATGTTGCCACAAGGAATTATGGGTTTGGAGCAGCCATTACAAATAATAATTCACAAAGAGGAGGAAGCTCTTGGTCAACTGGCGGACAAATTTGGAGAAGTTGTTTAGGAACACCACCAGCAATAAATGTGGGTGCAGATCAAAATGTTTGTCAGGGAACTATAGTAACACTTGATGCAGGAGCAGGTGCTGTTTCATATTATTGGAATACAGGTGATACTACTCAAACAATTGATATTGTTAATCCTGGAGTTTATGGATGTGTAATTACAGATGCAAGCAATTGTTCGAATTATGACGAGATGAATTTTACAAATATTCCTGCTCCGTATATTGGATTTATTAATCCTAATTCTGATATTCCAGGATCTGAAGTTATATGTAATGGCGATACCATGTCTATTACCACACAAACTGGAACAGGCTTACTAAATATTTTTGCTCCAATAAATAAAATAACAAATGATACAATAAATGATTACCTATACACGTATGATACAATTGCTGTTAGTGGCATAACTGAACCTGCAGGAAATGCATTATACTCTTTAACTATTGATAGCTTATACCATACTTATTGTGGTGATGTTGAATTTAGATTGTATGCGCCAGATGGTTCTTCTGTTCAGCTATCTCCGGGTTATGGAGGAGGTTCTGATAATTTTTTCGGAATGGAATTTAATGTTCTATCGCAAAATGACGCATACAACGGCACAGGGCCTTTTACAGGCGCTTGGATGTCTTATGATCCGTTTTATAATTTAAGTGGTTCCGCAAATGGAAATTGGGTTTTAGAAATATATGACCATGCAGGAGGAGATCAAGGTTCATTAAAAGGTTGGAGTTTACGCTTCTCTGAACCAGATACAATTATGACGTATTCTTGGGCTACTAATTATAATTTAACATCTACTAATACAGCAAATACTTTAGCTTATCCAAAAACTACAACCACGTATTCGCTCACCGCAACTAACTCTGCTGGTTGTGTAACAACAGAACCTGTTACGATTGTTGTTCCTTCAACAAACATTTCTACAACAAGTGATTCTATTTGTTATGGTGCTTCTACTACTTTAAATGCAATGGGGGCAAATGTTTTATGGAGTCCTGCAGCAACATTGAGTAGTTCTACAGGTAATACTGTAATTGCAACACCAACTGCCACTACTCTTTATTATGCAGCAGATACAATAATGGGATGTTATGCAATAGATTCAATTACTATTTTTTATAGCCCTCAATTGTTTGTTACAGCTAGTATTCCACAAACAATTTGTTATAGCGAAACAACTACACTAATGGCAAATGCCACAGGAGGAACGAGTCCATACCAATATTTATGGAGTGATGGAGCGGGCTTTTCAGGAACAAACATGAATGAGGCAGTAACTCCACTTACAACAACTGGATATACTGTTTATGCGACAGATGCTTTTGGTTGTGGAGCTGGAAACAACACACTTATTACCGTTAATCCAAGTACAAATATTAGTGGTAATGTTACGTATTCGGGAGGAGCATTAGCAAATGGAGGAACAGTAGTCCTATACAACTATTTCCCTTTTTACACACACTTTGATACAGCTGCTGTTACAACATTAAATTCTACTGGCGATTATTTATTTACTTCTGTAAATTATGGAGATTATATTATTAAAGTATTTCCAAATGCTTCGTTCCCAACTTTAATTCCAACTTATTTTGGCGACACGTATCTGTGGACTGGGGCATCTTTACTAGGACATGGATGTATAATTAATGATATGGCAAATATTGTTATGGCAGAACAAACATTCGTTGGTGGCCCAGGATTTATTGGAGGGCGAATCGTTGAAGGTCCAGGATTCCAAAGATTAGAAGGAGATCCTATTCCAGGTATTGATGTAAAACTTGGAAGAAACCCAGGAGGACAATTGGTAACTAACACTACAACTAATGGCAATGGTTATTATTCATTTGCAAGTGTCGCATTAAATGATGGCGCTGCAAATGGTGTTAGCTATACTGTGTATGTTGATATCCCAGGATTGTTGCGTGATTCATCGTATGTAGTAACAATTGATGCAACAACACCTGTACTAGATAGTTTAAATTATTTGGTGGATTCTACATCAATTTATATTGTTCCTACTTCATCTACAGGAATTAGTAATATTGATTTATCTAAAGAAAATAAATTTAGTGTATATCCAAATCCATTTAAAGATAATTTAAATGTTACATATACATTAAATGGCGAGTCGGAAGTTAAATTAGAGATGTACAATTTACTTGGTATAAAACAAAATACTTATGTAAACAATAAACAGCAAAAAGGAGAATACAAATACTCTTTAAATGATAATTTATCGTCTGGTGTTTATTTTATTAGTTTAACTATTAATGGAAAAACTAGTACTCAACGTATTATTAAATTAGACTAAACAAAATAAAATTATGAAACACTACTCTAAAAAAAATAATTTTAAATCAGTTTCAAAAGCTTTTACTTTTCTGCTGTTTATTATTTGTAGTACAAATGCTTTTGCTCAGCCAACAGCAAGTGCTGGAGCAAACCAAACAATCTGTCTTGGGGCTTCAGCTACAATTGGAGGTAGTCCATCTGCAACAGGAGGAACACCACCATATACTTATTCTTGGATTCCGACTTCTGGATTAAGTTCGACAACTGTGGCAAATCCAGTGGCATCTCCAGGAACAACAACAACTTACACACTTACTGTAACAGATGCATTATTACAAACAAGCGGTGCAGCAGTAACTGTAACCGTAAATCCACTTCCAAATGCTGTAGCAACAAGTAGTATTTCTACTTGTGATGGAGGAGTAATTTCATTATTTGGTGCAAATGCTGCAGGAGCAACATATTCTTGGGTAGGACCAAATGCATATTCCTCTTCTGTTCAAAACCCGGTAATAACACCAGTTACATTACTTGCTACTGGAACTTATACTTTAACAGTTACAGCAATGGGTTGTAGCAATACAGATACAACTTATGCGACAGTTAACCCAACTCCATCTTCTACAATGGGTTCTGTTGTTAATGTAACATGCAACGGCCTTTCTGATGGATCAGCAACGATTTCAGTTTCTGGAGGAACTGCTCCCTATTTATATTTTTGGGATGATGCATTAAATCAAACTACTGCAACTGCTACAGGATTAGCAGCTGGAAATTATATTGCTTATGTCTCGGATGCAAACGGATGTAATACACAATCAGCAGTAACAATTACACAACCTGCGACTTTAGTTGCCACTTCTACTAATTTACAAACTATTTGTTTATATGATTCTGTTAATTTGGCATCATCAGCTACTGGAGGAGTTTTACCTTATACTTATTCTTGGAATTCAGGACAAACCACCCCTTCTATTATTGTAAGTCCACTTGTAACAGTTACCTATACCGTTATAATAACGGACGCAAATGGCTGTGTTGCTTCATCCTATTCCCCCGTTGTTGTGAATTCTTTTACAGATATTATGGGTAGTGTTTCTTACTCAGGAGGGCCTTTAATAAATGGAGGTATTGCAATACTTTATAATTACAGCTCTTCTTCCATGGCTTTTGATACTGCGCAAGGAAATGTTATTAATAGCACTGGAGATTTCACATTCTCATCCGTTCAAAATGGATCATACTTAATAAAAATATTCGGAGATACTACCTTATACCCAGGAATTGTTCCGACTTATTATAACTATGAATATTTATGGAACTCTGCCATTGTAATTAATCATGGTTGCATTTCAAATACAACTGCAAACATTACAATGGTTGAAGGAATCCCACTGATTGGACCAGGAATGATTACTGGGAATATTGCTGAAGGGCCTGGCTTCCAAAGATTAGAAGGAGATCCTATCCCAGGTATTGACATTAAACTAGGAAGAAATCCTGGTGGACAGTTAGTGACTAATACACAAACAAATGCTGCTGGTCAATTTACATTTAATAATATTCCAGTAAACATTCCAGGAGAGTATTATACTATTTATGTTGATATGCCAGGATTAATGAGAGACTCTGTATATAACATTGTAGTTGATGCTACAAATTATATTTATTCTCAACTAGACCATAAAGTAGATAGTAATTCTGTTTATCCTATTTACCCTGTTGTAACTAGTATTAGCAATACCGATTTAGCAAAAGAAAATAAAATCAATGTATATCCGAATCCATTTAGAGATGACGTAACCGTTACTTATTCATTATATGAAAATGCAGAAGTAAAACTGGAGATATATAATTTACTCGGAGTAAAAGAACAATCAATCGTTAATACAAAACAATTGCCTGGTGATTATAAATTTACTTTGGATAATGATTTAAACTCTGGCGTTTATTTTATTTCATTAACTATTAATGGGAAATCTAGTTCGCAGAGAATTATTAAAATCGATTAGTTCATAAAAACTGTTCTCATGAAAACTTATTTTCTGAAATATTATGGAAAAACAATTGTATGTTTTGGGGTGTGCTTATGTTTTTTTACATCATCAGCACAATCTTTAAAATGGGCAAAAAATGTTGGAGGAGGAAGTGCAGACCAAGCAACTTCTATTGCTGTGGACGCATTTGGGAATGTTTTAACTACTGGAGTTTTTGGAGGAACAGCAGACTTTGACCCAAATGCTGGGGTTTTTAACCTAGCATCTGCTGGAGGAACTGATATTTTTATTTCAAAACTAGATGCTGCCGGAAACTTTATATGGGCAAAAAGAATTGGAGGAGTATCTTCCGATGAAGGGAAATCTATTTCTACAGATACGGCAGGAAATGTTTATGTAACAGGATATTTTCAATCAACCGTTGACTTTGATCCAAATGCAGGAACTTTTAACATGAGTTCTGGAGGATTAACAGATGTTTTTTTATTGAAGTTAGATCCTAACGGAAATTTTATCTGGGCAAAAAAAATCGGAGGAACATCTTCTGACGAAGCAAAATCATTGACAATAGATGCCCTAAGCAATATATATATAACAGGATTTTTTGGAGGAAGCAATATCGATTTTGATCCAGGAGTTGGTATTTACAATTTAACTTCTGCAGGAGGGAATGATATTTTTGTTTTAAAATTAAATTCTTCAGGAAATTTTGTCTGGGCAAGAGCAATGGGAGGAACAACAAACTACGATTATAGTTATGCTATTAAAACTGATAAACAGGGGAATGTATATACTACTGGTTCTTTTCAAGGCACAGCAGATTTTGATCCTGGTGTTGGCATTTACAATTTAACTCCAGCAGGGGATGATATTTTTATTTCGAAATTAGATTTATTAGGAAATTTTGTCTGGGCTAAACAATTTGGCGGGCCATCTACTGATATTGCTTACGCTATTGATACAGATACTTCTTCAAATGTTTACATCGCAGGTTTGTTTCAAGGGACTGCAGACTTTGATCCTAGTGGAGCTATTTTTAATTTAGTATCCGCTGGTTCTAATGATCCATTCATTTGCAAAATAGATTCTACAGGAAATTTTGTGTGGGCAAAACATATGGGCAGTGGCTTAGGCTCAAATGTTGTTTTTTCTATCTATGTTGACAAATATAATAATGTATATTCTACAGGTAGTTTTACAGGAACGGCAGACTTTGATCCTGGTTCTGGTGTCTTTAATTTGATTTCAGCTGGAGGAACCGATATTTTTATTTCAAAACTAGATGTTAGCGGAAATTTTATTTGTGCCAAACGAATGGGAGCTTCTTCGTTTAGTGATTTTGGAACATCTATATCAGCAGATGGAAAAGGGACTATTTATACTACTGGATATTTTCAAGGCACAGCAAACTTTGACCCTAATTCGGGAGTATTTAATTTAACTTCCTTTGGAAATACTGATGTCTTTATCCATAAAATGGAGCAATATATTTTTGGCAATGTAACTTACTCAGGCTCTCCTCTTTTTTACGGAGGTTCTGTAGTTTTATATAATTACTATTCCTTTTTTACTTCATTTGATACAGTTGCTATATCAAATCTAGATATTATGGGAAACTATTATTTTGATTCTGTAAAATATGGCGATTACATTATTAAAGTTTTTCCAAATTCATCCTTCCCAACTTTAATTCCATCTTATTTTGGAAATACTTATTTATGGGACTCTGCCACGGTATTAACGTACGGTTGTAATACTATTGATACTGCAAATATTATTATGACAGAACAATCATTTGCTGGTGGCCCAGGAACAATAGGCGGACGAATAATCGAAGGACCTGGATTTAGTAGATTAGAAGGTGACCCTATACCCGGTATTGATGTTAAGCTTGGACGAAATCCTGGAGGGCAACTTGTTACAAACACAACCACAAATGGAACTGGCTACTACTCTTTTGGAAGTATTGCTTTAAACGATGCCGGTGCAAATGGAGTGAGTTACACTGTTTATGCAGACATCCCAGGCTTAGATCGAGTATCAACATATACTGTTACAATTGATGCTACTACACCAGTAATGGATAGCTTAAATTATATTGTTGATTCTATTTCTGTTTACATCAATCCCATTTTAACTGGAGTGAGTAATATTGATTTGGCAAAAGAAAATAAATTTACTGTTTATCCAAATCCATTTAGAGATGACGTAACCGTTACTTATTCATTGTATGGAAATGCAGAAGTAAAATTAGATGTTTATAATTTGCTTGGGATAAAAGAACAATCAATCGTTAATACAAAACAATTGCCTGGTGATTATAAATTTATTTTGGATAATAATTTAAACTCTGGAGTGTATTTTATTAGTTTAACTATTGATGGAAAAAGGAGCTCACAAAGAATAGTCAAAACAAAATAAATTTAATTTTATATTTTAAAAAGACGCTTAAAAAAAAGCGTCTTTTTTTTATTATCAAAAAAATGTATATTTAACTTTCTAACAAAAAATAAATATGAAAAAAATATTTTTTATTCTATCTGCAATTTTATTAATTCATTCCAATTGCTTTAGCCAAGGGGTTTGGGATTCTGTTGAAACGGGAGGGTTTGGCGTTTTTGGAGACCACTTTTACACTATAAAAAAATTTAAAAATAGTTTATATACTAGTGTTGGTCAGTATAATGCAAGAATCTATAAGTCTTCAACTGGGAATTATGGTTCATGGTCAAATGAAGCTAGTTTTCAAGTTGTGGCTGGCTCGAATGACTATTATGTGTCTTCTTTCGAAGTTGCAAATACTTCAGGTGGATATTTATTTGCTGGAACATTTAATTATATTGATGGCCCAAAAATATACAGAACAGATAGCAGTAATTGGTTCTCTTTTGGAACTGTTCCTTTAACAAATTCTTTTTCGAACTATACTCAAGTAAATTCTATGCTTGTAGTAAATGACACTATTTATGCAGCATTCGAAAATTCTGCTGATGGAGCAGAAATTTGGAAATCATCAATAAACACCCCTACATGGACAATCGCATATGATATTCCAATAAGTGCAGGTGTTCCAACTGCTTTTCATAAACTTATTTACTGGAATGGAAAAATATATGCAGCTGCAAATAACTCTGCTTTGATGGAATCTTCTGATGGTATAAACTGGACAATGAATGCAAATGTTGGAGTTGGTTTCGGAGACCCAGACAATTATGAATTAACTGCAATGGAAGTTTTTAACAATGAATTATTTATTGGAACTTACAATTCTACTACTGGAGCACAAGTTTGGAAAAGCGCTGATGGTATCACTTGGACTCAATTAATTACTGGAGGTTTTGGAAATGGAAGCGCTATGTACAAAGTTATTGATATGAAATCTGCTTACAATAAATTGTGGCTAACGAGTAACTCATATAATCCCGGAGGCTCAATTGTTGCAAATGAAAACAATAATAGAGGAGGTTCCGATTATGGCTATACATATATTTCTACCGATGGCAATACTTTTGTAAATATTATTAATGATGGGTTTGGAACACAAAATGCTTCGATGAAAATTGAAGCGTTTAATAATCAATTGTATGAAGTAGGACAAAATTGGTATGATAGTAATGGCCAAATCTGGAGAACCTGCCTGCCTCCTACAGCATCCTTTACAACAGTATTTCCCACTTCTGCTTGTTTAAATGATGGCGGTTCCTTTTTCGACAACTCAACTGGCAATACAAACATTGCTTGGTATTTAGATAATGCCTATCAAGGAAATATGCCAATGCTTACAAATATGTTTAACACACTTGGAGCACATACAATAATATTAGCAGCAAATAATTTATCTTGTATTGATTCAATGACTTTTAATACAATTATTAATCCCAATCCAACGGTTATTGCTTCTGCGGCACAATCTGTATGTTATGGCGAAAATGCAACATTCACCGTGAACGCTACTGGTGGCAGCAGTCCTTATATGTATGTTTGGGACAATGGTACTATATTAGATACAACACAAACATTAATTGCACAAGCATTAACAGGCACATCATTTACTGTTACTGCTACAGATGCAAACAATTGTAAAGGTTCAGACAATACAAGTTTATCGGCAATTGCAAGCACCGATATTTTTGGTAATGTAAATTATTCGGGAGGAGCAGTTGCTAATGGAGGCACGGTTGTTCTTTATCAATATCAATCATTTTTTATTTCATTTGATACTGTTCAAACAACTAGTTTAGATGCTTCTGGAAACTATTTGTTCCCATCTGTAAATTCTGGAGATTATATTATTAAAGTATTTCCAAACAGTTCTTATCCAACATTAAATTCAACATATTTTGGCGACACATATTTATGGGATGCGGCTTCTGTTTTAACACATGGGTGTAGTATAACTGATACTGCAAATGTAACAATGATTGAACAATCTTTAGTTAGTGGCCCCGGAACAATAGGAGGTGTAATAGTTCAAGGTCCTGGCTTTGGAAGAACTGAAGGCGATCCAATTCCAGGCATTGATGTAAAACTTGGTCGTAATCCTGGAGGACAATTGGTAACAAATTCAAATACTAATAGCTCTGGCTATTATTCTTTTGGTAGTATTGCTTTAAATGATGGCGCTTCAAATGGAGTTAGCTATACAGTATATGTTGATATTCCTGGATTAGATAGAATATCTGTTTACACAGTTACAGTTGATGCAACTACTCCTATAATGGATAGTTTGAATTATATTGTTGATTCTGTTTCTATTTATATAAATCCAACCTCAACGAGTATTAGCAATACAGATTTAGCAAAAGAAACTAAATTCACTGTTTATCCAAATCCATTTAAAGAAAATTTAACAATTTCATACACTTTAGGTATAAATGCCGATGTTAAATTAGAAATCTATAATCTACTTGGAATAAAAGAACAATCATTCGTTAATACAAAACAATTGGCTGGTGATTATAAGTTTACTTTGGATAACAGTTTAAACTCTGGTGTTTATTTTATCTCTTTAACTGTTAATGGGAAAACGAGCTCACAAAGAATTATTAAAACAAAATAAAGTATAAGAATTATAAAAAAGCCTCCTAATAATTTATTGGGAGGCTTTTTCTTTTATGCCACGATGCATGATATATAAGCTAAACATTATTAATATATGTGCTATATCATTGTAATTAAAAAAAGTGTGTATGCTAATTTTAAATCCATGTATTAAAGCTGTTGCAAACGAAACCAATATCCCATATCCAATTTTTTTGTTTGCATTTTTAAAACTAATTATCATTACAGGAATTAAGGAAATAGCATTATTAATTATAACAACTAAAAATTTCTGAAACACAAAAACAGCCATTACAAAAAGTAATAATTGTATAATAAAAATCGGTTTTAGTTTTTTATTGAAAGTAGCTAATTGAGCAAACAAAACAGCAGCCCCATTAAAAATTTGCATAGTTAGCCAAAACGATTTATAACCCAAGCCCTCATGAACTTCATAAAAAGCATGAGAAAAAGCTCCAATAAAAGCAGATAGTCCAAAAAATAAAAAAAAGAATTTCCAATTTTTTATAAAATCTTCTTGGGGCAAACGAGAAAGCTTAGTAAAGAAAAATATAGACAAACCAAAAATCATACAATCTGTAAGAACAGTTGTTGGCTCATAAATAGTATAAGAATATATACTTATATAATTGTCTGTCATTTTGCAAATATACACAGCATAGTTAAACCTGAGAGTTAAACAATCGGGAATATTTCGTGTATATTTGCGCCATGAAAAAAATATTTTATTTAAAACACCACTCTTATCATATTAAAGCAATTTTTACTGCATTAAAAGATATTTTTGAAAAAGGGGAATATGCAGATAAAGCAATTGAAAAAGTGATGCGCGCTAATAAAAAATGGGATGTTCGTGAACGAAGTTTTGTTTCTGAAGTGACTTATGATATAATAAGAAATTGGAGATTGTTGCATACTGCAGCAAATATAGAATCTAAATTAAGCGATAGAAATTTATGGGTATTACTTGGCACCTATTTAATTTTTGATGGCTATGATTTACCAGCAAGTGAATACTTTAAAAATATTAATGAAAAAAAAACAGTAGCTCAACTTGAAAAATTTTATAAAGTCAGAAAGCTAAGAGAATCCGTTCCTGATTGGCTAGATGAGCTTGGAGAAAAAGAATTAGGAAAAAAATGGGATAAAGTAATTGAAGCCTTAAATCAAAAACCAAATATTGTATTAAGAGCAAATACGCTTAAAACAACAACCAAACAATTAATACAAACATTAGGAGAAGAAAACATTAAAGAAACATCATTGGTAACTTGGTCTCCTGATGCGGTAGAATTAAAATTCACTAGAAATGTATTTAGAACCGAAGCATTTCATAAAGGGTTATTTGAAGTACAAGATGCCGCATCACAAATGGTAGCTGAATTTTTAAATGTAAAATCAGGAATGCGTGTAGTAGATGCATGCGCTGGAGCTGGTGGAAAAACATTACACATTGCTTCATTAATGAAAAACAAAGGAAGAATTATTGCATTGGATGTAAAACAAAAAAAATTGCTTGAATTAAAAAAACGAGCTACTCGTTCAGAAGTAAATATTATTGAAACTCGTTGGATAGATTCTTCAAAAGTTGTAAAACGATTAAAAAATACTGCTGATAGACTTTTGTTAGATGTTCCATGTTCTGGATTAGGAGTATTAAAAAGAAATCCAGATAGTAAATGGAAGTTAACTCCTGAAGAAATAGAACGCGTAAAAAAAATACAACAAGAAATTTTATTGAGTTTTTCTGATATAACTAAAGTGGGAGGACAAATGGTTTATGCTACATGTAGCATATTGCCTAGTGAAGGAGAAGATCAAATAAAATGGTTTTTAAATCAATCAAATGAAAAATGGAATTTATTAGGTGAAAAAAGATATTCTCCTGAAATTTATAATGCAGATGGTTTTTATATGGCTTTGCTAGAAAGAAAAAATTAATTTTTTTGCCTTATAATCTTGTTTTGTTTTTATTTTAATAGAAAAATAGTTCTTTGTTTTGTGTTTGATTTTTAAGTAAATATTTTTATCGTAGTTTTATCAACTCTCTAGAACACTTGTAAAATCAGCATATACAAGAGCACCTTGTTTTTATTTTTAAAAAATATTTTATTTTACATTCATCTTTTATTCTCTTTTTCATTTAAAAATTTAAAAACAGAACAAACGATATTAACAATATCAACAAATCGGTGTTAATAAAATAAATCGTAAAAATGTTTTTTGTGTTAATAATTTTTCTTACTTCGTATCAAATAATTTAATAACCAAAAAAACCATGGCAAAAAAAGCAACTAAAAAAGCAGCTCCAAAAAAAGCTGCGAAAAAGGCAGCTAAAAAAGCTCCTAAAAAAGCAGCTAAAAAAGCAGCTAAAAAAACTGCTAAAAAAGCAGCTAAAAAGAAAAAGTAAGAAAGAGGCTCGAAAGAGCCTTTTTTTTTGCCCTTTATTTTCCTTCCGAATTAAAATACTGCATCTCTCTCTTCCACACCAATACCAGGCTTATCCAACAATTCAATTTTTCCTTCATTAAATTTTATGCCTTCGAAAAAATCATTTGTAATTAATAAGGGAGCATCTAAATCTGCATAATCAACTAAAGAAGAAATTTGTGCTGCAGCAGAAACAGCGCAAGAAGATTCACTCATACATCCTAATAATATTTTTAATTTCAAATTACGTGCAAGCTCAATCATTTTTCTTGCTTCATTCATACCAGCACATTTCATTAACTTAATGTTTATTCCATGAAAACAATCTTTAATATTTTCAATGTCAGATAAACGTTGAATACTTTCATCGGCAATTATAGGTAAGACTGAACGTTCGAACAGCCAGAATGAATCATCTAATTTATCTTTTTGTAATGGCTGTTCAATTAATAAAACATTTTTTTCGGCCAACCATTCTATCATACCAAGTGCGTATTCTTTACTTTTCCATCCCTGATTTACATCTATAGCAATTGGCAAATCACTTACGCTTCTAATGGCATTTATTATCTCCTTATCCCCATCTCCATTTAATTTTACTTTTAATATTTTAAACTGATGTGCATCTTTTACTTTTTGTTTTATTATATCTAATGAATCAATTCCAATAGTATAGGTAGTATAAGCTGATTTGTCTTTTTCTAAACCAAACAATCCCCAACAGGCCTTGTTTTTTATTTTTCCTGATAAATCATGTAATGCAATATCAATTGCTGCTTTTGCAGCGGTATTCCCTTTTTCAATTTTATCTATTTGTGCTAAAACAGCATTTATATCAAAATCAGTAGTAATTGTTTTTAAAACAGATTTTGCTTTTTCAAAAAATGAAATTACTGATTGTTGTGTTTCTATTAAATAAGGAGGCAAACTAGCTTCGCCAAAGCCATAAAAATTTTCGCAGGTAATTTTTACAAATACTACAGGCGTATTTGTTCTTACGCCATGGGCTATTTTAAATGGCTGTTTAAAAAGTAAAAATTCAGGCTTATATATGAGTTGCATAGTTATAAATAACAAACGAAATTAATGTTATTCCTTTTTAGATACTAAAATGTTAGTTTTTAATGAAAAGTATCTATTGGGATTAATTGCATATAAATTATATATTTGTGTAATACTAATATTCACAAAATAAATACAGATGAAAAAACTTTTATTATTATTAGCAACCCCTGCAGTAATATTGTTGGCAAGTTGCGGAGGATCAAAAACAGAAGACGTAGTTTCAATACCAGGAATGGTTCAAACAGAAATAACTGTAAGTGGAACTAAATTATCAATAATGGCTCCAGACTCCACAAAAGGTAAAATGGAAATTATGGAACAATCTTGGGGAGCAACTGAAATTAAAGTTGGAACTACTTTCCAAATTTCAATAGAAGAAAGCGATGGAGATATTGCATTAATGAAAAGCGATATTGCAGGGAATGATGTAAATAAATTCAAACGTTTTATTAAAGACGAACCCACTCTTTTATTTTGGGAGTCAGAAATTACACAACCTGAATTTCATTTTTACGCTATCATCAAAGCTGGAAATAAATCATACGTTATTCAAAACTTGAAAGATGAAATGTTTGATGAAAAACAAGCAGAAAGCATGATTGAAGCAGCAAAATCTTTAAGAGCTAAAGAAGCACAACCAAATTCGTAAATAAAATTTACTGTTTTAGAAGACCACATTCAAATTGAGTGTGGTCTTTTTGTTTTATGACCAGAATAGTATAAATTCGTATATGGATAGATTCAAAAATATTTTCTCCGTTTTTTTATTTGGTCTCTATATCCATTCTTTTTCCCAAAATTTTTCAAAAAAAAACACCGATTGCATAGCAGCAAATGAAATAGCTATTAGCAATTCTTTTACTTATAAATCGCCATTGCCCTCAGCCGGATTTGGAAATATTTTAGAAGTTGTAAGACAAAATAATAAAAACTTAAGCGAGGAGCACAATAGCTCTTGGTTTTTGCTAACGATTGGAGAAGATGGAGAACTAGAGTTTCAAATTACACCTATAGATTCTACAAATGATTATGATTTTTTCTTATTCGATAGTGTCGACTCTGCTTTTTGTCAACGGTTTCAAAATGGCAATGTAAATCTATTGCGAAGTAATCTTTCTAATATAAAAAAAACAAAAAAAGGGGTAACAGGAATTAAAACCTTGTCTTACAAAAATGATGTCCCAAAAGGCATTGGAGAAGCTTTTTCTTCATCCATAAAAGTAAAAAAAGGAGAGAAGTATATGCTATTAATAGACAATTATACTGCTAATGGAAAAGGTTATACTTTATCATTTGATATTTTAATTAAAACAAAAATAAAAGGTGAAATATTGGATAATGAAAGCAAACCCCTTGTTGCAAACATTGAGCTTTTTGATGAGAATGGGGATAAAATCAATGAAACAAAAAGCTCTTCAAATGGGGAGTATGAATTTGAACTCTGGTTAAAAAAAGGGAAAAATTATTATTTAACTATAATCTCAGACAGCACATTTGTTGAAACCAAAATTATCAAAATAAATAATCTAGGCCCAGCAAATACTTATCCAAACATTAAAACAGTTTTACGAAAATTAAAAAAAGGTGAAAAATATAAACTAGGAAATATTAATTTTTATGGTGGTTCCGATGAACTGCTACCAAATTCTATCCCTTCTATTGAAGCCTTATCAAAACTTATGAAAATAAACAAAAAAATGATCATACAAATAGAAGGGCATACAAATGGTGAAGATTGGCATTTGGATGAGAAATACAAAAGTAAAAGAGAACAAATACTCTCGGAAATGAGAGCTCAAAAAATATACGATTACCTAATTTCAAAAGGAATAGAAGAAAAAAGAATCTCTATAATTGGATTTGGTTCAAATATCCCAATAAATAAAGATGTCAAAAATGAAACACAAGCAATGCAAAATAGGAGAGTTGAAATAAAAATTATTACAATAAAAGGAGATAAATAAAAAAGCCCCATTCAAAGGAATGGGGCTTTTTTATTTTATATGAATTTCAATTATTGAGAAACCATTTTCTTTTCTTGACGTTTGCGTTCATTTTCATCTAATAAAATTTTACGCAAACGAATAGATTGTGGAGTAATTTCTACAAATTCATCACCTTGAATATACTCCATTGCTTCTTCCAAAGAAAAATTGATTTTTGGAACGATACGCATTTTATCATCACTACCTGATGCACGCATATTGGTCAATTTTTTCTCTTTTGTAATATTTACAACAATATCATCCTGACGATTGTTTTCTCCTATTATTTGTCCTGTATAAATTGGATCTCCTGCTTCTACAAAAAAGTTTCCTCTGTCTTGTAATTTATCAATTGAATAAGCAATAGCTGTTCCTTGTTCTCCAGAAATTAAGACCCCATTAATACGATTTGGAATTGGACCTTTCCAAGGTTCAAATGCTTTAAAACGATGCGCCATAATAGCCTCACCTGCAGTTGCTGTTAATATGTTGTTACGCAAGCCAATAATACCGCGAGAAGGAATTTCAAATTCAATATGTTGTAAGTCGCCTTTTGGTTCCATTATTTTTAAATCGCCTTTACGTTGACTTACTAATTCAATTACTTTCCCTGCCGATTCTTCTGGAACATCAATTGTTAAACTTTCAACTGGCTCATGCTTTATTCCATCAATTTCTTTTATGATAACTTGGGGTTGTCCAACCTGTAATTCATACCCTTCACGTCTCATTGTTTCAATCAAAACAGATAAGTGAAGAATTCCACGACCAAACACTAAAAAAGAATCTGCACTACTTGTTTCTTCTAAACGCATAGCAAGATTTTTTTCCAACTCTTTTTCCAAGCGTTCACGAATGTGACGTGATGTAACATATTTTCCTTCTTTACCAAAAAATGGAGAATTGTTAATTGTAAACAACATACTCATTGTTGGCTCATCAATTGCAATTGGAGTTAGCCCTTCTGGTTTTTCAAAATCAGCAATTGTATCTCCAATTTCAAATCCTTCAATTCCTGTAACTGCAACTATTTCTCCAGCATGCTCTTCTTTCGATTTTTGTTTTCCTAAGCCTTCAAACGTAAACAATTCTTTTATTCTAGATTTTACAATTGAGCCGTCTCTTTTTACCAATGATATTGGCATTCCTTCTTTTATTGTCCCACGTAAGATTCTACCCACCGCAATACGTCCAACGAAGGAAGAATAATCTAATGATGTAATTTGTAATTGAAGTGTTCCCTCATTTTGTGGCGCTGCTGGAAATTTTTCAATAATAGTATCTAGCAAATGTGTAATATCAGTTGTTGGATTTTTCCAATCTGGACCCATCCAACCTTGTTTTGATGAACCATAAACAGTTGTAAAATCTAATTGTTCCTCTGTAGCATCTAAGTTAAAAAACAAATCAAACACATGGTCATGCACTTCATCCGGACGGCAATTTGGTTTATCTACTTTATTAATAACCAAAATTACTTTTTTCCCTTGTGCCAAAGCTTTTTGAGTAACAAAACGAGTTTGAGGCATTGGTCCTTCAAATGCATCAACTAACAATACAACTCCATCCGCCATGTTTAATACACGCTCCACTTCACCACCAAAATCAGCATGGCCTGGAGTATCAATAATATTAATTTTTGTCCCTTTATATCTTACAGATACGTTTTTTGCCAAAATGGTAATTCCGCGTTCACGTTCTAAATCATTGTTATCAAGTATTAATTCTCCAGATTCTTGATTTTCGCGAAATAATTTACCCGTGTGTAAAATTTTGTCAACCAATGTTGTTTTTCCATGATCGACATGGGCAATAATGGCAATGTTTCTAATGTTTTGCATTTTTGTATTTTAAATTTAATAGGATTGAATTTAATCACAACCCAAATACTAATTATTTTAAGGCTGCAAAAGTAGTGATTTTATTGTTAAGTTGGCTATCTCCCAACCTATTATAATTGATGTTGGTCGAAATTGACTATTTTTGATTTTTATTCAAAATAAGCATTTATTTATATTATATGGCAACAAAAATATGGCATGGAAGTCCAACTGTGGTTGATTTAGATTGGATGAACAAAAAAACATTAGCTGAATCTTTATCCATTAAAATCACTGAGATTGGGGATGACTATATTAAAGGAACAATGCCTGTAGATGAACGAACAAAACAGCCATTTGGCTTGTTGCACGGAGGAGCAAATGTTGCTTTGGCAGAAACGCTAGGAAGTATTGCAACTTGGCTTTGTGTAAATCCAGAATATTTTATTGGCGTGGGAATTGAAATAAATGCAAACCACATTAAAGCTGTAAATGAAGGATTGGTAACCGCAATTTGTAAACCATTACACATTAAAGGAATGAATCATATCTGGGAAATAAAAATTTACAATGAGGCAAATGAACTAACATGCATTAGCAGATTTACTTGTAGTGTTGTTGCAAAAAACAAAGTAATGAAGTAATTATTTTAATTCATTAATAGCCAACCAAGCCATTAATCCAGAACCAATTTCAAGCGCTTTTTCATCTATATCAAAGGTAGATGTATGAACACCACTAGTTATTCCTTTTGATTTGTTGCCAGTTCCTAATCGATAAAAACAAGAAGGCAATTGTTGTGAATAGTACGCAAAATCTTCAGCAGTCATTCTAATAGGCAATTCTTCCACATTTTCTTTCCCCAAAAACTCTTCTGCAGCTTTTTTGGCTTTTTGCGTTTTTTCATCATCGTTTACTAAAAAAGGATATCCTTTTTCAATTGTAACAACAATTTCTGCACTGTGCTTTTTAGCAATTGTACTTGAAATCATTTTTATTTTTTCGTGTGCCTTTTCTCTCCAATCTTCATTCATTGTCCTGAATGTTCCTTCTATTTTTACTTCTTCTGGAATTACATTGGTAGCACCATTTCCTATAATTTTTCCAAAAGCCAAAACAGTAGGTGCAATGTTTTCTTTTTGCATCAACTCTTCATTCAAATTCAATAAAAGTTCAGAAGCAATCAATAATGGATTATTGTATTCTGATACCATTGCCGCATGACCGCCTTTGCCATTTACAGATATATAAATTTCATCTGTACTTGCCATATACATTCCTTTTCTAAAACCTACTTTCCCTATTTCCATACTCGGAAAAACATGTTGTCCAAAAACAGTTGCTACTTTCGGATTTTCAAGCACACCTTCTTTTATCATTAATGATGCACCTCCAGGAAGTTTTTCTTCCCCAGGTTGAAAAATTAATTTTATCGTTCCTTCAAATTCGTTTTTTAGTTCTTGTAATATCTTTGCTGTTCCCAATAAAGATGCTGAATGAACATCATGTCCACAAGCGTGCATTATCCCAATGTTTTTTGACTTATAATCGCAATTGTTTGTTTCAGTTATTGGCAAAGCATCCATATCTGCTCTTAAGGCAATAATTTTTTTAGACGGATTTTTGCCTTCAATTAAAGCAACAATTCCTGTTTTTACAAAACCTTGTTTATAAGGAATATTAAATTCCTTCAGCTTTGAAGCAATAAAATCAGAAGTTTTAATTTCTTCAAACGAAAGTTCTGGATGAGCATGTAGATGCTTTCTAATCTCAAGTATTTCATTGAAATTATTTTTAGCAAGTATTTTTATTCTATCTATCAATTGTTTTATTATTTACCAAAAATCATTTTTAAAGAAAGTAATAATATAATTACGCCAAACACTCTTTTTAATGTGTTTTGGTCAATTGCTATTGAAATTTTTGAACCAAAATAACTTCCTATAACAAATGTTGATGCCATAATTAATGCAGTTTTCCAATCTACATGTCCAGCTTGATAATAATTAATAACACCTAAAATTCCAATAGGCATTAAAAACATAAATAAGGCTGTGCCTTGTGCTTGATGTTGTGAAAATCCAATAAAATAAACCAATGCTGGAACAATAACTATTCCACCTCCAATTCCAACCATGCCGCTCAACATACCAGCTATCAAACCGATAGCAAGCAAAATAAAAATTGTTGCCATATTTAAATTTTTGTTTTTCAAAATAATAAAATGATTTTTAAAAGTCGAGGCTTAATGATAAATGCCAAATAGGTTTTAAAATAACTCCATCTTGCACAGCCCAAGCTCTATCCAAACGAATAAAATAGCCAAACAAACGACTACGAATACCAATTCCGTAACCACCAATAATAGGATCGTGTTGGGTTTTTAAAGTAATAATTAATGGTGTTTGCTGACTACCGATAACGGTTGTGTTCAAAGCATTTTTATCAGAAAATGGATCTGGTCCGTTCCAGGCTGTTCCAACATCACCAAATCCTATGATTTGAAAATTCTGAATAAAGTCTGAACGTATTGGTCGTTGGTACAAGTATTTAAAAATAGGAAATCTCAATTCACTATTTAATACTACAAACGAATTACCATTACGTGCATTTTGATAAAAACCACGCATAGGAGTTGCTAAAGTTTGATATGCATAATTTTGGTCTGTTGCTATGTTTGTTGTATTATCAAATCTTGGCGTAAACCAATTATCAACTCCACCCATATAATAAATCAATTTTTGATTTCCGAAAGAGGTGCTGGCAGCTAAACGGTTTGCCCAAATAAAATCACGATGAATTTTTTTGTAATAACGCCAATCCATCCCTAAAACAAAAAAATCTGTTTTGTCTTTATCAATTTGTCTGTAATACTCTCCAAATAATTTTCCTCTCATTCCATTATACAAATTCAATCCGCGTTTTCTGGAATTATCATACACATATTCTAACTTTAATGTTCCCCAATTTTCGTATGAATCTCGTCTATTTAAATTTGTATAATCTGTAGCAGTGTATATTGTCCTGTCGTTTCTGTACATAAAACTTGTTCTAAAACTAGCCACTTCATTAATTGGAAATTTTAAGGTATAACGGACATCGTGTGTGTGTAATTTTACTAATGAACCTCCACCAGAAATATTCAATAAACTTTGGCGGTGCAGCATCACTTGTTTATCAATATTCCCCATTCTATTTTCATAGCTTACAAAATATTCGTTGCTATTTAAATTTCCTGAAAAGCGCAAACCACCAGTTAATCTATAGTCTTCAAACAAATCACTAATCGCAATTTTAAAAAATGCATTTAGTCCTGGATTCAAATAAACAGGACCTCCGCCACCAGTAAATTTTTGATATGTAGCATTTAAAAACGAATTATCTAATTGCGACACAACATAATCTACAGAAAAGCTAGTATTATAATTTCTTTGTCTTGATAAAACAAATTCATCATTGTTTGCTTTATTAGCAGCAATTGAATCATCAGCAATCGCTTTTTGTTGTGCAGTTGCTTCCTGCTTTTTAGGCTCTTCTTTTTTCTGTTCTTTTCCAAAAGTGAAATTATTAATATCTACTTCACTTGAATCTTTTGGAGTTTGTTTGTTGTTGTCTGATATATTAATTACCGTTTTAACATTCTCCAACTTTGGTGTTTCTTTTATCCCTTTTTCCTTTGCCTCTTTTTCTACCTGCTCTTTTTTATCCAATCTATTTCTATATTCCCTGTAAGAAGTGTTCTGTAAAGTCATTGGATTAAGTGTTTCGGCACTCGCAAGTGGAGCGATATACATTTTGTATTTACCATTTTCAAAAATAATTTCCGAATATTTATTTGCTTTGATGTTTATGTCTTGCTCCAAAATATTTCTAGAATAATTAGAAATTGGGAAATAGGTGGCAATAGCTTTGTAATGTGCTGTAGTGTCTACATAAGCAATAGTACTATCAAATGTTGCAATGTATCTGTTTCTGATTCCATTCAAATCACTTAAAAAAGTAATATGCTCTTTGTCATAATCAGAAGGATAAGACTCATTAATATGAGGCGTGTTTGTAACTCTAATTAATGTTCTAGATTTTGTAACATTATCAAAAGCAAAAATGTCTTTGTATTTCATTGCATCATCCGATTTCCTTTTCGGATCAAAAAACAAAGTATCAGAAGGGCGATTAGAAGCAAAAACTATTTTTGTTGAGTTATTTGCAAAACGTGGATTCAAATCATCGTAAATATCTTTTGTTATTTGTTCGTAGCCATTTGAGGCAGATGTGAAAATAAATAAATCTGTTTGCCCTTTCTGTACAGCACTCATCACAAATTTTTTACCGTCATCGTTATATGAGTAATCAAGAATTTTTTCGAATCCAATAATATTTCTTTCCGTTCTGTCTTTTGTTTCCAACTCATAGGTTGCCATTACTAAAAACCCTTTGCGTTCAATAATATATGAAAACAATTTTCCGCTTGGATGCCAAGCCAACAATGGATATGAATAATCATTTATTCTATCTATTTTTTGCCCAGACTTTAAAATTCGTTTTGCTTTTTGCTTTTGAATATCATACAACCAAATTTTGTATTGCCCCATTTCGTTAGTTGTGTAAATCACATAATTTCCATCCGGACTAACTTTTAGCTTAGAATAAAATCTGGCTTTTTTAGATTTTACTAAAATCGGTTTTTGTTCAGGAAGTGTTTTTGATTTATCTTTTTCATCATATTTGTTTTGATATGATTCTACACATTCTTTCCAAAGATTTTTGATTGAAATGCCTAATACAAACAAAGATGAATTATCAATATTGCGACTCACTTTGGTCATGTAAATAATATTAGATATTACTGCTTCACCATAATTATCTGCAATGTATTTCCAAAGCGCATGTCCTGCAATCACGGCATCTTCCCCTTCTAATCGATTAATGTTATTGTATCGTCCAGATAAAATTCCATCTTTTACTCTATTATCAATATCTGAATTCCAATCTGCAGCAACATAATCAACCAAGCCTTTTGTGTACCATTCTGGCAAATTAAGTAAAGTATTATTTTTTAATACATCACGCATGTTTCCTCCGTACATCATTTGATCTATAACAACTTGTCCGATGCCTGCACGTATTTGTTCATCAAGCTTTGCATGATCTCCCTCGTAATACAAACAAATTTTTGAACCCACTATTCTAGTTGTTCCTCCAGTGTTGTACTCTTCTTCTGAAGACAATCCAATATTACTTTGCTTAAAATCTGATTGTTTATTGTAAACTAAAAACTGTAGTTTACCATCAAATGAAAAATCCAAAAGTTTTTCAACTTCTGTGATTTGTTTTTTCGCTGCTTTAGAAACATAATTAGCTAAATCTCTTCCTTCTTCATAAAAATAGACATCATAACGTTCGTAAGTGTAAAATGTCCAAAAAAACTGTTCGTATTTCACACGATTTTTACCAAACTCCATACGTGAGCCTGTATAAAATTGTGCGTTAGAAATGTATGAGCAAAACATCAAGAACACAAGTAGTGTTTTTGATTTAGAAGTAATTGTATTTTTTATGCTAGAAAACAAATTTATTTCTCCGCTTTTAGGAATGCTAAAATACTAAAAATAGTGCAGTAAAGCCAAACCTTTAACTATAATATTTTGTTAATTTTGGAACGCATAAAACGCTCTTTTATTATGATACAAATTCAATCTTTTACTTTTGGTCCTTTTCAAGAAAATACTTACGTGCTTTTTGATGAGACAAAAGAGTGTGTTATTATAGACCCTGGCTGTTACGACAACAGAGAAAGACAAGAATTGGCCACTTTTGTTGATAATAATGGCCTTAAGCCAATTAAGCTTTTAAATACTCATTGTCATTTAGACCATATTTTTGGGAATGGCTTTGTTGTAGATAAATTTAAGATTGACTTAGAATTTAATAAAGAAGATTTAAAAGTGTTTGAAGCATATTTAACAACTGCCAGTTTGTACGGGTTAAATGCCGAACCTTCACCTCAACCAACAAAATATATTGGAGAAGGTAATGTAATAAAATTTGGACATTCTAGTCTTGAAATTTTATTTACTCCTGGACATTCGCCTGGAAGTATTACATTTTACAATAAAGAACAAAAATTCATGATTGCTGGAGATGTTCTTTTTTATGGAAGTATTGGCAGAACTGACCTTCCTGGAGGTAATTACGAAACACTAATAGATAGCATTAAAACAAAACTATTTCCTTTAGGGGATGATTTTAAAGTTTATTCTGGTCACGGACCGGAAACGAATATTGGTTTTGAAAGAATGAACAACCCGTTTTTACAATAAATCAGAACGCAGCAACGCTTTTGAAACAAATAAGCAAGAGTTTTCAGTTTATTAATACTTTAATATAAAGATGAATCTATTCTCCTCTAGAGAGGGGTTAGGGGTGTGTAAAATTTGTTAATCGAAAAACGTTGATGAAAATCAAACCAGGAAAATACAAACACTATAAAGGAAAAGAGTATGAAGTAGTGGGAGTTGCTCGCCATAGTGAAACACTAGAAGAACTGGTAGTTTACAAAGCGTTATATCAACCCGAAGGAGAAAATATTTGGGTGCGCCCTTTAAAAATGTTTTTTGAAGAGATATTTGTTGGTGGAAAGAAAGTGAAACGTTTTGAATATATTAAAGATTAGTTTTATTGCTTTATAATTTTCCCTGTCCCAACGATTTTACCTTCACTCATTACTTTCACAAAATACAAACCCGCCACTTGGTTTTTTAATTCAATTGAATTTTCTTGGTTAATAATTTTTTGTTGGTATAGTAAAGTGCCTAAACTATTGTATATTTCAATGCTTCCATTTTTTATTTGTGATGAGAAAGAAATGTTGAATATGCCGTTATTTGGATTTGGGTATATTGAAATATTGTTAGAATTTGTTGCTTCACTTATTCCTGTGATTTGAGATAAGGGGCGTATCCAAATGCCATTCCAAAGCACCCCTGCATAGATATTTGTTCCATCTAATGCAAGGGAAGTAATATAATTATTTGGAAAAACATTATTTAACCCTGCGCTTATATTAGTCCAAAGGTTTCCATCGTTAAAGGAGACAAACACCCCTGCATCTGTTCCTGCAAAAATATTTGTTCCATCTGATACAATTGAAAAAATATTATTTGTCGGAATGCCACTATTAACAGATAGCCAACTCCCTCCATTATCTGTAGTTAGAAACACACCAGCATCTGTTCCTGCAAAAATATTTGTTCCTTTAATAACCAATGAATATACATTTGTACTCGTTAAACCTGTATTTACGGGGGTCCATAAATTTCCATTGTCTGTAGATAGAAACACCCCTGCATTAGTTCCTACAAAAATATTTGTATCCACTACAGCAATTGAAAAAATAGAATATACGATTGTGTCGGGAATACCATTGCTTACCGAAAACCAATTACTTCCGTTGTCGTGAGATAAAAATACTCCTGTGCCAAATGAAAAAGCACCATAAGTCCCCGCAAAAATATCTGCTCCAGTTATCGCAAATGACTCAACAAACTGCCCTGTTAACCCATTATTTATTGCAGTCCAAAGACCTCCATTATTCGTTGATAAAAAAACTCCGCCTCCATAAGTTCCTGCATAAATATTTACTCCATCGGTAGCTAATACATCTACATCGTAACCTAATAATCCATTGTTTATAGAAGTCCATGTTAAACCGTTATCTGTTGATTTATATATTTGATCTGTCTTTGCACTCGCATAAATATTTGTCCCTATAATTGAGATAGAGCTTACATTGGTATTTGCCAAACCATTATTTACTAAAGACCAAGAAACTCCATTATCGCTAGATAAAAAAATTCCTCCATCTCCATTTGCAGTTAATGCAAAAATGTTTAGACCACTTACAGCAAGAGAACGAATTGTCATCGCTGTCAAACCTGCACTAACTGAAGACCAAGTACTACCGATATTGCTGGATAAAAACACTCCTCCTCCAAATGTCCCTGCAAAAATATTTGAACCAATATTAGTTAAAGAAGAAATATACAAATTGGCAAGACCTGAATTGACTGGAGTCCAAAGTCCACCATTATTCGTTGATAAAAAAATTCCTCCACCGCTTGTTCCTGCATAAATATATGTGCCGTCTGTTGCTATAGAAGTTACATTTGTACTTGTTAAGCCTGTATTAACTGTGGTCCAAAGTCCACCATTATTCGTTGATAAAAAAACGCCATAATTAGTTCCGATAAAAATATTTGTACCACTAATTGCAAATGAATTAACTCTTGTATTTGTCATTAATCCATTGTTTGCAACTGACCAAGAAATCCCATCATTTGTTGACAAATACACTCCAGCATCTGTTCCGACAAGACTATATATTCCACTAATAGCCAATGAATGAGTTGAAGAAGAAGCAGGTAAGCCTGTATTTGCAAAAGACCATAATCCTCCATTGTTGGTTGAAAAAAATACTCCACTATCAGTATAGGCAAAAATTTTGGGCCCATTTATTACCAAAGAATAAATGTTATAATTTACTAACCCATTATTTACTGCAGTCCATTGTGCCCCATAGTTTGTGGATAAAAAAACACCTCCTCCAAAAGTTCCAGCAAAAATATTTGTCCCGCCTGCGGCTATACAACTAATGGCTCTTCCAGAAGGACCATTTGTTTGTTCCCATTGTGCGCTTGCAATATTTACAAATAATGAAATAACTGCTGTTAAAAATATTTTTTTCATTTTGGTGGAGTAAAGAAATTAATACTGCCATAAAATTAGTCATTTACAAAAGGCTTGTCAAATCAAATTTCTTCAATTATATACATGTCTAAAAAGAAAGGGCTGGCTGAATTGGCTTATTTTATTGACATAGCAATGAAAAATAATGATCAAAATAATGTTTCTTTTGAATAGGCTTATCTGTAAAAAAAGAATCTTGCTTCTCGAATCCGCCAAAAATGACATATTCTCATTTGCCATTTCGAACCGCTAAACTCCGCGTCTATTTTTCGTGCTCTGCGGTTAAAAATTAATTCATCATATCAAATCCACAATACGGAACCAATACTTTTGGAATCTTAATTCCTTCGGCCGTTTGGTTGTTCTCTAACATGGTTGCAACAATTCTTGGTAATGCCAAAGCACTTCCATTTAAAGTATGCGCCAATACTGGCTTTGCATCACCATCCTTAAAACGTAATTTTAATCTATTACTTTGGAATGTTTCGAAATTAGAAACAGAACTTACTTCTAACCATTTTTGTTGTGCAGTAGAATATGTTTCAAAATCATAAGTAAGAGCAGAAGCAAAACTCATATCACCTCCACATAATTTTAATGTACGGAAAGGCAATTCTAAATCACGTAACAAACTCGCAACATATTCTCTCATTTCTTCTAGTACTTCGTACGATTTTTCTGGGTGGGCAATCTGAACTATTTCTACTTTATCAAACTGGTGCAAACGATTTAATCCTCGCACATCTTTTCCATAACTTCCTGCTTCTCTTCTAAAACAAGGCGTATAGCCACAATTTTTTATTGGTAGTTGTTCTGCTTTTAAAATTATATCACGATAAATATTTGTAATAGGAACCTCAGCTGTTGGAATTAAATATAAATTATCTACTCCCACATGATACATTTGCCCTTCTTTATCTGGCAATTGTCCTGTAGCATAACCTGATGCTTCATTCACTAATATTGGTGGTTGTACTTCTAAATATCCTGCAGCCGTTGCTTTATCTAAAAAGAAATTAATTAAGGCTCTTTGTAAACGCGCTCCTTTTCCTTTATAAACAGGAAATCCAGCACCCGTTAATTTTACTCCTAATTCAAAATCTATTAAATCATATTTTGTAGTAAGCTCCCAGTGTGGTTTTGCACCATCGTATAATTTTGGTATTTCACCTTCTTGATAAACATTTTCATTGTCTGCAGGAGTTTTTCCTTTAGGAACTTTTATGCTTGGCGTATTCGGAACTTGAACTAATAGTTTATGTTGATCTTCTTCAATAGATTTTAGCTGATCTTCTAATTTTTTAGAGCTTTCTTTTAATGCTGTGCTTTTGTTTTTTAAATCATCCCCTTCTGTTTTTTTTCCTGCTTTATAAAGCTCTCCAACTTGTTTTGCTAATACGTTTGCCTCATTTAATAAAGCATCTAATTCGTTTTGAGTTTTGCGTCTATCATTATCTAATTCCAATACTTTTTCTAAAATTGCTTTTGCATCAAAATTTTTTATCAGAAGGCGTTCAATAGCTTCTTCTTTTTTTTCGCGAATATAATTTAGTTGTAACATGTTTTTAGTGTTTAGTACTTGGTCTTTAGTTTTTTGTTCCTTGTTTGGTTTAGTATGAAGTGTTTTTGTTTTGCGTTTTAGACCTGATACTTCAGACTAAGGACTAACAAAAAAATCTCCTAAACTTCTATTGAAGCTAGGAGATTTTTTTTAATGTTTATTGAAAACCTTATGCTTCAGCAGGAAAAGGAACTACTGAAACGTATGATTTTTCATCACGTTTCTTTTTAAATTCCACAGTTCCATCAACCAAAGCAAATAATGTATGATCTTTACCAATACCTACATTAAGACCTGGGTTGTGTTTTGTTCCACGTTGGCGTACAATAATATTTCCGGCAATAGCTAATTGACCTCCATATATTTTAACACCTAAACGTTTGCTATGTGATTCGCGACCGTTCTTAGAACTACCCGCACCTTTCTTATGTGCCATTTTCTTTTAATTTTATAGTTTAACAATTAAAAGTCGTAATCAGACTTTTACTCTTTTGTTGCTTTTTTTGCTGCTGCTTTTTTAGGAGCCGCTTTTTTTGCTGGAGCTTTTTTTGCTGCTGCCTTTTTAGGAGCTGCTTTTTTTACTTCAGCAGTTTCTGTAACTTCTTTTTTTGCTTTTGGAGCTTTTTTCTCAACAGCGATTTCGTCTTTCAACGTATCACCTTTAGCTAACACACCTTGAATAAGGATTTGTGTAAACTGTTGACGATGATTGTTCCATTTTTGGTAACCTTTTCTGCGTTTTTTCTTAAACACAGCTACTTTGTCACCTTGAAGATGCGAAATAACAGTTGCTGCTACTTTTGCACCCTCTACAGAAGGAGTTCCTACTTGAACTTTGCCACCGTTGTCAATCAACAACACATTGTTGAATTCAACTTTAGCCCCTTCATTAGCTTCTAGGCGGTGAACATAAACTTTATTGCCACGTTCTACCTTAAATTGTTGCCCGGCTATTTCTACGATTGCGTACATTTTTTAGGGTTTTATTTGTTATTACTAATCCAAGTACTTTTTTACTTGGGGGCACGAAATTAACAATTATTTTTATTCTGACAAAGATTTCAACAAAAAATATGCTTTATAAACAATAAAAAAAGCCTCACAGAAATGTGAGGCTTCGTGGGAACTACTGGGTTCGAAACTTGACCCTCCCGACTATAAGTCGGGATGCTCTGAATCAATTGATTTCACTTTTCTTAATTAGCTCTTCTATTCGTTTCCTGCTTTTCCAACTTTTGATTTGTTTTTCTCTTACAATAGCTTCTTCTTTTGTAGAATATACCTCAGAATACTTAAGCTCCCAATCGCCTATACCTCCTGTAAATCCTTTGTGGTTAGAGTTGTGTTTCCTGAGTCTTTCTTCTAAAACATCACCTGTATAGCCAAAGTAATATTTGTTTTTAATCTCAGAAAATAATATGTAAAAGTAGAATTTCATATAAATAAAAAAGCCTCACAGAAATGTGAGGCTTTGTGG
>CAZJUY010000014.1:0-77527 GCA_964549315.1 uncultured Chitinophaga sp. | reverse complement strand
TTTGAAGATGCTATAAAAAAAGTTACCTCTAGCTATGCAATGGGTGATATCAAAGAAACAAAAGCACCTTTAAGTACTCATTACTATTTAGCAAAAGCTTATCATTTGAATTATGATTTTGATAAAGCGATTGAATCGTATCAAAAATACATTGAAACATTAGGTACTGATACTGACCCAAAAGTGTTAGCAGAAATAGCTGATGTAAAACATGATATAGAAACATGTAACAATGCTAAAGAATTAGTGAAAAAGCCTAAAAAGGCAATTATTACTAATCTGGGTCCAGAGATTAATTCTGCTTATGCTGATTACTCGCCTTTGATTTCTTTGGATGAACAAACATTAATTTTTACTTCTAGAAGAACTGGCGGTGCTAGTGATAGAAAAGAATTGAATGGAATGCACTTTGAAGATATTTATATTGCAGAATACAAAGATGATAAATGGCAAAAAGCAAAGTTGATTGGAAAAAATATCAATGGGCAAGGGCATGAAGCAACTGTAAATTTATCGGCTGATGGTTTAAAGCTATTGATTTATAAAGATGATGGAGGAAATGGGAATTTATATTTAAGTCAGTTTAAAGGTGATGCTTGGCAAAGCCCTGAATATGTTAATGCTCCAATAAATTCTTCTGCTTGGGAAACGCATGCTTGCTTTAGTTCTGACAATAGAATTTTATATTTTGTGAGCGATAGAAGTGGAGGTTTTGGTGGAAGAGATATTTATAAATGTTTGAGATTGCCTAATGGCGAGTGGGGACCACCACAAAATTTAGGCGAAACAATTAATACAAAGTATGACGAAGATGGTGTGTTCATTCATCCTGATGGAAGACAAATTTATTTTTCTTCAAAAGGGCATCAATCCATGGGAGGTTTTGATATTTTCACTTCTTATTTGGATGAAGAAAATGGATTTTGGACAACACCAGTAAATTTTGGTTACCCAATAAATACGCCAGATGATGAAGTGTTTATGGTTACTACAGCAGACGGTAAACGTTCTTTTTATTCATCTGATAAAGAAGGCGGTTTTGGTGAAAAAGATATTTACATGATTTCTTATCAAGAATTTGAACCAAGAGACATCACAATTTTGGTTGGTAAAATTATTAATTATCAAAATGCGGATATCAGCAATAACATGATATACATTGTGAATACTAAAAACAATGATACCATTCAAGAATTAGAAATAAATCCTGCTACAGGTAAGTTTGGCGCTAACCTTCCGGTTGGAACTTCTTACAGAACGATTTACAAAATCAACGGACAAGAAATCCATAATGAAGTGTTGGATGCTCCAAGAGGAACAAAATACAATGTGATAAGAAGAGAAATTCCGTTTGGAACACCTTACGATAGCTTAAGAATAAAAGATTCATTGGCTGCTTTAGCAAAAACATGTAACCCGAAAGAATCGAGCTACCAAGAAAATTTTGCTTACAATAAAAAACAAATTGATACAAAATCTGAAGCATTTAAATCATTTATTGATGCTTTAGCAAAATGTATTAAAAACAATCCAAGTATTGAAATTGATGTTGAATCAAGTGCATCAACAGTACCTACTACTACATTTAAAACAAATAAAAATTTGGCAGAAAAACGTGGAGAAGAAGCAAAATCTGTTGTGTCTAAAGCATTGATAAAAGCAGGATTAACAGAAGCACAAATTAAATTTGTTAAAACAGATGCTAAAGTGCAAGGACCAGAATACAATAAAGATGCACAAGAAAATATGAGTACATATGAACAATACCAGTATGTTAAAATTAAAGTAAAATAGTACAGTAGTTTTACTACTTATTAAAAAGCATTTATGCAAAGGCATAAATGCTTTTTTGTGTTTTATAAATCAATTTCAGAACGTTTTGTGCACTGGCGCTGTTTTGGGTTTTTAAAATTAAATTTGTCGGGAAGACAAATTTAATTTTAAAATAGCTATTATTAAAGTTACTAAAATACCAAAATAGCTTCAGTGCGCTATTATGCCCAGTTATTCTTTTGTCAATTTGCTTCGATGAATAACTTGTCCTTTGTTGTCGGTAAGCAAAATAAAATACATACCTGTAGGCTGATTTGAAATGTCAACGGAGTTGGTATTTTGCTTTTGAACGATTATTTTTCCTGTCACGTCAGTCAGTGTAATATTGTAATTGCTAGCTAGAAAAATTGCACCTGTGGTAGGATTAGGATATACGGCAACTGCATTATTTAAAGTTAGGCCGGTAAGGCCTACAGAGCTGCAATTTTCACTAAAACTTGTTGTTAAGTCAATACTAGTCCAGTTCGTTGTACTGTAAGCAGCATTATCTACTTGAATACATGTAAGGCTCGGGTTATTGTAAGCATAAAAGGAGGCGAAGGAAGTATTATTTCCGTTAGCTACATTTAGATTATTAAGATTACAGTCATTTCCTCTAAACCAATTTAAATTTGAATGGAGGCTAAGATCAATGTTTGTGATTCCAATATTTGATGCACAGTTTACCCATGTCGTTGACAATGGAAGAAGTACTATGCTAGAAATTGTGTTAGATGAACAGTTTATTCCATTTAAAGAAGTAAATTGCTCTAACCCGGTTAAATCAGAAATACTTAATCCAGAGCATAAGATGTCGCCAGTAAAGCTAATTGCTTCAGTTACCTGAATTTCGGTGTCCATATTTGTGTTTATTGCAGTGTTTCCTACAAGATAAGCTTTGAAATTAGCGTCTGGAATGACTACATTTTGTGCTTGTGTTGTTTGAATACTCGTCATACATGTAATTGCGATAATTAGTAATGTTTTTTTCATACTTGTCTGTTTTAAATTATTATTATTTAATTGTTTGCTAAGTTAATTGTTTTTCAAAATTATGTCCTCCTAAAATTGGCTATAACTCATTTATATAAAGGGTTTTTTATCCAAAAACCACACAAAGCCTACCATTTTTGTATGGCTTTCTCTGTTTGGCGTAGCGTCCCGCTACGTCTTTTCTAAAAATGGCGTCCCGCCATAATTATATTATAAAATTAAAACAAATAAATATACATCAAACAGTTTAGGCTAGAAGCCTAATTAAAAAGAACGTAGCGGGACACTATGCTCAACGGGGACATTAACCATAAATGTGTCTGCGGAGCACTGAACCGCCACTTTTGGGTAGGTGCTGTTATGGACTGGTTTTATTTTCGCATATGACGTTTAGCGTATTCTTCAAGTTGTTTATTTAGCCCTCCTATACGTTTTAAAATATCTTGAATTTGCTCGTGTGATAATGAAATTGGTGAGTTATCAAGGATGTCAATTTGTTTTTGAATAGCCTCACAAATTGAGTCATATACCTCGTCCGGAGTTGCTGGATAGTTGTTCATACTTTATTTTTATTATGTGGTTATGTTTGTTTTCTTTTAGAATGTAGCATGAATACCATTTTCCTTAAAGCATTTAGCTATGTCGCTTGCTGGTTTAGTATTGTCGTAAGATTCAACAAATAATTTATTGTCTATTGAGAACTGCCTGTTCCCATTAATGTCTGTAACCGTAATTCTATTGACAACACCGTCAATATTCGTAACTACCACATGGAAATTATTTTGAGTTTGATATAAGCAATAATAAACTCTCAAAAGTATATCCCATTCTACTAAATTTAATTTATTCATTTGTTTCTGCTATTAATTATTTGGTCTATTTTAAATTCTCTTTTTAATGATGTTAAATAATTTTTTGCTTTTGTTTCCAAAATAGTATCATTTGAGTATGCTTCTGAAACATCAGACAATTCAGTTGTTATAAAAACCTCATCTACTTTTTTTATTACCTTGATTGCGATTACTAATTCATTTTGGGGTAATTCAATAATTTCAACTTTTTGAACATCAAAGAAATAAGCTAATTCTTCTTTTAGAATCGACAAGTTTTCGATTTTATTTCTCATGTAATCGTAAAAGCTCATAATGATGCAATTTAAAGGCGGGCATAGCCCGCCTTTATTTATTAAAGTAAAATTATTTTGTAGAAACAATTCTGCTTTCGTGAATATAGCCTTCCGTACCGTCTGAAAGCCTTACCTTTTTATATTTCCCTTCTGTTCCAATAACTTCAAAAGTTTCAGTGTCATACACTTTCTTTAATATATCGCCATTGGGTGCAGAACGTAAATTTGAATAACCATCAGGATCTTGAATTTTGTAAAGTGTTTTTTCAACCTCTATTGCTTCTTGATTAGTTAATTCTTCTTCTGTAAATGAATTATTTTCATCTGAATTTACACTGTCTGAGTTACTAGTGTTCTCTATAACAGAATTAGCGGAGTTATTTAAGGTTTCAGATCCGTTCGCCATCATTTCTTCCAGCGCTATTTCTTTTTTTCGATTTGAATCAGAGCTAAATTTGGATTTTGAAATCAAACCGATTCCAATAAAAATTACTAAAGGCAATACAGAAGAAACAATCATTGAAATTTTTAAACGATCTCTTTTTAGTTTAAAATAATCATAAAGAAAATATACCCCAAAACTCAATCCTACAGATACTATTAAACCTAAAACTGAAAATTTAGTAATCCCCCGTAAAGTGTCAGCAACGATAAAAATGGCAAAAAAATAAATAACTGCAGCAGCAAGTGGATATGTTGGGTTCATTTCTACAAGAAATGCTGTAAAGGGCTTTCCATCCTCACGTAGCCTATCAGCTTTTATCTTTCTTTTGGCAGCTTCTTGAGCCTCCTTTTCTTCTCTTCTTTTACGATCTTCCAATTCTAAGCGCTTCTCTTCTAATTTTATTTGTGCTTTGTCATATTCTGATACTATATCCTGTTTTTGCTGTTGAATAGTCTCCGATTTATTTTTATTTGTTTTTTTTATCTGTTCATTTAAAAGGCTATACTCCATTTCGCATTTTTTAGAACACCAATATGATCGGCTTGCATTACTATGTGCAATTTCAAATTCAATACCACAATGTTTACACTTTGACATAAAATTAATTTTAAATTTCTTACTCGTAAGGCTTTTCAGTTTCGCCCCGTTTTTTAAGTGGTCGCTGACTCCACTCTATTTGTTTTATTTAGGTTTTTCTGTTTTTGGGTAGATTCCCGTCACAGTATGACGCCTTATTTATTTTATTTCATACTCAAACAAACTATGTGTTTCATCTGGGTCGCGGTAATCCATTTTTAGTTTTTTAGCTTCTACATTAACAATCTTATAATTAAATTTTTCTTTTGTTGCCTCATCCACAAAATAAATATATTGTCCCACTTTAGACCATGTTCCTGCTTTTTTGTTTCCAAACAATATTAAATTGTAGGTACCATCTAAATTTAGAATTAACATATCATTCGCATTTTTTTCGCCCGGAGGTTTAGTAACTACAGCCCATTCTTCAACAGATACTACATGCCATTGTTTGCCACACATCATACTGTCTTTAGTTGTTAATTTTGGTTTTGCTGCTGCTTTTGTTGCTGTTTGTGCAACTATTGTATTTAAACTTATTAATACAATACCAATAATTGAAATTGTTTTTTTCATAAATCTATTTTTTTGTTTTTAAGTATTAATGCAAAATTTGAACCATTACAATTTTTCCTTCTTGAGTAACCAAGCTCGTTTGTACACCACCAATAAAACGTGTTCCATCAGGAGCAAAAGAACCTAAACCTGCCCACCGTGCAGAACCAGCCGATTGTTCGTTGTCGGGTTCATTCATATAAGTTAATCTTCTTTTATTGCTACCATCTACATCCATCATCCACCAATCGGTTCCTCCATAAGTACTTTTGGTGCTACTCATCCACACTATTTTACTTCCATCGGGCTTATAAAATCCATGTTCGTTATAGTCAGCAGATGTTAATTTTAAAATATTATTTCCTAGGGTGTCAATGGTATAAATATGTTCATCTAAAAATGTTGGATAATTCATATTACTACAAAAAATGATTCTGCTATCATCAGGTGAAAACCCGTAGGTTTCATAAAAATTATTCGCAACAGGTTCAATGGTTCTTATATTCGAAATTTCTGGCATGCTATCGCTTGCTCTAAAACCAAAATCAGCTGTTTTTATAACCCAATAACCTGCTTGTTGGTGAAGGTTTAAAAAATTAGGTTGTACTTTTCTGTCTGTCCAAATAATTTTTTTGCCATTGTGAGAAAATCGTGGAGCAATCACTCCATGGTCGTAATCATTAGGTATGTCCACAATTTTATATGCTTTTGTGCCTTGTTTGTTCATGATCCAAATATCACAATAAGCACCAAAACCGGGTAAAGCATCGGTAGAAGAACCCGGATGAACAGCTTTTTCAACTGCCATTATTAGCCATTTTCCTGATGGATGCCAGTCGGGCATACAAATATGTTTATTTGGTAATGAGTCATGATTGCATGTTAAACAAACAGTACCAGAGCCATCGGGGTTAGAGTAATAAATGTCGTAATACGTGTCGGCACCCTTTTTAGAATAAGCAATTAAATTGCTCCCTGATTGATCCCAAGATACATCCAAGCCGTGTTCCTGAAAAGTTGTAATCTTAGTTGGTAATTCTACTGGAGGGGTATCTTTTTTGCAAGAATATATCAAGCTGAAAAGAGAAATGCAGAGAAGTAGTTTTTTCATTGTGTATTTTTAGTTGATTAAAAATAAGACAATTTTTCAGTAAAAAAAATTATTGTTTTTTTCTTTTTAACCATTCATAAATGGTAACCACTTGTAGGATATTTAACATACCGTAAAATACATCTTCTAAAGGAATGGTAAAAATCCGTATTCCCATATTTTCACTGTTGTTATATATTAAAACTGGAGCAGCAGTTAAAACCCCATTCACAATTAAAAAAGGGATGATACATACTAACCATGCAAGGTAAAACCTTCCCAAATAATCTGATTTTATTACAAACTGATGGGTTAATAGAAAAAAGGAGAGCAAAGAAAAGGTTATTAAAGTATAAAATCTATCAATATAAATCACCGAAAGTGCTACTAATAAAAGCACCAAAAAAAGAGTAATAAATGGGGTGTATCTTTTTAAAATATCTTTTTTTACAAAGTAATTCATCACTTCATAAATAAATACACAAGAAAAAGGCACCACAATAAAAAAGAGCCATTCTTCAATGGGTAAGTTTAAAATATAAATTCCTAAAATGTAATCAGGATTGAATTTCCATATACCAAGTTTAGTAAACCAAATATCCCAAACAATAAAAAATACAGCACTGGCAATTATTGCGGGAAATAAATATTTCCATTTAGAGGAATAATTAATCTTATTCTCAAAGCTTTTGAACAGCGGGTAAGAAAGGGTAAATAATATCAGAAATAAATATGTAAAATGCATAACAATGTATATACAAATATAATTGAAATATGTTTGTTGCTTGCTTTTAATTATCTTCGCAATTAATAATAATGTCGAGCAATTTTTTAAATACACCCATTGAATACCTAAAAGGTGTTGGTCCGCAAAAGGCTGATATACTTAAAAAAGAGCTGAATATATTCTCTTACGAACAATTAATTACCTATTATCCTTTTCGTTACGTTGATAGAACCAAGTTTTATAAAATCAATGAAATTAATGTTGATTTGCCTTATGTTCAATTAAGAGGAAAAATAATAAGCACAGAAACGATTGGTGTAAAACGTGCAAAACGTTTTGTTGTAAAATTTTCGGATGGTACAGGAGTTTTAGAATTAGTCTGGTTTCAAGGGATAAAATGGGTGGAAGAAAAACTTAAACCCAACTCAATTATTGAGTATGTAGTTTTTGGAAAGCCAACCTTATTTAATAATAAATTCAATATTGCTCATCCCGAAATAGAACCTGTTAGTACAGAAAATACTACTCTGGCGAATGCCTTGCAGCCTGTTTATAATAGCACAGAAAAAATGAAAATTAGAGCTTTGGATACAAAAGGTATTGCACGTATTCAAAAAGCTTTATTGCTACAAGCAAAAAATAATATTCCTGAAATTTTATCAAAAGAAATAATTGATCGTTTTCAATTATTGAGTAGAGAACAAGCTTTTTTTCAAATTCATTTGCCTCAAAATGCTGAAATGCTTAAGAAAGCAGAATTCAGATTAAAGTTTGATGAATTGTTTTTTATCCAATTAAAATTATTGAAGCAAAAAACGAATCGCGAAAAAATTTACAAAGGCTATTTGTTTTCTTCTGTAGGCAACTATTTTAATAGTTTTTATAATAATCATTTACCTTTTGAATTAACCAATGCACAAAAACGAGTGATTAAAGAAATTCGTTTTGATATGGGAAGTGGAAAACAGATGAATAGATTATTGCAAGGTGATGTAGGAAGCGGAAAAACGCTTGTAGCATTGATGAATATTTTGATTGCTTTGGATAATCAATTTCAAGCTTGTTTGATGGCACCAACAGAAATTTTGGCAAATCAACATTTTGATACTATTTCTAAACTTGTGGAACCATTGGGTATTAATGTAGGTTTACTTACAGGTTCTGTAAAAGCTGCTCAAAGAAGAAAATTGCATGAAAAATTGCAGTCGGGCGAAATGCATATTTTAATTGGAACACATGCTTTACTAGAAGATGAAGTACAATTTAAAAACATCGGTTTAGTTGTGATTGATGAACAACATCGTTTTGGTGTTGCACAACGTGCGCAAATGTGGAAAAAAAACACACAGCCACCACATGTATTAATTATGAGTGCTACGCCCATTCCACGAACATTGGCTATGACACTGTATGGAGATTTGGATGTGAGTGTGATTGATGAAATGCCACCAGGCAGAAAACCTATTTTAACTTCCCATAAATACGATAGCAATAGAGAAAGAGTGTTTGGTTTTATGAAGGAACAAATAGCAATAGGAAGACAAGTATATGTTGTTTATCCATTAATTAAAGAATCCGAAAAAATGGATTATAAAGATTTGATGGATGGGTATGAAAGTATTTCAAGAGCATTTCCTTTGCCACAGTACAAAGTAAGTATCGTTCACGGACAAATGAAATCGGATGTGAAAGATTTTGAGATGCAACGTTTTGTAAAAGGAGAAACAAATATTATGGTTGCTACTACTGTAATTGAAGTAGGAGTGAATGTGCCTAATGCAAGTGTGATGATTATTGAAAGTGCAGAACGTTTTGGTTTATCACAATTGCATCAATTAAGAGGAAGAGTAGGGCGTGGAGCAGAACAATCTTATTGTATTTTAATGACAGGAAATAAATTAAGTGCTGATGGAAAATTAAGAATGGAAACCATGTGCAGAACAAACGATGGATTTGAAATAGCAGATGTAGATTTAAAATTAAGAGGTCCGGGTGATATGGCAGGCACACAACAAAGTGGTGTTTTGGATTTGAATTTAGCTGATTTGGCTAAAGATTCCCAGATATTATATGCAGCACGAAATATGGCTCTTGAAATTTTAGCAGAAGATGTAAATCTAGAAAAACCTGAAAATGGCCCAATAGCATATCATTTGGCTATGATGAAAAAAACGAATATTAATTGGAGTAGGATTTCTTAAAAAATAATTTATACATTTGTGTCATGAAAGCATTTCGCAATACTTATTATTATCATTCCATGTTAAGCAATGGAAGGAATATGTATTGCCACTAAACTAGCAAAATCTATTATCATATTTATGAAGCCCTTCCTTTTGGAAGGGCTTTTTTATTTTTTACCAAAACCAATAATAAAATGAAAGAAAGACCAATAACTCAGATTTACAGCAATTACACCGAACAAGATTTTTTAGTTTGGAAAATACTGTTTCAGCGACAAATGAAAACTCTTGAACCTATTATTTCTAAAGAGTATTTAGCGGCATTAAAAAAAGTACAATTTAATGAAAATGAAATTCCGAATTTTACGGATGTAAATGATATTTTAAAATCACTAACAGGATGGAAGCTACAAGTTGTACCCAATATTAGTCCTCAAAAAGAATTTTTTGAATTTCTTTCACAAAAAAAATTTACAACTACTTGCTGGTTGCGAACCATTGAGCAGCTTGATTATTTAGAAGAGCCTGATATGTTTCATGATGTTTTCGGACATGTACCATTATTAAGCAATTCCAATTATGTAAATTTTTTTAAAGGAATTAGTGATATTGCATTGAAACACATTGATAATCCTTTAGCAATTGATTTGTTAGGGAAAATTTATTGGTTTACAATTGAGTTTGGATTAATTAGAGAAGATAATCAATTAAAAATTTATGGTGCAGGAATCATATCATCAAAAGGAGAAACGGAGTTTTGTTTAAGCGATAAAGCAATACATGCAGATTTTAATGTATTTGATGTTTTTGAAACGGATTACAGAACGGATGTGATTCAGAGTAAATATTTTATAATTGAATCCTTTGAGCAGCTATTTAATTCACTAGATATTATTGAAAATGCGCTATCTGAAATTTTAAATAAAGCAACAAAGCTCACTATTTAGTGAGCTTTGTTGCTTGTGCTTAAGGTAAATTTGATAAATCGGTATTAATTTGAGCAAGAGTGGTGGCGTTAAGGGTAATGTTTACATTAAACCCACTTGTTAATGTAGCTGGTGTGAATGAAGAATAATACTGTCCTCCAATTTCACTTATGGCGACTATAGTAACATTTAGCCCAATTGGTAAACTATACCAAGCTGAAAATATTTGATTACTTGTACCTTGATAAAGAGAAGCAGCTGAATTCATTCCATTAAAGGATAAAAATACGGTTGTGTTAGAACTGGTAAATTGTCCACTTAAATTTACAGTTGCAGTAGTAAAAGGGCCAGGACTACTATAAAAATAATCGCAATTAATCCAGTTTAGGCTATTTATAGGAAAATAATAATACGTACTTCCTCCAAATGTTCCAGAACTATCCACAACTACATTTACAGTAGAACTATCAATTGAATTATCCCAATCTAATGAATCAGTTAAAAATTCTTGATCAGAATAAAATTCCAGCATGTATGGTGATGTTCCGTTGTTTGTATTATCTGTTGGCATAAAAACAAATGCTGTATTCGGTCCTGTTAAAGATAATTTTTGTGTTCCTTGAAAAGCTTCCATAAATATTTCTCCTCCCGAAATCAATAAATTTCCTCCGCTTATTGTTGGTGCTTTACTTTTAATCATATCTGCTTTAGAATAAATTTCTCTTAATTCAATTCTTACATTTCCTGAAACGGTATTTCCTAAAGCATCTTTAAAGCTATTTGGATAAAAAATAACTCTAGTTCCTTTTGTTCCTGTTACGGTTTGGTACTGACTAGCATCAATTGTAAAAATTTGTTTTGCTACCGCATTATTAACAAAAAAATTATTGATGTTTGACGTAGTGCTTCCTGAACCACTTGGTTTTGGAGCTGTTTCTTCTTCTTTTTTACATTGTGTTAGTCCAACAGCAATTATCATTGCAATAGACCATAATTTTAGATTTTTCATAATTTTCGGTTTTAAGATTTATGAAGCAAATGTGAGAGGAATGAATTTATCAAGCAAACTGAAATTGCGATATTCTTACGCATACAAAAATTAAAATGTCTCTTAAGCATCCATTTTATATTAAATAAATTTTAACTATAAATTACATATTCAAAATGATATTTTTATGAATTATTAATAACTTAATTCTTTTGGTAACTTTGCTAAATGGAAAAAGAGATGGCTGTTAAAATTGTAAATAAGATGCTTGCTGAAGATAAATTTAGTGAGTGGTTGGGTATAAAAACTGTTTTGGTTGAAAAAGGTCGTTGTATTTTAAAAATGAAAGTACGTGAAGAAATGGTAAATGGTTTTGGCATTGCTCATGGCGGAATTGCTTTTTCATTTGCAGATAGCGCCTTGGCTTTTGCTTCTAATGCATACGGAAGATTAAGTGTTGCGTTGGAGTGTTCTATTTCATTTGCTATAGCAGTGAATGTAAACGATGAATTAACGTGTGAGGCAAAAGAATTAAGTATTACCAATAGAACAGCAACCTATCACATTGAAATAGCAAATCAAAAAAATGAAAAGGTTGCTTTTTTTAAAGGAACTGTATATAGAACAAGTAAAGAGTGGGAAGTAGGTAGTTAATGGTTGATTTGTTAAATAGTTAATTTTGGCAGGAATGAAAAATTTTGAAGATTTAGAATCATGGAAATTATCAAGAGTACTTAGAAATGAGATTGCTATATTAGTAAAAACATTTCCTCCTGAAGAAAAGTATAAGCTTTCTGATCAGATAATTAGAGCATCCCGTTCGGTAACTGCTAATATTGCAGAAGGCTATGGGCGATTCCATTACCAAGAAAACATTCAATTTTGTAGACATTCTCGTGGGTCTTTGAATGAGGTATTGGATCATTTGATTTGTGCATATGATTGCAAGTATATTAATGAAAGTGAATTAAACAACTATAGAGAAAAAATATCGAGTATTCTGAAAGTCCTAAATGGTTATATTAACTATTTGAAAAATCGAAAAGAAGAAGCAAAAACCAGTATAAACTAGTACTTACTAAAAATAATTTTTAGCGCACTTAACAAATTAACTATTTAACCAATTAACTATTTAACTATTTAACAGATCAACCACTTAATCATAAATGAAAAACGCATATATTATTGATGGAATTAGAACTCCAATTGGAAATTTCGGAGGAACATTATCAACTGTTCGTACAGATGATTTGGCAGCAATTGTTTTAAAAGAATTAATTAAACGCAATCCTAGCATTGACACTAAACTAATTGGTGATGTAATTATGGGATGTGCTAATCAAGCAGGAGAGGATAATCGCAATGTGGCTCGTATGGCTCTGTTACTAGCTGGTTTGCCGTATCAGGTACCCGGTGAAACAGTAAATCGTTTGTGTGCTTCTGGTTTATCAGCTACTATGGCAGCAGCAAGAAGTATTATGATTGGTGAAACTGATTTAATGATTTCAGGTGGTGTTGAAAATATGACTCGCGGTCCTTGGGTAATTTCAAAAACATCTTCTGCTTTTGGCAGAGATGCTCAAATGTTTGATTCCAGTTTTGGTTGGAGATTTATTAATCCTAAAATGAAAGAATTGTATGGTGTAGATGGAATGGGAGAAACAGCAGAAAATTTAGCTGATAGAGACAAAATAAATCGTGAAGACCAAGATAAATTTGCTTTGTGGAGTCAGCAAAAAGCAGCAGCAGCTCAATCAAAAGGACGATTTGCAAAAGAGATTATAGCAGTTGAAATTCCTCAGAAAAAAGGAGAACCTAAATTATTTGATAAAGACGAATTTATGCGCCCCGATACAACAATGGAAGGGTTGGCTAAACTAAAAGGAGCATTTAAAAAAGAAGGAGGAACAGTAACTGCTGGTAATGCATCTGGATTAAATGATGGCGCAGCAGCTATTTTGCTAGCATCTGATGATGCAATAAAAAAATACAACCTTATTCCAAAAGCAAGAATTGTTTCAAGTGGAGTAGCAGGTGTAGAGCCTAGAATTATGGGTATTGGTCCTGTAGAAGCAAGCAATATGGCTTTAAAACGCGCTGGGTTGACTTTAAAAGATATTGATATAATTGAATTGAATGAGGCGTTTGCTGCACAATCATTAGCTTGTACACGTGCATTAGGTATTGCAGATAACGATTCTAGAATTAATCCAAACGGAGGAGCAATTGCACTTGGTCATCCATTAGGAATGAGTGGTGCAAGAATATTAAACTCTGCAGCAATTGAATTGCATGAGCAAAATAAAAAATATGCATTGGTAACAATGTGTATTGGTGTAGGGCAGGGGTATGCTGTGATAATAGAAAAATGTTAATTACTCACCGCGAAGACGCAGAGTCGCGGAAAAATTAAACAAAAGCGCCTTGGCGCCTCTGCGGTAAAATATGGCAAATATTTACGAATTCAATGGTTATAAACCAGTAATACACGAAAGTGCTTTTATTCATCCGAATGCAACTGTTACAGGAAATGTAATAATTGGTAAGGATGTTTATATTGGCCCTGGTGCCGCTATACGTGGCGATTGGGGACAAATAATAATTGAGGATGGCTGCAATGTTCAAGAAAATTGCACCATACACATGTTTCCTGGCACAACGGTTTTGTTAAAAGAAGCAGCTCATATTGGGCATGGAGCCATTATTCATGGTGGAACAATTGGTAAAAATGTTTTGGTTGGGATGAATTCTGTGGTGATGGATGATGTAGTGATTGGTGATAATTGCATTGTTGGTGCATTGTGTTTTGTTCCAGCAAACATGATTATTCCAGAAAGAAAAGTGGTGGTAGGAAATCCTGCTAAAATTGTAAAAGATGTGAGTGATGAAATGATTAAATGGAAAACGCAAGGAACAAAATTATATCAGCAATTACCGAGTGATTGCAAACAAACACTAAAAGAATGTGAACCCCTACGCGAGATTGAAAAGGATAGACCTAAACAGCAAGATATTTACAAAACTTGGAAAGAAACAAAAACACAATAATTTTTTATGATGAAAACAGTAAAATCAGTTGTATTAATTTTCTTCTTAATTATAGTTACATCCATGAGCGCACAAGAAAAGAATGAGTTTGAAAAAAAATATGAAATGAAAACATATTATTTGGTGTTTCTAAAAAAAGGACCAAATAGAAACCAAGATTCAGTAACAACTGCTAAACTACAAGAACAACATATAGCTCATTTAGATAAAATGGCTGAGTCTGGTAAAATGGATATTTGCGGACCATTGATGGATGATGGTGACATTAGAGGCATTTGCATTTATAATGTTGAAACAAAAGAAGAAGTAGAAAAGCTAGCGAACCAAGATCCAATGGTAAAAGCGGGTAGATTAATAGTTGAAATACATCCTTTTTATTCTGCTAAAGGAGCCAAATTAAAATAAAACACATGAACTTACATCTTCATTTTATTAAAATTAATTCAGAATTTAATCAGGCTTTAGCTGACGATTTGTACAATGGCGATGAGTCCGAAGACAATATCAAGTTTTTATGGGAAGACGAATTAAAAGTTTCTGAGCCAGTAACTGATTTTAAAATTAGAAACAATACAAGTTATACTCTTGCTGGTTTTTTGCCAAATAATAAAGAATTTAGTTTTGAAATAAACGACATGACTGTTGTAGATTGTGAAACGGAAAAAGGGACTAAAATGCAATTTGCAGTGTCAAAAAAACTGCTGAAAAAAACGGACAAAATTGTTGATGCAGAAAAAAACGAAACTCACCTTTATTTTTATTTGCGTGATACCATTGGTATGAAAAATCCTATGAATGGTGTGTATATAATAAACACAGATTTTCCTCAAGAGTTGATTATAAAAAAAGCAAAGGTTTAAAACTTAAATCTTACTTGAGCTTTTATTTCGGATCTTGTATTGCCTTGGATTTCGGTTCGTGCTCCTTCACTAATAACTTTTTTATTGTCAAACACAGTTTGAGAGTAACGCACCCACACTTCAATTTTTCTTGTTATGTTATAGTTTAATAAGACATAAAATCTGGAGCCTTTGTCATAGAATGATGGAATTGAATAAACTCCAACCATATCATTTTCGTAAGTATAAATTCTGCTATCATAATTATCTGTTTGGAATAATGAATAGCGCAATGTAACTGATAATGGACTGCTCAGCTTATTGAAAATAATATCCTGATAAATTAAATATCCTTTTTGAGTTTTTAGATCAGCTCTTTTGTAATCTATCAACTCAATCCTGTTTTTTAGTTTTACAGATGGTAAAATACTATACGATAAGTTTAGTCGGTAGTTGGTTTGTTTAATGGGAACAATAAAATCTATATCGTTAATATCCTCGGGTGTGTTTTTATATTTAGTTCTGGAACGAATTCGGAAGTAGGCATCAAATTTTTTGGTTGGTGTATAGTTTATTTGAGCAAGGTAATCGTATCCAACAGATGGCGCATTTACTTGATATTTTAACCAAGGAAATTCAAATCTGTCGAAATAAGCAGTTAGGGTAATAGTATTTACTGGCTTTGCTGTTAGTCCAACAAATACTCCTTTTTCGTTCGCTGCTCTGGTGTTTTCTGCAAAGCCATTACTCATTAAATTTTGATAATTTTTTTGATAATTTCTATGCAAAATAGTTATTGAAAGTTTTGGGTCTAAACTTATGTAAGCTCCATTTAAAAATGCTAACCCACCATTCTGACTCATTGCTTGTTCACCAAAAAAATTAAAGTTTTTGTAAACAAAATTATAATCAAATCCAATGTTTGAATTTTGTTTGGATGAAAATTCAAATTTGTTATAAAGAGACAAACTTCTTACATAATCATTGCTTAATTCATATTTTACTCCAGTAACACCAAGAGTTAATCGTTTGCCTTTGTATGAAATATTTCCTCCATAAATTGTTTGAGTGATGGATTGTTTATCCTGTAATTCGCCATAAGTAGAATGGTAACCAGTTTCTTGAAGCGAAGAAATGGTTTCTATTTCTCCAGTTTCAGTTGTATCAGCAATTCCTGCATCTATTTTTTTTCGGGAAGCAAAAGCTGTTACTTCAAATTTTTTAATTGCAATGGTTGATGCAGCTCCTCTTAAAAAAAGACTTTCATTAACGGATGTATAAGGCCTTAAACCAGTTGCTGATTTTTTTACATTCATCACCATTGCACTTTTTCCAAAAGCTAAGCCACTCCACATTGTTAATCCTTGGCCAAAAGTAGCTTGGTAATCACCAATAGCAATGGCTTTTACAAACCGAATGTTTCTTAAAAAGAAATGAGCAGAATAAAAATCAAATCCTGATTTTTGATTTCCGTTTAATCCTTTTTCATACCAATCATAATTGAATTTTTGATTTTTTTTGAAAAACAATTCTCCTTGGTCTTTATCAGCAGTTATTCCCCAACTAACATTGTTTCCATAAGTAAATCTATAGCGTAGATATAATTTATCAGGGCTTCCAATGTATCTTGAGTTTTTACTGCTATACAATGATGTACTATCAATATCTTTAAATCCTTTTTGTTCTTCAATGATACGAGCATATCTAAACATTGTCATGTGTTGCCCATTTTTAAACATTTCTTTTATGCTGAAATGTGACGAAGTAAAACCGTCATATACTTTAACATAAGGCAATAGTCTTTGGATAGTTTGTAAATCGAAACCTGCTATTCCTTGTAATTCATATATTGTAATTAGTTTTCCGTTTTTTTCGATGTGTCTAAGTAAATTATTGATTTCAATATCACTTAGAATTAAAAGTTGTTGTAATTCTTCTCTTGTGGCTTTGTTTAAATTTATTGGATGTTCTTTATAATATATTATTGCTTCTAATAAATTAGTGTAATCATCATCTTCATTTTCGGTACTTTCTGCTATGTTTTCTAATTGCTGCTGTATCTGACTATCATCAGTTTTATTAATGATTGTATCTTGTGCAAGCAACAAATTGTTTGCACAAAACAAAAACAACAATACAATTGTTGCAGGAATAATATTTTTATTATTGAATTGCAGCACTTGTTTTTTCTGCTTTTGAGAATGTATAGCTTAATGCAATTTGTGGACTAAAACCAAGTGTTTGATGATAATTTCCAGAAAAATCTACTTTTAATTTTTTTAGATTTAAACCAAATCCAAAAGAACTTAATGTAGGATTGGTAGAAGTTCCAATTCGTAAATAAAATTCTTTTACGGCTCTATATTCAAGTCCTGCTTTAAATTCAGCTTTATATTGAATATCTTTTTGAGTTTCAATAGCAAGCGTTACTTTGTCAGAAAAATTATAATCAGCACCTAATCTTATAATTGTTGGAAGTCGTTCATTGTTATAACTATTTATTTTTGCTCTAGTAGGGTTAAAAGCATGTGCGCCAATTGTTAAGCCTTTTATTGGTTTAGCTTGAATTCCTACTTCAGCTGCTAATACACCTTTGTTTCCATATCCTTCAGCTATGCGTGTAGTTAAATAATCCATAGCAATTCCCATTGAAAATTTTTCGCCAAAAGCTTTTGCAAAAGAAAGACTGTACTTGTTTTCATTATAAAGACTAAAACCAAAATTGGTGATACATAATCCAAAAGTTCCGCCTTTTACTGGCAAGGCAACAGCCCCACCTCTTATACTAATTTCTTTTACTAAAAATCTGTTTTCGTAACTTACACCAGCACTTATGGTTCTTACAAAACCCAGCCCCGCTTGGTTATGATGCGCACTCCATATATCACTTAGTGATACAGAAGCATTTCCCATTGCAGCAGACCGAGCGCCAATTGGGTAATCTTCGTTTCCTGCAAAAATTGAAAAGGATAACAAAACGAAGCAAAAAGTGAAAAGTAGTTTATTCATTATTTAGCTTTTAAAAAATCAGTTTTATGAACTGATAACTCGTAAAAATAGCTTTTTTTGAAACAGGAATAAAATAAAAAATACGTTTTTTATAGCTCTATTTTGCTTAAATTCGCAGTTCAAATTTTTTTTATGAGTAAAGTAACTTTAAAGGATAAAACATTCAGAATCAACATTCCTGCTAACGAGATAAATAAGGCTGTTGGAGAGGTAGCTCATCGGATAAATATAGAGTTAAAAGATAAAAAGCCTTTGTTTTTAGGAGTGCTAAATGGTTCTTTTATGTTTGCTTCTGATTTACTAAAAAAAATCACAATTGATTGCGAAATTTCATTTGTTAAAGTTTCATCCTATAGTGGAACAAATTCTACAGGTACAGTAAAGCAGTTAATTGGTTTGGATGAAAGTATTAAAGGAAGAACGGTTGTTATAATTGAAGATATTGTTGATACAGGATTAACAATGGAAAAAGTATTAGAACAATTAGAAGAAATGGAACCAGAAGCAATAAAAATTTGTACTTTACTTTATAAGCCTGAAGCATTTCGCAAAAAATTTGATTTAGATTATGTTGCGATAGTGGTGCCTAACGATTTTTTAGTTGGCTATGGTTTAGATTACGATGGACTAGGTAGGAATCTACCTGATATTTATGTACTAGATAAATAATAATTAATAAAATTTAAAAATCATGTTAAACATTGTTTTGTTTGGACCTCCAGGTGCTGGAAAAGGAACACAGTCGGAAAAATTAATTGAAAAATATAAATTAACTCACTTATCTACTGGTGATATTTTTAGAGCAAATATAAAAGGGCAAACAGAACTTGGTACTTTGGCAAAAAGCTATATGGACAAAGGGCAATTAGTTCCGGATGAAGTTACTATTAGAATGCTAGAAGCAGAAGTAAATAAAAATCCAAATGCCAATGGTTTTATTTTTGATGGTTTCCCTCGTACGCAGGCTCAAGCAGAAGCTTTGGATACTTTGTTAAAATCAAAAAATACGGCTATTACATTGATGTTAGCACTTGAGGTTGAAGAACAAGAATTAAAAAAACGTTTATTGATAAGAGGAAAAGATAGTGGAAGAGCAGATGACCAAAACCCAGAAGTAATTCAAAAAAGAATTGATGTTTATAATTCTGAAACATCTCCAGTAAAAGATTTTTATACATCACAAGGAAAATACAAAGGCATTAATGGTATAGGAGAGATTGAACAAATATTCAATTCGCTATGTGCTATTATAGATAATAAAAAATAATTGATTAAAAAATATGGATTCAAATTTTGTTGATTATGTGAAGATATGTTGCCGTTCTGGAAAAGGAGGAGCAGGATCCATGCATTTACATAGAAGTAAGCTAACTGCAAAAGGTGGTCCTGATGGAGGAGATGGAGGAAGAGGAGGGCATATAATTTTGCGTGGGAATAAACAGTTTTGGACTTTAATCCATCTAAAATATCGAAAGCATGTTATTGCTCAAGCGGGTGAAAATGGTGGTAGTGCTAGAATGACAGGGGCAGAGGGTAAAGATGAAATTTTAGATGTTCCATTAGGAACGATTGTAAAAGATGCAGAAACAGGAGAAGTACAGTTTGAAATAACAGAAGATGGGCAAGAAATAATTATTACACCCGGAGGACGAGGAGGATTAGGGAATGAGCACTTTAAGTCATCTACTATGCAAACCCCTCGATTTGCTCAACCTGGTGAACCAGGAAGAGATGAATGGAAAATTTTAGAATTAAAAGTTTTAGCTGATGTTGGATTAGTTGGTTTTCCAAACGCAGGTAAATCTACTTTACTATCTGTTGTTTCGGCTGCTAAACCCGAAATAGCTAATTATCCTTTTACTACTTTGGTTCCTAATTTGGGAATTGTAAAATATAGAGATTACAAATCTTTTGTAATGGCTGATATTCCAGGTATTATTGAAGGTGCGCATGAAGGAAAAGGCATTGGTTTGCGTTTTTTGCGTCATATAGAACGAAACTCAACCTTACTGTTTTTAATTCCTGCTGATTCAAATGATATTATTAAAGAGTACAAAATTTTAATAAACGAGCTAGATCAATTTAATCCAGAGTTACTTCATAAAAAAAGAATTTTGGCTATCTCCAAATGTGATATGTTGGATGAAGAACTTTTGGCTGAAATGAAAAAAGATATTAATAAACGTTTCAAAGAAAAAAAATCTGTCCCCGTACATTATATATCATCTCAATCAGGACAAGGAATTGTTGAACTGAAAGATGAAATATGGAAACAGCTAAATGCCAAAGATGTACATTCGTTTGATTATTAATCTCCTTAAATAAAAGAATAGAATTTAATGGGTATTATTGAAAACATAAAACAATTAGATACCGAACTATTTCTATTTTTAAATAGTAAGCACAATTCTTTTTTTGATTATGTGATGTATTGGGCAAGCAACAAGCTTATTTGGATTCCGCTGTATGCATTTTTTCTTTTTTTAGTATTTAAACATTTTGGTAAAAGAGTAGTGTTGGTTGCTCTTATGGCAGGAATTGCTATAATTCTATCAGACCAAATTTCAACTCAATTATTTAAAAATCTATTTATGAGATATCGCCCATGTCATAATTTGTTGATTCAATCTCAAGTGTATGTTAATGGGAATTGTGGTGGCCGGTACGGCTTTATTTCATCGCATGCTGCCAATACATTTGCACTTGCAACATTTTTATTTTTATTGTTTAAAACAAAGCTCAAATATTTTGGTTTGTTTGTTTTTTCTTGGGCTATTGTTGTTTCTTACAGTAGAATATACAATGGTGTTCATTATCCAGCAGATATTGCTGTAGGCGCTTTGCTTGGAATTTTACTTGGAGTAATTACTATGAAATTTTATAAATTAACAGAGTTTAAAATTTATAAAAATGAATAATTTACTTTTAGTTTTTTTAGGAGGAGGGCTAGGGAGTGTTGTGAGGTTTGGGATTTCTGAATTTGTAAAATCAAATTTTAAAACAATTTTCCCTATTGCTACTTTGTGCTCAAATATTATTAGTTGCTTTATTTTGGCATTAGCAATTGGTTTTTTTAGTGAAAAAATCGGAGCGAATCCAACCTTAAAAATGCTAATAATAATAGGGTTTTGTGGTGGTTTTAGTACTTTCTCGACTTTTAGTTATGAAACAGTTGAGCTAATGCGTTCGGGAAATTTAATTATTGCAATAGCAAATATTTTAATCAGTGTTACAGTGTGTGTAGGACTTATTTATTTTTTATCCAAACAATCATAAAAATGAAAAAAAATATTTTTTTTATATTAAGTTTAAGTGTATTAATCAGTAATGCTCAAGTTGTAGCAATTACTCCTTCCAATAAAGAAAATACCAAACCAAAATTAGTAGTAGGAATAATTATTGACCAAATGCGTTACGATTACATCTATCGCTTTTGGGACAAATTTGGAAATGATGGCTTCAAAAAGCTTGTTAATCAAGGTTATTTTTGCAAAAACACAAACTACAATTATGTGCCAACCTACACAGGACCTGGTCATGCAAGTGTTTATACAGGAACAACACCTGCTGTTCATGGAATCATTGCGAATGATTGGTTTGATAAAAAAGGAAACAAAAGTTTGTATTGTGTTCAGGATGATAAAGTTCAAGGAGTAGGAACTTCAGTTGCAGAAGGAAAGCGCTCTCCTGCAAATTTATTGACTACTACTATTACTGATGAATTAAGAATTTCAACGAATATGAAATCAAAAGTAATTGGAATTGCTTTAAAAGATAGAAGCGCAATTTTACCTGCAGGACATACTGCAAATGCTGCTTATTGGTTTGATGGTACAGTTGGTGGTTTTATTTCTAGTACCTATTATATGAACGAGTTGCCAGCGTATGTTCAAGAGTTTAACAAAAAAGAATTAGCAAAAAAGTATTTATCTCAACCTTGGAATACTCTTTTACCTATTGAACAATATACTGAAAGTGTTGCCGATGATAATAAATATGAATTTGTGTTTAAAGGAGAAAAAAACTCAACTTTCCCTCATAATTTACCTGCACTATATGAAAAAAATGGAGGCATAGGAATGATTCGTAGTACACCATTTGGAAATACTTTAACAAAAGATTTTGCAATAGAAATATTAAAAAATGAAAATTTAGGAAAAGGAAGTGTAACAGATTTTTTAGCAATATCGTTTTCATCTCCTGATTATATTGGACATTTATATGGACCAAATTCTGTTGAGCAAGAAGATGATTATTTGCGTTTAGACAAAGAACTTGCTGAATTAATAAAGTTTATTGAAACACAAGTTGGAAAAAATAATGTTTTGATATTTTTAACGGCAGACCATGCTGCTCCTGAAGTTCCTGCTTATTTGATTGATTTAAAAATTCCTGCTGGGTATATAAACGAAATAAAAATTGAAAAAGATTTAAAAAAATATTTAACTACTAATTATGGTGATTCTCTTGTTTTGTCTTTTTCTAATCAACAGATATTTTTAAATCAAAAAGTAATTGAAAGTAAGAAGTTAGCATTGCAGCAAATACAGGAAGATATTGTTAACTATTTTCAAAAATTAGAAAATGTTGCAGAAGTATTAAGTGCTACAACTCTTAATAACTCACAATTTACAGAAGGCGCTCGATATTTAATGCAAAAAGGATTTAACTCAAGTCGTTCAGGTGATGTACTTGTAAATTATTCTCCTGCATATATGGATTATCCTCATTATGGTACAACACACGGTTCTCCTTACAGTTATGATACACATGTGCCTTTGATTTTTTATGGATGGAATGTGAAACAAGGAAGTACAGCTGAACAAATTTATATTACAGATGTTGCAGCAACACTTGCTATAATGCTAAATATTCAATTTCCGAATGGATGTACAGGTAAACCAATAACATCATTGGTGAAATAAATTTATTAAAAAGATGAAAAATAAAATCGCTTTTTTCTTTTTCTTTTTTACTACTTATGTTTTTTCACAATTACCTAATACGGATATTTGGTTATTGGATATAAAAACAGAAAAAGATTCGATTGTACTTTCTAATCCTGTTAATATTACAAATAGAGTGGGATACGATAATCAACCTGCTTTTTCTACTGATGGGAAATATATTTTGTACACTTCTATTCGTGATGAAAAGCAGTCAGATATTTATAAATACGATTTAAGCTCAAAACAAATTTCTCAATTTACCAATACTCCTTTAACGAGCGAATATTCTCCAACATTTATGCCTGATGGGAAAAATATTTCTGTAGTAATGGTTGAACCAGATAGCACTCAGAGGCTTTGGTCAATTTCAATAAAAAGTAAAAAATCAAAATTGCTAATACCAGAAGTAGATTCAATAGGTTATCATGCTTGGTTTTATGGAGATAGGATAGCAGTGTTTTTGCTCACAGAACCACAATCATTGTGCTTAATAAGTAAAAAAAATCCTCATCCAAAATATATTGATAACAATATAGGAAGATGCCTAAAATATCATAATGGATTTTTAGTTTACACAAAAAAAACGAAAGAGGGTAATAATCAATTTTATTCTTTTAATTTACCTGGTTGGCATGTAAAAGAGTTTGATACAGCTATAGAAAGCGAAGATTATATTTTTATTGAAGAAAAAGTGCTTTATGGTTATAAATCAAAAATATTTTCTGCAACTATGTATAATAATGTAAAAAAAGAAGTTGCAAATTTTTCATCTTTTGGAATAACAAACATCACTCGTATTGCAATCAGTCCAGATGGTACTAAATTAGCTATTGTTGCTGAATCAAAATAATGCAAGTAGAAGAATATAAAAAAGACAATTATTTAGTAAGTACAGATAAATCCCGTCTGAATATATCTGTTATTCATAATTTTTTAAGCCATTCCTATTGGGCAGAAAACATTCCAATTGAACTACTAAAAAAGGCGATTGAAAACTCATTGTGCTTTGGTGTTTATAACGGAAAAGCACAAGTCGGTTTTGCACGTGTTATTACCGATTTTTCAACTTTTGCTTATTTAGCAGATGTATTTATTATAGAAGAAGAAAGAGGGAGAGGGCTTTCAAAATTTTTGATGGAATGTATTTTAAAGCATAAAGAATTACAAGGCTTGCGTAATTTTTGTTTAATGACAAAGGATGCCCATTCTTTGTATGCGAGATATGGTTTTAAAAACATAGCAAATCCTGAAAATTTTATGGCAAATAAAATTGAAAATATTTACAAAAAACAAAAATGAGTTTTTATGATTTAGATAAAAAAGAAAGAGCAGAGTTAGTTGTAAAAATTACTGATTCTATTTTCTTTGATATAAAAAAAAATAAAAATACTTCTATAATTGAATATTTTTCTGATGAAGATACTTACATTAGAAAGTCCGCCTACATTGCTATTGGAAGAATATATAAATCCAATGAAAATTTAAAAACAGGGATTCTTGCTTTGCTTGCTAATCTTCTAAAATCTGAAAATGAAAAAATAAGGCAAACAGTAATTAATGCTGCCGGAGAAATTGGAATGTATGATTTCGATCCAATTGAGGCCTTTATGAAGTTAGGTTTATTTGACAAACATCATTCTGTTAGAAATGCTGTAATAGGATCAATTAAAAAAATGGGCGAAAAAAATCCCAAGCCTACATTAGCGTTTGCAAAATGCTTTTTGCATCATGAAGATAAGGAAATACGTAGAGAAATTTGTCATGGTATAGAGTTAAGAGGCAGAAAATACCCTCAAGATATATTACCGCTTCTTAAGGAATTGCAATTTGATAAAACGGCTAGAGTAAAAAATACGCTTGTTCATGTATTAGGACAAATTGCTTATAAAAAAGGTTGTTTAGAAACTGTTATTGCTGAGCTTAAAACATGGGAAAATAAAGATTTAGTAGCCGATGCAATCGAAGAAATAATAGATGTACACAACAGATATAAAACCTTTGCAATTAAAACACAAAAGCAGGCAATTGAATATATTCAAAAAAATCTCTAAAAGCCAAATTAAAAGCACTCTTTTTCCTTTAAAACATCTCCCTGAAATAGCTATATAAATTCCTTTTTTTCTGTATATTCGCATTCTTATAATTCATTCAAAATACGATGGAAAAGATTGCGAAAAAAATTCAAATGGTTGACTTAAAAAGTCAATACGAAAAAATAAAACCAGAAGTGGATGCTGCTATTCAAAATGTATTGAATAATACAGCCTTTATTAATGGTCCAGAAGTAAAAGAATTTCAAAAAGAATTAGAAACATATTTGGGTTCAAAGCATGTTATTCCTTGCGCTAATGGTACAGATGCATTACAAATAGCGATGATGGCATTGGATTTAAAGCCAGGCGATGAAGTTATAACAGCTGATTTTACTTATGTTGCTACAGCGGAAGTGATTGGTTTGTTGGGGTTAAAACCTGTATTAGTAGATGTTGTTCCTGATACGTTTGATATTGATGTAGCTGCAATTGAAAAAGCAATTACTCCTAAGACTAAAGCAATAGTCCCAGTTCATTTATTTGGTCAATGTGCTGATATGGATAAGATAATGGCACTTGCAAAAAAACATAACCTTTACGTAATTGAGGATACAGCACAAGCAATTGGCGCAGAATATTTTTCAGCAGATGGCTCAAAGAAAAAAGCTGGAACAATTGGAACAATTGGTTGTACTTCATTTTTTCCATCTAAAAATTTAGGTTGCTACGGTGATGGAGGAGCAATTTTTACAAATGATGATGTGCTTGCTGCCAAAATCAGAATGATTGCCAATCATGGTCAGTCGGTGCAGTATGTACATGATTCAATTGGCGTAAACTCAAGGTTAGATAGTATTCAGGCAGCTATTTTAAGAATAAAATTGCGTGATTTAGATAATTATGCAAAAGCAAGAAATAAAGCAGCTGATTATTATGATCAAGCTTTTGCGAATCACCCAAAGCTAAAAACACCTGCTCGTGCTAAATTTTCTAATCATGTTTTTCATCAATATACATTGCAATTGAATGGTGTTGATAGAAACGCCCTGCGTGAGTTCTTAGCAAGTAGAGATATTCCTGCAATGATTTATTATCCTATTCCTTTGCATCTACAAAAAGCATATTTGGACCCACGTTACAAGGAAGGAGATTTTCCTGTAACAGAAAAACTTTGTGCTTCTGTAGTTTCTTTGCCAATGCATACTGAGTTAGACGAAGAAACTTTGAAATTCATTACAGATTCTGTTTTAGAATTTTGCAAATAATATTTCGAGAATAACTTTTTGACTTTAAACTTTATAACTTTAAACTTAGTATGAATATAGCAGTAGTAGGAACAGGATATGTTGGATTGGTAACAGGTACGTGTTTGGCAGAAACAGGTAATCATGTTGTTTGTGTTGACATAAATGAAGACAAAGTAAAAAAAATGCAGTCTGGGATTGTGCCTATTTATGAGCCACATTTAGATTTGTTATTTGAACGTAATATTAAGCAGGGGCGGTTAACATTTACAACTAAGTTAGAAGAAGCAATAGAAAAAGCGAAAATAATCTTTCTTGCATTACCTACACCTCCTGGTGAAGATGGTTCAGCAGACTTAAGTTATATACTTGGTGTTGCAAATGACTTAGGAAAAATAATAAAAGATTATAAAGTAATTGTTGACAAGAGTACAGTTCCTGTTGGTACCGCTGATAAAGTTCGTGAAGCAATTGCCAAAAACGCTAAAGTAGAATTTGATGTTGTTTCCAATCCTGAATTTTTACGTGAAGGATTTGCAGTAGATGATTTTTTAAAACCAGATAGAGTTGTAATTGGAGCGAGTTCTGAAAAAGCACGCAAAACTATGGAAGAGCTTTATAAGCCTTATGTTCGTCAAGGAAATCCAATAATTTTTATGGACGAAAAATCAGCTGAATTAACCAAATATGCAGCAAATGCATTTCTTGCAACAAAAATTACATTCATGAATGAAATAGCTAACTTATGTGAGTTAGTAGGAGCTGATGTGGATGCAGTACGAATTGGTATTGGTAGTGATGCGAGAATTGGTAAGCGATTTTTATTTCCAGGAATAGGTTATGGAGGAAGTTGTTTTCCAAAAGATGTGCAAGCATTGGCAAAATCGGCATCTGAAGTAAAATACGACTTTAAAATATTAGAGTCAGTAATGGATGTGAATGAAAAACAGAAAACCATTATTGTTCCTAAAATTAAAAATTATTTCAAAAATGATTTGAAAGGGAAGAGAATTGCAATATGGGGTTTGGCTTTCAAGCCTGATACAGATGATATTCGTGAAGCACCTGCTTTGTACGTTATTGAAGAATTACTTCAAGCGGGAGCATCTATTTCTGCTTATGATCCAGAAGCAATGAATAATGTAAGAAATGTGTTGGGAGATAAAATTACTTATGCAATGGATGAGTACGATGCATTGAGAGATGCAGATGCTCTTCTTATTGCTACTGAATGGAGTTTGTTTAGAACGCCAGATTTTGAAAAGGTAGGAACATTGTTAAAAAACAAAACAATTTTTGATGGTAGAAATCTATATGGTATTGACCAGATGAAAGAATTAGGATTTTATTATTCAAGTATTGGAAGAGAAACTGTAAAAGGTTAATTTGGGAATAGGGAATTAAGTTAATTTAGGCTTACCCATTTAACCAATAACCACTTAACTTATTTAACTTACGCTATGAAAAGAGTATTAATAACAGGTGCAGCAGGGTTTTTAGGTTCTCATCTTTGTGATAGATTCATAAAGGAAGGGTATCATGTTATTGGTATGGATAATTTAATTACTGGTGATTTAAAAAATATTGAACATTTAATGAAGTTGGAACATTTTGAATTTTATCATCATGATGTTTCTAAATTTGTTTTTGTTCCAGGAGATTTAGATTATATTCTTCATTTTGCTTCACCAGCTTCTCCAATTGATTATTTGAAAATACCTATTCAAACATTAAAAGTAAGTTCTTTAGGAACTCATAATTTACTTGGTTTAGCAAAGGTTAAAAACGCAAGAATACTTGTTGCTTCTACATCTGAAGTTTACGGTGACCCATTAATCCATCCTCAAACAGAAGAATATTGGGGAAATGTAAACCCTGTTGGACCAAGAGGTGTATATGATGAGGCAAAACGGTTCATGGAAGCTATAACAATGGCATATCATACTTATCACGGTGTAGAAACTAGAATAGTTAGAATTTTTAATACCTACGGACCAAGAATGCGACTAAATGACGGAAGAGTATTGCCTGCATTTATTGGACAAGCATTACGTGGAGAAGATTTGACAATGTTTGGAGATGGCTCACAAACACGTTCATTTTGTTATGTAGATGATTTAGTGGAAGGCATTTATAGGTTGCTATTAAGTGATTATGCTCAGCCTGTTAATATTGGCAACCCAAGTGAAATTACAATAAAAGAATTTGGAGAAGAAATAATTAAACTTACAGGAACGAAACAAAAATTAATTTCCAAACCACTGCCTCAGGATGATCCCAAACAAAGAAAGCCAGACATAACAAAAGCAAAAGAAATATTAGGCTGGGAACCAAAAATAGAAAGAGCAGAGGGATTAAAAATTACATATGAATATTTTAAGTCCTTATCAAAAGAAGAATTAAATAAAACAGAACACAGAAGTTTTAACTAAGATGAATACAGAATATTTCGCACATCCCACGGCAGTGATTGATGAAGGCTGTAAAATAGCTAAAGGGGTTAAAATTTGGCACTTTTCTCATATCATGCCTAATTGTGTGATTGGTGAAAATTGTAACATCGGACAAAATGTAGTTATCTCCCCTGAAGTTGTTTTAGGAAGAAATGTTAAAATACAAAACAATGTTTCCATATACACAGGTGTAACTTGTGACGATGATGTTTTTTTAGGCCCATCTATGGTTTTTACAAATGTAATTAATCCACGAAGTGCTGTAAATCGTAAAAGTGAATATGCAAAAACGCATGTTGGTAAAGGAGCTTCCATTGGCGCCAATGCAACTATCGTTTGTGGACATGATATAGGAGCCTATGCATTTATTGGTGCTGGTGCAGTTGTCACAAAAAATGTTCAGCCATATTCATTGTGGGTTGGTAATCCTGCTAAACAAATGGGTTGGATTAGTGAGTATGGACACCGTTTGAGTTTTGATAAAAATGGAATAGCAGAATGTCCTGAAACAAAAGAAAAATACAAATTAGATAACGGAAGTGTAAGTAAAGTATGAGTAACAAGATAAAATTTGCAGTAATAGGGCAAGGACATATTGGAAAACGTCACGCAGAAATGGTTCGCAGAAATGAAGAAGCGGAACTAATTGCTGTTTGTGATATTGGAGATAAAAAAACACTAGGATTGGATGGATTAACAGAACCTTTTTATAATTCTGTAGAGGAAATGCTAGAAGCTCATCCCGATGTGGAAGTGGTGAATATCTGTACTCCTAATGGTTTGCATGCAAAGCATTCTTTACAAGCATTAGAAGCAGGAAAACATGTGGTGGTTGAAAAACCAATGGCTCTTTCAAAAAATGATTGTGAAACAATGATTTTTAAAGCATTGCAAAAAAACAAAAATGTTTTTTGTGTGATGCAAAATAGATTTTCACCACCATCAGTATGGTTAAAAAAAATAGTTGAAGAAAAAATTGTTGGAGATGTTTTTATGGTTCAATTAAACTGCTATTGGAACCGTGATGAACGTTATTATAAAAAAGGTGGATGGAAAGGAACACAAGACTTGGACGGAGGAACATTGTTTACTCAATTTTCACATTGGATTGATTTACTATACTGGATTTTTGGAGATGTAAAAGATATTCAAGCAAAATTTAAAGATTTTAATCATGCTACTCTTACAGAATTTGAAGACAGTGGATTTGTAAATTTTAATTTTGTAAATGGAGGAATGGGAAGTATTAATTATTCAACTTCCGTTTGGAATTCAAATTTAGAAAGTAGTATTACCATCGTTGGTAGCCAAGGTAGCGTTAAGGTTGGTGGGCAATACATGGATAAGGTTGAATATTGCAATATTAAAGATTATAAGTTACCAAATTTGGATCCAACAAATGAGGCGAATGATTATGGTGCATATAAAGGTTCAGCAAACAACCATCCTCAAATTATTTCAAATGTTATTGATACATTAAAAGGCAGAACTACAATCACAACGAATGCAATGGAAGGGTTAAAAGTGGTAGATATTATAGAACGAATTTATTCATTAAGAAAAGAAGATAGAAAATCATAAATTATGATTAACAAACTAAAAAATAAAGAAGCAAAAATTGCTGTAATTGGACTAGGCTATGTGGGTTTACCAATAGCGTTAGCATTTGCAAAAAAGGTTAAAGTAATTGGTTTTGATATCAATGAAGAACGTGTAAAAATGATGCAAAACAATATTGATCCTTCGCAAGAATTATCTGCAAAGGATTTTGAAGGTTGTGATATTGAATTTACTGCATCTATTGATGTTTTAAAATCAGCCAACTTTTTCATTGTTGCTGTACCAACACCTATTGATGAACACAATCTACCAGATTTAAAACCATTACTTGGTGCTTCCCGCTCTGTTGGAAAAGCATTAAAAAAAGGTGATTATGTTGTGTACGAATCTACTGTTTACCCTGGTTGTACCGAAGATGATTGTATTCCTGTTTTGGAAGAAGTATCTGGTTTAAAATTTAAAACAGATTTTAAAGTTGGGTATTCTCCAGAACGTATTAATCCAGGTGATAAAGAACATACAATTACAAAAATTTTAAAAGTAGTTTCTGGTTGTGATGATGAATCATTAGAAGTAATTGCAGAGACATATAAAATTATTGTAGAGCCGGGCGTTCATAAAGCATCGTCTATTAAAGTTGCAGAGGCGGCTAAAATTATTGAAAATACTCAAAGAGATGTGAATATTGCTTTGATGAACGAATTGTCAATTATTTTTAGTCGTATAGGAATCAATACTTATGATGTACTAGAAGCAGCAGGAACAAAATGGAATTTTTTGAAATTCTCTCCTGGCTTAGTTGGTGGACATTGCATTGGAGTTGATCCTTATTATTTGACATACAAAGCAGAAGAACTAGGTTATCATGCACGTGTGATTAATTCGGGACGTTATGTAAATGATTCAATGGGGTTTTATGTAGCAAAACAAACAGTTAAAAAAATTATTGCTGCTAAAAAGAATTTGACAGAATCTAGAGTTTTAGTGATGGGTGCTACCTTTAAAGAAAATGTAAGTGATGTTCGTAATTCAAAAGTTTCAGATGTAATAAAAGAATTTAAATCTTTTGGAGTTCAAGTTGATGTTGTTGACCCTCATGCCGATTCAACAGAATTAAAACATGAATATGGATTTGAGTTAGCAAAATCAATTGGAAAAGGTTATGATGCTGTTGTAGTTGCTGTTAATCATAAAGAATATCTTGGTTTAGATGAAGCTTATTACAAATCAATTCTTTCTGATGGAGGTATTTTAGTTGATGTAAAGGGTATTTTAAAAGGAAAAATTAAAAATTTAACTTACTGGAGTTTATAATGAAAAAAATTTTAATCACTGGAGGAGCTGGTTTTATTGGTTCACATGTAGTTAGGCTGTTTGTGAATAAATATCCAAACTATCAAATTTTCAATTTAGATAAACTTACCTATGCTGGAAATTTAGAAAATTTAAGAGATGTAGATAATAAACCAAATTATAAATTCATTAAAGGTGATATCGTAGATGGAAATTTTATTCATGAACTGTTTGCTGAGCAAAAGTTTGATGCTGTAATTCATTTAGCTGCCGAAAGTCATGTAGATAGAAGTATTTCTAATCCATTGGAATTTGTAATGACCAACGTGATTGGCACAGTAAATTTATTAAATGCTGCAAAAGCAGAGTGGAAAGAAAATTATTCAAATAGTCGTTTTTACCATGTTTCTACTGACGAAGTTTACGGAGCTTTGGGTGAAACAGGAATGTTTACTGAAACTACTGCTTATGACCCTCACAGTCCTTATTCTGCTTCAAAAGCTAGTTCGGATCATTTTGTAAGAGCGTATCATGATACATACGGAATTGACGTAGTTATTTCAAATTGTTCAAACAATTATGGAAGTCATCATTTCCCAGAAAAATTAATTCCACTTTCAATTCATAATATAAAGAACAATAAACCTATTCCTATATATGGGAAAGGCGAAAACGTTAGAGATTGGTTGTGGGTAGAAGATCATGCAAGAGCGATAGATGTAATTTTTCATAATGCTAAAAGTGGTTCAACATACAATATTGGTGGGCATAATGAATGGACAAATATTGATTTAATTCATTTGTTATGTAAAATAATGGACAAAAAATTAAATCGTGCGGATGGAGAATCAGCTAAACTCATAACATTTGTGAAGGATAGAGCAGGTCATGATTTGCGTTATGCAATCGATTCTACAAAATTGCAAAAAGATTTAGGTTGGGTGCCATCTCTTCAATTTGAAGAAGGATTAGAAAAAACAGTAGAATGGTATCTTTCAAATGAAGAATGGCTAAAAAATGTTACTTCTGGAGATTATAAAAAATATTACGAAGAACAATACACAAAACGATAATTGAAATATTATTTCAGTTAAATGCATATGTACTCAAAACCGTTTCATACTTCTGATTTATCATCAAAAACCTTTTTAGTAACAGGAGGAGCAGGTTTCATAGGTTCTAATATTGTTGAATATCTGTTGAAGTACAACGCGAAAAAAGTAGTAGTACTCGATAATTTGGCTACTGGTTTTGAAGATAATATTAAACCATTTTTACAATTAAAAAATTTTGAATTTATCAAAGGAGATATTTGCAATCTAAACGATTGTCATAAAGCTTGTGTAGGAATTGATTATGTTTTTCATCAAGCAGCATTGGGATCGGTGCCTCGCTCCATTAAAAATCCAATTGCAACTCACAATGTAAATGCAACCGGGTTTATAAATGTGCTGATTGCGGCTCGTGATGCAAATGTAAAACGTACTGTTTATGCAAGTTCATCTTCTGTTTATGGCGATAGCAAAATTTTACCTAAAGTTGAAAACCAAATAGGGAAACAACTGTCTCCTTATGCCGTTTCTAAAATGACAAACGAGTTATATGGTGAGATTTTTGCAAAAACCTATAATATGCAAATTGTAGGACTTAGATACTTTAATATATTTGGTCCAAGACAAAATCCAAAAGGAGAATATGCTGCTGCAATTCCATTGTTTATAAACGCTTTACTAAATAAACAATCGCCTGCAATAAATGGTGATGGAGAACAAACAAGAGATTTTACCTTTGTAGCCAATGCTGTTCAAGCAAATTTGAAAGCGATGTTTGCTGATGAAATTAATACAAAAGGGGATGTTTTTAATATTGCTGTTGGTGAAAGGGTATCTTTAAATAAATTAATCAATGTTTTGAAAGAATTTACTAATTCAACCGTGCAGCAAACTTATAGAGCCGAAAGAGCAGGAGATGTAAGAGACTCTTTAGCAGACATCTCAAAAGCAAAAACAGTTTTAAAATATAATCCGGAAATAAAAATAGAAGAAGGATTAAAATATACTTTAGATTGGTTTTCAAATTACCTTAAATAAAGTGGGGATATTTTCAATTTTTAAGAAAAAAAGCAAACGACTGACTACACCTGTTGATATGAGTGTGCTTGGTTGTGATATCCATTCGCATTTAGTACCTTCAATTGATGATGGTTCAAAAAGTGTAGAAGATAGTGTAAATATGATATCTCAATTTGTTGAATTTGGATATAAAAAAATTATTACAAGCCCCCATATTATGGGTGATGGTTATAGAAACACTCCAGAAACAATTTTAGGGGGATTAGAAAAAGTAAAATTAGCTCTTAAAGAGAATAATATAAACGTTGAAATGTCTGCAGCAGCGGAGTATTATGTTGATTATGATTTTGAACGAAAATTAGATACTGAAGAACTTTTAACATTTGGAAATAAATATCTTTTATTTGAAGTATCCTATTTACATCCACCAGATAATTTAAATAATGTGATTTTTAAAATGCAAACTCAAGGTTACAAGCCTGTTTTGGCTCATCCTGAACGTTATAATTTTTGGCATAGGGAGTTTGATAAATATGAAAATTTTGTAGATAAAGGTGTTTTGTTACAGTTAAATATCAACTCATTAACAGGATATTATTCTATTCCAACAAAAAAAATAGCGGAGCAAATGATTGATAAGAATATGATATCTTTTGTTGGTTCAGATTGTCATCATGTTGGGCATTTAAACTTAATGAAAGAAGTAATTTACGAACCTCATTTATTAAAATTAATTGAGAGTGGTAATTTGCTTAATAATAAATTATAAAATCATAAGGCCTTCAATTCCCTCCATTTCTTGATATTTTTCAATTACGGAAGTCGGATTTAACATAACTTCTTTTACAGTAATACTTATATAATTTCCTTTTGATGATTCTTTTTGAGTAAGAACAGCCTCATCTGAAAATTTAGATTGTACAAGCGCAATTTGATGATTGTCGGCAGGAATAATAAATTTAAACATATAAACACTAGGCCAATTTAAGTCTTTATTTAATTGTTCTAGAAGAGATTGATATTTATCAGAATTCATTCTTCAAAGTTATTAAACATTATTTAATTATAATTGTTTAACATATATAGAAAATTTAATCGATTTTTATTTTGTAAATTTGCAGCTGTAAAAATAAATGTTCAACTTTTTAAAAAATCAATAAATATGTCATTAGTAGGAAAAAAAGCGCCTTCATTTAAGGCACAAGCAGTAGTTAATGGAGGAGAAATTGTAACAGATTTTTCTTTAGACCAATACGTAGGTAAAAAATATGTTTTGTTTTTCTTTTATCCAAAGGATTTTACATTTGTATGCCCAACCGAATTGCATGCATTTCAAGAAAAATTAGTAGAATTTGAAAAAAGAGATGTGCAAGTGGTTGCTTGTTCAACTGATACAGAACAATCGCACTGGGGTTGGTTGCAAATGCCAAAAGCAAGTGGAGGAATTCAAGGGGTTAAATACCCAATTGTAGCTGATACAACAAAAACTATTTCTCTAAATTATGATGCTTTGTTTGGTGATTATGATGTAGATGATAATGGTAATTTAATTGCTACAGGACCAATGATAGCTTTTCGTGCATTGTATTTAATCGACAAAAAAGGAAATATTCGTCATATGTTGATTAACGATTTACCTTTAGGACGTAATGTTGATGAAGCTTTGCGTGTTGTGGATGCTCTTCAATTTAACGAAGAAAATGGAGAAGTTTGCCCTGCAAATTGGACAAAAGGCGCTGAAGGTTTAAAAGCTAGTCATGATGGTATTGCAACTTATCTTGCAAAACACTAAAATGTTAATACTTTTTTAAAAAATGCCTGCGCCCCGCTTAAACGGGGCGCACGTTTTATATATATTTGTTACAACTAAAAATCAAAATTATGAACAAAAATTATTCATTAATTCTAAATGTAGTTTTAGTAGTTGCCGTTGGCATTTTATACTATTTTCATTTTACTCAATGTGGTGCTTCTTGTGATTCTTCTGGAAGTGATAGTACAAATGTGAATGTGCCTGCTATGAAAATGCCAAAAGAAATTAAAGCATCAAAAGTGGTTTATATAAACAGCGATGTTCTTAACGAGAAATATGATTTTGTAAAGGATTTAACTGCTGATGCTCAAGCTAAACAAAAAAGATTAGAAGCTAATTATCAAAGCAAAGCACAAAAATTGCAAACAGACTATGAAAGCTTTCAGCAAAAAGCGAATGCAGGACTAATGTCTGAAAATCAAATTAAAACGGCTCAAGATGATTTAATGAAACGGAAAGAAGAGTTAGATAACATGCAATTGCAATTAGATGCCTTAATGGATGAAGTTGCAAATGCAAACGAGCAAGTACGTCAAAATGTAATTGATTATATAAAAGAATTTAATAAAGCAGGGCAGTACAATTACATTATGACATATACTGATGGTCCAGGAGGAATTATCTTATTGGCTAATGATAGTTTAGATATCACATCTGAAATTGTAGATGGTTTAAATGAAAGGTACAAAACGTTAAAATCATCTAATAAAAAATAAAAGTGCTATGGAAAATCAAGTTGATGTAAAAGGACATTTAATTCATAAAATTAAACATGTTGAAGTTTTTCATGATACATTTAAAATTGGTAATCGCTATGAACCAACTGCAGTAGTGGATGAGAATGAATATATATTGCGTTATAACTTGATAAAAGAAGAAAACGAAGAATATCTAGAAGCTTGTAAAAATGGCGATATTGTTGAAATTGCGGATGCATTAGGCGATCAATTATACATTTTGTTTGGAACAATATTACGTCATGGATTACAACATAAAATAGAAGAAGTATTTGATGAAATTCAACGTAGCAATATGAGTAAGTTAGATGAAAATGGACAACCTATTTTCAGAGAGGATGGAAAAATATTAAAAAGTAATTTATACTTCAAGCCAGATATTAAATCAATTTTAGAAAAATAAATTACCACTAAAAACGTTATAATACAGCCCAGTTGAATAATTAGTCAATTGGGCTGTATCTTTTTGTAGAATGTGCGTTATATATTTAGTATGAAAACAAAATTATTATTTCTATTATTCATTCCTTTTGTTGCTTTTTCACAAGACACAACAAAAGGAACTATTACAATCAAAAAAACAGATACAGATACTACCGTTTTTGCAATTGTGGAGCAAATGCCAGAAATGGAAGATTTGCGCATTTTTATTGGACAAAACATTAAGTATCCAGATAACGCTGTAAATGGAACAACTTATGTGAATTTTGTTGTTGAAAAAGACGGTTCTATTACAAATGTTAAAATAGTAAGAGGAAACCCTAATTGTCCGCAATGTGATGCAGAAGCTGTGAGAGTAGTTAAAATGATGCCTAAATGGAAGCCTGGCAAGCAAAATGGGAATTTGGTGAGAGTGTCTTATAATTTGCCAATTAAATTTGCCCTGAAATAGCTTGTATCTTTTTAAAACAATTGCGTTATAATTTAAAGTTTGGGTAAAATATATGATAGAAACATCAAAATACCATGCAACTGAGGTTGATTTAATGAACGAGCAATCCATAGTGGAAGCTTCTAAATTAAATCCTCAAAAGTTTGCTGTATTGTATGATAAATATTACGAACAGATATTCAGGTTTATTTATCAACGATTAGATGATAAGGAGCAAGCTTTTGATGTTACTCAACAGGTATTTGTAAAAGCTTTAGAAAAACTACCTAAATATGAATATAAAGGTGTTCCATTTTCATCTTGGTTATACAGAATAGCATCAAATGAAGTAATAAATTTATTTAGAGCCGAAAAAGCAAAACATACTGTAAATATTGATTCTGTTAATATTTATGGAATAGTGGAGGAAATTCAGGAAACTAAAATCGATGAATATCACGATAAAATAGTTGGAATAATTAGTGAATTACCAGAAGATGAATTACAACTGATAGAAATGCGATTTTTTGAAAAACGTTCTTTCAAAGAAATAGCTGAAATACTTCAAATAACCGAAAACAATGCAAAAGTTAAAACCTATAGAGTTATAGATAAACTAAAGAAAACGATTAAATAAAATATATTGATTATACAATTACAAAAATGAAACGAAAAATAAATATAAACCGTCCTCAAATTAGCTCCGATGAAATAAATCAGCGTAAAAATTTTGATTCGGTTTTAAAAACACATTTAAAAGCAAGTAAACCATTTTTCAAAAAGACTTGGTTTTTATCCAGTGTTGTTGTATCGGCAGTTGCTGTGGTTGCCACCATTTTATTGCTTAATAACAATACTAAAACAAATTCAAATGAACAACTTGTAGAAAATGTTTTACCAACAAATACTGAATTGTTAGCATTTTATGAAAAGGAAGAAGCTAAACCTTGCATTGCACCACCAATAAACGGATTAAATGTGGCTTATACTACCTATAAGGTAAATGCAGGAAAAGGAGCCACTATTAATTACAAAACAGGATCAATTATCGAAATTCCTAAAAATGCGTTTACCGATGATAGCGGAAATCTTGTGAAAGGAGACATAGAGATTCGTTATCGTGAATTCCATGATGTTGCTGAAATTTTTGTTTCTGGAATTCCTATGACATACGACAGTGCAGGAGTGAGGTACCATTTTGAGTCGGCAGGTATGATGCAAATAGAAGGTTATCAAAATGGGAAAAAAGTAAATATTGCTCCAGATAAAAAAATCAATGTTCAATTAGCATCAAACGATAATAGTACTAAATACAATTTATATGAATTGGATACCAATAAAAACAATTGGTCTTGTTTGGGAAAGGATAAAGTTGTTGCTAAAAAAATGGAGCAAACAAATAACAGTTCCGATTTTATTAAAACACCTTCAGTTGAACAAAGCTCCGAATATGTTAAAATAGAAACCGAAAAATCAGTTTATAAAGTGCAAAAGGAAGAAAAAATAGCAGCACTTCCAAAAGCTGTTTTAGAAGTTAAAATACCTCAGAAGGTAAGTAAAGAAAAGAACACTTTTGATTTGGATATAAGTATAAAAGAATTCCCTGAATTTGCTATTTATAAAGAAGTATTATTTGAAGTCGGGTCAGAGAATAAAGATTTTAATAAATCATATTATGATATTGAATGGAATGATGTGACAATAACAGAAGGAAATAAAAAAGGAGAAAATTATTTATTAACTCTAAAAAAAGGTGCAAAAATCGTGAAATTGATTGTTTATCCAGTTTTTGAAGGTAAAAATTACGAAACAGCTATGAAAACATACCAAGAAAAATTTGAAAAATACAATGTTGCTCTCGAAAAGAGGATAGAAAATGAAAAAAAGATAGAGGAGGAGTATCAACAAAAATTAGCTGTAGCAATAAAAAAGCAAGAAGAGTTGGAAAGAAAATGGAAAGAGCAACAGGATAATAGATTTAGACAAATGGATACCGAAATGCAAACAAAACGAATGTTTGCTGTGAATCGTTTTGGAGTTTACAACTGTGATAATCCAATGGCTTATCCTCAAGGAAAAATTTGTACAGCTAATTTAACAACTGATAAAAAAGCACAGCTAATGATTTACGATGTGTATTTGGTTGATAAATCAAAAAATGGAATGTTCACTTATGCAAAAAATCCTATTACCAAATTTTCATACAATCCTGATGCTCAAAACATTTTATGGACAGTAGAAAACGGTGTGCTGTATTATCTCATGCCAGAAGATTTTAGTGATATAAAAAATAAAGATGGCATGGCAAACATTCCTATGAAACGTGTTGATCAAAGCTTTAAAACAATTGATGAGTTGAAAGCATTTTTTAAGTTGTAATTTCTTATGAATCATAGTGGCTTATTTAATCAGTTTTTTTACAAAAGGAATTTAGCATTCCTTTTGTTTTTTGTTTTAACATATTCCTGTAATATGTTTTCACAAATTGATTCTATAATAAAGCGGGGCACTATAAAAATTTCGAAAAAAGCAGATTCTACCTATGTTAAAGCGGATATGTTTTTTTATAAATACACTGTTGAAAACACGAATGAGCAATTAAAGAAAATAACTTATCAGGATATAATAAATGACGCTAAGGCTAACGCTACTCGAAAGCCATTGCTGGTAGCACATCCTAAAATAAAAGAAAAATCAACAGCATTTAATTACACAGAATATTTTAGTTATAATCAGCATACCAGGAATGTAAATTTGGGAGAAAATCAAACAGATACTGTTAGGTTATTAGTGCATGTAACTAAAAAAGGGGAGGTTAGATACGTTGATTTAACTCCCATGCAAAAGCAAGGAAAAATAGTTGCTGTGTATGATCCAGTTGAAAAAATATATAAAGTTGATTTAGTACATTATAAAGTTTTTAATGCTTTTAACGAACTAATAAAAGCAAATTGGGAACCTGCTTATTTAATTGAACCTAAAAAAGGAGAGTTAAAAAAAATAACAGTAATTAAACCGCATAAAACAAAAGTAAATGCAACAGGACTTTTAACAATTATATTTTCTAAAAGTCCGTTTTATGAGGATGAACAATAATTTTTTTGAAAATAAAAAAGGCAATGCTTTCGCAATTGCCTTTTTTACATTACTAACCACATGAAAAATTAATTTTTCTTGCCCATTTTTCGTAACACTAACCAACCAATAATAAGTAGAATAGGAGTAAGCAAAACCCATAAAGGATAAGCTGTAACATTATTTGAATAGCTGAATTCTTCCGTATAAATCGTTAATGTTTTGTTTTCTGAGAAAGAATGATTGAATGTGCTAATACCATCAATAAATGTTAGTTCTTTATCTTCTCCATTAATAATAAAATGGATTTTATTTTCATTTAACAACAAACGAGTATGTGTTGGATTTTTAAACTTAATAGTAATAGGAGTTTCCTTGAATGTAAAAATCATTGAAGGTAGTTTTACCTCTATGTCCTCAGTAGTTATTCTGTCTATTATAATTGAATTGTCAATTGATTCAAACTCTTCATCAATGTTTTTAGCAAAGCTAGAATAACAAACTAATAAATTAAATATGAGGGTAATAAATAATAGCGTTTTTTTCATTTCGGTGCAAATATAAAACAAATCAAAAGTCAATTCCTAAACTTTTAGATAAATGGCAAAAAATGGCAGTTAAAAAAATAATACCTACTTATATAACAAAAAAAGCAATGCTAATAAAGCATTGCTTTTTAATAAAGGGGATGTTGTTTTATTATATTTTATTATATTTTATTTTATTCAATCATTTTAGCTGCAGGATAGCGTTCCATCCAAGATTTTGCAGCTTGCATACTTCGCACTGTAATTACAGTTCTATTGTCTATTTGAACTTTGAATTTAGGGCGATTATCTATTACTTCTTTTTTTGTTTTCATGATATGAGAGATTTAATTTATTAATTATTGTTTATGCTATATATGTAACACAATTATTAATCCATTTGTTGTGCGCTTAACATATTTTAACATCGTTTCTTATTTTACCTTTTCTTTCTTCGTTTTTTTAGTATCAGTTTCAATAGCGTTTCTGAAAACAAAATCGTTATTAAATACATCAAGTACTATTTTGGCATCCTTTTGTACTTTTCCTGCAAGAATTTGTTTTGATAATTCGTTTAAAACACGTTTTTGCATCACACGTTTTACTGGTCTAGCACCAAATTGTGGGTCATACCCTAATTGTGCCAGCCAATCAATAGCTTCGGGTGTTGCAGAGAGTTGTATGTCGTTTTCTTCCAACATTTTTGCTATTCCATTGAATTGAAGCTCAACAATTCTATGCACATCTTCTCTGTTTAAAGGAGTAAACATAATTGTTTCATCAATTCTATTTAAAAATTCTGGTCGAATAGATTTTTTTAACAATTCAAACACTTCAATTTTAGTTTTAGCCATTATTTCATCATGGTTTTTCTCATTCATTTTTTCAAAATTCTCTTGAATAATATGTGAGCCCATGTTAGAAGTCATTATTATTATCGTGTTTTTAAAATTCACAACACGTCCTTTGTTATCTGTAAGCCTACCATCATCTAAAACTTGTAATAAAATATTAAACACGTCTGGGTGCGCTTTTTCTATTTCATCCAACAAAACTACACTGTAAGGCTTTCTGCGAACAGCTTCGGTTAATTGTCCTCCCTCTTCGTATCCAACATATCCTGGAGGTGCACCCACCAATCTACTTACTGCATGACGCTCCTGGTATTCGCTCATATCAATTCTTGTCATAGAGTTTTCATTGTTGAATAAAAATTCAGCTAAAGCTTTTGCAAGTTCTGTTTTACCAACACCTGTAGTGCCAAGAAAGATGAATGAACCAATCGGACGTTTACTGTCTTGTAATCCAGCGCGACTTCTTCTTACAGCATCGCTTATTGCTTCAATGGCTTCTTCTTGTCCCACAACACGTTTATGTAGTTCATCTTCTAAATGCAATAATTTTTCACGTTCACTTTGTAACATTCTTGAAACCGGGATGCCTGTCCATACGGCTATTACTTCAGCTATATCTTCACTTCCAACTTCTTCTTTTATCATTTGCGAACCATCCTGTTGCATTTCTGCAAGTTTGCTTTCAAATGTTTTTAATTGAGTTTCCGCTTCTTTTATTTTTCCGTAACGTATTTCAGCTACTTTTCCATAATCTCCATTTCTTTCTGCCTGTTCTGCTTCAAATTTGAAGTTTTCAATTTGTTCTTTTACTTTTTGAATTCCTTCAACTACTTCTTTTTCACTTTTCCATTTTGCGGTAAGGGATGTTCTTTTGTCAGAAAGTTCTGCTATTTCTTTATTTAAATCCTCAAGTTTTTTAGTGTCATTTTCTCTTTTTATTGCTTCACGTTCAATTTCTAACTGACGAATTTTTCTTTCTACTTCATCTAATTCTATTGGTTTAGAGTTTATTTGCATTCTTAATTTTGATGCCGCTTCATCCATTAAGTCAATTGCTTTGTCTGGCAAAAATCTGTCGTTAATGTATCGTTGAGATAATTCCACGGCTGCAATAATAGCTTCATCTTTTATGCGCACTTTGTGATGTGTTTCGTATTTTTCTTTTATACCACGCAAAATCGAGATAGCGTCTTCTGCATTTGGCTCATCCACCATTACTTTTTGAAAACGTCTTTCTAACGCTTTATCTTTTTCGAAATACTTTTGAAATTCATTTAAAGTAGTAGCGCCTATTGCTCTCAGTTCTCCGCGAGCCAATGCAGGTTTTAATATGTTTGCTGCATCCATTGCTCCTTCGCCACCACCAGCACCCACAAGCGTGTGGATTTCGTCAATGAACAATATTATTTCTCCTTCGGCAGATATTACTTCTTTTACAACGGATTTTAATCTTTCCTCAAATTCACCTTTGTATTTTGCGCCTGCAATTAAAGCACCCATGTCTAGCGAAAATATTTCTTTACTTTTTAAATTTTCAGGAACATCTCCATTGATAATCCTATGAGCCAAACCCTCTGCTATTGCTGTTTTACCTACACCTGGTTCACCAACAAGAATTGGATTGTTTTTTGTCCTTCTGGATAAAATTTGTAATACTCTTCGTATTTCTTCATCGCGACCAATGACAGGATCTAGTTTTCCTTTTTTTGCTTGATCATTTAAATTGATTGCATACTTGTTTAAAGAGTTGTAGGTATCTTCAGCTGTTTGGCTAGTAACTTTCGAACCTTTTCGTAATTCAGAAATAGCTGCTTTTAAATCTTTTTCAGTTACTCCATTGTCTTTCAATAATTGAGAAACACTATCTTTAGTTGATAAAATAGCGAGTAATATATGCTCTATAGAAACATATTCATCGCCAAACTCTTTTAAATAAGTTGAAGCTTTAGAAATAGCTTGATTTGCTGTGTTTGAAAGATAGGGCTGTGCTCCTGAAACCTTGGGGTAGCTTTCAACTATTTTATCTAACGTTTTACTAAACATTTGGGTATTAACGTTCAATTTTTTAAGAATAAAAGGCGTTACATTTTCATCCACTTCTAAAATTCCTTTTAGAATATGTCCGTTTTCAATAGCTTGTTGACCATTTACAGTTGCAATTTGTACTGCTTGTTGAACAGCTTCTTGTGATTTAATTGTGAAATTATTTAGATTCATAATGTTTTTGTTTTATGTTCTTCAAAGTTCAATAGTTGTTCCATTTTGTAAAATGATATAAATCATAGACGAATTGTCTGAAAACCTTAATTTTAAATGACTTTTTGGCTTTTCTAATAATATATCTCTGACTATTTTGCATACATCGATTTTATTAATAAATTGCATGAGGATTTAATTAAATCCCAAACGATTTATGCAGTTAAGATTAATACCCTTTTTTAGCTTTATTTTATTTTTTCAATTATCATTCTCCCAGAATAAAGAGAAAGTTGATAGTTTATTACAATTGATTAACAAAAGCCCACAAGACTCTGTTGTTGTGAATTGCTTTAACAAACTAGCTTCTGAATATAAAAACAATGAACCTGAAAAGGCTGCTGATTATGCAAACAAGGCATTGCTTTTAGCTCAAAATATTAAATACAAAAAAGGTATAGCAAATGCTTATCACGTTTTGGGAATGGTTAATTCTTATCAATCGAATAACGAAAAAGCATTAGAGTGTTATATGTTGTCTTTAAAAATCAATGAAGAATTAAACGATAAAAGAGCTATATCAACATCCTATAATAACATTGGTTTGATATATTGGAATCAAGGAAATTACCAAAAAGCATTAAAGTATTATTTAATTTCTTTAGAAATGGATGAAAACCTTGGTGATCAAAAAGGCATGGCTAGTTCTTATAACAATGTTGGTTTGATTTACTGGGCACAAAATAATTTGGATAAAGCTCAAGAATATTTTCAAAAAGCGGTAATTATTTACTCACAGCTAAAAGATAAAAAAGGATTAGGCGGAGTTTACAGTAATATTGGTGGGGTTGCTTATTACAAAGGAAAGTTAGATGTTGCAATATTGTATTTTCAAAAATCTTATGATTATTACAAAGAGATTAATTTTAAGACCGGATGTGCAACTGCATTAACAAATACGTCAGAAATATTAACAGAGCAAAAAAAATATTCCGAAGCATTAAAATATGCTTTAGAATCAATAGAAATACACAAACAATTAGGAAATAAATCAGATATGACTTATGGTTTGTTAGCTGTGGCAAAAAATTACTTGGATCAAAAACAAAATCAAAAAGCAATTGAAAAATTGAATGAAGTTGTTGTTGTTGCAAAAGAAATTAATGCACAAAAACAATTGAGTCAAGCGTATTTAATGATAGCTCAAGCATATAGTGCTTCCGGAAATTATAAACTTGCTTATGAATATCATGAAATGTTTTCGGCCGTTAAAGATTCAATTTTTACAAAGGAAAGTAGCGCTCAAATAGCTGAAATGAATACAAAATATGATACAGATAAAAAGAGCAAGGAAATAGAATTATTAAAAAAAGAAAAAGAAATTCAGCTTCTTAGCCAAGAAGCCGATAAAAATAGAAATGCGGTAATTAGAAATTCATTAATTGCAGGATGTATATTTATTTTGATTCTAGTGGTTGTTTTATATAATAGAAATCAAGTAAAACAGAAAGCAAACATTGCTTTAGCTGATAAGAATAAGAACATTGAAGAGCAAAAGGAGCAGATACAAATTCAGCATGCGCAGTTGGAATATAAAAACAAAGAAATTACAGATAGCATAAAATATGCTAAACATCTGCAACTTGCTATATTACCTCCTGACAATTTGGTGAATAAACTATTACCCGATAGCTTTGTTTTATACAAACCAAAAGATATTGTAAGTGGTGATTTTTATTGGATAGAAGAGTGGGGAGGTAAAATTTTGGTTGCGGCAGCCGATTGTACTGGACATGGAGTTCCAGGTGCATTCATGAGTATTGTCGGAAATAATTTATTGCAACAAGCAGTAAATGTATTCGGATTAATAAAACCTTCTTTGATTCTAAATAATGTAAATAAAAATATTTCAAGGATGCTCCATCAATCAGAAGAATCTTCCAGTGTAAAAGATGGTATGGACATAGCTTTAATAAGCATTGATAAAAAATCTAATATATTAGAGTATGCAGGTGCGTATAATCCTATGTGGATAATAAATAATGGTTCAGTTAAAGAAATCATAGCTGATAAACACCCTGTAGGTGCATTTGTAGGAGAGGAATTAAAACAATTTACAAATCATGAAATACAACTTAATAAAGGAGACATAGTATATATTTTTACGGATGGTTATGCTGATCAATTTGGTGGGCCCAAAGGGAAGAAGTTTAAATATAAACAATTGCAAGAATTATTATTGTCGATGAATCATTTGCCAATGAAAGAGCAAAAAGAATTGCTTGATAAAAAAATAGAAGATTGGAAAGGTTCTTTAGAACAAATAGATGATATATTATTGATGGGGATTCGTATTTAGAAGAATTATTGGATACATAGGATGAAAAAAATATTTCTTACTCTTTTATTTTCATTATTTTTTTGTCTGTTAAATGCTCAACAAGCAAAAATTGATAGTTTATTTTCTGAATATTCTAAAACTTCTATTGATACAATTAAGGTTAATTTATTGCTAAAATTATATGTTGAATATTCTAATTTTAACGCTGCAAAAGGTATAGGTTCTTTAAGAGATGCTTTGGAGTTATCAAATCGAATTAATTATAAAAAAGGAATTTGCAAATCCAACACTTTTTTAGGTGATTATTATTATGATCAGATAAGTTATTCTGATGCTCTAAAACACTATTTAAAAGCCTCAATGGCAGGTGAAGATGAAAAAATGTACAATCAGCTATCAAATATTTATAATAAAATAGGAATCATTTATTCAAACCAAAAGAAAAATGATTTGTCTTTAAAATATTTTCTAAAAGTTGCAAAATTAGCAGAGATACAAAATAAACCCAAAAGAATAGCAATTGCATATAATAACATAGGTATTGCTTATAAAGATTTAGGAAGATATGCAGAAGCAAAAAAATATTATGAAAAAGCTTTAGTTGAATTTGAAAAGTCAGATTTTAAAGTAGGAATAGCTTCAGTTAATAATGGTTTAGGAATCCTGAGTCATCTTTTAGGTGATGAAAAAAAAGCTTTAGAATATTATGATAAAGCAATAGAAAATTTTAGAGCGATAAATGATACTGCCAGTGAAAGCGGAATTCTAACGAATATTGGAGAGGTTTTTAATGCGCAAAAAGAATACAGTAAAGCATTATCCTGTTATTTGAAAAGTTTAAAGGTAGCCGAACATTATAATAACAATAGCTTTAGAGCAAATGCATATGAAGGCCTTTCAAATGTATATGCTAATATGAAAAATTATGAACGCGCGTATTATTATAAAAATAGACATTTAGCTTTAAGAGATTCAATTGAGGATAGTGAAGGCATGAGGCAGGTTCAGGAAATGGAAAAAAGACTTGAAAATGAAAAACAAGAAAAAGAAATTTTATTACTAAAACAAAAAGAGGAAATTCAAGAATTAAAAGTTAAGTCTCAATCTGAAAAAATTAATAGAGGAAATATTATTATTTATTCTGTTGCTGGTATCTTAATTATTGTTTTAGTAATGTCGTTTTTCATTTACAAAGCGTATAAACAAATTAAAAAAACTAATATTGAACTTGCTGAAAAGAAACAAGAAATACAGGACAGTATTAACTATGCAAAGCATATTCAAAATGCAATGTTACCAGAAGTGAATGTATTAGAAAAACATTTTCCTGAAGGTTTTGGTTTGTTTTTACCAAAAGATATTGTTAGCGGAGATTTTTATTGGTTCAACGAATTGAATAATATAGTTTATTTTGCAGCAGCAGACTGTACTGGTCATGGTGTACCTGGTGCATTTATGAGTATGATTGCTATTGATAAATTAAACCAATGTTTAATTGATAAAAAAATTGATAGTCCTGCAGCTATCCTTTCTTATTTGAATAAAAGCATTAAAAAAGCTTTAAAACAAGACAATTTAGGTTCCTTATCCAAAGATGGTTTAGATATAGCTCTTTGCTCTTTTGATAAAAATAAATTTGAATTGAATTACTCGGGAGCTAATCGCCCATTATGGATAATTAGGAACAAAGAATTAATTGAATACAAGCCTACAAAAGTTTCCATTGCTGGTTTTACAAATGAAGACCAAAAATTCGATAATCATTTCATTAAACTTCGGAAAGGTGATTCAATTATTTTGTTTAGTGATGGTTTTGCTGATCAATTTGGAGGTGAACAAAAGAAAAAATTTATGACTAAACGTTTAAAGGAACTTCTAATCAATATAAATGATATGCCAATGGGTAAACAAGAACTTGAACTTGAGCGAATATTCAATACTTGGAAGGGTAATCTCGAACAAGTTGATGATGTGATGATTCTTGGGTTTAGGGTTTAATTTTAATATTTAATTAGTGTTTTTTGTATTGCAATTTATAATTATATTGCGCTATGAATTACAAACGCCTGATACTATTTTTATTTTTCATTGCGATATTTTTTCATTGTAATTCTCAGCAAAAAACAGATTCACTGTTTAATTTGTATTCTACTACTAAAAACGATTCTATTAGATTTAAGGCTATTGATGACTATATATGGGAACATATGTATGTTAATCCTGATACTGCCTATGTAATTGCAAAAGATGTTTATAACGACAATATAAATTCTTCTTATAAAAAAGGTATTTCTTTATTGCTAAGAACAATAGGAGCGTCTTTTGTAATCAGAGGCGATAATAATAAAGGAATTTATTATTATTCAATATCAAAACAAATTTCTGAGCTAATAAAAGATGATGAAGGAATTGCTTCTGCCTTGAATGGTTTGGGTATAATTTATTCAAGACAAAGTAATTATTCATTAGCAATTGAGCAGTACTTACAATCACTAACTGCTTACGAAAGACTAAACGATAATGAAGGGATGTCTATTGCTTATAATAATATTGGGCTAAATTACGAGCGTCAACAACAGTTTGAAAAAGCGATGGAGTTTTATCAAAAATGTTTAGACCTAAAAATAAAAATTGGAAAGCCATTAAGTATTGCACAGGTTAAAATTAATATAGGAAACGTATTTAGCAATTTGAAAAAATACGACAAGGCACTTGAAAACTACAACGATGCCTTGATTTTGCAGAAGGAATTAAATAATCTACAGTTGGAGGCTACATTAAATGGCAGTATTGGTGTGGTATATATGGATACCAAAAAATTTGACGCTGCTGTGAATTATTTCATGAAAGCTCTTGTGCTAAGAGTAAAGATGGGAGATAAATATGGTGCGATTGATATTAGAAATAATTTAGCTATTATAAATAATGCACAAAAAAAATATACAATTGCTATCGATTACGCAAAAGAAGCATTTGATGCAGCAACCGAAATGGAAAATATGGAGATGATAAAGGAATCATCTAAAACCCTAAGTGTCGCTCATGAAAATAGTGGAAATATTTCGGAAGCATTTAAATATTATAAAATTTATAATACATATAAGGATAGCGTTTACAATAAAGAAAATTATGAAAAATCAATTCAAGCTGAACTGAAATATGAATATTCTAAGCAAGAAGAAAAAAACAAGCTAGAACAAGAAAAACGGGAATTAGAAATTACTGAAGCTAGCAAGAGACAGGCAATTATTAGAAATGTATTTATAGTAGGATTTGCATTTTTACTAGGATTTGCATTTTTAATTTATAGAAATTTAAAACAAAAGCAGAAAGCAAATAAAAAATTACAATCTGCTTACATACAAGTAGAAGAAAAAAGTAATCTATTAGAAGTAAAAAACAAAGAAATTACAGATAGTATCAATTATGCAAAGCGTTTGCAAGAAGCAATTTTACCTAACAATGAATTTATTTCGAAAATGTTTCCAAATTCATTTGTTTTATACAAACCAAAAGATATTGTAAGTGGTGATTTTTATTGGTTTGAAAAATGGGGAAATAAACAATTATTTGCAGCTGTTGATTGTACCGGACATGGCGTTCCAGGTGCTTTTATGAGTATTGTTGGATATAATATTTTGAATCAAGCTGTAAATGAGAGTGGTTTGAGTAAGCCCAATTTAATTTTGAATGCTTTAAACAAAGGAATTACTAAAACATTAAAACAAACAGTTGAAGAATCAACGGTTAAAGATGGAATGGATATAGCACTTTGTTCCTTTGACTCAACTACAAACATACTTGAATATGCAGGTGCTTATAATTCATTATGGCTGTTTCGTAATAGCGAAATAAAAGAAATAAGTGCAGATAAAATGCCTATTGGAGTGTTTTTGGGTGAGGAATTAAAACCATTCACAAATCATGAAATTCAGCTTCAAAAAAATGATATTGTTTATATTTTTACAGACGGATATGCTGATCAGTTTGGTGGACCAAAAGGAAAAAAATTCAAATACAAAAAACTTCAAGAGTTACTACAATCAATTTCTGCATTATCAATGGAAGAACAAGGAAAAAAATTAAATGAAGTTAATGAATCTTGGAAAGGTGGATTAGAGCAAGTGGATGATATCCTTATAATTGGAATAAAAATCTAATTTTATTTTTCTACAATAATAAATTCTGTTCTTCTGTTTTTTGATCTTCCTTTTTCAGTTGTATTGTCAGTTATCGGAGAGTTTGCGCCATATCCTGTGAATTTTATTAATCGTTTTTCATCAACTCCCATTTCTAAAAGCCTATCTCTAACTGTAAATGCTCTATCGGTTGATAAAGCTAAATTATCTTTCGGATTACCCACATTATCAGTATGTCCGTGGATTTCAATTTTTATTCCTGGATTAGCATTTAAAAATTCAACAAACTTTTCTATTACAATTTTTGATCGAGGATCTAATTCTGCCGAATTGGTTTTATAATAGATATTATCAAGTAAATATTTTTGACCAATCGCAATTGTATCTGCTACTATATCATTTAACTTTAATGGTTTTGTGTTAATGATAGAATCTTTTAAAACAAGTTGTGAGCTAAAAGCATAATTATCTTTTTTTACTGTAACAATCAAATCATTTTTATCTCTATTAAGAACTATCGCTGAATATTCACCAGTAGTAGAATCAACAACAGCTTGAGTTGTTTTTTTTGTAACAGCATCGGTTACTTCAACAGTGAAATTTTTTATTTCATTTTGTGCCTTATCCTCAATTTTTCCTTTTAAGAAAGCTATATCTTGAGGTCGAGCTTCTTTATATAATTCAAATGAATAAATGTCATATTTGCCAACAGAGCGACCTTTTGCGCGGGATGGCTCATTTGATGCAAAATATCCTAAATGTCCATCGGTGCTTACAAAAAAACCTAAATCATCACCTTTTGTGTTAATTGGAATGCCAATATTTATTGGCTCAGCCCATTTTCCTTCTTGAGTTTTTCTGGAATAAAAAATATCAAATCCGCCAACTCCAGGATGTCCGTCAGAAGAAAAATAGAGAGTTTCAAAATCAGAATGAATGAATGGAGATTTATCATCATAGGGTGTGTTAATTATTGGGCCTAAATTTTCTGGCTTACTCCACATGCCTGTAATTTTGTCTTTTATTGTTTTATAAATATCTACACCACCACGACCACCTTTTCTATCACTTGCAAAATACAATGTAACACCATCGGATGCAATTGAAGGTTGAGAGTCCCAATATGTTGGATCATTTATTCCTTCCACTTTTTGTATTTCTGTCCATTCTCCATTAACTAAATCTGAATAGTAAATATCACAATTTACTTGCGGACCACCTTCATCTTTACAAATTGTAAAATATAAATGTTTGTTATCAATACTCATAGTAGCTCCACCTTGACCTCCAGATTTATTGAAAGGGTAGGGCATTCGATTTCCTTTTTCGAATTGTGAAGATTTTGAATTTCGTTTACTATAACTAAATAATTCTATTTCACGATCACTTTCATATACCTCATTTTTTGATTTGAAAGGCATTTTTCTAGTAAATAAAATCATTTCATCATCAGCAGTAATGATTGGTAAATATTCGTCTTGTTCTGTGCAAACGCCCTGTACAGGGTAAGGATCAAAAGGAACTGTTTTGGTTAATATCTCACCATACACTTTTGCATAGCGTTGCATTTTTTTTGCTTGAGAAAGAAAACTATCATAGTTTTTGTCAAATTTTTTATCATCATCGCTTTTAAAATCTAAAAAAAGTTTTAAAAATTTTGCGCTTTCATCCCATTTTTCTTCTTCATAATAAATAAATGCTAAATAATATGAAACATTGGAGTGATAATTAGGACAGGCATTGTAAACTTTTAATAAATATGGCTCAACAGGCTTGAATGCTTTGTCTTCATAGATAAGCGTTTTAATGCGTTCCATAGCGAAAGCAAAATTTGCATCTAAATATTCAGGTTCTATATCTATAGCTTGTTGTAGAAACTTTAGCCGATCTTCTTTTTTGTTTTTTTTATCAAGACCTTGTTCGTAAAGCTTTTTTGCTTTTTTATTATCCATCTCTTGGCAAGATTTTTCATCTTGAGCATGCAGGCTTGATAATAAAAATAAGTAGGAAATGATAAATAGAAATTTCTTCATTTTTAAATTAAAAAATTAAAATAAAAGCACTCAATTATTTATTGAGTGCTTTTTAAATTTATTGAAGTTTTTTGTCAGATTCTGCTTTTGCATTAATTAATACTTGATCAGCTTTTTTATTAGCTTCATCCAATATTTTTTGAGCTTGTTTATCAACCTCTTTTTTAGCAGCAGGTGCAGCAGCTTTTGCAGCAGCTTTTTGTATTGGATTTTTTAAATCATCAATATTTTTATCAATTGCAGCATAACCTTCCGTTTTTGTTTTTTCTGCAAGGGCTGCAGCATCGGCTTTTATTTTATCTGCTTCAGCTTGCGCATCTTTTAATATTTTTTCTGCTTCTTCTCGAGCCTTTTCTTTTGCCATATCCACACCTTGATTTACTAAATCCTTTACTTGGTCTTTCACGCCAGTTTCGGTATTAAACAAGTCTGTTTTTAAAGTTGGTTTGGCAACGGTTCCTCCAAAAATGGCTTTTATTTTTACTTTATCTCCTAATTTTATATTTGTACCAGCTTGTGAATTTAATTGAGCGAGAAGACTTCCGGCTGCAGCATTTGCTTGTGATCCAAATTCTGAACGTGGGATTTCAAGGTTCCATAAATAATCAATTGTTTGATCAAAACCTGTAGAACCTTTTACTTTTCCAGTAATATTTCCAGATTTTATTGGCATTTCTTTTACCTCAACTCTTCCGTCTTTAAATTCATAACTAGCGTTAACATTTTCAAATGCCATTTTTTTGTATTTCGGTTGATTAAGAGCATCAGCTAGTTTGTTGATTGGCTCGAAACCTTCTACAGTAACAGCAGTTGTTTTAAGTGTTCCATTTCCAATAAGAGAACTCATTACTGGGCTCATTGTATTATCTAGTAATGTGTTAAATTTTAAACTTGTTGAAACTTTACCCTTTGCGTATTGAGCAATAGGAGCAAGTTTCTGAACAGAATTAAACATTTTGAATGTTTTAGGAATATCAAAATTTGCAACATCAACATCAAAATCTACGGTTGGCTTTTTAATGTTTTGAGTATTGTAAACTCCAGTTAGCGCCATTGAACCTTCAAGTTCATCAATAGTTAGTTTTAAATTATCTAATTTCATTTTGCTATCTTTTATAGCAACCCCACCGCTCACTTTTGTAATCGTTAAATTATCATATAATAGTTTATCAATTGTTGTATTTAAGCGAACATCCAAATTTGAAGGAACCTCTACAACACTCATTGATGCAGTATCTGCTGGTGTAGTAGTAGCTGTTTCAGAAGTAGATTCACTACTTCCAGAAAGTTCATTAATATCCATCAAAGTTGATTTTAAATTGAATGAGCCTTTTAATAATGAATCTTGTAAAGCATATTGCAAAAAGTTTTCTATTTTACCATTCATAGAAAAATCACTTTTACCAACTTTAGCTTCAAAAGCAGTTAAATCAACTGTTTTTGGGTTGAATTGAAGATATAGTTTGCTAATTTGTGTTGGGTAACTCAATGTTTTTGTTTGATAATTCATATCTAAAATTGCAAGAGTTCCTTCTGCGTTAAATTCTTCATATTTCTCTTTTTCAATCGCACTCATTCTTCCTTTCATTTTTACATCGGCTGTAATCATTCCATTTAAATCATCATCTTTTTCTAATGGAACAACATCTTTCATGCTAGCCAAATTTATTTTGGCTAAAACTTGCGCATTGATATTTGCATCAGAAACAGGTGTAGTTAAGTGCATTGTTGCATCCACAGGGTTTCCGCCAAGTTCAACATGAAATTTATTTAAATCAACTACTGTTGCATCAGGAATACCTGTTTTATTATCTACTACTAAATCAACTTGTATATTGGTAGCTGATTTTGGCAAAGAAGGATACTGGAACATAGCGTCTTTTATCAATAACTTTAAACCAAAAGCAGGTAGTTGTTTGTCGTTGTATGTTCCAGTTGCAAATCCATCTAATGCTAATTTTCCTGTTGTTTTTACGTCTTTAAAGTCGGCTGTGTAAACGCCAGGGACTAATGATAAAATGTTTTTAAATTCGGTTTGGTTAGCCTTAAATTTAATATCCATTTCAATATCATCTTTTGGCATTGCTACAAATCCATCTAATCCTAAAGTAAGTTCATTAAATGCAAATTCATTTTCTTTAAAAGCAAAACGCATTTTGGGCATATCGGCATCTAAGTCCACTTTGATTCTTGTTTTTACATTATTCATGTAAGTTATACCTCCATAATTTACATATAGCTTTTCTACTTCCATTAACATGGCTAATAAAAAATTATCAGAAGTAAAATCCCCGCTTAATGTATAGTTCATATTGTTCATTTCTGCTTTTATAGGCATTGAAGCATCATCGTACAATATATAAGCATTGTTTATTTCAAGCTTTTTTAAAGTCATTTTAAATGGTGCAGAGGCAGAAGTATCAACAGCTCCTGTTGTGCTGTCAATTGCAGGTTTGGTTATATCCCAGTTTGCTTTTCCATCTTTTAAAACCAATGCATGTATGCGTGGTTGATTGATTGAAATGCTATTTATTTTATATTGCTCTCCTTTAATAACACTCATCAGGTTTAATCCCAATGTTAAGTTCTTTGCAAACAAAAGTGTATCGCCTTCAAAGTCTCCAACATTTGCTACACTCACACTATCAATAGAAAAAGTAAAATCAGGAAATGAACTAATTAACGTTAAATCAAATTCTCCAAAATCAACTTTGGCATTTAATTGTTCATTTGCTGTGTCTTTTACAAACTGAATAATTTGCTTTTTAAATAAGAAAGGGGCAGCAATTATTAGAATTATTAATAACAAAAAAGTTATTCCCGTCCATTTTAAAATTCTTTTAAAAATGCTTTTTTTCTTTTTTACTTTTTCCATAAGAGGTAATTAATTTTTATAATGTAAATAAAACTATTTTATGCTCTAGTTGTTTTGTTTCTTAGAATATGGTCCATTATTACTAACGCTGCCATCGCTTCTACAATTGGAACGGCACGGGGTAACACACAAGGATCATGCCTTCCTTTTCCTTTAATTTCTGTTTGCTCGCCTTTTGAATTAATTGTTTCTTGATTTTGCATGATGGTAGCAACGGGTTTAAAAGCTACTTTAAAATAGATATCGTTTCCATTGCTAATTCCTCCTTGTATTCCGCCTGAATAATTTGTTTTTGTTGTTACTTTGTTTTTTTCTGAAGTGTATATATCATTGTGTTCTGAACCAAGCATTGTAGTTCCTTCAAAGCCACTTCCGTATTCAAAACCTTTTACTGCATTTATGCTAAGCATAGCCTTTCCTAAATCAGCATGCAATTTGTCAAATACGGGTTCTCCAATTCCTGAAGGGCAACCCAATACGACACAAGAAATTATTCCTCCAATTGTGTCCCCAGCTTTACGAACTTGTTCAATTTTTTGAATCATAGTTTCAGCTATCAATTCGTCAGGGCAGCGAACAATGTTTGTATCTGATTTACTTAAATCTAATTCCTGGTAATTTTTGATTAGTTTAATATTCCCAACTTGTGATGTATATGCATGAATTGAAATTCCTTGCTTTTTCAAGTATAGCTTTGCAATTGCTCCTGCAACAACTCTTGTAGCTGTTTCTCTGGCGGATGAACGTCCTCCACCTCTAAAATCTCTTATTCCGTATTTTGCATCATAAGTATAATCAGCATGTGAAGGGCGATAAGTATCTTGATTGTGATTGTAATCGTTTGATCTTTGATTTTCGTTTTTTATTGTAAAGCCAATTGGAGTTCCGGTGGTTTTTCCTTCAAAAGTACCTGATAAAAATTCTACGGTATCACTCTCTTTGCGCTGAGTAACAATATGAGATTGTCCTGGACGTCTTCTGTCCAATTCAGATTGTATATAATCAAAATCTATTTCTAAGCCCGATGGGCATCCGTCAATAATACCTCCAATAGCCTCGCCATGCGATTCTCCGAAAGAAGTTAAAGTAAATATTTTTCCAAAAGTATTACCAGCCATAATTTTTAACAAAACATACAAATTTAACGAATTAATACCTTAAAATTTTTAATGTTCATAAAAATAAAAGAACTTAAATTTCATGTCAAATTAGTATCTTTCAGCCATATTTCTCTTTATGAAAATTTTGATAAAAAATATAAAATCACTTATTCAGGTTGAAGAAAATCCAAAATTAAAAGTTGTTGGTAATGAGATGAAAAAATTGGATTGTATTGATGACGCTTGGCTTGCCATTGAAAATGATACAATTGTAGGTTTTGGGAAAATGAAAGATTGGGAAGGTATTAGCGATTGGACAAATTTAACAGTGATTGATGCTTCAGATAAATTAGTGATGCCTTGTTATTGCGATAGCCATACACATATTGTATTTGCAGGAAGTAGAGAAGGGGAGTTTGTTGACAGAATAAATGGCTTAACCTATGAACAAATATTTGAGCGTGGTGGCGGAATTTTGAATTCTGCTAAAAAACTTCAAAATGCCTCAGAGGACGAACTAATTGAGAGTGCTTTGAAACGCTTAAATGAAATGATGTTACAAGGGACGGGTGCTGTTGAAATAAAAAGCGGATATGGTTTGAGCATGGAAGCTGAGTTAAAAATGTTACGTGTAATTAAAAAATTGAAAGAACTCACTCCTCTTACTATCAAAGCTACATTTCTAGGAGCGCATGCTATTCCAAAAGAGTTTCAAAAATCAAGACGCAATTATATAGACTTGCTTTTAAACGAAATGATGCCGAGAATTACCGAAGAACAATTGGCAGATTATTGTGATGTGTTTTGTGAACAGAATTATTTTACAAAGCAAGAAACCGTTGAAATATTAACTGCTGCAAAAAAACATGGTTTGGTTCCTAAAGTTCATGCTGAGCAATTGAGTAATTATGGAGGTGTTTTGGCTGGAGTAGAAGTAGGAGCTATTAGTGTTGATCATTTGGAATTTGTCGAAGAAAAAGAAATTGAAGCATTAAAAAATTCAGATACCATGCCAACCATTTTACCTGGCGCTGCATTTTTTTTAGGTTTGCAATATCCCCCAGCTCGTAAAATGATAGATGCAGGTTTGCCTTTAGCTGTAGCAAGTGATTACAATCCAGGTAGTAGTCCAAGTGGAAATATGAATTTAATGCTTTCTCTATGTTGCATACAATACAAAATGACTCCAGAAGAAGCAATAAATGCGGCAACAATAAATTCGGCTTATGCAATGAGTTTAAGTAAAACACATGGAAGTATTGCTGTTGGTAAAAAAGCAAATGTATTTATTACAAAAGCAATTCCAAGTTATGCATTTATTCCCTATTCATTTGGAAGTAATTTGGTGGAAGCAGTTATTATTAATGGAAAAGTTATAGAAAATAAAAATAATTAGTTAAAGCATATGAATCAATTAATCGAATGCGTCCCAAATTTTTCAGAAGGGAACGATATGAATATCATCAAACAAATTACAAATGAAATAGAATCTGTTGATGGTGTAAAATTATTAAATGTTGACCCAGGAAAGGCAACAAATAGAACAGTTGTGACTTTTGTAGGTAATCCAAAAGCTGTAATAGATGCTGCATTTTTAGCAATAAAAAAAGCGAGCGAATTGATTGATATGAGTAAACACAAAGGCGAACATCCTAGAATGGGAGCTACAGATGTTTGTCCTCTTATCCCTATTGCTGGAATTAGTATGGAGGAAACCGCAGAGTACGCAAAAAAGCTAGGAGAAAGAGTCGGCAAAGAATTGGGAATAGCTGTTTATTTATATGAAGCTGCTCAACCTGATAAAAAACGAAATAATTTATCAGTGATTCGTGCAGGAGAATACGAAGGTTTTTTCAAAAAAATAAAATTACCAGAGTGGAAACCAGATTTTGGTCCTGCTGAACATTCAATAAAATCAGGATCTACAGTTATTGGGGCACGTGATTTTTTAGTTGCTTATAATATTAATTTAAATACTACGTCCACAAGACGAGCGAATTCAATAGCTTTTGATGTTCGTGAAGCAGGACGTGTAAAACGTGAAGGCAATCCAGTTATTGGAAAAATTGTAACTGATGAAAAAGGAAATCCGGTGAATATTCCAGGAACATTAAAATCAGTTAAAGCTATAGGTTGGTATATCGAGGAGTATGGTATTGCTCAAATTTCAATGAACTTGACAAATATCAATATTACTCCTGTGCATATTGCTTTTGATGAAGTTTGTAAAAAAGCTACAGAAAGAGGAATTCGTGTCACAGGTTCTGAATTAGTAGGTTTAATTCCTTTGAAAGCTTTATTAGATGCGGGAAAATATTTTTTAGAAAAGCAAAATCGTTCTATTGGAGTATCTGAAAAAGAATTAATAAAAATTGCCGTTAAATCACTTGGATTAGATGAATTGTCGCCATTTAAGCCTGAAGAACGCATTATTGAATACTTATTAAAAGATGATTCAAAAACTCGTTTAATAAAAATGGATTTAGCTGCATTTGCAGATGAAACAGCAAGTGAAAGTCCAGCTCCAGGAGGAGGTTCTATTTCAGCATATATTGGTGCTTTGGGTGTTTCATTAGGAACGATGGTTGCCAATCTTTCTTCTCACAAACCAGGATGGGATGAGCGTTGGAAAGAGTTCTCGGATTGGGCAGAAAAAGGCCAGCTATATAAAAATGAACTACTTAAAATGGTTGATGAGGATACAAATGCTTTTAATAAAATAATGACAGCTTTTGGTTTGCCTAAAGCAACAGATGAGGAGAAAAAAGCTAGAACAGAGGCAATTCAGGAGGCTACAAAATATGCCACAGAAGTCCCGTTTAAAGTAATGCAGTTATGTTATGACTCGATGGAAGTTATAAAAGCAATGGCAGAAACAGGAAATCCTAATTCTATTACTGATGCAGGAGTAGGAGCGTTATGTGCACGATCTGCTGTTATGGGAGCATTTTTAAATGTAAAAATAAATGCAGCTGGGTTAACAGATAAAAGCTTTGCAGAGAAACTTATTGCTCAGGGCAACGTAATAGAAGAGAAAGCAAAATTGCTAGAAACGGAAATTTTAAAAATAGTAAATAGTAAAATTTAGTTTCTAAAAAACAACATTAGTTTTTTATTGCTTTTCAAAGAAAAACTTAGTATCAATAATATTTATGCGATTAGCTTTAAAAATAAAAAGAGCAATAAGAAAAAACCACTTTTTTCGTAGGTTTTTCTACTCGTTTTATTTTAGGTTAATACTGTTGGACTTTAAAAAAAATCAACTACTTGTTATTATTTGGTTGTTGTTTTTTGGAATTATAACAAATAGCATTGCTCCTCGTTACGGACTTTCATATCTTTTTTTAGGTCCAGAATATTTCAATAAAATAAGTATGTTGTCTTATTTTATAATAGGCTTTGCATGTGGCGGTTTTATTATGTCATACAATATTGCTAGTTTTATTAAAAATGCATTTCGATTTCCCTTTTTAGCAACACTTCGCAATCCATTTTTGAGATATTGTGTAAATAATTTTTTCACTCCATTAGTTTTTACAATTCTTTATTGCATCGAGATAGGTGTTTTTTTATCGAATGAAAATATTTTTTCGGGTGGAAAAATCGCTATGTTTATTCTTTCGTTTTTAGCAGGTAATCTGTTTTTTATTTTTATTGCTTTCACTTATTTTTTTGGAACAAATAGATATATCTCAAAAATATATGATATTAAAGATTCTGAGTTAAATTTAAAACCAATAAAAGCTACTGCAACTTCATCTAGTTCAATAACTGGAGAAAGAAATCCAAATCTAATAAAAGAATCAAGAGATTGGTATGTGGAGACATATTTGGTTTCACCATTGAAACTTCGTTTAGTTCGTTCTGTAAAACATTATAAAAAAGAAATAATAAGGAATGTACTAAAGCAAAACCAAAAGGCAGCTTTTATTTTTCAAATAATTGTAATTACAAGTTTAATTTGTTTAGGATTGTTTTCGAACATCGATGCAATTAATATTCCTGCTGGAGCTAGCCTTTTTCTCTTGTTTACAATGTTTGTTATGTTGTTTAGTTCTTTTTATACATGGTTTAGAGGGTGGTCAACTGTTGTATTTATTTTCTTTTTATTAGTGTTTAATATTTTGCATAAAAAAAACTTCCTTTCTTCTTCAGGCAAAGCCTATGGCTTAAATTACAATATTGAAAAGGCTGATTATAGTTATAATAATTTTGCTAAACGAGATTTAGCCTATGATGTTTTAAGTAACGACATTAACTCAACTATTAGTATTCTCAATAAATGGAAAGTAAAAAATACAAGCAAAGCAAATCCTGACAAAAAACCTAAAATTGTGTTTATCAATGTTAGCGGTGGTGGTGTTCGTTCTTCTTTATGGGTGATGCATTCATTGCAAACAGCAGATAGTATGCTTAATGGAAAATTAATGAATCAAATTCAGATGATTACTGGTTCTTCTGGGGGAATGATTGGTGCAGCGTATTTGCGTGAATTATATTTATTAAAGCAAAGAAATAAAATAAATAACTATTATGATGTAAAGTATAAAACCAATATTTCAAAAGACATACTTAATCCAATTGCTTTTAAAATAGCTACAAGTGAATGGCTTTTTCCATTTAAAACACTAACAGTCGATAAAAATATTTATTATCAAGATAGGGGATATGCTTTTGAAAATACATTGTTATTAAATACAGAAAATGTATTTAATAAACGACTTTCATATTATAAATTAGCTGAAACTAATTCTTATATTCCTATGATGGTGTTTTCTCCTTCTATCGTAAATGATGGAAGAAAAATGCTTATTTCTCCTTTAAGAATTTCCTATTTAACTCAAAACACTCAAACGAATAAAACAAATTACAATAAACTTTATGATGCGATTGAATATTCTCGTTTTTTTGAAAAACAAGATGCTCAAAAAACCTTATTTACAAGTGTTTTGAGAATGAGCGCTACTTTTCCATATATATCACCTGTTGTTAGCTTACCAAGTGAGCCAAGAATTGAAATTATGGACGCTGGATTAAGAGATAATTATGGTTTGGAGACAACACTAAGATTTATCAAAACATTTAATGGATGGATTGCAGAAAACACGAGTGGTATTGTTATTATTCAAATAAGAGACAAACATAAAAACGGACCTATTGAAGAAAACCCTTCCCAAACATTTTTTCAGTCATTAGGAAGACCAATGGGCAGTTTTTATGGTAATTTATTTCAGGTACAAGATTTTAATCAAAATCAACAAATTCAGTATGCCGATTTATGGTGTAAATCTCAAATAGATATTATTGATTTGCAACTAAGGAATGAAAAAGATGATAGAATTTCACTAAGCTGGCATTTAACAAATAAAGAAAAAAGAAAAGTATTACAATCTCTTTATTTGCCAGAAAATCAAGCTGCTCTTAAAAGAATTGTTGAATTGTTGAAATAAAGCCTAGATGCCTTTATCGTAGTTTACTGTAACATTTTGTGTTATAGCTCGTGATTGGCAAGTTAAAATATAACCTCTTTCTACTTCAGATTTCGACAGAGCATAATTTACTGCCATATCCACTTTTCCTTCTTCAAGTAAAGCACGACAGGTACAGCATGAACCGCCTTGGCATGCATAAGGCGCATCCATACCAACTCTTAAAGCCGCCTCTAAAATAGTTTCGTTTGGTTCTAATTCAATAATTTTTTCATCCCCATCCATTACTATTTTTGCAGTTGCAGCAGAAGTTGAAATGGTTGGTTTAGCATCTTCTGCGCTAACTGGAGTAGTAAAATATTCAATATGAACTTTGTTTTCTGGTGCTTTTATTTCTTTTAAAGCTTCCATTACATTATCCATCATTGGAGTTGGGCCACAAATAAAAAATTCATTGTCAGATTTTAGGTCAACATAATTTTGTATCAAAGAAAGATTTTTTTCTTTTGTCATCATGCCCTTTAATAGCTCAGGATGATCGGATGGTGGAGAATTTAAAATGTGATATACTTTAAATCTTTCTGAATTGTTTTTTTCTAAATTGTCTATCTGTTTTTTAAAAATAATAGACGCTTCATCGTTATTACCATAAAACAAAATTACTTTGCTACTTGGTTCTGCTTTTAAAACTGTTTTTAAAATAGATAACATTGGTGTTATTCCACTCCCTCCACCAAATAAAATATAGTTTTTAGAGTTACTAGGATTTACTTCTGAATAAAAATTGCCCATTGGAATCATTACATCGATCACATCGCCCACTTTTGTTTTATCGTTTATATGTGATGAAACTTTTCCATTCAAAACTTTTTTTATTGCCACACGTAATTCATTTTCTTCTAATGGACTAGAGCAAATAGAGTAGGAGCGTCTAACTTCTTCTCCGTTTAGGTTCAATTTTAATGTTAAATATTGACCTTGTATGTATTTATATTCTTGTTTTAAATTTTGAGGGACTTCAAAAGCAACCGAAACAGCATCAGCAGTTTCTCTTGCCACATCTATAACTTTTAATGAATGGAATTTAGACATCTTTTATTAATTATTTTTTCGGCAGCGAATTTACAATTAATTAGGAAATAAAAATTATTTTTTTTCTTTGTAATGATATTCAGCTAGAAGCAAATTAATATCATTTATAAGTTGATGAATTTGAGTAGAATCAGTACCATCATAATAGCCTCTTATTCGTTTGTCTTTATCAATTAAAGCAAAATTTTGAGTATGTATAAAATCATCTGGTCCTCCATCACCTTGTTGCGCATCCAAAAAATAGCTCGTTCTTGCAATATCATATAATTCTTTTTTATCACCCGTAACAAACATCCATTTTTTAGCATCTACGTTATATTTTGAGGCATATCTATGAAGTTGTTCTACAGTATCAATTTCAGGGTCTACTGTATGAGAAAGAAATTTTACTTCTTCATCATTTTTAAATTTTTCATAAATAACATTCATTTGTGTGCTCATTATCGGACAAATAGTGTGGCAGGTAGTAAAAAAGAAATCGGCAACATAAATGCTGTTCTCAAGGTTTTTTTGAGAAATGCTATCACCATTTTGATTGATGAATTTAAAGTTGGAAATAGTATGAAAAATAGTATCTGTTTTTCCGTTTTTATTCTCTACAGAAGTAGGGCCGTATATTGCTAGGTACCTGAGAGGTTTTTTAGTGTCGTGGATAAAAAAAGCGTAAACAAAAATTGCAGCTGCAATAATTAAGATAGATAGATTAATAAATTTAATTTTCATTCGTGTTTATTGAGTCGATTTGAGATTTAAGAAATTCGTAAGTAAGTTTTTTTTCAAAAAAACTTTTAATATTGTATTTGTTGTTCAAAATCAATGTTCCTGGCAAAGCACCTGTCCAATCGTTTGAAATTTTTGGAATAAAATAATTTGCATTGCTTTCATCAAGTAGTAGTATTTCGGACTTTAAATCTTTATTTTTAATAAACGGAATTACTTTTTTTTCTAAATCTTCTTTAAAATCCATTGTAACAAGTAATACTACAACTTTTTTGTTTTTGTATTCTGCATTTATTTTTTCAAAATCAGGTAATTCTTTTACACAAGGAGCACACCATGTAGCCCAAAAATTCACAATGTAAGTTGTATCAGAATTGTTGTAAACTCGTTTTTCTAAGTCCGAAATTTTTATTACTCTCACATTTTGACTAATAACACTTTTAGCACTTAATAATAGTGATGTTAATAGAAGAAAAAAGGTGTATTTTTTTATTTTAAGCATTTTTAGAAGTACTTTGCACAAAGTTAAGTATTCAAATTTTATTATTGTTTGAATATGGAAATAATTTATAATTTTGGATTCTATTAAAAATAATGCCAAATGGCTAAAGGCTCTGTAGATGAATATGAAATTGTAGCTCCAGCAATTAGTACAGCTGGTGTATATTTTTTTACTACTGATAGTGATGTGCAGTATGAAGTAAGGTTTGGACGCAGACAAGATAATATTCTGTATGCTACTATTGTTTTTGGTGTAATCAATGATGAATACGAAGGAGAAGAATATACAGTTACTAATAAAGGAGAGTTATATAGGGTAATGACAACAATTGTAAAAGTTGTAAAAATGTTTATGAATGAGCATCCAAAAATGATTTCTTATGAGTTTACAGGCTTGGCAAAAGAAGGAGAACCTGAAGATAAATTGTCATCTAGAATAAACCTATACAAACGCTATTTACCAAGAATCTTTGATAATAATTGGAAATTTGACTTTTCGAGAGGAAATACGATTATTGTTACAAGAATTCGTTAATTGTTTTTTGAATCTAAAAAATTGCAAGTAACCCAATATTTATAGCCGATTATAGCCATTTCCCATTTTTTTAGGTTTTTGAGGTCACGCATATAGTATTTTGGCAGAATTACCTTATTTAATGACGATAAAAAGCCAAATAGAAGTTTTTTCATACTACAAAATTGAAAAAAATATTCCAATAAATTGAAAATTTAATACAAATTACTATATTTGCACCCCGAAATTATTTAAAAAGAAGAAAAATGAAAAAAGACATCCATCCAGAAAACTATCGTTTGGTAGTATTTAAAGATATGAGTAATGATTATTCATTCATTACAAAATCATGTGCAGACACAAAAGAAACTATTAAATGGGAAGATGGTAACGAGTATCCTGTGGTTAAACTTGAGATTTCTCACACTTCACATCCATTTTATACTGGTAAAGTAAAATTAGTGGATACAGCAGGACGTGTGGATAAATTCCGCAGCCGTTACGAGAAAAAAGAGGCGAAATAAGATAGAATCATATTTTCAAAAAACACCTTTATTGAATTCAATAAAGGTGTTTTTTTGTTTTATAGCCTTGTATTAATACAAGGAAAAATGCTATTTTGCATTGTTTTTAAGCAAAGGAATAAAATTCGGCACAGAAAATGCAAATGCCGATTAAACAACCATAAAGAATTTGATTATGAAAGCAAAATTTACCTTAATTGTAATCCTAGCATTAGCTTTTACAAACCTTGTAAAATCCCAATCGCCACATCCTTTTGAATTAGGTCTAAATATAGGTGGCTCCTGGTATCAAAGTGATATTAAAATGAAAAAAGTTGGACTTGGAGCAGGTTTAACTTTTGGGCAAACATATTGCTTAAATAAAACTAGCCCTTTATTTTGGGGTTGGAGATTTAGATATTTAAATGCAAATGCTTATGGACAAGATTTTCAAAAATCGTATGGTATTAAAAATAACTTCGCCCTAAATGGAACCAATGATCCCAATCTAGATTATTTTAATAACGGTGGATACGTATACCAAAATTACAAATCTACTTTAGATGAATTTTCTTTAGAGCTTAAAATAGGAGCCAACCAACTGAGACAAAGAACAAAAATATTGGCATATATTTTTGGTGGAGCTGGATTAACAAAGGCAGTAACTAAAATAGACCAATTAGATGCTTTAAATAATAGATATAATTATAATTTGATTGATTCTGCTGGAACAGCAAGTAAAGGGGATATTCTATCAAATTTAAGTAATATGTATGATGGTAATTTCGAAACCAATGCAGAAGGCAGCAAGAACCCACGTTGGAGATTTATGCCATCTTTTGGAGTTGGCTTAGGGTATCAAGTTTCATCAGGATTTTCAATTGGATTTGAACACAAAATCACATTTGCTTTAAATGACCTATTAGAAGGTCAGCAATGGACCAATACTAATGAAAAAACAGGAACGAATGATAGATATCATTATACATCGCTTTGGTTAAAATTTAGTTTTGGTGGTAGAGGCCATGCTACTTCTTCAACTAATACAAATTTGAATAGTGATATTACAACTTTAAACAACACTACCTCAAATAAGCCTTCAATTACATTTACAAATCCAGGTGTAAATCCATATAATACTACACAACAAACGATTTCACTCACTGCAAGAGTGAAAGATGTAGTTTCTAAAAATGATATTTCATTGGTAATAAACGGAAGTAGCGTTTCTGCCTTTTCATATAATGCAGGAACGGACATTTTATCCTACACAACCAATTTGAACAGTGGAAACAATTCTATTGAAATAACAGCAACAAATACGATTGGTTCCACTACAGCTTCACAAGCTATCATTTATTCAGAACCTACAGTGGTTGTTCAGGCTCCTGTTGTTACAATTACAAATCCTAATAGTAGTCCATCTACTACAAATACAAACATGGCAACAGTTAATGCTTCAATTTCAAATGTAATAGCAGCAAGCCAAATTAGTGTTATGTTAAATGGAACTCCAACAAGCTCATTTAGTTTTAATTCGAGTACGCATCAATTTAATATGAACGCAAATTTAGTTTTGGGTTCAAATGCCATAGTTATTACAGCCAGTAATTCTGCTGGAAGTGATACAAAGTCTACAACTATAGTTTATAGCCAACCAGTTGTGAATACAACTCCTGCGCCAATTGTAACAATTGTTAGCCCATCACCTAGTCCGTTTAATTCAAATACAAATAGTCAATTAATAACTGCAGTTATACAAAATATAACAGCTAAAAGCCAAATTAATGCAACAGTAAATGGTGGGCCCATAATGGCAAGTGCAATTAGTTATAACTCAGCTTCAGGGCAAGCTACATTTTCAGCAAATTTATTAGTAGGAGTAAATACTGTAGTAGTAGGAGCAACCAATGTTTCTGGTGCGGATAGTAAAAATGTAACAATTATATATTCTCAACCAACTCCTCCAACAGAGTTAGCCCCATCTATCACAATTACAAATCCTATAAGCAATCCATTTAACACTTCTGTAAATACTGCAAGCGTAACGGCTACAATATTAAACGTTTCTTCTTCAAGTCAAATTACTGTAAAAGTGAATGGACTTTCTACATCTGCCTTTAGTTTTAATTCTAGTACTCATCAATTTAATATGAATACAAGTTTGGTATTAGGAGCTAATACGATTGCAATTAGTGCAATAAATTCGGGTGGTGCAGATTCTAAAAATGTTACAATAATCTATTCGGCTCCTGCGCCATCTGTTCAAGCACCTGTAGTAACAATTACAAATCCTGCTTCTAGCCCATATACTACAACTGCAAATACGACTACTGTAAATGCAACAGTTTTAAACATAACAAATTCCAGTCAATTAAATGTATCTGTAAATGGAATGCCTACATCTTCATTTACTTTTAATGCATCATCTCATCAGTTGAGTTTGAATACAAATTTAATTTTGGGCTCCAATTCAGTTGTAATATCAGCTACCAATGCTGCAGGGAACGATACGAAGTCGGGAATTATTATTTATAATCAGCCAGTTGTAAATACAACTCCTGCGCCAGTTGTAACAATAGTTAATCCGTCAGTAAATCCATTTAATACAACTGTAAATAGTCAATTGATTACAGCAGTAGTGCAAAATATTACTGCTAAAAGTCAAATCAATGCAAGCGTAAATGGTGGGCCAATAATGACAAGTGCTATAAGTTTTAATACTTCAACTGGGCAAGCTTCATTTACTGCTAATTTAATTATGGGAGCAAATACAATTGTTGTTGGTGCAACCAATGTCTCAGGGGCTGATAGTAAAAGTACAACTATTATTTATTCTCAACCAGCTCCAACAGTATTGCCTCCGGTTGTAACAATTACAAGTCCAACAAGCAATCCGTTTAATACAACTGTAAATACATCCACAGTTACTGCTAGTATAACAAATATCACTTCTTCTAGTCAATTAAGTGTGATGGTTAATGGTGTTTCAACTTCGGCATTTAGCTTTAATTCAAGTTCGCACCAATTAAGTTTAAATACTAATTTAGTATTAGGTGCAAACTCGATTGTGATTACTGCAACAAATTCTGCAGGTATAGATTCTAAAAGTGTGACAATTATGTATTCTATACCAGCTCCAACGGTATTACCTCCAGTTGTAATAATTACAAGTCCAACAAGTAATCCATTTAATACAACAGTTAATACAGCAACGATTACCGCAAATGTTAGTAATATTACTTCTTCTAGTCAATTAAATGTGAAGATTAATGGTGTTTCAACATCGGCATATAGTTTTAATTCAAGTTCACATCAGTTAAGTTTGACTTCTAATTTAGTATTAGGTGCAAACTCTGTTGTTATAACAGCAACAAATTCAGCAGGAGTAGATTCTAAAAGTGTAACAATTATGTATTCAATGCCAGCTCCAACGGTATTAGCTCCAGTTGTTACAATAACTAGTCCTTCTAGTAGCCCATTTACATCCAGTGCCACATCTACTTCTGTAGTAGCAACTGATAGCAATGTAACTTCATCAAGCCAAATAAATGTGAGTATAAATGGAATTGCTACAACTGCATTTACTTACAATAACTCTTCAAATCAATTGAACTTACTGGTTAATTTGAGCCTGGGTTCAAATACTGTGGTTATTACTGCTGCAAACTCTGCAGGTACTGATTCAAAGAGCACAACGATAATGTATTCAATGCCAGCGCCAACTCTATTGCCACCAACTGTTTCTTTTTTAACGCCTGCAACAAGCCCATTAACAGTTAATTCTAGTGTATATGTAGTAACTGCTAAAACAACCAATGTTAGTAGTGCAAGTCAAATTGTTGTTAAAGTAAATGGTGTTGCAACCACTGCATTTACTTTTGTGCCATTAACAAGAAAAATAACATTAAATACTAATTTAAATGCGGGCTCTAATACGGTTGTTATAACAGTTACAAACGCTTCAGGAAGTGATACTAAATCAGCAACACTAGTTTATGAGCAAGTTGTAAATCCAATTTTACCGGATACGCTTAATACACCATCAAATCCAAACGGAGGAACTTCTTCGCCTACTTCATCTGTAGGGCCTGTTATCAATATGATTCATCCAATTTCAAGTCCTTATAATACTAGCGATGCTTCAATAAATATTGCAGCTAAGATAATTGGCATAGATGGGCCGGGTAGTATTATTGTGAAAGTAAATGGAAATGTAGTCAATGGTCATAGCTATACCGTTAAAACAAAAATGTTGAATGTATTGGTGAATTTGAACAGCGGAACAAATATTGTCACTATTCAAGCGACTAATTCTTCTGGTAGTAAAACAGAAACAATTACCATTAATAAATAAATTTTTGTAAACCATTAAACGCCCGACAGCTTCATTGCAGTTGGGCGTTTTTGTTTGATGTACTTTAAGAATTATTATTTGTAACTTTGTGTCAATAATGTCAGATAAATCAACACATATAACTCTTAATGTTCAAGGAATGGATTGCTCGAACTGTGCTTTAGGAATCACTAAAACATTAGAAAAGCAAGGTTTGTCCAATGTAAATGTTAGTTTTTCTACAGGCGAAGCTAGTTTTGAACTTTCGAACGATGTAAAATTGCAAAAAGCAATTGAAAGTATTGAATCTCTTGGATATCAAGTTGTAGATGCAAAATCAAGTTTAACGGATACACATCTTTCTAAAATCGAAAAACGATTTTATTTCACATTGATTTTTACTGTACCTCTTTTTTTTAGTCACATGATTTTTGGACATGATTTTATTTTAAATAATTCTTACGTTCAATTGTTAATGTGTACACCTGTTTTTGTTGTTGGATTTTTGCAGTTTGGTAAAAGCTCTTTTAATTCAATAAAATCTGGAGTTTTAAATATGGATGTGCTTGTATTCATTGGTTCTTCTTCCGCTTTTTTTTATAGTATTATGGGGATGATTTTGTTTCAAGGAAGTCATGAAGTTCACAATTATATGTTTTTTGAAACAACAGCTACTATAATTACACTTGTATTGTTGGGAAATGTTTTTGAGCATCGTTCAGTTAAGCAAACAACAACTTCATTGAAAGATTTAACTTCTATCCAAGTTACAAGAGCCAAAATATTGAGTTTGCAATTAGGTAAAGAAGTTTTTACAGAAGTGGAAGTTAAAGATATTCATAAAGGAGCAATTTTATTAGTAAATAATGGAGATAATATTCCTTTAGATGGAGAAATAATTTTTGGAGATGCTAGTATTGATGAAAGTATGATAACAGGGGAGAGTGTTCCTGTTGAAAAATCAGTTGGAAGCAAAGTTATTGGAGGAACATTACTTGTGTCTGGTAGTATAAAAATTAGAGTAGAAAATATAGGAGAAGAAACAGTACTCTCAAAAATCATTGAATTAGTAAAGAAAGCACAAAATACCAAGCCTGAAATTCAAAAATTGGGAGATAAAATTAGTAGCATTTTTGTTCCTATAGTTCTTGGCGTTTCACTAGTTACATTTTTGGTTAGCTTTTTTGTATTTGAAATAAGTATTAAAACATCATTAATGAGCAGCATTGCGGTGTTGGTAATTTCTTGCCCTTGCGCTATGGGACTTGCAACACCAACAGCTGTTATGGTTGGTATTGGCCGTGCGGCAAAAAAAGGGATTTTAATAAAAGGTGGATTTACATTAGAAGAATTTGCAAAAATTAAAACAATTATTTTTGACAAAACAGGAACTTTAACTACTGGGGACTTTAAAATTAGCAAGATTAACATTGTGAGTGAATTGAATGAAGAAGAAATAAAAACAATACTTTATAACTTAGAAATGCATTCATCTCATCCCATTGCAAAATCTATCACAAGGGAGCTCACAAATAAGTATTCAAGTTCAAATTTTATTGACATTACTGAATTAAAAGCAATTGGAATTACCGCTTCTGATTCAGATGGAAACAAGTATAAAGTTGGTTCTTATAAAATGTTGGAGCAGGTAAATGATAAAAATACACATTCTATTTATGTAATAAAAAACAACAAATTGGTTGCTACCGTTGATATACATGACGAACTAAAGCAAGGCGCAAAAGAAATGATCTCCTTTTTTAATAATAATGGAATTGAAACAATTTTATTAAGTGGAGATACCGAAATCAAATGTCGTTCGGTTGCAGATGAATTAGGAATTAAAAAAGTGTATGCACAAAAAAGTCCAACTGAAAAGTTAGAGATGGTTGAACAATTGAGTAGAAATAATAAAATAGCAATGGTGGGTGATGGAATAAATGATGCGCCAGCTTTAGCTAAAGCAAATGTTGGTATTTCATTAGGTGACGCAACACAAGTAGCAATTCAATCTGCTCAAATTATATTATTGAACAAAAATGATTTAAACCAACTTAGTGAAGCATTTTCTATTAGTAAACATACTTTGTTGACCATTAAACAAAATTTATTTTGGGCATTCTTTTACAATGTAGTTGCAATACCTATTGCAGCATTTGGTTTTTTGAGCCCGATAATAGGCGCTTTAGCAATGGCTTTTTCTGATGTAATTGTTATTGGAAATTCAATTAGACTAAAAACAAAAAAAATACGTTAGTTTTGTTTTTTAATGAAAAGAATCATTCGGCAAATATTTAACTTAAGAAGCGATGTTGGTATAAATTTTTATATCACAGATTTTATTTTTCGAAAAATTTTAAGACAAAACTCCAATGTTAATTGGGCATTGCACCATACTAGTGTAGTTATTCACCCTGAAAAAATTAAAAGAGGAGCAAATGTCTTTCCTGGTGATTCTCCTGGGAATTATATTCAAGCAAAAAATGGTATTGAAATAGGAGATAATACTAATCTTGGTCCAAATGTTGGTTTAATATCTTCAAACCATGATTTGTTAGATAATTCAAGACATATTAAAACCATTAAACCAATTATAATAGGAAAAAACTGTTGGATAGGTATGAATGCTATTGTTCTACCTGAAGTAGAATTGGGAGATTATACAATTGTAGGAGCCAATTCTGTTGTTACAAAAAGTTTTTCTGAAGGATATTGTGTTATTGCTGGAAATCCTGCAAAAATCATTAAACAGCTTTCAAAATAATATTATTACAATGACAAATAAGCAAGGGATGATTTCAAATACCTTTTATTTAATTGTCAGTAAGTTAATACCTGCACTTTTACTTACCTTAATAAATGTAATCTTTTCTCGTAAACTTTCTTTCTCTGATTATGGTGCTTATCAAACCGTATGGAGCATAACAAATGTTTGCATTATTATCGTAACATTTGGAATTCCACGTTATATTATGTCATTTGGGAATATATGGCAGTATGACAAAATGAAATTATCTAAAGTTGTTTTTTTTGCTTTTTTTTTGACTTTAATTCCAATATCTGCATACTTGTTTTTTTATGCAAACGAATTAAATTTAATTATAATTGTTTTATTGATTTTTATAGTTGTTTCTCAGGCTTTATATTTGATTCAAGAGTCAAATATAATTTCTATCATACAAAATAAGCTGCTTTTAAAAATAAACCTTATTTATGCCGTACTATTATTTATTTCTCAAGCTGTAATAATATTTTTTATTGATTATAGTCTAGCCAAATGTTTATTTGGAATACTTCTGGTTTCCGTGTTAAGAAATATTATCTTGTATTATGATCAGAAAAAAATAAAAATCTCCGAAATAGTACAAAAAAAAATAGACCTACTAGAATTATTTTGGTTTGGCATTAATGATATATTACAAATACTTACCAAATGGTTTGATAAAATAATACTAATTGTTATAATTAGCTCTGCGGATTATGCCATTTATTTTAATGGAACATATGAAATACCGTTAATTGGAATGGGTTTAACAGCGTTTCAATCAATAATTACAGCTTATGGAGCAAAGGAGGGCGAAGAAAATAGGCAATTATCTTTATTTAAGCAGTCAACAAGTATTATGGCTTGCATATTATTTCCTCTTTTTGCATTTTGTTTTGTATATGCTAGTGAAATTATTACTTTTCTTTTTAGTAGTGCTTATACGGAATCTATTCAATTGTTTGCTATCAGTTCGATATTGTTACCATTGAGAATAGCAAGTTATACAGTATTGCTGCAATTAAAAAAAATGGGAAAAATTATTCTATTAGGTTCAATTTTAGATTTTGTAGTTGCTATTTCAATGATGATTTTTTTGTATCCTATTTTCAGCTTATCAGGCTTGATAGCATCCGTTGTTTTTGCTACTTACATTCAAGCTGCTTTTTACGTTATTTTTATTTGTAAATTTTATAAATGTAATGTTTTCGATTTGTTTGAAGTAAAGTATCTAATTGTTTTGTTTGTGATTTCAATTTCTGCTTTATTTTGTACAAAATTTTTGTTTGGAGGAGGTAATATTTGGCTTAGCTTTTCATTTGGCTGTTTTGTTTTTCTTGCACTCGTTCTATCTTTTTTATTTAAAAAAATAGGGTTCAAAAACACGTTTGGAAATACACAGAAATAGTAATTCTACCAAAATCTATTTTTTTTTGTGTAAATTGGAATTATAAACTATATTTGTTACTATTAAAAATAATATCTAACCTTAAATAAATAAATGCTATGAAAAAACAATTACTATTGAGTATAGCTGTTGTAACGGGAGGAATTACTCTTGCCCAAAACACATCAGTTGTTACTAAACCGAAAATTGATCCCAATAAAGCAAATATTGCTTTGCCATATAGCAAAGCTAATTTAGTTGGAGCATCAGAAACGGAAATCTTTGAAACTTATGTTAATAAATTAAGCCAAAAGCATTACCCAGAAAGTACTCAAAATAGAGCATTTTCTACAACTACTATTGGAACAACAGGTTACCAATTACAATCGAATGCATCTGTTTGTCGCAGAATGATTGTTAAAGCGGATGGTACAATTGCTGCTACATGGACTATGTCAATGGTTAATGATGCAGCTTGGGCTGATAGAGGTACTGGTTATAATTATTTTAATGGTACTGCTTGGGGGACTGCTCCAACAGCACGCCAAGAAAATGTTCGTGTAGGTTGGCCAAATATTGGTTTGACATCAACTGGTACAGAAGTAGTAGTTACTCATGAAGCTTCAAATGTTCATCATATTACTCGTGGAACTTTTGGTTCTGGTGCATGGACCGATGCTGCTTTGGGTCATCCAGATGTATGGCCTCGTTTAGCAGTAGGTGGTGCAAATGGTATTTCTTTGCACGTTATTTCTCAAACTACTGGTGTTGGTAATCCTCCATTTATGGGTCAAGATGGAGCAGTTTCTTACTCTCGTTCGTTAGATGGTGGTGCTACTTGGGATAAATTGAGAACAGTAATTCCTCAAATTGATGCTTCAAGTTATTTAGGTTTTGGAGGAGATTCATATTCTATTGATGCTAAGGGAGATACAATTGCTATCGTTCTTGGAGGTTTTGATGTTGATGTAGTATTAATCAAATCAGTTGATAATGGTGATACTTGGACAAAAACAATTGTAAAACAATTTCCAATTCCAATGTTTGATGGGACTACAACTCCATCAGATGTAGATGGGGATTCAGTTGCCGATACAGTAGAAACCAATGATGCTTCATTGCATGTTTTACTTGACAATCAAGGTATGGCTCATGTTTGGTATGGTGGAATGAGAGTATTTAGTGATGGTACTGGATTATCTTATTTTCCTTTTACTGATGGTTTATATTACTGGAATGAGTCAATGGGTGCTACTGCTCCTTATTTAATTGCAACAGCATTAGATTTAGATAGTGATATGACTTTAAATGTAACTGCTCAAGGAAGATATCAAACATCAATGTCTTCAATGCCAAGTGCAGGTATTGATGCAATGGGAAGGATTTATGTTGCTTACTCAAGTTTATTTGAAGGTGATGCTGAAAATGGAACTCCTGGGGATGGTAACAGCTATAGACATGTTTACTTATTGAGAACATCAGATAACGGACAAACATGGTGTGGGCCAATTGATGTTACTGATCCTAATGGAACTATTGGTTATATGGAGGGTGTTTTCCCTTCAGTGGCAAAAAGAGTAGATAGTGATGTACATTTGGTTCAACAGATTGATGCTGTACCGGGGCACGGTATTGGAACTTCAAATCCTGATGTTAATAATAATGGACAAATTGCAGATATGGTTTATACAAAAGCACCTGTTGCTGATTTTACTACTGCTCCTTGTTATTCTGTAGTTGGTATTAATGAGATTGCTAAAAATGATGCAACCATTAAAATTTACCCAAACCCTGCTAATGATAATTTTAATATGGTTTTTACAGTTAACTCAAAATCAAATGCTGTAATTTCTGTATATAATTCTGTAGGGCAAAAAGTAAATGAGTTTTCAAATAATTTATCAGTTGGAACTCACACTTTAAACATCAATACATCAAATTATGATGCTGGTGTTTATTTTGTTACAGCTAATATTGATGGTAAATTATACTCTCAAAAAGTGGTTATAAAATAATTTTTGAATTATGTTTTAAAACGTCTCGTAATAAAATACGAGACGTTTTTTTATTAAATTAGCCTCTCAACAAAAAAGCATGATTAGAAAATATTTATCAATTTTTGTAGGAATAGTTAGTGGTGTTATTGTATTATTCTTAATAGAACTTATAGGTCATTTGATTTTCAGACCTCCCAATAATATTGACTATACAGATATAGAAGCATTAAAACAACACACAAAAAACGCCCCTGTTTTCATTTTTATAATGTTGATTATCGCATATTCAATAGGTTCATTTATAGGTGGTTTTATTGCAGGTTTGTTATCAAAAGAAAAAAAGACAGATAATGCGGTAACCGTAGGAGGAATATTGTTAGGATTTGGGACTTATAGTTTATTTTCCTTGCCTCACCCAACATGGGTTATTATTTGCTCACTTCTAGTTTTTATACCGTTTTCATGGATTGGAGGCAAGACTGCTGAAAGAAAAAAATCGAAAAAGGAAATGAGCGAAAACTAAATTTTATCGCTTAAAAAAAGTGCTAATTCATTTATATCAATACTTTTTCCTTTAATAGTGTATTGGGCTTTGTGATAAAAATCTTCTCTTTTTTCTAGTTCAGAAACAATGTAATTTAAGAGCTCATCCTTGTTTTTTCCTTTTATTAACGGCCTTGCTTGTTTTGCATCAATCAATCTATCTGCAAGCATTTTTGGGCTCATCTTTATATATATGCTGATACCATGGCTATTCATCAATTCTATATTATTAAAATAACAAGCTGTGCCACCACCACAAGCAACAATAGTATTTTCTTTTGAAATTAGTGATTGTAAAGCATTTCTCTCCATTATTCTAAATTCGTTTTCGCCTTTTGTTTCAAATAATTCAGAAATTGTAAGATTATTTTCATCTTCAATAAATTTATCTAAATCAATAAATCTATAATTTAACTTATTTGCCAATTGCCTACCAATAGTAGATTTTCCAGAACCCATAAAACCGATTAAAAAGAGTGTTGCCATTAGTTTGGTAGAATTAAGATTTTAGAAGCAATAGGCGGTTTTCCGAAATTGATGGATACTAGCTTGTTTTTATCAAAATAGAAATCAATGTTAGCATCATCAAAGCTAATACGCTTTTCTCCCCAATCATGCATTTCAGTATCAATATCCTTGTATGATTTTTCTTTTAATAAAACAATAATTTCTTTTTCCGATAAATTGAAAATCTCTATTCCAAACATTAGGCTCGATTTATTGTCAACTTCAACGCAGCAAAATTCGTGGTTACTTTTATCCTCAAAAAAAAGAGAAAATCCTTTTTCCCAGTAATGCCATACTGTTGATTGCATATCTTCAGCGTCATCCATAATTTCTACATCTTCCGGCTCGCCAAAACAAATTTTTGCTTGATTCATTGTAGAGCCAAATATTAAATTAGATAGGCCAATGCAAGGTTTTATGTCTAAAATTGTTGTCATTTATTTTATAAACAATAATAATACTTATTTGCGATATAATTATTGATTTAAATGTACAAATTCAAAAAAAAGTCCGACAAAACAGCTGACAACTAGGGGGATATAAAATATTTTATAAAAAAATCAGAAAGGCTTTGTTAAATTAAAAATTGCTTCTATATTTGCGCTCCCAAATAAATAATTGGGAACTATTTTAATAGTGTAGATTAGATTCCGTAGCTCAGCTGGTAGAGCATTACACTTTTAATGTAGGGGTCCTGGGTTCGAATCCCAGCGGGATCACCTCTTGCAAAAAGGCCCTCACGGGCCTTTTTT